>QCWH01000009.1:0-24069 GCA_003149565.1 Marivita sp. XM-24bin2 | reverse complement strand
CATCACACTTGATGAAAATGTCGAAAATATCCGCGCTTCGGTGGCTCATATCGTAGCCCAGGGGCGCGAGGCGCTGTTTGACGCCGAACACTTCTTCGACGGCTACAAGGCCAATCCGGAATACGCTCTGACCTGCCTGCACGCCGCCTATGAGGCTGGCGCACGCTGGATCGTGCTTTGTGACACCAATGGCGGCGCACTACCCAGCGAAGTGGGCAAGATCACCGAAGCCGTCATCGCCTTCGGCATTCCCGGCACCCATGTAGGCATTCATACCCATAACGACACCGAAATGGCCGTGGCCACCACGCTCGCCGCTGTTGACGCAGGCGCGCGGCAGATACAGGGCACGCTGAACGGGCTCGGCGAACGCTGCGGCAATGCAAACTTGACCGCGCTGATCCCGACGCTGCTGCTCAAGGAACCCTATGCCAGCTCCTATGAGACCGGCGTGACGCTGGAGGCGCTCGAAGGCATGACCCGGATCAGCCGGATGCTGGACGAAATCCTCAACCGCGTGCCGCTCAAGCAATCGGCCTATGTCGGATCGTCCGCTTTTGCGCACAAGGCCGGGCTGCACGCCAGCGCCATCCTCAAGAACCCGACGACCTACGAACACATCGACCCAGGCTTGGTGGGCAACCGCCGCGTGATCCCGATGTCGAATCAGGCGGGCCAGTCAAACCTGCGCCGCCGTCTGGCGGAAGCTGGAATTGAGGTGCCCGACAAGGACCCGGCGCTGGCCCGTATCCTTGACCGGATCAAGGCGCGCGAGGCGGAGGGCTATTCCTACGACACCGCGCAGGCGAGTTTCGAACTGCTTGCGCGTGACGAATTGGGCATGCTGCCCGAGTTCTTCGAGGTCAAACGCTACCGCGTGACCGTCGAGCGGCGAAAGAACAAATATAACAAGATGATCTCGCATTCCGAGGCAGTGGTGGTCGTCAAAGTGGACGGCGACAAGAAACTGTCGGTCAGCGAGTCGATGGACGAACTGGGCAATGACCGCGGTCCCGTGAACGCGCTTTCGAAAGCGCTCGCCAAGGACCTCGGGCGGTATCAGGATCTCATCGACGACATGCGGCTGGTCGACTTCAAGGTCCGTATCACACAGGGCGGGACCGAGGCCGTGACCCGCGTCATCATCGACAGCGAAGACGGGCAGGGGCGCCGCTGGGCCACAGTTGGTGTCAGTGCCAACATCATCGACGCATCGTTTGAGGCATTGCTGGACGCGGTGCGCTGGAAACTGGTGCGGGACGCCGCTTGGGCATGAGCTTTGATGCCGACCTTATCGCCTGCGCGCAGCTTGTCGAAAAGGGCGATCCAGACCGGTTCGCCGCAACGATGGCCGCGCCTGTTGAGGCGCGCAAGGTTTTGTTTCCGATATATGCGTTCAATGTCGAGGTCTCGCGCGCCCCTTGGGTGACGAAAGAGGCGATCATTGCCGAGATGCGCCTGCAATGGTGGACCGATGCGCTGGAAGAAATTGCGTCGGGTGGTCTGGTGCGGCGGCACGAGGTGGTGACGTCCTTGGCGCATGTGCTGGATGCGCCTGCCGCGCGTGAGTTGCAAAAGGCAGTAGCGGCCCGGTTGTGGGACGTTTATCGCGATCCGTTTGAAGATCAGGCGGCATTTTCAAAATATATCGAAGATACTGCGGCCTCTCTGCTGCGCGCAGCTTCACAATCCTTGGGTGGCACCATGCCCGACATGCTGACCGATCTCGGCTATGCCAGCGGCCTTGCGCATTTCCTGCGTGCGGTGCCGGAACTGGAACGGCAGGGCCGCAGGCCCTTGGTGGATGGGCGGCCCGAGGCGGTCCGGGACCTTGCCAAACAGGGATTTGACCGTTTGGTAAAATCCCGCCAGCACCGTGCCGATCTGCCTAAAGCGGCGCAGCCCGTCACCCTTGCCACATGGCAGGCGGGGCCGGTTCTGAAGCAGGCCAAGGCCAATCCGCGCCGGGTGGCGGATGGCACGCTTGGCATGTCCGAAGCCAATAAGAAGCTCCGCCTGATGTGGCACGCGGCCACTGGACGCTGGTAGTTCAGAACGCAAGTGCTGCACTGCATCCCAATCCCGTCGCCAGCACGTCTGCCGGGTCGGCAACATCATCGACAAGTTCCTTGAGTGCCCCGACACCGATCGCGGCCAGACAACCCGCCATGGGGTTCCCGGTTTCCTGGGTCACGATATGAGACACCGCCGCCCCGGCCGCGAAATGCGCGGCTTTGTCGTAATGTTGACAGGCGGAGAGCAGAGGAAGAGCGAGCAAGAGCATTCGGAGCATGGCAGACACCGTTCTGGTGGAAGATTATGCCCACCCTGCGGCCTAACTCTTAAAGTCTCATTACTGCATGATCAGCGTGCCGTGACCGTCAGGCGGTGCCTTCCTTCGGCTGGAACATCAGCCAGATCAGCGACCCACCCGCGAGCATCAGGAAAGGCACCATCGCCATGTTCACCGCGCTCCACCCCTCCGCCGGGGTGCCGCCGGAACAGTTCAGCAATCCCCCCGAGGCGAGTGACGCCATCGTGACGCCGCCGAACACGAGCACGTCGTTCATCCCCTGCACCCGCCCGCGTTCGTGCGGTTCATGGGACGCCGTCAGCATGGCTGTCGCGCCAATGAATCCGAAGTTCCAGCCAAAGCCCAACAGAATCAGAGCAATGTAGAAATTTGCGATATCGACGCCCTGCAGGGCCACGGCTCCGGCGGCTGCCAATATCACCAGTCCGGTGGCCACAATTTTTTCCACGCCAAAGCGGACGATCAGGTGCCCGGTGAAGAAGGAGGGGATGAACATCGCCAGAACGTGCGCCGACACGATGTCAGCGGCGTTATTGGCGGTGTAGCCACACCCGACGACAGCCAACGGCGTCGAGGTCATGACAAGGTTCATCAGCGCATAGGTGACCATTCCGCAGATGATCGCCACGGCGATGCGCGGGGTCTTGATCAACTCCAACCGGGTGCGGCCCTTGGGGTCATCTGCATGGGGCGCTTTCGGTTTCGGGATATCTAGAAAGAGGAACAGCGCCGATCCGATCACATTCAGCACGATCACCGCAAAATAGGTGCCGAGGAAGGGTACGACATACCAATCCGCCGTCGCCTTGACCAACTGCGGTCCTAGGATTGCGGCGGCGAGACCTCCAGCCATGACATAGGAAATGGCCTTGGGGCGGAACTCATCTGTTGCGGTGTCGGCGGCGGCGAAGCGGTAAAACCCCTGCGCGGACATGTAGATACCGGTCAGGAAGCTGCCCAGGAGAAAGACCGGGAAAGACGCGATATAAAGACCATACGCCCCGATGGCACCGCCCAGCGCGCCACCAATTGCGCCTACGGCAAACCCCGCGCGGCGGCCGTATTTCTGCATAAAGGCGGAAATCGGCGTGGCGGTTGTCATCGACCCCAGAACGATGAGCGAGATCGGCAGCGTGGCAAAGCAGATGTTTGACGCCAGAGACTGACCTGCCAACCCCCCGACAGTGAAAAGCATCGGCATCTGCGCGCCCAGAATGGCCTGTGCGAGAACCAGAACAAACACGTTGCGTTTGGCGCGGCGGTTTTCTGTGGCGGTATCGTGAGTGACGTGGTCAATTGTGCTCATGCGAGAAGCCGTATGTCCAAATTCAAGTTCCTGCAAGTGTGCGCGACGCGGCGTGGCGATTCGCTCCGAGCTTTTGTAGACGGGGCGGGATGAAGGATTTTGACGGCTCCAATTCCGCTTGCCGCGTCCAGGTGATCATCCTCGGCGGTTCCGCCGAGGCGCGGCACTTGGCGGATCGGCTGGGTGAGGCGGCGCAGCTTTGGTTGCCGGACCGTGATCGGATCACAGGGCAGGAGGCTTCAGCGTCGGTTGCGCTGGCAGCGCAGGTTCAGACGGCGGACGCTTTGGTTCTTGCGCCCCATCCCTGTGACGTGGACAGTCTGCGCCTTGGTGCGCGGCTTGGTGCGCAAGCCGGGCTCCCGGTCTTGCGCCTCGCGCGCCCGGCGTGGCGACCGGCCGCGCGGGATCATTGGGTCGATCTGCCCAGCGCGCGGCACGCGGCTGCGCATATTCCGAAAGGCTCGCGGGTCTTGGTGACGTTGGGGCGGCCCGCGCTGCATGAGTTACGGCCGCTCCGGCACGCGTATCTTTTTGTGCGGCAATTGACCGAGCATCGCGACCCGTTTCCGCTGCGCCATGGGCGCTATCTGCACGGCACCGCCCCGTTCACCATCGCGCAGGAAATCGCGCTGATGCGCAGGTTCCGGATCGACGCGGTGCTGACCCGCAATGCAGGAGGACCGGGCGGCTGGCCCAAGATTGCGGCGGCGCGGGCGCTGGGTTTGCCGGTTTACATGGTTGCTCGCCCTCGTATCACCGATGGCCCGGAGGTGGGGTCGGTTGCGGCTGCGATGCATTGGTTGGAGACAAAGCTGTGGTTGGACGCCTGATCGAAACCGACGCCTGTGTGGCTGAAGGCGCGGAGTGGCTCGCGAAAACAGAGCCGCGCTTTGCCGAGGCGCTGGCGCAGACCGGACCGCTGCCGTTGCGACGCAGGCCGGACGGGTTTGCACAGCTTCTCAGCGCGATTGTCAGCCAGCAGGTGAGCGTTGCCTCGGCCCGCGCGATCTGGTCCAGGTTGGAAGGCGCGGGGGCTGTGACGCCTGACGCGGTGCTGCGTCATGATCAGGACGGCTTGCGGGCGTTGGGCCTCAGCCGACAAAAGGCGCGCTATGCCTGTGCGCTGGCCGAGGCCGGGATCGACTATGATGCACTGCGTCAGGCCTCCAATGACGAGGTGATCAAGACCCTGACTTCTGTCACCGGGATTGGCGTCTGGACAGCGGAAATCTATGCGATGTTCTCGCTCGGTCGTGCGGATGTGTTTGCGCCGGGGGATCTTGCCTTGCAGGAAGGTGCCCGGATTCTGTTCGATCTGCCCGAACGCCCCAAGGAAAAACCGCTGCGCCAAATGGCCGAGGCGTGGAGCCCGTGGAGATCGGTTGCGGCGCGGGCGCTCTGGGCCTACTACCATGTTGCAAAAGACCGAGAGGGGATCGCATGACACGGGTGTTGCAAGCTGAGCGCAAGGAACCGGTATCCGGGGAGACCCGCTCGGCGGTGGTGTTCCTGCACGGCTACGGGGCCAACGGGGCCGACCTGTTGGGGCTGGCCGACCCGCTGGGTGAACACCTGCCGGACACGCTGTTTGTCGCGCCGGATGCGCCCGAAGCCTGCGCCGGTGCGCCGTTTGGCTTTCAGTGGTTCCCGATCCCTTGGATCGACGGCTCTTCGGAAGAGGAGTCGATGGCGGGCATGGCGCGGGCTGTCGATGACCTGAACGCGTTTCTCGATGCTTTGATGGTGGACGAGGACCTTCTGCCAGAGCAGGTCGTGCTTTTCGGTTTCAGTCAGGGCACGATGATGGGTCTGCACGTCGCGCCGCGGCGCGAAGACCCAATTGCAGGCATGGTGGCGTTCTCTGGGCGGTTGCTGGCGCCGGAGCTTCTGGCCGATGAGGTGGAAAGCCGCTTCCCGGTGTTGCTTGTACACGGAGATCAGGACGACGTGGTGCCACCGCAATCGTTGCCCGAGGCGGCTGAGGCCCTGCAAAAGGCGGGGTGGGAAGATGTCTATGCCCATATCATGAAGGGCACCGCGCATGGTATCGCGCCTGATGGTTTGTCTGTCGCGCTCGCCTTCTTGCGGGACAAGTGCAACCTCTAAGCTATCGACAGGCAGAGCAAATTTGCTTTGTCGAAACCGAACCCCGTGCAAAGCTGCGGCCAAACAGGGAGGCCGCATATGTCCTATCAACTCGACACATCACCAACGCCGTGCATGTGGCGTGATCAGGATATCGGCAATCTCATGCCGGACGATGTGTCTTCGAAACAAATGGACGACGAGACAGGCCGTAAATTGCTGCTCTGTGCAAAAAAGCGGTTTGATTCCGTTCGGGGTATTGGCCGCGGCACTGACTACTCTGGCATTGTGGTTCCTGACGGTGACCTCAAGGGGCTTTGCTTTGTCGCAGCCGATGAAATGGCGCGGTATCTGTCAGCGCAGGGCGAACGCGCCAAGGCTGTCCGCGTGCGCCCCGCGGACAAGAAGGGTGGCGATCATTATTTCACCGTCGTCAATAATGGAAACCGTGGCAATTCCGCGATTGTGGACAACACGTGGTATCAGTTTGAGGAAGGCACCAAAGATAAGCCGTTTTGTCTTGTAGGGACCCTTGGAGCCATCCGTTTTGTTCTGGGTTTCAACTCGAACATGGTGTCCATGTACGATGCCGGACTGGACGTCCTTGCGAAGTGGGATACCTACGAGTGCTTCTCTGCCTGAGCCGGGTGGTGCTGGCGTATCAGCCGCGCCAGATCCAACCACCGCCCAAGATGCGGCTGCCTTCGGTCTCGTAGAAGACGCAGGCCTGACCTGGTGACACGCCTTCTTCGGGTGTCAGCAGTTCCACCTCGGCCGTGGTGTCTGTCAGTGGACGGATAATCGCTTCGCGCGGGGGACGGGTCGAGCGAACCTTGACCGAGACATGCCATTCGCTCTGGCTGGTAAAGGGCGCGTCGCCAAGCCAGTTGATTTCGCGTACCGGAATGGTCCGGGTGGACAGCATGTCCTTCGGGCCGACGATCACCTGCTTTGAGTCAACGTCGAGCTTGACCACGTAAAGCGGATCGCTCAGCCCACCGATTCCAAGGCCCCGGCGCTGACCAATGGTGTAGTGGATCACGCCGTCATGCGTTCCCAATACGCGGCCATCTGCATGCACGATCTCGCCGGGCTCGGCAGCACCGGGGCGCAGCTTTTCAATCACGCTGGCATAGTTACCGTTCGGCACGAAACAGATGTCCTGGCTGTCGGGCTTGTCCGCCACCTGCAGGCCGTAGCGCGCCGCCAAGTCGCGGGTCGCGTCCTTGGAGGGCAGATGGCCCAGAGGGAAACGCAGGTAATCTAGTTGTTCCGGCGTGGTCGAGAACAGGAAATAGCTCTGATCGCGGTTCGCGTCGGTCGCGCAGTGCAACTCGGGACCTTGTGCGCCCATCTTGCGCTGGATGTAGTGGCCGGTTGCCATGCAATCGGCTTCGAGGTCTTTCGCGGTTTCCAGCAAATCCTTGAACTTCACCCGTTCGTTGCAGCGAATGCAGGGCACGGGCGTGGCGCCCGCCAGATAGCTGTCGGCAAACTCGTCGATCACCGCATCCTTGAAGATGTTCTCATAATCCAGAACGTAATGCGGGAACCCCATGTCTTCGGCCACACGGCGCGCATCGTGGATGTCGATGCCGGCACAGCATGCGCCTTTCTTGGCCAAAGCAGCGCCATGGTCGTAGAGTTGAAGCGTTACGCCCACCACGTCATAGCCTTCCTCGGCCAGTTGGGCGGCCACAACCGAACTGTCGACGCCGCCGGACATTGCCACGACGACACGCGTTTCGGACGGGGGCTTGGCGAACCCAAGCGAATTGAGCTTTGGCGCGTCGAGGGCCATTTCGGATGTCTCCAGGTCGGTCGGGCTGATCAGGCGAAATATAGGTAAATCCGACATACTCTCAACCCTTGGCTTCACGTCACATTAAGGCGCATCGCGCAAAGCTGCCTGAGAAGCGATGTCAAGGCTTGGAAAGGGCCGCTCATGTATCTTAAAAAAGCAAACGGCCCACGTACAGTGATGCTGGATGACGGACGTATTCTGTCGCGGGCGGATTTGCCACCGTCAAACACGTACCGCTGGGTCGCGTCGCGCAAAGCAGTTGTTGTTGACGCGGTTGTTCACCAGTTGATTTCCCGAGAAGAAGCCCTCGTACGCTATGCCCTGAGTGAAGAGGAGCTGGATGCGTGGATTGCGGCGTCGTTGCAGCATGGACGCGATGCTCTGAAAGCGACGGCAGTGCAAAAATTCCGTTGAGTGCGACGCGTTAATGCAATCTTAAGTTGTTTTTCGCTTTCTTGACGTGATAACCTGAAATTAACCTTTCAACGTCAAAGCTGCGGTTGCCGGACGTTGACATTGCGGAGAAACCTGATGCGCGTAATTTTGGTCGAAGATGACCCGACCACGTCGAAAAGCATCGAATTGATGTTGAGCAATGCCAATCTGAACGTCTATTCCACCGATCTTGGGGAAGAAGGCATCGATCTGGCCAAGCTCTATGACTACGATTTGATCCTGCTTGATTTGAATTTGCCCGATATGAATGGCTTTGACGTGCTTCGGCAATTGCGACTTGCGCGGATCGAAACGCCGATCCTGATCCTGTCGGGCAATGATGCCAGCGAAGACAAGATCAAGGGCTTTGGATTTGGTGCCGATGATTATTTGACGAAACCGTTTCACCGCGAAGAACTCATCGCACGGATTCACGCCATTATCCGTCGGTCAAAAGGTCATTCTCAATCGATCATTCGGACCGGTAAGGTCGAGGTCAATCTCGATGCCAAAACCGTGCAAGTCGAAGGCAGTACCGTGCATCTGACGGGCAAAGAGTATCAGATGCTCGAACTGCTCAGCCTGCGCAAAGGCACAACATTGACCAAGGAAATGTTCCTCAATCATCTCTACGGGGGCATGGACGAACCCGAGCTCAAAATTATCGACGTGTTTATCTGCAAGTTGCGCAAAAAATTGTCTGAGGCGACAGGCGATGGCAGCCACATCGAAACCGTTTGGGGGCGGGGATATGTTCTGCGCGACCCAGAGGTCGAAGCGGATGGGCGGATCGCCATCGGCGCATGATTGTGCTCCGCGTTAAAGCGGCGCCAATCCCATGCGGTCCAGAGCGACAGTTTATTTGACTGCTTTGAAGCGACATTGCTCATATGTCGTTTCAAATCTGGACGCTGTGCAACCCCCGGCCTATCACTCTGTCCAAGGTAAAAGGCCAACGGGGGGCATATGGCAGAGCAGGAGATCGCGGTCAAAGAGCTGTCCGAGGCAGACGCGCGGGTCGAATTGGAGCGGTTGGCGACATTGTTGGCCGAGGCCAACACCGCCTATCACACAGAAGACGCGCCCGAATTGTCGGACGCGGAGTATGACCGGCTCAAGCGCCGCAATGCCGAGATCGAAGCGCGTTTTCCGACCCTGAAACGCGCTGACAGCCCCAGCGAACAGGTCGGTGCTCCGGTGGCCGATGGCTTTGCCAAGGTCCGCCACGAAATGCGCATGATGTCGCTCTCCAATGCGTTTGAAGACGACGATATCACCAGCTTTGACCAGAGCATTAGGCGTTATTTGGGCCTGAGTGACGCGGACCCGCTGGCCTATACGGCGGAACCCAAGATCGACGGGTTATCGCTGTCGCTGCGCTACGAAAATGGCAAGCTGGTGCAGGCCGCCACGCGGGGCGACGGTACCACGGGCGAAAACGTTACGGCCAATGCCCGTACCATCGACGACATTCCCGAAACGCTCAGCGGTGCGCCCGAGGTGCTCGAAGTGCGCGGCGAGGTCTATATGAGCCATGCCGATTTCGCGGACCTCAATGCACGGCAGGCAGCGAAAGGTGCCAAGACCTTTGCCAACCCGCGCAACGCAGCTGCCGGTTCTCTGCGCCAGCTGGACGCCAGTATCACCAAGGATCGCCCGCTGCGGTTTTTCGCCTATTCCTGGGGTGCGCTCAGCGCAGCTTTGGCCGACACGCAAATCGGCGCAATCCAACGCCTGAAAGAGCTTGGCTTCCAGACCAACCCGCTGACAAAACGTTGTGACGGCCCCGCCGATATGATCGCGCATTACAAAGCTATCGAGGAACAGCGCGCCACACTGGGCTATGACATCGACGGCGTGGTCTACAAGGTCGATGACCTCGGCTACCAGTCGCGTCTCGGCTTCCGCTCCACCACGCCCCGCTGGGCGATTGCGCATAAATTCCCCGCCGAACTCGCCTGGACGCGACTCGAGGCGATCGACATTCAGGTCGGCCGCACAGGCGCGCTCAGCCCTGTGGCACGGTTGACGCCTGTCACAGTGGGCGGCGTCGTTGTATCGAACGCGACGCTGCATAATGAAGATTACATCGCCGGGCGCGACGCCAATGGCGCGCCGATCCGGGGGGGCAAGGACATTCGCATTGGCGACTGGGTTCAGGTCTACCGCGCCGGTGACGTGATCCCCAAAGTGGCCGACGTGGATCTTGATAAACGGCCAGATGCTGCACAACCCTATGAATTTCCGAAACTTTGCCCCGAATGTGGGTCCGAGGCGATCCGCGAGGAAGGCGATGCTGTCCGGCGCTGTTCCGGTGGTCTGATCTGCCCGGCGCAGGCGGTGGAAAAGCTCAAACATTTCGTATCCCGCGCCGCGTTTGATATCGAAGGGCTTGGCGCGAAACAGGTCGAACAATTCTACAATGATGGCTGGATCAAGGAACCCGCCGATATTTTTACCCTCAAGGATCGCTATGGCAGCGGCCTTCAGCAGCTCAAAAACCGCGAGGGCTGGGGCGAGAAATCGGCGCAGAACCTCTTTGATGCGATCGAAGAAAAACGCACCATCCCTTTGGGTAGGCTCATCTTTTCCCTCGGCATCCGGCATGTGGGCGAGGTGGTCGCAAACCTGCTCGCGCGGTCCTACGGCACGTGGGATGCGTTTCAGTCGGCCATCGACGCGGCTCATGATCCGGATAGCGAGGCTTGGGCGGGCCTCGTCGGCATCGACGGCATCGGCACGGTCGTCGCCAACTCACTGGTCAACAGCTTTGCGCAGGAGGCCGAGCGCGCCTCGATTGATCGGCTTGTGGCGCAGCTGACGGTGCAAGCGGCCGAACGTCCCCGTACCGAGGGCAGTCCGGTCGCGGGCAAAACCGTTGTCTTCACCGGCACGCTCGAACGCATGACCCGGGCCGAAGCCAAGGCGCGGGCGGAATCGCTGGGGGCCAAGGTGTCGGGGTCGGTGTCGGCCAAGACAGACCTGCTGGTTGCGGGGCCAGGGGCCGGATCGAAAGAGACCAAGGCCCGGGATCTGGGTGTTCAGATCATCGACGAAGACGGCTGGTTCGACCTGATCGAGGGCGCATGAGCGGCAGGCCGGAAATCCTGTTTCCGCTCTTTGGTGATCTGAGCGGGCTCAAGGGCGTTGGCCCGAAAACTGCCGACACTCTGGGCCATATGGGTATCGAGGTGCCGCGCGACCTGCTTTACACGCTGCCGCATTCGGTGGTGGACCGGCGTCTGCGTGACACGGTGAACGGGGCCGACCTGCCTGCAACCCTGACGGTCGAGGTGGAGGTCGGCCAACACCGCCCGCCGCGCAACAAGGGCGGTGCCTACCGGGTGCAAGTGGAGGATGCGAGGACCGGCTTCCAGATCGTTTTCTTTCACGCACGCGGCGATTACGTGGCGAAAATCTTGCCCTTCGGCGCGCGGCGGATCGTGTCGGGCAAGGTCGAGTTCTTCGACGGCATGGCGCAGATGGTACATCCTGACCATGTGCTGATGCCGGATGAGGTGGACAGCCTTCTGCCGTTTGAACCGGTCTATCCTCTCACCGCTGGGGTCACGCAGAAAACGATGGTCAAGGCGGCAACAGACGCGCTGTCGCGCGCTCCGGATCTGCCGGAATGGATCGATCCGCGCCTGATGGAGCGCGAAGATTGGCCCAGCTGGCATGACGCGATGGAGATGGCGCATGCGCCGCAGGGCACCGGCGCACTGTCGCTCGACAGCCCGGCGCGGCGGCGTCTGGCCTATGACGAATTGATGGCACATCAGTTGACGCTGGCGCTGGCCCGGGCGCAGCGGAGGGCGAAGCCGGGGATCGAGACTGAAGGCAATGGCAAGCTGCGTCATAAGGTTCTGACGTCGTTGCCCTATCGCCCGACCGGTGCACAGATGCGCGCGATTGACGAAATCACAGACGACATGGCCAGTCCGCACCGGATGAACCGCTTGTTGCAAGGTGATGTCGGCGCGGGCAAGACGCTTGTGGCCTTCATGGCACTGCTCACTGCGGTCGAGGCGGGCGGTCAGGGTGTGATGATGGCGCCCACGGAAATTCTCGCGCGGCAGCATCTTGAGGGCTTGCAACCCTTGGCCGAGGATGCCGGTGTCGTTCTCGAATTGCTCACGGGCCGCGATAAGGGGGCGGAGCGCAAAGCCAAGTTGGCGGCGCTGGCGCGCGGCGACATTCAGATTCTCGTGGGCACCCATGCGGTGTTCCAGAAGGACGTGGAATTCGCCGATTTGCGGCTGGCGATCATCGACGAGCAGCACCGTTTTGGTGTGCGGCAGCGGTTGGAACTTGGGCGCAAGGGCATGGCGGTCGATGTGCTGGTGATGACGGCCACGCCGATCCCGCGCTCTTTGGCGCTGGCGCAATATGGTGACATGGACGTGTCGATCCTCGATGAAAAACCGCCCGGACGAACGCCTGTGAAAACTGCGCTCTTGTCGAATGAGCGCATGGACGAAGTGATCGACCATCTGCGCAAGGCAGTGGCCGAGGGGCGGCAGGCGTATTGGGTCTGCCCCTTGGTGGATGAAAGCGAGGTTTCCGATCTGACGGCGGCCGAAGAGCGGTTCAAACGCCTGCGCGCGGCGCTTGGCGATGGGGTGGTCGGCTTGGTGCATGGCCAGATGCCACCGGCTGAGAAAGACGCCGCGATGGCGCGGTTTGTGTCAGGTCAGACCGGCGTTCTGGTGGCGACCACGGTGATCGAAGTGGGCGTGAACGTTCCCAACGCCTCGATCATGGTGATCGAAAGGGCCGAGATCTTTGGCCTTGCACAGTTGCACCAGCTTCGGGGCCGGGTCGGGCGGGGGGCGGCAGCGTCGACCTGCCTGCTTCTTTATCAGCCGCCGCTGTCCGAGACCGGGATGAAACGGCTGACAACCCTGCGCGAAACCGAGGACGGATTCCGTATATCCGAGGTCGATCTCGAGATGCGCGGCGCGGGAGACGTTCTGGGCACGGCGCAATCGGGTTTGCCAAGATTCCGCATTGCAGATCTGGAGCGGCAGGCGAGCCTGATGGCGATGGCGCAGGACGATGCACGCAAGCTGCTTCTGGATGATTCAAGCCTGACATCGGAGCGTGGAAAGGCGGCGCGGGCGCTGCTCTACCTGATGAAACAGGATCAGGCGATCCAGCTGATTTCGGTGGGCTAACCACTTTTGTTCTCAAATGTTCTCATAAAGTTCTTTACATCGCACGAAGGATATGAGAACAAAGAGGAAACAAGGAGGACTTAACCATGATGCAGCGGATCAAAACCTCGCTTCACACCGTAAAGGCCCAAACCAATGCGCCGCTACTTCAGGATGCGCTTGGCGCGATGTCTTTGGTTGTGATGCTGGTGGCTGCGTTGCATCTGCCGGTGCTTGTCTGACCTGTTACCTTTTTCTGCCTGCGTGTTTTGCCTGAACGCTCATCCGCATCCTGTCCCAACTGATGCACCTGTCCCAGAAGGCCGCTTGCCTTCAGAGTGATCACGGCCCCAACGAACACGTCACTTTACCGCCGCCTTCGTTTGAAGTGCGGCGGTTTTTTTATCAGATGGTAAAACTTTGAAAATCAGGCGCTTTGTGTTTCCGCAAGCTGAGCCACAGCCTCGGATGCCGCTTCGAGCGTCAGCAGGATCGACGCATGGCGGTTTTTGAACGCGACCGCTGGACGCAGCACTTCCAATCCATCGAACGGAGCAGACGGGGTAGGACCATCTTCCTTGAGCATGGTCCGCAGTTCATCGCGCGCCTGTGTGATCTGCTCGGGAGTGGTGCCGATGATGGCTCCACCAACCACAGACGCGGCGGCCTGACCCAGTGCACAGGCTTTGACATCTTGGCCGAACGCGCCAACAGCGCCGTTTTCGAGCGTCAGATCCACCGTGACGGTCGATCCACAGAGCGGCGACCGTTTCTTCACGGTTGCGCCCGGCGTCTCCAGCCGCGCGTGATGCGGTATGTCGGCGGCCAGTTCAAGAATCTGGCCGGAATAAAGTTTGATCAGATCGGTGTCGCCCGACATGGCTTTCCCTTTCGCCGTTCCCCCCATAGATAGGGGACCATCCCGTGGATGCAAAAAGGTTTTTCCAAATGAGCTTTGATCCTGCGACCTTGGTCTATAACGAAGCAGGCCTGATCCCGGCGATCGCCCAGGACGCGGTGTCGGGCGAGGTATTGATGATGGCCTGGATGAATGCCGAGGCTGTGGCCAAGACGCTTGAGACCGGGCGTGTGACCTATTGGTCGCGCTCGCGGCAGGCGTTCTGGGTCAAGGGAGAAAGCTCGGGTCATGTGCAGGAGCTGGTGGCACTGCGGGTGGATTGTGACCGGGATTGCCTGCTGGTGACGGTCAATCAGACCGGGCCCGCCTGTCACACGAACCGGCGGTCGTGTTTTTACACGGAAGTCCAGGATGGTGCGGAAGTAAAGATCATGGCGCCGATGTAGGCGTCTGATTATGCATATTTTTTAAAAGAAGAAGCAGGGGGCGGTGCTTATAGCCCAACCATGTTTCTGATGTCCTGCGGGGTGTGGCCCTCGGCACGGTAGAGCGCGATGGCGCGGGCGTCGTCGCGTTTGGCGAGGCGTTTGCCCAGATCGTCGCGGATCAGACGGTGGTGATGATAGATCGGCGTGGGCAGACCCAGCAGGGCTTGCAGCAGCACATGGATTGGTGTGGCTGGAGCAAGGTCTTCGCCCCGGATCACATGGGTGATGTCTTGCGCGGCGTCATCGACAACGACGCTCAGGTGGTAGGCGGCGGTTTTGGTATCGCGACGGGCGAGGACGATGTCGCCAATCTCGTCCGTGAGATGCGCGCGCGTTAACCTTAATTCGGGGTGAACGCCGGTCTCGATATATTGCGGGAGTGTTGTCATGAGGTCGACGGCACGCCCCATGTGGAGCCGGATGGCATCTGTTTCGGAGCGCTCAGACCACGCGCGGTGACGGCAGGTGCCGGGATAGATCACCCCGTCCGGCCCGTGCATCGGCGCGCCTTCCTGTGGCGCAGAGGCGGCGCGGCGGATGTCGCCGCGTGTGCAGGAACAGGGGTAGAGCAGCCCCATCCCGGCCAATTGTGCGAGTGCAGCTTCATAGGCGGGGGTGTTTTCGGATTGGCGGAGCACCGGGGTCTCCCAGCTGAGGCCAAGCCAAGCCAGATCGTCGTAGACCTGTGCCTCGAACACCGGGGTGCAACGCGCGGTGTCGGTGTCTTCGATCCTGAGCAGAAACCGACCGCCGGCCTTCTGCGCCATGTCAAAGGCCAGCAGTGCGGAATAGGCATGACCCAGATGTAACTGGCCCGTCGGGCTTGGCGCAAATCTTGTGACAAAGCCCATTGTCGGGAATCACGTGTCGTCGCGGTGCCCGTAGCGGCGGGCGCGACGGTCTTCGGCGCTTTGATAGATCAGCACCCAGGCGAGCAGAATGAACATTGGATGCGTCAGTCCGCCGGAAAAGATGATCGCCGGAATCCAGATGATCAGTACGATGATTGCTGTGAAAATGCGGCCGGTCAGCAGGATCGACAGCGGTGGCAGAAAGAGCGCCAGAACATAATTCATGCGTATTCGACCTGAGTTGCGAGCCATTCGGACCACGCCGCCTTGGCGCGGTCGGTATAGGCTTTGTAGCGGTCCTTGCGACCCCGACGGCCACCTTTGAGACCATCGACCGGGCGGAAGAGACCGAAATTGACGTTCATTGGCTGAAATGTCTTTGCCTCAGCCCCGCCAGTGATGTGGTGGATCAACGCTCCATGCGCGCTGTCCTGTGGAACTGTGGGAATGGGCGCGCCGGTGATCTCGGCGGCCGCCATGCGGCCCGCCAAAAGACCCATCGCGGCGGATTCGACATAGCCTTCAACGCCCGTGACCTGACCCGCAAAGCGGATATTGGGCTTTGAGCGCAGACGCATCTGGTCGTCGAGCAGCGTGGGGCTGTTGAGGAAAGTGTTTCGATGGATGCCGCCAAGACGCGCAAAACTTGCATTCTCAAGTCCGGGAATCATTCTAAAAACATCGGTTTGCGCGCCATACTTCATCTTTGTCTGGAAGCCGACGATGTTGTAGAGGGTGCCCAACGCGTTGTCGCGGCGTAGCTGGACCACCGCCCAAGGTTTGACATCGGGTTGGTGCGGGTTGGTCAGACCTACGGGCTTCATCGGGCCGTGGCGCAGGGTTTCACGACCGCGTTCGGCCATAACTTCGATCGGCAGGCAGCCGTCGAAATAGCCTGCGGTTTCGCCTTCATGAAACTCGGTTTTGTCGGCAGTCAATAGCGCGTCGATGAAGGCCTCGTACTGCGCCTTGTCCATCGGGCAGTTGATATAGGCGCGCTGTTCTTCCTCGGTTTCGCCCTTGTCGTAACGCGACTGGAGCCAGGCTTTGTCCATGTTGATGCTGTCGAAATAGACGATGGGGGCGATGGCATCGAAGAAGGCAAGCCGGTCGGTACCTGTTTCCGTCTGGATCGCCTGACCCAAGGCTGCGCTGGTCAGCGGGCCGGTGGCGAAAATCCACTGGCCTTCACTGGGAAGTTCCGTAATTTCTTCGTGACTTACATGGACATTTTCATGTGCATGCAGGCGTGCGGTAACCTCGGCGCTGAAGGCGTCACGGTCGACGGCCAACGCACCGCCGGCAGGCAAGCGATGTTGGTGGGCGGTGGTGATGATCAGGCCACCTGCTTCGCGCATTTCCCAATGCAGCAGGCCAACGGCGTTCTGTTCGTGATCGTCTGAACGAAACGAGTTGGAGCACACCATTTCGCCGAGATCGCCGGTCTTGTGGGCGAAGGTTTCGACCTTGGGGCGCATTTCGTGGATCACGACGCGTACGCCCCGGTTTGCGGCCTGCCAGGCTGCCTCGGATCCGGCCATGCCGCCGCCAACGATGTGGAGTTCTTGTGTCATGGGGCGCGATGTAATCCGTCATTAAGGGTTTGTCACGTCACTGATCGGGGGCAATCAGGCCCAATCCGCGCAGGTAGACGCCGATACCGGTTTCCAGCAACTCTTCCGGGGGGAAAGGCGACTTGGTTCCGGGAGAGTTTCGGGCGAATAACTCGACCACGCCGTGACTGAGGGCCCAGACATGGGCAGAGAACATTGATGCAGGCGGGCGCTTTTCGGGCGGGATGTGCTGTGACAGGTCCTCGGCTGCACGCTCCAAAACGCCGCGGGCACGGCTTGAAGCAGCGGCGAGGTCCGGTGTGCGGTTTACCGAGACGCCACTTTCAAACATTGCGATATAATGACCAGGGTATTTTCGCGCAAAAGCTAAATATGCGCGCCCTGTTGCCTCGAACGCGGCCAAGGCCGAAGGTTGGCCGCTATCATAGGCGTATTGCATCACATCGGCGAAAATCTCGTAGCCCTGAAGGGCGGCCTCGGCGATCAGATCTTCACGGCCTTCGAAGTGGCGGTAGACGGCGGCGGGGGTGACGCCTGCCTGCTTCGCAGCTTCCGACAGGGTAAATCCGGTCGGGCCCTTTTCGGTGATCAGCTCAAGCGCTGCATCCACGAGGGCCTGCCGCAGGTTGCCGTGATGGTAGCCGCGTTTAGCCATCCCAGATGTCCGGTCCGCCACAGACCTTTGGATCGACCTGACCCAGCGCCTTGAGGTCTTTGCGGGCATAGTCGAGCTGGGTCAGCACGCTGCGGATCGCGTTGATCCGGGCGCGCCGTTTGTCGTCGGACCGCACGACAGTCCAAGGCGCGTGCTCGGTGTGGGTCTTGTCAAAGGTCTCTTGGATGGCGTCGCTATATGCATCCCACTTCTTCAGGCCTTCAACGTCAATCCAGCTGAGTTTCCATTGCTTGAGGGGATCGCTTTCGCGCTTAAGAAATCGGCGCAATTGTTCGGCGCGGCCGACATTAAGCCAGATTTTGAAGAGCTTGATGCCGTCATCGATCAACATCTTTTCGAAATCAGGCACTTGCCGAAAGAAATGCGTGCGCTGTTCCGGCGTGCAGAAGTCGAACACGTGCTCGACAACACCCCGGTTGTACCAGCTACGATCGAAGAACGCGATTTCGCCAGCCGCGGGAAGATGGTCGACATAGCGCTGGAAATACCATTGGGTCGTTTCGGTTTCAGTTGGTTTCGACAGCGCCACGACCCGTGCGTTTCGAGGATTAAGGTTTTCTCGGAACCGTTTGATTGTGCCGCCTTTTCCGGCGGCATCCCGGCCTTCAAACACGATTGCGATGCGCGCGCCGGTGTCCCTGGCCCAAGCTGACATCCTGACCAGTTCAATCTGCAGCGCGTCGAGGTCCTTTTCGTAGGCCTTACGCGGCATGCGTTCCGAGTAGGGATAATCCGGGTTCAGAATATCGCCTTTTTCTGCGCGTTTGATCGCGTTGCGGATGTTGTCCGGCGCTGCATCGTTGAAAAAGGCGCTGATCGCACCGTCAAAGGGAAGGTCCATCGGAGACCCTTTCTGTCATCTGCTCTGATCTGAATATGGGATGTTAATCCGATTAACGCAAACCCGCACGTTCCTCAGCGCGGTCGATGGCGGCAATGACCTCGGGTTCTGCGGCGTGGTGCGGCATGTGGCCGATCCCTTCGAGAACGGTGAGGTTTGCGCCTATGATCTGGTTGGTCGGGGGTATCGAGTGGATTGACAGTCCCACCGTGGTGTCAGCATCGCCGTGGACAATTTCGGTTGGTACATCAATCGCGCCATAGCGCGTGTGCAGCGCTTTGATTTCGTCCAGCAGGTTGGCACGCTGCATGGCGTTGGCACGCATTGTATCGCGGCGGAGCGTCAGCGGAGCGCCGATGTGCTCAGCATAGCCCGGTGGCTCGCTTTGCGGTTCGAACACGTCTTCGATGGCCCTGTCGACAACCGGATTTGGTACAAAGGCTGTAAGAGCGGGCACCACCACGGCACTGCCGACATCACTGGAGGTGACCTTGTAATAGAGGCTCAAATCACTCGACCATGGGTTGGACGCTGCGGCAAGCAGGATCAAGGCCGACAGGCTGTCAGGGCGTTCTACAGCCCAGGCCAGCGCAACGGCACCGCCGTAGCTGTGGCCAAGCACCATTGGGCTTTGCAATCCGAGTTGCTCGGTCGCATCGGCCAAAAGGTGCGCCTGTTCGATCAGAGTTGTGCCGTTCGGATTGACCCGCTCGGTGTATCCAAGACCCGGTCGGTCGAATGCGGTGACGCGGTAGCGGTCGGCCAGTTTGTCGACCAGCGAAAAGGTGAAATCCCGCAGGTTGCCGCTGGCACCGTGGATCAGCACGATGTCAGGCCCGGTTCCTTTGGTGACGTAATGCACCTGCGTGCCGTTGACGTTCAGAAAGTCACCCACGGGCGGAAACCGCTCTTCGGCTTTGGCCTCGCGATAACTTGCCGTGCAAGCTGTCGTCAGTACCAGCGCGGCTGCACATCCCAGCAACACGCCAAACCCCTTTAACGTCACGCGGGCCTCCTATCGGTTGCGCAGATCCGTGCTGGCTGCGCCGATCTGCTCGATGTCAAACGGAGTCGTTAGGTAGATCTCCGAGACCCAGTTGCCATAGAGAAGATGCGCATGGCTGCGCCAGCGGTTCTGTGGCGGTTTGCTGGGATCGTCGTCGGGGTAGTAATTGGCGGGCACATTGATCGGCGTGCCATTTGCGATATCGCGGTCGTATTCGTCCTTGAGCGTATTGCTGTCATACTCGAAGTGGTTGAACACATAGAGCGCGCGGTGTGCCGGGTCTTCGACAAGGCAAGGGCCGGTTTCGGAGCTGTCGATCAGGATGGGCAGGCCTGCCTTTTCGACATCCTCGCGCCGGATTTCTGTCCAGCGGCTCACGGGAATCACCATGTCATCCGAGAAGCCACGCAGATAAGGCGACGCGGGCGCCAGATTGCGGTGCCGAATGCAGCCGAAGGCCTTCTGCGGCAGCTCGATCTTGGGAACGCCGTGGAAATGGTTGATCATCGCCATGCCGCCCCAGCAGACGCCGAAGGTGGAGTGCACATTTGTCTGTGTCCAGTTCATCACCTGGGTCAGTTCATCCCAATAGGTCACGTTCTCATAAGGCAGATGTTCGATCGGCGCGCCGGTGATGATCAGACCATCAAACTTTTCACCTGCGTCTGCGACTTCGGCAAACGGGCGGTAAAAGCTTTCCATATGCTCTGCAGCGGTGTTCTTGGTCTGATGCTCGCTCATGCGGATCAGGTTGAACTCAATCTGCAGCGGCGTCGCGCCGATCAGCCGGGCAAACTGGTTTTCGGTCTGGATCTTTTTCGGCATAAGGTTGAGCAGCGCGATCCGCAGGGGTCGAATGTCCTGCTGGCTGGCAAGCTCGTCAGGGATGACCATAACGCCTTCGCGCTTGAGCACGGAGTAGGCGGGCAGGTTGTTGGGCAGTTTGATCGGCATGGTCTACGCCTTTTTCTGATCCAGAGCGCGCGCAATCAACGCATCGAAGGTGTCGGGGCTTGCATCGGCCATGAGGTCATGTGCGTCGATGGTAAGGCCCCACCGGTCCGCCATCATCTGGTAGCGCGGCTGGCGGTGTGCAAGTGCTTGTGCATAGGTCCATCGGATAAAGGCATCGGGATCAACTTCGTCTTCTTTTGTGTTGTTTTCCCTCAGATATTGATCCCAGACACGGCTCAGGAACTCTGGCTGGTACGCCATCGGTTTCGGGGCCTTGTCGAAGCGACGGATCAATTCCTGCGTATGGGCTTCATCGCCTTTGATCCAAACCAGCAGAGCCTGTTTCGACAATTCGGCCATGATCGTATCGTTGGGATCCTCGGGATCCACCCATTCGCAGATCGACCCACCGGTATCGCAGACGAAATGCGGGTATCCGTAAAGGTCGATGGCGCGATCAATGAAATAGCCTGTGTCGAGCAACGCAGCCATTTCGGCGCGGCGAAACTGATCCTGACGCTTGCGGTATTTCGCGATGGCCATGCCGCCCCGCGCTGGATCGCCGGGTTTGCCGAGGTAGGTCGACACGGGGGCAAGGTTATCAAAGCTGAGGTTTGATCCGATATAGATCGAGTCGGACATCAAAAGCTCACGCAGGAATGGCACCTTCATCGCTTCGCGCTTGGCGTTGTCGGCGATGTATTCGCCCATGTAACGGGTGCCGATACGGTAATCGATCGAGTAATGAAACCAGTCGCCCGTGTCGCGCAGCAGGTTTGAGATATGAGTCTTGCCCAGACCCGACATGGCAAAGAGGACTACGCGCTTGTTGGGCGCGTTCAGCCAATCCTGTCCGGAAGCGTAAATCATCTGCGGTGTTCCATGCCATAAATCCGTCGCATGGGCTTAACGGTGCCGCGGGAAGCCGTCAAACGGTTGTCGTCCGAGACAGAAGAAACCCCGCCGGACACATATCCGACGGGGCCACTCTTGGAATGTTGTGCCGATTAACTCAGCACGCCGGATCAGAAATCGACTGTCAGCGAGACACCAACACCCAGAGCGGTGTTGTCTTCAAACTTGGTGCCGGATGCGTCTTCTGCATCGCCGATCCACGCGTATTCGAGACCGCCTCGAAGGGTCATGTTGTCCATCTTGTACTGACCACCCACACCGATACTGACAAAGCCATCGCGCGGTGCCAGCCGGGACACGGTGTCGCCATTCTGCGCTTCGTAGGACACCTGGGCGAAGCCAGACAGGTCTTCCGAGAAGGCGCGACCAATGCCGAGCTTCCATGTGGTACGGTCGTTATCAAAGCCGGTGACATTGCCGCCGGTCACACCTTCATATTCCGGAGTGCGAACTTCCCACTTGGACCACTCGACCCATTTGACCTGGCCAAACACCAGCGTGCCCGGTGCAATGCCGGTCTGGAAATCTAGCGCGACAGCCTGGGGCATGGTGACCTTGGTGTCGCCGCCGGTGGCGTCGATTCCAAGGCCTGCAATGGTTTCCGAGGTGCTGAATGTGTGTGTGATTTCGCTCTGCCACGACAGCGCCACGCGCAGTGCGATGTCTGGAATTCCGTAGGCCACGCCAAGGATGGCACCCCAGTCGCCGACGCGACGACCGCTGGCGTTGTATTCCATCGACGTGCCGAAATCCTGTGCTGCCGCGCCAAGGGTCTGAGCCTGCGCGCCCAGTGCCTGAGCTTGCGCTCCCAGAGCCTGCGCCTGTGCGCCCAGTTCCTGTGCGGTGGCCAGATCCCCTGCAGCGCCTGCCGCCTGTGCCTGAGCGCCCAGCGCCTGCGCTTCTGCGCCGAGCGCCTGTGCCTGCGCGCCGATGCCCTGGGCATTGCGCCCGACAGAGCTGCGGACCAGAAGGTCCGGAATGGTGATGTCCGCTTCGCTTTCAACGTAGCGGGCGCCCGCGAACACAGACACACGGTCCGAGACGCGATATTTGCCGACCAGAGCGATCTGGTTGCTGTCCCAATCTGCGGTCAGACCGGCATAGATGCCTTGGGTGTATTCCGCGCCGGCACCGTATGGGTTGTTGACATACATGCCGAAGGTCAGTTTTTCGGTGAAATCGTTTTTGTAGGCGAGACTGTAATTGCTGTAGTCGTTCAGCATGTTGCCTGTGCTGCCTTCGCCGCCACCTGCGGCGGTGAGTTCCGGCGAATACTTGCCGGACAACTCGGGCATGACATGCGAAAAACTCAGCTGAAGCTGGTCATTGCGCGTGAACAAAAAGCCGTAATCGTTATTGGAGCGTTCAATACCGCCCGCATGTGCCGCGCCTGCGGCAACGGCAAGCGCAATAGCGCTTGTCATGACTATCTTCATTGGACCCTCATCCCTTTTTTTGATGTTGTCTCCTCTGCGTTGTGCGTACCTAAGCGGCTGACGTTCGGTCAATTTTTACCATACGTAAGCCTGAGGTTTGTGCCGCAGCGTCACAACGTTAACGAGAACGGGTCGAAGACCAGATATTGTAGTAATTTGCACCAAAAATCAGAGCTGCCCCCAGGAGAACAAACGGGTCCAGCGGTTCAGCGTAAAGGAGCATGCCAACAATTGCGATCACCGGCAATCGCGCGAAGTCGATGGGCATCACGATGGTGGCCGGAGCAAGCGACAGCGCCGTGGTCAGGCAGAAATGTGCCACCAGTCCTGCAATCGCAATCACGACCACCCAAGGAAGATTGGCAGCGGTTGGCAGAGCGATGTCGCCATCAAATCCGGCAAAGCTCAAGCCCAACACAACCTGCATGGCTGTCAGGTAGAACAAGATACATGTGATGGACTCGGTTCGCGTCAGTTTCCGGGTGAATACCGCCGATCCCGCAAAGCCGATCGCGGCGAGTGCCGCTGTGATAAGGCCCACGTGAAAGGTTTCGGGGCTGGGGCGTGTGACCACGAGAATACCGATGAAGCCGATCATCGCCGCGATAG
Source organism: Marivita sp. XM-24bin2 (assembly GCA_003149565.1). Lineage (GTDB taxonomy): Bacteria > Pseudomonadota > Alphaproteobacteria > Rhodobacterales > Rhodobacteraceae > Marivita. The sequence goes on along the minus strand of QCWH01000009.1, from coordinate 760 downwards.
CTTGCGTCCTTGTCAGGCGTTCTCCTAGAACGAAGGGGGCCATGAGCATCACCCAAAGCGGTGACGTGAATTCCAGCGCGAAGACCTGTGCCAATGGGATCACGGTGATCGAGTAAAACCACAGATTCTGCCCGGCAAAATGGCTGACATTGCGGACAAAGTGCAACCCAAGCCGCTGCGTGCGGATTTGATGCATCGTGCCGGCAATGGATGCGATGGTGACCACAATGACGACGCCGATCAGGCTGCGGTACATCATGATCTCAAACGTATCGAGGTCGAGGCTGACCGCGCGCCCGGCAATCGCCATCGACGTGAAAGAGACAATGGCTCCAATCATCCAGAGACAGGCGCGGATCGTGGGAGACAGGCTCATGAAAAGACGCCTCGGATGTCAGGCCGGCGGTATGTCATCTAGTTTCGCGGAAGGTGACAGCATCCGGCCAGAAAGCGTCGCTGGCTCGGCGAAATGAGCTGCATCGTGATGGTCCAGCCATAAGACCGGTCGCTCATTCCGTCCGAGCAGGATGTGCCGGAAATCGTGGCTTCGATGACACTTGTATCCTCGGCGGTCAGTGTCAAAAGGGCAGGACTGCCAAGCTGGCCTTCAGCGGTGACGATGCCGTCCATTGCGAAATCGGTATCACCATCCTCGGAGTGCGAATAACGCATATGGTTGCCGTTAAGGTCGAGAGCCCAGAAGGGTTCCGTTCCGCCACACACCAATCCTAGCGGCACAGTCGTGTCGCCCAGCATGGGA
>QCWH01000008.1:29876-94832 GCA_003149565.1 Marivita sp. XM-24bin2 | reverse complement strand
CCGGTGGGCCAGAGGGCGACAACTTTGGCGTCTTCGGGACGCGTAACCACGAAGCGGCCTATCTGGCCGGGATGCTTGCGGGAAAGATGTCCGAAAGCAACGTCTTCGGCTCGGTCGGCGGTTATCCGATCCCCGAAGTGAACCTGCTCATCAACGCGTTCCGTATGGGTGTGAAAGAGGTCAACGCGGACGCCACGTTCCTCAACGGCTTTATCGGCGCATGGTTCGATCCGGCGCGCGCTCAGGAAGCCGCGATTGCGCAGATCGACTCAGGTGCGGACATTCTCTTCGGCGAACGCATCGGTACGGCGGACGGCGCACAGTCGCGAGGCGTCAAGGCGATTGGCTCGCTCATCGATTACACTCCGCGTTACCCCGAAACCGTGTTCGCCAATGCGATCTGGAACTATGGCCCGACCATTGAGGCTATCGTCGCGGATGTGACCGCAGGCAACCCGGTGGGCAAGGACTATACCGAGTTTTCATTCATGAAATACGGCGGCAACGAGTTGATCTATGTCGACAGCATGGTTCCGGCTGACGCCGTGCCCGCGATGGAAGCGAAACGCGCGGCCATTCAGGCAGGCGAGTTCGAGGTGCCGATCGACGCGAACGAGCCAGCCTGATCGTCCGTGACGGACGCGACGGCCCTTGCCGCCGCCATAGCTGATGGGCGGGTAAACGCCCAAGACGTTATGGCGGCAAGCCTCGCGCGCATGCGCGAGGTTCCCGGCGCCATATCCCTCGTGCTTTCAGAGCCAGAGGCCCTGGCGCTCGCAAAAGATGCGGCGCTAGGACCATTTTCGGGTGTTCCCTTTCTTGTCAAGGATTTGGGATCTATTGCGCGTGGGCTGAAACAGTCGGCCGGGAGTGCCGCCATCGGAAAGAGGATTGAGGCATCAAAGACGGATAGCAACCTCATTGCCCTCTTTCGATCAGCCGGGTTGATGCCGTTTGGCCTCTCGTCTGTACCGGAGGTGGGGCTGGCCTTATCAACCGAGCCAGAAGGACAACCGCCCGCGACCAACCCGTTTGATTCCAGCCGCACTCCGGGTGGGTCTTCTGGCGGGGCGGCGGCGGCTGTGGCGAGCGGGATCGTCGCCATTGCGCATGCGACCGATGCCGCCGGGTCAATCCGGGTGCCTGCTGCATGCTGCGGGTTGTGGGGCCTGAAACCGTCTCGGGGCGTGTCGCCAATGGGGCCGGACTACAACAACTGGCTGATGGGCATCGCGTCAGAACTGGTGCTGGCCCGGTCGCTGCGGGATGTGAAAACCGCATTGAACTGCGTGGCCACGACCGATGGGCGCATGACACCGCGTGTTGCCGTGGTCCTTCCGGACATGTGCGACGACACGCAGATCAACGCGACTCTAGCAGCGGCTAAGGTGTTGGAGGCCGCGGGTTGCATCATTCAGGATGGTCCACCATCGTCGCCGTCTGACACATACCTGTCCCGGCCCATGTCGCTGATCCGTATGATCCTGGCCGCTGCTTTGCATGAAGGATTGACCGCCACGGGTGTGCCAGACGATGAACTTCCACCGCTCTTGCGTGCCGCGCGGGTCGAGGGCGCCGCTTTGACAGGGACCGATCTGTTCGGCGCTTCGCGGGACATCATGCAGATGAGCGATCTGATCCTCGGCTTTTTCGACGACGCCGACGCGATCCTGATGCCTGTTTTGTCCGGCCCGCCGCCCAAGCTGGGGGCGTCTCCAATGGATCATACTGATCTTGATGTGCATTTCCTGAAGATGGAGGCGATGGCGCCCAATGCGGCTTGGGCCAATGTCGCAGGCCTACCCGCGCTGGCCTTTCCTGCCGGGTTTGAGAATGGTCTGCCCGTTGGCGCACAGCTTATCGGACGCCCCAACACCGACACCGCACTTTTGGAATTCGCGCAGCCTTTGGCACATATGATCGACATTCCCTTCCCGCACCCAATCGCCGGATTGCCCGCATGACCGCCGTGCTTGAACTTTCTAACATCACCAAGCGGTTCGGCGCGTTGACGGCGAATGAGGACGTGTCGCTGTCGCTTGCCCAAGGCGAAATTCTTGCCCTGCTGGGTGAGAACGGCGCCGGCAAGACGACGCTGATGAACATCCTTTTTGGGCATTACGAAGCTGATGAAGGCGAAGTGCGGGTGTTCGGTGAAACCCTGCCCCCCGGAAAGCCGCGTGCGGCGATTGCGGCAGGGGTTGGCATGGTGCACCAGCATTTCACGCTGGCGGGCAACCTGACCGTTCTGGAAAACGTGATGCTCGGGTCCGAACCAATGGGGCGGTTGCGGTCGGACAAGGCGACGGCGCGCAAGAAGCTGATGGCGATTTCCGAACGGTTCGGTCTTCCCGTCGATCCCGATAGCAAGGTATCGCGCCTGTCGGTTGGCGAACGGCAGCGGATCGAGATCCTCAAGGCACTCTACCGCGATGCGCGTATTCTGATCCTCGATGAACCCACCGCCGTTCTGGCGCGGCCCGAGGCGGAACGGTTGTTCGAGACCTTGCGCGGCATGACGAAGGACGGGCTGTCGCTGATCTTTATCAGCCACAAACTGCACGAGGTGATGGCCGCATCGGATCGCGTGGCGGTGCTGCGCGGCGGAAGGATGGTGGCGGAACGCAAGACGGCCCTGACCTCGCCCGCCGAACTGGCCGAATTGATGGTCGGGCGTCGGGTCGACCGTCCTGTGCGCGAGGACCAGAGTATTGGTGCGCCGGTGCTGGTGGCGGATCAGGTGACCGTCATGGACGACGGCGACACAAAGCTGGACGAGGTTTCCTTCACAGTGCATGCCGGGGAAATCCTTGGAATTGTTGGCGTATCCGGCAATGGGCAGGGCGCACTTGGGGCGCTGCTGTCCGGGCTGATGCATCCGAGCGCTGGCACATTGACGCTCGACGGGGTTGATGCCGGGCAGCTTGGCCCACGCGGGTTGATCAAGGCAGGTGCCGCGCGGGTGCCCGAGGACCGACATGCAGAGGGCGCGGTGGGCGAGATGACCGTTTGGGAAAACGCGGTGCTGGAGCGGTTGCGCAGTGCGGAGTTCTCCAAATCTGGCTTTGTCAGGCAGTCTGCGGCGCGGGCCCATGCTGCCGATCTGATCAAGCGCTTCGACGTGCGCGGGGCCAGTCCCGACACCCGCATCCGGCTACTGTCTGGCGGCAATATGCAAAAACTGATTCTTGGCCGCTGCCTTGCCACCGGGCCACGGTTCCTGATTGCCAACCAGCCGACGCGTGGATTGGACGAAGGGGCGATTGCGGCGGTGCATGCAGAGTTGCTGGCTGCTCGGGCCGAGGGCGCGGCGATCCTGCTTATTTCGGAGGAACTGGAGGAAGCGGTGCAGTTGTCGGACCGCATTCAAGCCATCGTCAAAGGGCGGCTGTCGCAGCCCATCATGGCAGGCGAGGCGGATTCACGAAAACTGGGCTTGATGATGGCGGGCGTATGGGAGGACAGCGATGCGGCTTGAACGACGCGAGACCGTGCCGCTGGCTTTGGTCGCTACCGCGCCATTGGTTGCCATCTTCGCGGCGCTGGTGCTGGCGGCAGGGTTAATCGGTGCAGCGGGGGTGAACCCGCTATCAGCCTATGCCGAGATGCTGCGCGGCGCCTTGGGATCGCGCCTGTCGATCACCGAGATGCTGACCCGTGCGACACCGCTGATCCTGACCGGGCTTGCCGCTGCGGTCGCATTTCGTGCACGGCTCTGGAACATCGGCGGCGAGGGTCAGTTCTACGTCGGTGCGTTGGTCACGGCATGGGTTGGACATTCACTTGGCCTGCCTGGCCCCATCGGCATCGCCGTTCTGATGGTCTGCGGTATGGCGGCGGGGGCGTTGTTGCTCGCTGGCCCAGCCTTTCTGAGGTTGCGGTTCGGGGTCGATGAGGTGGTTACAACGCTGCTGCTGAACTTCATCGTGATCCTGTTTGTCGGGCTGATGATCGAAGGCCCGCTGCGCGACCCGCTAGCCTTTGGCTGGCCGCAATCGGTGCCTGTGGATGGCGACTACCGTTTGCCCGATCTGGTCCCGCGCACTCGGCTGCACATTGGCCTTCTGTTTGCCATCGCGGCGGCGGGGGTCGTCTGGTTGGTGCTGACGCGCACCGTCTTCGGCGTCGAAACCCGTGCGGCGGGCCTGAACGCCCGCGCCGCGGCGTTTGCGGGCATTTCACTACCGCGCACGATCATGGGGGTGGCTTTGGTCTCGGGTGCGTTGGCCGGACTTGCGGGCGCGGTCGAGGTGATGGGCGTCACCGGGGGTGTGACCACCACCATGTCGCCGGGCTTTGGCTATGCCGGGATCGTGGTCGCCATGCTGGCCGCCTTGCACCCGGCGGGTGTCGTGACGGCGGCCATCTTTGTGGCGACGGTGTTCGTCGGGGCCGACGCGATGAGCCGCGCAACGGGTGTTCCAAGCTTCATCGCAGATGTGATCGTCGCGCTGTCGCTCTTGACCATGCTGGTCGCCCTTCTGTTTACAAACTACAGGCTGCGCCGATGATCGAAGCACTTGAGCTTTTGACCAATACAAGCCTCTGGGCCGCTGTTCTGCGGATTGCGACGCCGCTGATCTTTGGCGTTCTGGGCGCGCTTTTGTGTGAACGCGCCGGTGTACTGAACCTCGGGATCGAGGGGATCATGACGATGGGTGCGATGGCCGGATGGCTGACGGTCTATCTCGGCGGCGACCTGTGGATGGGGCTCGTGATCGCAGCAGCGAGTGGCGGACTAATGGGACTTCTGCATGCGGGGTTGACTGTACCGCTGGGTCTGTCTCAGCATGTGTCTGGGCTTGGGATCACACTCTTCGCATCGGCGCTAGCGTATTATCTTTACCGTTTGATCGTGCAGGTTGGGGAGACTCCACCGACCATCGTGCCGTTCAAACCGCTGGATATTCCCGGGCTGTCGGAGATTCCGGTCCTTGGGCCGGTCCTCTTCAGCCAGACCGCGCCAACCTATCTCGCGCTCATATCAGTTGCGGTGCTGGCCTACGTGCTGACACGCACGCCCTTGGGGTTGGCAATCCGCATGACGGGCGAGAACCCGCACGCAGTTGAGGCGCAAGGGTTGAACCCGAACGCGTTGCGGATCGGTGCGATTGTCGCAGGGTCGGCGCTGATGGGTCTTGGTGGGGCATTCTTGACCACGGCAGCATTCAATTCGTTCTTCCCCGAAATGGTTCAGGGGCGCGGCTGGATCTGCATTGCTCTGGTGGTTTTTGCGTCTTGGCGACCGGGCAAAGCCCTGATCGGGGCTTTGCTCTTTGCCTTCTTCGATGCCTACCAGCTGCGTCTGCAAACGGTGGTCGAAGGGGTGCCCTACCAGTTGTTCCTGATGGCGCCCTATGTGCTGTCCATCGTCGCGCTGATCTTTGTCGCACGCCGGGCCGAGGTGCCGGAGGCGCTCATGGCGCCCTACCGGCGTGGTGAGCGATAGGGTCAGGCGAAGACCACACCATCCATCAGCTTGCGCGCGGTGCGCAGGACAGCGGCAGATGTCACTTCGCCTGCATCCGACACCTGCGCGATGATGCTGGTCTCACCGCTTGGGTGTTCGATGGGCATGCGCTTTTCGGAGCCCTCGGGCACCTGCGCCAGACCTTCGGTCACCGATCCCGGCAACAGGCAGGCCGTGGCGACGCTCACCGCGCCCAACACTCCGATCGAGGCATGGCAGCGATGGGGAATGAAGGTGCGGGTGGCAATCACACCGCCCCGTTGCGGGGCGCTGACCAGCGTCATCTTGGGCACTGTTTTCTGCGCAACGTCGCCAAGGTTCATCACCGGCCCACAGGCCAGACGGATCGCCTCGAGCCGCGCCTTCAATTCATCATTAGCTTCAAGAGCTTCACGGCTTTCCGTGCCGGTGATCCCCAGATCTGCCGCGCGCAGCAGTACGACCGGCATCCCGTTGTCGATCATCGTCACATTGACGCCTTCGACTTGGTCGCGTGTGTTGCCCGTGGGCAAAAGCGCACCGCAGGTGGAGCCCGCTGTTCCGACAAATTCGAGCGGGATGGCTGCAGCCGTTCCCGGCACACCGTCGATAGAGGCATCGCCCGTATAGGTGGGCATACCACCGGGGGTCTGGACCATTGCAATCGCAGTCTGGCCGGTGTTTTCCATGTAGATCGCCACGCGGGTCTGGCCGTCTTGTCCGGGCACCAGCCCGCGTTCGATGGCAAAGGGCGCGACCCCGGCAAGGATGTTGCCGCAGTTCTGACCGTCAGAGACCTGGGGCTGGTCAACGGCGACTTGCAGGAAAAGGTAATCCACGTCCACGCCGGGACGATCCGACCGTTTCACCACCGCAACCTTTGAGGTCAGCGGATCAGCGCCCCCCATCCCATCGATCTGTCGGGCATCGGGGCTGCCCATGACCCGCATCAGAAACGCGTCGCGGTCTGCGGGCAGATCTTCGGCAAGGAAGTAGCCGCCCTTTGACGTTCCGCCGCGAATCCACATGCAGCGGACGCCGTCAGACATAGCGCAATCCCTTTTCAGCCAACCGCTCTCGCATCTGATACATGTCGAGACCAAGTTCGCCGGCTGCCAGACGTCTGCGCTTGGCCTCTTCGTTGGCAACGCGCGCCTGCGCTTTCTCAAGCACATCAGCCGCATCTGCGCGTTTGACGACGCACACACCGTCATCATCAGCAACAATCACATCCCCTGCTTCGACAGCGGCCCCGGCACATACAACCGGAACGTTGACTGACCCGAGCGTCTCCTTGACCGTGCCTTGTGCGCAGATCGCTTTGGACCACACCGGAAACCTCATTTTTTCGAGGTCCAAAACATCGCGCACGCCCGCGTCTATGATAAGCCCACGACATCCCCGCGCCTGCGCCGAGGTCGCGAGCAAATCCCCGAAATAGCCCGCATCCGAGGGAGATGTTGTTGCCAGTACAAGAACGTCGCCCGGTTTGATCTGTTCGATAGCGACGTGGAGCATCCAGTTGTCGGCGGGCGGCGCGAGGATTGTCACTGCGGATCCAGCGATGGCAGCGCCGCGATAAATCGGTCGCATGTAGGAGGCAAGCAATCCAGTGCGCCCCTGCGCCTCGTGCACCGTGGCAACCCCGCACGCCGCGAGGCCGTCAATCACATCCGGGTCGGTGCGGTCGATATTCTGAACGACAACGGCCATCACAATTCATCCACCGTTCGGGGAAAAACCGACTGGAAGCCTTCAGCGTATTTTGCAGGCCGTCCTCCGGCCTGTCCGCCGGAGTTCCGTCGAAAATGGTTGCCCCTGTTTTCAGCCACATTGGTATAGAAATCCCAAAGGTGATGCTGGCCTTCCATACACTCGATGGCCGCGCGCTTCTTGTCCCAGACCTCGGTGATGTCGAGGAACACGTCCGGCTTCCAGCCCATCTGCTCGGTCTGGTGCGGCTCGAACAGATACAGCTGCGGCGCGCCCAGAACCTTTTCGCCCGGATTGTGGCCCCATGCCTGCGCGATCATCCGAACCTCGAGCGCCAGTTCACTCGTGTACATGTGATCGGTGTTGTAGGGGTCGTATTTCGAATGGCTGAGCATGAACTTGGGCTGCACGGCGCGCAGGACATCAACAAGGCGCATTTTGTTGTGCTCATCCACGACCAACGGGTAGTCGCCAAGATCAAAGAACTGGATATCATGCACATCCAGCGCCTTGGCCGCGTTTTCGGCCTCTTTACGACGAATGGATTTGACTTCGGTCAGCGTCTTGCCGTCTTTCCAAAGCCGCGCGCTTTCACCCCGCTCACCATAGGACAGACAAACAACCGTGACCTCGTAGCCCAGTTTTTGATGCAGCGCGATGGCACCGCCGCAGCGCCACACGAAATCGGCAGCATGTGCCGAGATCACCAGCGCAGTCTTTGCGTCGCTCATAGTGTTTCCTCCCTCACTCGTCTCGCTAGATAGAGTGCACGTTGAGGTGGGGAAAGACCACATTCAAGCACGCGGCTTGTGCGACAGGTTTGATGTGACGGGTTTGAGGGGACGTGATGGCGGTTTGGAATTCAAAGGACGCCGGCGTTGATCCATTCGTCCAGCTTTTGGCGGCTGACTTCGAAATGCATGCTGTCTTCACGACCCCAGGAGGCCCCCCAAACCCATCCTTCGCTTTTGAAGAAATCAGCCAGGATCGTCAGGCCAAGCTGCGTGCGACCGTCGCCTAGAGTGTCGAGCACACCGTCGATATTCAGGTCGACAGCCAGACCGAAGGCATGCGTAGATGCCCTGCCACGCGTGCCACGGATTTGGCGGACGCAGAGCGATCCGGCTGTATTGATGCGGGCATAGAGATCAGGGTCGGTGACGCGCACTTCTTCAAACACGCGGCGCAGCGAGTCCGCCGCAGGTTTCAGCATGCGCACACGGATTGGGCCCACATCCTCAAGAACAAGCTTGCTCGCCAGTCGCGGGTTGGTCATTTCCTCGCATTGATCGGACATGGATTCGCGCGGTGGACCGAAAACACGGGTTAAATAAGACGGCCCCGCTATGGTCAGCCCGTCATTCACGTTGCGCCGATTGGCAATCAAGACCACCTGGGCATAGGCGTCGATGATGTCATTCGGTCCGTTTTGCTGAAAAACCTCTGCGCCGCTATTGGCGGACGGCAATGACCCGGTCTGGTTGGGCATCGGAGCAATGGGTGCGCGCGATGCGGCGGCTGCCACTCTTGCCATTTCTTTCGTCAGGTCTTCCATCCGAATTTGCAAGTCTTCGACCTGCTGGCTGAGCATCTCGATCTCGATCCGCGCACCAGAGTCGATGGCAGTTCCTGCAAAGCCGGTCTCCTCACTGGACATCAGCCGGGGAACGAAGAGCCAGATGAGCGGTGCGAGTATAATGGCAATAGCGAGAATGACCGCCGGGAGAAGGCGCATGAGGCTAAAATCCTGACATAAAAAGGTGACTAGAGTTAAATCGGATTCTACCAATCATTCCAAGTCAAACCTGAAGGACTATCAGGAGCAAATACTTTACCATCCATGCCTGGTCTGCTGGCAAAGCGCCACGCTCGCGCGAGGTGGTATTGATTGGTGAGGAGCCGTCAAAGCCATTGCCGGAGGGGATCAGCTAAGTTAAGCTTTGAGGATCATACCTTTTTTATTCGAGGACATGTATTGCTATGTCGATCATTCGCACTGTTTCAGCACTGACACTTGCGATCACTCTTTCGGCAGGACTGGCCGAACGTACTGTCGCGCAGTCGTCCGATGGTGGCGAGATGACTGCCGAAGAGATTATGCAAGCGTTTGAAAAGCAAAAGACGCGCGGGCTGGTGTTGGTGCCATCGGACAGCACGGCCCCTGAGGCGACCTCTACCGAACAAGCGACAACAACCGTCGCCGCTGCAGAGTCCACATACACCGAGGTCGACAAGGCCGATCAGGTGAACATCAAGATCAAGTTCGATTTCGACAGCGCGACGCTCCGCGATGATCAGAAGCCACAACTGGCGACGCTTTGCGAGGTGATGAAGGCTGTGGATGTCAAACTTTTCCAGATCGTCGGGCACACCGACAGTTCCGGGTCGGCTTCGTACAACGAGAATCTGTCTCTGCTCAGGGCCAAAGAAGTAAAGCGGCATCTGGTAACGGAATGCGGGATTGCCGAAAACCGGCTGGAAGCCATCGGCATGGGGGAAAGTGCGCCCTTCAACGCAGATGATCCACGCAGCGATGAAAATCGACGCGTTGAATTCCAAGCACTTGGTTAATGACTTCGGTCGCCTGCTGAAACCGGAGCCAATATGACAGAAACCCGTCCAGGAGACCTGTTTCAGCCTGGCGACCTGGTAAATAACACCTATCGCGTCGAGGCTATTCTGGGGCGCGGTGGGACTTCCGATGTTTACCGGGCGCGATCAGAAATCTCGGGGCGGCTCGTCGCCTTGAAAGTGCTCAAGGCCGAATTCTCGACGAACGAAGACTACCTGCTTCTGCTGACCCGCGAAGAAGAGATGCGCGAGATCAGGCACGATGCCATCGTTCGCTACTCTGAAAACCATCGCACCGCCGACGGTCATGTCTATTTGCTCATCGACTATGTTGATGGCCCAGGCATGGACAAGAAGCTCAAGCAAGGGCCGATGTTGGCAGATGATCTTTTGGTTATCTGCAAACGCGTCTGCGAAGGATTGCAGGCCGCGCACGAACGCAACATTTACCACCGCGATCTGTCTCCAGACAATATTCTGCTGCGCGATGATGATCCGGCGCAGGCTGTGATCATCGACTTTGGCATCGCGAAAGACACCAACCCTGGCGCAGAGACCATCGTTGGGAACGAATTTGCAGGTAAATATGCCTACGCTGCGCCAGAACAGCTTGCGGGCAAGACCGATGCTCGCACGGACATTTATTCTCTGGGTGCGTCGCTCCTCGCAAATTTCCGGGGGAAGTCACCAGACATCGGGAGGAACCCGATGGAGGTTGTGCAGAAGAAGGCAGAACCGCTGGATACAGAAGGTGTGCCGGAGCCGCTGAAGTCGATCCTCGACAAGATGACCCAGCCCAACCCCGACGACCGTTTTCAAAGCGCCGCGGCGGTGCTGGCGGCCCTGGGTGGCGAACCCTTCGACGCGGCAGACAATGAGCCGTTGTCAGACGCGACGGTCATCGTGCCATTAAAAGCCGCAGCCCAAGACGCTGCCGAAGCTGCGCCAGTAACGGCGCCACCGCCTGCGTCAGAGACCAAAACAAAGCCCACGTCGAAACCCGCTCAGAAATCCAAAACTTCCGAAAACAAAAGCAGTGGTTTGGTTTTGCCTCTCGCCATCGGCGGTGTGTTAGTTGCCGGTTTGGCCGGCGCGTTTGCAATGGGATTGTTTTCGTCCGAACCCACCCTGCCGGTTGCAGACCCCTATCGCCTGTCTGTCGCCAAAGCAAAAGACAACCCACCACGTGCGGTGGGCTTTGTCCCCGGGGATGAGATCGCGACGGCATTACGCGGTCAGATGCAGGAACAGAACGGCTCGTATGACCTGACCCTTGCCAGTGGCGAGATCGCGGAAAGCTGGGGGCAGGATGTTCTGGCTGTCGTCGATGCCATAGACGAAATGGACAGTTGGCGCGTTTCTTTGAATGGCAACAGCGCCGAGGTTGAGGGGACGACCAGCAGTCGCCCAATCTACGATGCCGTTCAGGCAGCGTTCGACGCAGGCGCAATGGGTGCTTTGAACGGTGAAGCTAACCTGACGCTTGAGGAGATCATCCTCGCGCCCGAGCAATTGGACCCGATCCTCAACACGTACGCAGATTGCGGCCCCCTCAGACTGACCAACCGACCGATTGCGGGCTATGGTCCCGAGAGTCCGGTGAATGTGGGCGGCGTGATGTCCAGCGCAGAAAGCCGTTCAGCACTGGCGAATGCACTTTCTGCGGTCGCAGGATCGCGCCCGGTGAATGTCGATGTCGATCTGCTGAACCCGACGCTTTGTCTGATCGAAAGCGTGCTTCCGAAGGCGCCGACCAGTCCGATCGATGTGGGTTTCTATCAAGGGGATCAGGACAACACTCCAAACCCGACAGGCGAATTCCTTGTCGGGGAGAACCCGGTTATCGACGTGGAAATTCCCGCTGACGTTAGCGATGGGTTCCTGACGGTGTCCGTGCTTGATGTGTCCGGGAATGTTTTTCACTTATTGCCGAACCTGAACCGGCCGGACAATTCTGTAGACGCGTTAAGGGATGGACAGGAGGGGCCGATTTCGATCCGTGTGGCCTATTCCATTCAGGAGTCGCGGCAAAATGGCGGGCTGGCCTTCCGGGTGGACGACTCGACATTGGGCAAGAGCAAGATCCTCGTCATTCACTCCAGCGAACCTCTGTTTAACGAGATGCGTCCCACCAGCGAGTCTGCGATCAGCTATTCAGAGGCCTTGTTGGATCAGGACCGCAACACATCTGCACGCATCTACTCGCTCGACAGTCGCATCCTCGAAACGCTCGCGCGCTGATAAACGCATCGACCTGATTTAGGTTATATCGACAACAATAACAGTGATGTTGTCCGCACCTCCGCCGTCCAGAGCAATCTGGATCAAGCGGTCCACCACTGTTTCCAACGGTTCTCTCTTCATGACGTCTTCAATCATCTGGAAGGTGGCATATTTGGTCAGCCCATCCGAGCAGATCAGGAAACGGTCCCCCAGCTCTACCGTGCCTCGCACCTTATCGAGCTCCAAATCCTCCCCAACCCCAACAGCGCGAGTGATCGCATTGGATTGAGGATGGTTTTCGGCTTCGTCCCACGTCATCTGACCAGACGCGACAAGAGGCGCCACCAACGAATGATCCGCGGTCAGCATCTGGATCTCACCGCCATGCAGCCGATAGATACGGCTGTCTCCGGCCCAGATGCCGACAAAATGCGAATTGGCGAGCATCAGACTTGCGACGGTTGCGCCAATAGTGGCAACGCCCCGTGCTTCGGCTTCAGACCGAATGACGCTGTGCGCTTTCTGGATCGCATGGCGCAGTGCATGCATGCGTTCGGTCGCGGGCAGCTCAGGTTCGATCGTCGCGATCATGTCGGTGATCAAACGGCTGGCAAAATCTCCAGCTTCGTGTCCGCCCATGCCATCTGACACAACCCAGATATTCTGCTCCGGCAATGCCAGTACGGAGTCTTCGTTGACCTTGCGTTTCAAACCTACATGGCTACGGGCATTAAAACGGACCCGTGGGGTAACAACATTCATAAAATGCCTTCTCTCCAAAGATCAGCGTCCAGATCGAACAAGCCTTGCATGTTCAATCCATCCGGTAAACCGTCACACACCATCAGGCGGCTGTCTTCCTCCATCAGGGTGCTCCAGATTGTGGGTGACGCAAAAGACCGCGCAAGGAGCTCGGCCGTTGTCGTTCTGACCATCTGTTGAGACGTCTTCGCCCTGCACACCACCGAGCTGCCGGGGACCACGGAGCACGCGGTAACAGCATGCACAGCGGAAAAACCGACTCCCTCCAATCTCTCTGCAAGGATGTCCTTGCTCAGATCATCATCGAGAACGGAAAGCGCGATGGTCTCCAGCATTTCGAATGTATCGTCTGAAGACAGATGCGCCTCGATCACCGGCATGCTATCCGGTAAAGGCCCAACAAGCGTCAACGGAAACCGTCTTCCAACCCGATCAACCGAGGGCATCAGAACTCCGATGACACCCGACGCGCCGGCCACACCGGGCGACAGGCAAAAGCGCCAGATCGGGACAGACATGTAGAGCTCGTCCCAACGGGATCCGTATCCATGCGCGCCCGAAACGAGGCATCGTTGAAGCCACTCATCCCAAACTGATGCAAAGCCCGGAGGCGGATTGATCCTGAAAAAATCCCCAACAGAGGGGATTTTTCCAAAGGCTCCGAACGTCGCTTCGGTCATTAGAACGTTTTCGGGCAGCTGAACTTCGAGAGCGCCGGCAGCGCAAACGGATTCAAGACTGATCCGGCCTGAAGTTGGAAGATCGCAATACGCCCACCGACATTGAAGATCACACGCTTACGATCCGACACATTTGTGCGCCGCACCTCTGCCGCGTCGAGCAATCGGAACCAAGCCCAAGGGCCGTCCTTCTGAAGCACGCTTTCGACGTTATTTGCCGCAGGTGCAAAGGTGATGCGCGCAAGCCCCACGCCACCTGGCCAATCCAACGCGACCGGCGTTGGGGCGCCACCTCTGTGAGCAAAGGGGACTTGCTTGCCATGCACTTCAAGTAGAACCGACTCTGCCTTCGGATCAAGTGCCTGTGGCATAATCTGGAACTGAATGTTCGGCGCGCCACCGGCAAAAAACGCCTCACGGATTTCGGCTGCATATTGGAGTTGCTGGAGGACGGCCGGGCTGATGCCAAGATCGACATCGTTCACCTGCTTCCACGACCAAGGCCGCGTCCGGGTGTCGATATACTGGATGAGATTTTCATTGACGAAGCTATCGATCATACCTCCCGGACCAAACAGCTTCTGGAAGTCGGCAACGGCAACATCGGCGCGCGCACGGCGGTTGAACGGGTAGCGATCCGACAAGGCCTGTTCGCAGAAAGGCAGGATGGTCGACTGCCACCGAGCATTGATGCCGGTGCGGGTGTTGTCAGACGTGATGCCCGAAGACCCGGAAGCAATCTGCGTCGCCCAGCGTTCAAGTGGTCCATCGGTTCGGGCAGCCGCCTCTTGGAAACGTTGGATCGCCGCACCGCCCTCGCTGCTCGAAGACGAGCCCGAAAAGCTCAGCTTGTTGAGTTCCTGGTAAAGCTCGGTGAGCAGGCCGATCAGTTCATCAAGTTGCGACGGCAGTCCCGGTTCAGGCGGCGTTGTGAGTTGATGCAACCACGTGAAGCGGTCCACCACGTAGGACCCCGGCGGCTTTGGTGCCGCGTCTCCAGCGCCACCGGCCGAGTTCGATAGAGCTTCAAGCAACATGCGTGTCCGAACGCTCGATTGGCGCTCGACATCACCTTGCGCGATGGACCCGACATCATTGGCAAGCCCAGCTGCACCGCCGCCCCCGCGATCCTCGGTCAGCTTGGTCTCATCCGCGATCGCTTCGAGAATGTTTACAATTGGCGATGTCGGACCGGACAGCACATTTGTGACCTCGACCGCATGGCTAAGTGACTCTAGCGGGATAATGTCGATATCACCAAGGATCGCGTCATAGCGAGCGATGAAATCATTGTAATAGAGGTCGAGCACATCGCGGCTCAGCGCGGCGAGCGCCTGATCCGTTTGCTCTGCCTCGCCGCGAGGACCAAGCACCCAGCTCTCGCGCTGAATACGTGCCGCAACGCTCAGCGCTTCTCCGAGGAAAACAGAATTGAAGCCGTCATAGGTGAAAATGCCATCGACGCCGTCGGTCAAAGGTTTGCCCGAGGACCGCACCAGAACCCGCGAAACTGCGGGACCACCGGCATCGGTGATGCGCCATGTTGGCAAAGACACGGCTGCCGGACTGTTGATGATGCCGTTATACACACGCTGTGCCAAAGGCATCTCAGATAAGAGAGTTTGCACCTGTTCAATCAAAGGACCATTCAGTTCGATCTTTTGCATCGGCTGGTCGAGCAACGCCGCGAGGTGAATGGCGAGGTCCTGGCGGAACTCTTCGCGCCCTGGCCCGGGAAATGACAATTCCCAATCAAGGAGCATCCACTCCGTCACAAGGTCCTGGTTCATCGGTCCCTGCAAGCCCAGCATCAGATAGATCTTGAGGGCTTCATAGAGGAGGTCCGGGTTGTTCATATTGCCGCTGATCTGTTCTTCCAAACGCAACAAAAGTCGCGGCAGAAGGCGCTGGTTCAGCGCGCGGCGATAGGTTTGTGCCGCTTGCGACCCGATCACGTCACCTTGGTAGAGACCGTATGTAAGGCGTCCGTCAGGTTCAGGATCTGTAATCGTCGGGTTGGTTGGCATGTCACGCAAGACATTGAGAGCTTCGACCACCGGCACAAGATCAGTGTCGCCAATAGGACTACCCGGCAGAAGAGACGCAGATTGCGAGTATTCGGCAGTGTGTGCGTTGGCTTGGGCAATCAGTTCGCTGTTGCCTTGGAAAGACCGCACGAGGAGCGCGCCAGCTCCGGCAGCGATCATGACGGTTGCAATAATGGCGGCCCATTTCGTGATTTTGTACCGCCGCTCAACCTTGTCGTCGGCCGACACCAGCCCCGCTTCGGGAAAAATCACGCCTTCGAAAAGGCGGGTCAGGAAGTACGAGCGACCTGCCCCCTGCCCGGTCCCAATCGCCTGACGCCCAATTCCAAAAGTGCGCGCCATGCTGAGCATCAGGCGGTCGATTGGGGTGCCTTCCTGTGTGCCAGACGTGAAATAGACACCGCGCAACATCTGGCGATGCTGATAGCGATTTTCCTGAAAGACCTCCGTCAGAAAGGCTTTGGCCACGCTGCGGATGGATGCAACCTGCGACGGGAAACCCGCCACAAGCGTTCGTCGCTGTGGATCGGTCTCGGCCTGCATCCGTTCCAGCGACTGCATATTGAGTCGTTCCAGCAGAGCCGCGAATTCCTCGTCGAATGCGGCAACGGGCGAAGCTTCTGTCTTGCCCTGCTCAAGCGGTAAGGTGAACCCCCAAACCTGCTCGCGATCCTCTTTGCCGAGATTGTCGTGAAACTCCGTAAAGCCAGCAATCAGGTCGGCCTTGGTAAAAAGGACATAGACCGGAAACCGCACGCCTAGCTTTTCGCGCAGCTCTGTCAGACGCGCTCGAACGGCCGCAGCATGGCCCTTTTGGGTGATCTCGTCCTGGAGGGCCAAATCGCTTAGACTGATGGCGATGATCGCGCCGTTGATCGGTTGCCGTTTGCGATATTTCTTGAGCAGATTCAGAAAGCCGAGCCAGCCCGCATTGTCTGCCTGCGCATCGCTTTCCTGGGTGGTATATCTACCTGCCGTATCGATCAGCACCGCGTTGTTGGTGAACCACCAGTCGCAGTTGCGCGTGCCGCCCACGCCGCCAATAGCCGTTTTGCCCATTTCGTCTGCAAGTGGGAATTGCAGGCCGGAATTGACAATCGCCGTCGTCTTGCCCGCACCCGGCGGGCCGATCATGATGTACCAGGGCAGCTCATTGAGATGCTTGCGTCCATTCT
Source organism: Marivita sp. XM-24bin2 (assembly GCA_003149565.1). Classification (GTDB taxonomy): domain Bacteria; phylum Pseudomonadota; class Alphaproteobacteria; order Rhodobacterales; family Rhodobacteraceae; genus Marivita. The sequence continues at coordinate 78,211 of QCWH01000008.1, read as the reverse complement.
TGGACTTGCGCAACTCGGACATTGCCGTTTTCAGCTTGTCCCGCAGTTCCGTGATCTCGCCACTGACGACGTCATCGCCGGTATCGGCACTTGCGGCGATCTCCTCTGTCATCTCTGTTTCGCTCTTGCGACGCCGCAGGAAAATACCAAGTCCGATGCCACCGAAGATCAGAGCGAACAGCCCAACCATCAGAAGGCGCACCATCACCGATTGGAATGGCCTTGTCTGGTCGGTTCCGATTAATGGACCGAGATACCAGACCAACAAAGACAGGACGAATGCCGCAAAGAACAAGCCGAAGTAGATTGACGTAAAGAAGCGTAAAACCTTCATGCTTCGTTCTCCCGCACCAATACCACTTCGATTCGGCGATTGGTTGCCCGGCCCTCGCGCGTTGAATTGTCTGCAATAGGCTCTGCGTCGGCACGGCCCTCTGCGCTCAGCCGCGCATCATCGTCAATGGAGCTTGCCATCTTGTTCATGACTGACTTCGCCCGAGCCAGCGACAGGTGCATGTTGGATGGGAAACGCGACGAGCGGATCGGGACATTATCAGAGTGACCCACGACGATTACTTTGCCTGCCTCATCATTCAAAGCTGAGGCGACCCGGTCGATAATGTCGTGGAACTTGTCCGCCAAAACGTCCGAGCCAGAGCCGAACATCCCTGACCCTGCAATCCGGATCACCAGCGTGTTGCCGTCGCCGAAAACCTTCACCAGACCTTCGTCGATTTCCGGCTGCAGGAAGGTCGTGACTTTCTCCAACTGCACCTGCTGCGTATCAACGGGCGGCGGTGGCGGCGGGGGTGGCGCACGCCGTTCCAGTTCAGCAACTGGGCCAGCTTCGATAATCGAAAGTCGTCCAATCAGATTTTCTGTCCGGTTCGACAAAACATAGCTGAGGCTCGCGAACTCGGAGATCAGCAAGAGACCGGTCACACCCAACGCGATCCAGACCGGCTTCCAGGCCGACAGGGCGCGGTAGGGTTTGTCAACACCTTTCCAGTTTGGCGAAAGATCACGCTCCAAAGCACCACGCTGCGCCCGGATCAGTGAGGCCAGACCCGCTCGAATGCGCATGTGCTTGTCGGGCCCTCCCTGTTCGACACGCAAGCGACCCTCGAAACCGAGGGACAGGCACATATACATGAACTCCAGCATGTCGATGTTGTTGGCAGGATCTTTTTCGAGCCGCGCCAGAAGATCGTAAAAGCGATCACCGCCCACCGTTTCGCGATGGAACGTGCCAACCATGGACTGAAGGCCCCAGCTGGATTGCCCGCCCCAAGGCGTGTTCAGCACAACGTCATCAAGCGTCGCACACAGCGAATAGCGAGCAGCTTTGACAGTTTGTGCGGGAATACCCGCCTGAAGCGCGCGATTTTCAAAGGCACGCACCTCTGACACAACTGATTGCCGAAGCTTATCGGCATCCATGTGCTGCGCGCGGTTGCGCACACGGCTGATCAGCGAAAACAAGGGCGCGGCGCAGGCATTGAGCCGGTTCATACCGGTCAGAACCTGCTCAACCTCTTGCTGCTGCGCCCGGGGGGAACCAGTGCCTGTGTCTGCCGAACCTGCAGCTGCAGGGATACCAAACGTATCTACCGGCGCCGCTTGAGGTTCAGCAGGAGCCTGTGGGGCGGGCTGTTGGGGTTGTGCCGGCTGCGCATATGTCGGTTGCGCTGGAGCCTGCGGTTGGACCGAGCGACGCCCTCCCGGATTGGGCTTAATGACCGTTCTATCGGTATCGTCCGGTTCGGCAAACGGGTCTTCGTCAGACATCGCAGCAGCCTTTTCTTAACTATTCCTGATCGCCCACAGCTCCATATCAAGTCCCGGGTACTGTCCTGACACATGTACGGCGATGCCGCCCGATGTTGTCATCTTGCCCCAGTACGGACTGTCGGCGTCGAGTTCAAAATACACTTTTCCTGCCTGATAGGGCACCTGTCTTGGCGCGACTGGCAGCGGTCTCAATGTGATGCCGGGCAAGGCGGAATTGACCAATTGCCGAATTTCTTCCACTGGCCCGATCTTGGACTGTCCCGCGAAATGGCGGCGGATGTCCTCGGCCGGCACCTCGGCCTTGACGGCCAGGACAAAGCCAGCCGTCGACAGCAGCTTGCGGTCGGCAATAAGACCGACGCTGATGCCGTATTTGCGCTCTTCCAAATTGATGAGCACCGCCGATTGTTCCAAAACGGCGCTCAGGTATTGCCGCAGGATGCGGAAAACCGGCGTGAATGTAGCCGGTTGATCATCGTGTTTGTAGGGTGGGAGCTTGGGCGCTTCCTTGTTCTCGGCCATAAACGACGCGAGTTCCCCGGCAAGCGAAACACATGCGCGGTACACCGTTTCAGGATGTACGTTTTCAATATTGGTGAAGTGACGGAAAAGCGGCAATGCTTTGTTCACCGTCATCAGCAGCAGGAAGTCCGAAATATCTGCCGTGCCCCGCGCCGGTCCGCTTTCGGCAAGCCGCCCAGCCAAGGCGGTCATCCGGTGCGAAAGCAGCCCTTCCAACTCGCTGACAAATCCAGCCAGCGTTGGGGCTGCGCGTATATCGATACAACTGGGGATAAACGCCCGATCCAAAAGGATTTCTTTGTCCGGTCGCACTTCGATAATACGGGCAATCGGAATCACCAGCATGTCGGCGAGGTCATCAACCTCAAGCGCGAATTGGAGGCGCAATTTGCCGACCCCGATGGTGACGCCTTTTTTCACCGCGCCCATTACATCGGTGATTTCAATCTCAGAGGGTTTCAGGCGGCTGGCGGAATGACCGCCGTCTGTGAGATCAACCTCGGTTGCTCCCTGCCGCCGCTGCGGGATTGTCAGGACAACCACACAGTCCTTGATGTTTTCCGGCACTTCGAGCGAGGGGGGGTGATCTTCGGTCTGAGGCACGCGAAAGACGGTCCCATCCTGAGTGAGACCAGCGCAGGATTTCACGGCGAACTTGCCGATCTTCAGGGCTTCATCATCAATCTCAAGCTCGCTAAATCCCCATGCATAAGGGGTAACCCGACGCGCCAGCCCCGCGACCAGCGCTTCGGTGTAGCGATCAGCCTGCTGGAAATGATGTGGCTGCAGAAACAACCCTTCAGTCCACAGCACCTTGTTGTCCCAGGACAAATCCTATTCTCCCGTCTTCGTTTCGCGCAGATGCGCTTATTTTAATTTATCGAGCTGTTCCTTGTACGCGCGCGCGAATTCGCGGCTGAACAGTTCGTGGAAATCATTTTCAGCCTGATCGGAAATCTGGGCGTACATCTTTTCGTATACTTCCCAGTAACGGGCCTTCTTACCCTTAAACATACTGCCAATTGCAGTGGATGTCTCAATCTGACCTGCGAGAACTTCGGGATCAAGCTTGGCGAGCACGCCTTTGATCGCGGCTTCCATGCCCGTGACCATTGCAATTTCGTGCGCCTTGATGTCATCGAGCGCCTGTTCAGTCGCCGTTTCCGAACTCAGGTAGCCCTTGGCTTTGGGCTTGACCAACGCAGTCACCGCATCGTCTTCACTGAGCGAAAATTTCAGCGGGTTGTTTCCCCCGGATGCGATCATCGTCTGGTCGATGCGGAACTCCGACTTGATCGATGTGCGGGTCATCAGAATTTCCCGCAGCCCGACAATCATCATCCGCATGACACGCCCCATGCGCGTCATCGTACGCTCCAGGTCAGAGTCGTCGATAACCAGATCTTCAACATCAAGTGCCGCGACAAAAGCACGAGCAGCGGATTGATCGCCCGTGGCGACGGTCGCTGGCGCGGTGGGCGGTGGCGCTTGTTCCGAGGCGTTCGGCATGAGAGTTGGCTCAGGCGCAACGTTTGGCGACTTGGGAGGAAAGGCTGTTGTTTCGTCAGCTTCCGGTTCCGGCTCCGGCTCTGGATCAGATGGGACCGGTGGCTGTGCCTCTTCCTTGGCCGGGATGCCGTCATCCATCGGCGCGAGAAAATCATCCCAATCGTCAGGAATCACACTGGGGCCGTTCGTTCCAGAAGGAGAGAAACTGTCGCTGACGGATGGGTTATGCATCGGAAGCGACGCGCCCTCTCCTTCCCGACCATCTTTCGGCTTTTGAAAAAACGGGTCTTCGTCTTCGCCAAGTGGTGGCAGAAGATCATCAATCGGGTCGTTGGCACTGACGTTTTTTGGCCCGGTTGGTCCACCTTCTGCGCCCAACAGATCATCCAGGAAATCACCACCGGTCCCCGGATCGTCCAGCATCGCAAACGGGTCCGGTGCGCTGTCTGCATTGCCGTGCGACACTCCCGACTGCGTTTGCTGCGGCGGTATGAGATCGTCCAGATCGGGGAGCTCTTGTCCGATCTCGACAACAAGCTCATAGCCGCCAGCAGACAGGACGTCCCCATTGTTGAGCGTCGTCGGCGTGCGTCCCAGCGGTACTTTCGAATAATTCAGGAACGTGCCGTTGGTGGAAAAATCGACGATGACGATTTTGCCGTTGTGATCTTCGATCACGAAATGGCTTTTCGACAGCATGCGATCCGGATCCGGCAGAACAAGATCATTGCCCGGTCCACGACCCATGGTCAGACTGCCGCCCTTCATTTGGACGGGACGCCCATCGCCCGGCACCATACCGGAGGATTGGAATTTGAGAGTCACCGTCACCACTGGCGGTCAGCCTCCTACAAGCACAGTAAATTCACCTTTCACGATCACACCACCGCAGACGACGTTGTCGCCGATCCTCGCGGCGGGCATCTTGCCGATGAGAACTGTCATGGACCCTTTGACAATCGGGTGCGGAAAGGCGGGGTTTGTCATGTCAAGAATCCGCGCCGCTGGTAACTTGCCGACAAGAACCGTGGGACAGCAGGGCGGAATGATCGGGATACCTGGCACGGGCACCGGGACGGGCGGCGCCGGAGGCGGCCCCGGCGTAAAACACGCATGGAAATCCAGCAATCTGGCCTGCGGCGGTCCCGGCATCTAGGCGATCTCTCCGTTTTCCTTGCGCTTCCCGTTGCCACCGCGCCCGATATCAACTGCGCGGTCAATAAGCTCTTGAATATACGCGTCGAAATCGTCCGTCCGCGTCGCGATGGCCTCAACATTCATGGCAAAAGCCGCAATGGATGACCCGCCCGGCGGTGCTGGGACCTGCGCAAGGTCACCTGTTCCCGAAGTGCCATCGCTATACATCACGGCCATCGCGCAATGGACGGTCACATCATCATTATCGGCATGCTCCGTACTAGCAATGGCTTTCTCGCGCGTTTCGTCACCGGGACGGAACACCCAGGCTTCGGACGCCTGCAAGGAAGGCGTTTCATTATCAACCCCAGCACCAACGATATCTCTTGCAGCAAGACATGCCCACCAAACCCGTTCACGCGGTGGAAGGGCGATCGACAAAAGGCGCAAAAGGTCCACATTTGCGCCTTTTGCGTCGAGTTCGCTCAGCACGTCCTCAACCGAAGCACTCGCGGGCGCGTCCAAGCGCGTTTCCAGTTTCATATTCGCCTGCGCCAGAAGTTTGGCCGCCGGATCGGTTGGTATCTTGGTCAAATTGCTGAAACGGCCTGCCATGATCTTTTCCCTAGTTGATCAGCACGATGCCGCCCTTGAGCGTCAGCATCGCATCGCCGCTGACCGTTGTCATCGGGCTCTTCACATCCGCCTTCATATCGGCCTGAACGGTGATCATCGGGCTCTTAATCTTGACCGACATCGGATCCATTTTGATCGTTGAGCCTCCACATTTGAATTCGATGGATTGCGCCGCGCTCACTGTGATTTTGCCTGACTTTACAGACACATCCATGTTCCCCGCCTTAAGGGTCGTATTGTGGTCGCCCATGTCGATGTTGGTGATGTGATCCCCTTTTTTCACCGTTTCGGTATACGTGCCTTCATTGATCGTTTCGGTCACGTCATTTTGCACAGTTTGCGTCAGGTCACCGGGATCATTCTTTTCAAGACCAACAGTGATCGTCGCATTGTTCTTTACAATCTGTTCGTAGTTCTTTTCGGCTTGGAAGCGCACCAGTTCCTCGTCTTTCTTGTCCTCGAACATCAGTTCGTTGAAACCGCCGCCGCCTTTGGAACTGTTTGTCTTTACACCTGATTGCGTTTTGTTTTCCGGCAACGCGTAAGGCGGCATTGTTTTGTCATTATAAAGCATTCCGACGCAAAGTGGCCTGTCGGGGTCGCCTTCTTCAAAATCAATCACCACTTCCTGCCCGATGCGCGGGATCGCTATGGCACCCCAATTCTTGCCGGTCCACGGCATCATTGTGCGCACCCAGCATGTTGTGTTCTCGTCCTTGCTTCCATCCCGGTCCCAATGGAACTGGACTTTGATGCGCCCGTATTCGTCGGTGTAGATCTCTTCGCCGGACGGCCCCGTGACCATTGCTGTGTGGATGCCTCCAACCTTTGGCCAGGGCGTGCGGAACGGCGCACGGTAATGGGTGCCCGACTTATCCATAACGACAAAATTCACCAAATGTGGTTCGGTTGGTTCTGCAGGCTTTCCCACGAGTTCAGAGACGTCCGTGTCACCGCCGAAAAAATCTGGAACAAAGGCCTCAATCTGAACAATCTCGTGAACGCATTCCAGAACCAAGACTTCGCTCGGCTCATCTTTTGACCGTGGCAGGTCTTTGATCTTAAATGTAAAACCGCATGCCATGTTGATGGCGTCTGAAACACCCGAAATGGTGTGTTGAGCGACCTCTTCGGATTCCATTCTCACACGCGCCCGACGTTCACCAAGGTCGCCGATGCGATAGTGGCCCGGATAGTCGTACCTCTCGTTCTTGTCGTCGAGATACTTTCGCTTGCGCGTCGTTTTTATCTCTGAAGTCAGGTTGGCTGTTGAGTTGGTAAAATTGTAGTCTTCGAGAACCACCTTCGCACTTCGCACGCGCTCTCGACCGCTCCATGAGAAAACGTAGGGCTCAACGATTTCGTGCGTCGATTTCATCGTATATTCGCGGAATTTCAGCGTCGATGGTTTCGCGATTTCATCGTGCCGGGCCATATCGTCGATCAGAACCATCTTCTCGGTTCCCGGTTCGTGATCAAAATAATAGTAAATGCCTTCTTCCTGCATCAAGCGGTCGATGAAATCGAGATCGGTTTCCCTGTACTGCACGCAGTACTCTCGGGGTTCGTAAGTCTCGGACAACTTCAACTGCAGATCACCAGAGAACCCGTACTCACCAAGCACGGATTGGACGATGTCAACGACGCTCATTTCCTGATAGATCCGCAGGTCGGTGCGCCGTGTCAGGAACCAGAGCCAGGGGCGAACTTCAGCGACGAACAATCCGCCGACATCCAAGAGAGATACAAACTCTGCCGAGACGCAGGTACCACGAAACCAACGCTGACTCGCCTTGTCCTCGCTCTCCGCCAACAAGTGCATCGAGTTTCCCACAATGTCCTGAAGAGGCAGATCCTCATTTTCGCAGTAGAAATGAACTTCGATTGTCGGAACTTCGCTCAGGCGTTCGGTCACTTTTGCAGAGATCGGCAATAGCTTCTTGTCTTTGCAATCTCCTTCAAGACGCAAAGGGAAATTCGAAGGATCGGGCTTATTGTACATTTCAGTCGCTCCTTCCGCTCAGGCACAGCCTAACGCAAAAACTCAAGGCTGACCAATGGTCTATCGGACAGCCTTGCCACCGAGCATCATCGGCCAAAATCAATCGAAGGCATAGGTGAACTCACCATCCTTCGCATCGATTGCAACCTTGCTCACACTCTCACCCTGCATCATGCGGCGCAAGAACTCGCCTGAAATGTCGGGCAACATGGTGTTCGTCACAATTGCGTCGATCATGCGGCCGCCGGACTCGAGTTCCTGACACCGTTCCACAATCGTATCGACCACCGCATCCGAGTATTCGAAGGGCACACCGTGCGCTTCGGTGACCCGCTTTTTGATCCGGTCCAATTGAAGGCGGGTAATCTTGCCGATCATATCCGGGTTGAGCGGATAGTAGGGAATGGTCACGAGGCGACCGAGCAATGCCGCCGGGAAAATCTTGAGCAGAGGATCCCGCAACGCTTTGGCGATGCCTTCCGGTTCAGGCATCAGATCAGGGTCAGAGCACATATCCATGATCAAGTCTGACCCCGCGTTGGAGGTCAGCAGGATGAGCGTGTTCTTGAAGTCGATCAGTCGCCCTTCGCCATCTTCCATGACACCCTTGTCAAACACTTGGAAGAACACTTCGTGCACATCGGGGTGTGCCTTTTCGACCTCGTCCAAAAGAACAACGGAATAGGGCTTGCGCCGCACCGCTTCAGTCAGAACGCCACCCTCACCATAACCAACATAGCCTGGAGGCGCACCTTTCAGGCTGCTGACAGTGTGCGCTTCCTGGTATTCAGACATGTTGATCGTGATGACATTCTGTTCGCCACCGTAAAGCACCTCGGCCAATGCCAGCGCGGTTTCGGTTTTGCCGACGCCGCTTGTCCCTGCAAGCAAGAAAACACCGATGGGTTTGTTCGGATTGTCGAGCGCTGCGCGACTGGTCTGGATGCGTTTGGCGATCATTTCCATCGCGTGATCCTGTCCGATCACCCGCTTGGCCAGATGATCCTTCAGGTTCAGAACCGTTTGCAACTCATCACTGACCATGCGGCCAACCGGGATACCAGTCCAGTCGCCAACAACACTCGCAACCGCCTGTTCATCGACAATGGGCAGGATCAACGGGTTCTCGCCCTGCAACTCGGTCAATTCTGCGTTCTTGGCACGAAGTTCGGTCAGCAGTTCAGTCCGTTCTTCCGCAGTCATCGGACTTTTCTCGGCGGCCTCTTCTCCGGCCGCATCGGGCGTATCCACAGGCGCGCCGCCTTCGCGCAGCTTGGCCCGGAGATCAAGGATCGCTGCAACAACTTCCTTCTCTGCCTGCCAACGCTTGTCGAGCTCCGCCAGCCGCGCCTCTTCCTCTTCTTTGAGAGCGGTAATCGCTTCACGCCGCTCGGTCACATCCATACCAGCGGTTTCATCACGACCGATGATCTCAAGTTCTGTGGTAAGAGCGTCGATACGCTTGCGGCTATCATCCACTTCGGCCGGAACCGCGTGCTGACTGACGGCGACCCGTGCACATGCCGTATCCAGAACACTTACCGATTTATCGGGCAATTGCCGCGCCGGAATGTAGCGTGCGGACAGTGATACCGCTGCCTCAATGCCCTCATCCAAGACCTGAACCTTGTGATGATTTTCGAGCATTGTCGCAATACCGCGCATCATCATGATCGCTTTCGGGATGCTCGGCTCTTCGACCTGAACGACCTGGAAGCGACGGGTCAACGCCGGATCCTTCTCGATATGTTTTTTGTATTCGGCCCAGGTTGTTGCGCCGATTGTACGCAGTGTGCCCCGTGCCAGAGCGGGCTTGAGCAAGTTCGCTGCGTCGCCGGTTCCGGCGGCACCACCCGCTCCCACCAAAGTGTGGGTCTCGTCCACAAACATGATGATCGGGACGGTCGAGGCTTGCACCTCGTCAATCACCTGACGAAGCCGGTTTTCAAACTCGCCTTTCATCGACGCGCCAGCTTGCAAAAGCCCCACATCCAACGCGAGAAGTCGCGCCTCGCGCAGCGCAGGAGGCACGTCGCCGCGGGCAATCCGCAAAGCGAAACCCTCAACCACGGCCGTCTTACCGACACCGGCCTCACCCGTGAGGATCGGGTTGTTCTGACGCCGCCGCATCAGGACGTCGACGATTTGCCGAATCTCCTCATCCCGTCCCACAATCGGATCAATCTCGCCATTGCGCGCCTGTTCGGTCAAATCCGTGCAGTATTGTGCAAGGGCCTCTTCCTTGCCCATTGCGCCGGGTGCCATCGCACCGGACGCTTCGCCGGGCACAGCTCCGCCTCCCGTTTGCGATCCGTCCTGCGGGCGCAAGTTGTCTTCGACCGAACCATCGACAACCGTGTGGAAATTCTCTGACAGATCGTCTGCGCCGACCTTCGAGAATTCCTTGGAAATATTCATCAGGATCGACCGCAATTCCGGCGTCTTGAGCATACCGAGGATCAAATGCCCCGTCCGCACCTGATTGGAATTGAACAACAAAGAACCATACACCCACGCACGCTCCATCGCGTCCTGCAGATGGGAACTGAGGTCCGAGATTGAGCTCGCGCCACGCGGTAGCGCATCCAGAGCACGGGTCATGTCGGCAGAAAGCTTGGCGGGGTCAAGATCGTAATGCTGGATGATCTTCTGAACATCAGAATTGTCCAGCTGCACCAACTGTGCAAGCCAGTGGATCACTTCAACATACGGATTGCCCCGCATCTTGCAGAACACCGTGGCCCCCTCGACGGCCTGATATCCCACTTTGTTAAGCTTTCCGAACAGTGCAACGCGGCTGATCTCGGTCATAAGTCAATCTCCTTCGCTTGGTCGCGAAATGGTTTCTTTTAAGCCGCGAGGGCTTCTTGCAAGGGAACGTCTGTCAAAGGTGTCATGTACAAATCTGCAACTTCATCCGGGTGATCTTCGGACCCAATCCAACTGGTCAGGCCAAGCTGAGTGTCGGACCCCAGTTGAGCTTGGGGAACGTCTTTGCCACGGAGAACAAGGTTCACATCCCAATCCAATTGATCGCCGGTATAATTCCGGACTATGGCCCGCAAGCGCGCAAGGGCAGGCGTACCGGGAAGAAAGCGCTTGTAGTCTTCGAGGCTTAATGGGCCGATGCGCAATCTGAACTTGGCCGAATGAGACCAGACCCGCTCTCCGATGCAGGTCGTGTGCCCCAAGCCGCCCTGCCCGCCCAGCTGCCACCTGTCATCCGGCTCCAGCGTGAGCCAGTCTCCAATGAATTCCTCAAGAACCACCGGAGCAGAAAAAAATCCGTTTACAATTGCAACCAAGCCTTCGGCATTTTTCGGCGCTGCTGACAACAGGCCCGCGTAATGACGCTTGGCCAGCTCCGGCATAGCATCGCGGTCGCGGAAGTTGTCACCAAAGAATCCCGCAAGTGCCCCGATTTTGCTTTCGGTTTCGGTGTTCGCGCCGCGATCAAATGCCGGAGCAGGCTGCCCCCGGACCCAGGCGCGGTAGAGCAATTCCATCAAACGGTGGGTCAGCATGTCGGTGAAGGCGACAAACGTACCGTCCCGGTGGTTGTTTTTCCGCTCGCGCGCGTATTCCGTCAGGTGAAGAGGCAGCGGGCCATGTGCGCCATACAAACCGAAAAACAGGTTCTTAAGCTTTGCGGGCGCATCGGCGGTTTGCTGTTCGAAAGAATGAATAGTCGATTTCGGGAAAGCGAGTTCTGGCTCTTGCCCAAAGCGCACTTTTTCCTGGCGCGGACGGCGCGCAGTGCCCAGACGAGGTTGCTCTGCAAAATGCGCCTCAAGCACACGCATGGCAAAAAAGATATGGTGGGATTGAGGATCGCGGACCAGTCGCTCGAAATGGCTCAGATCGCGCGGTTCGCCCCCATCTTCGGTGACCATCGCGCAATCTCTCCTCTTTGTTGCGTTTTCAAAACGGTTTCCGTGAAACTGTTGATTGTCGTATACTTGCGGAAAAATCGCTCAAGCACAGACCCCAACGTGTAGATCGAACTGCCTTCGAAGAGGCTTTCATCCAGAACCAGCGTGATTTCGAGACCACGCACTGCCGTCGATAAAACACCGTCATGAATGCGCCGCACGATGGGACGCGTGCTTACAGACACGATGCCCTCCAACTGGCGCTCCATCGCGCTGTCTCCGACTGGCGTGTAGAGCCCGATCAATTCGCGCAGCGCAGCCGCCCCGCCACCCGGTGCGCCTGTTTCATCCGAAATCGACAGGTAGTTCAGGCTCAGATGGCTTACCGCGCGCCAGGCCGCATCGCCCTGCGCGATACAGGTCCGGGGTTTGGTTGGTCCAATCAGAGTGCGGATCTTGGCCACTGGCCCGCCATCTGGCAGGTGGAAAACATCGTCCGCGCCGGTGGGCAGAAGCATTGGAAGATCCCGATTTGTCACCATCGCCTCGACGGCAAGCTGACCAAGATCAAACGGGTACGGCGCTTCGTTTCCGTCAACAACCGACAGATAGCTTTCGGAGCCCAGATAATTGGTGCGGACACCCCGCAACGCTTCGCTTTCGCTGCGTTGACGCAGGTGACGCGTGTGCGTGTAGTAGGCCGCGCCCCCACTACCCGCGGCTGTGAATTCGTCGGATGAATAAAAGGCCTTGAGCGGTAAGTCGTCTTTGCCCTCTTTGCGGATGCCGGTGACCTTTGTGATCGCAAAAACCTCGAAATCCTTGGGCGCGGTGCGATCCGGCACAACGTGGTGTTCGGTCCTTCGATGTGACAGCGGAACGCGATCACAGCGCTTTGGGAACAGGTTGATGGCCGGTACGCAATGCAGTTTGAATGCTTCCGGCGTGACGTTGGGCGCAATCTCGGACTTGTTATCCCGAAGCAGCAGATAAACGTCCACACTATCTGCCGTCGTGCGTTGAAGCGGTGCTGACAGCCCGGAGACCTCAATAAAGAGGTTCCTTTCGGGCATAGCGAAATATTCCTGCAAGAGACGGTAGCCATCGAAAGACGGGCGCGGCGTTGGCAATAGCGCCTCGTCCGGTTCCAAACCTCTGGAGGCCACCGGTGCATTCAACGGAACAACCCAGTCATCCCGACGATCCACGGACCGCGCGACGACAGTGGCGGGTTTTGCACAGAGCATTTCGAACAGCGTCCAACTCGTGCTGACTTGCCCACCAAGAAAAAACACCAGCCGGTCCAACGGCAGCTCTTTGAGAGGCTGCCCGCCGTGCCGTGTCAGCCGCAACCGGACTGCAGCGCGCGCCTTGGGGTCCCTTGCAACACCCGCCGCAACCAACGCGCCTCTGCCGTCAATGTATTCGGCCTCGGTCACAGTTATGGGCCAAAGATCCAAGGCGCTTGCGGTTCGGAACTGGCAAGGCTTTTGCGCGCCCGGCACTGGCTTTGAACGCAACACGGTATGACGCGGCAGAGTATACCCGGCGACCAGATCCGCGTTCTCCATATCTGGCGTCAATTCAGCGATCATCATTGATGGCGTCGGAGCCAGGAAATGCGGAAAGACCACATCAAGCAGATGATTGGTAAAGGCGGGGTATTGCAGCTCCAGCTCGAGCTGAACACGCGCAGTCAGAAAGGCTGTGCCTTCCAACAATCTCTCAACATACGGGTCGAGAATTTCCAAGCCATCCATCCCAAGTCGAGACGCGATCTTTGGATAGCTTTTTGCGAATTCGGCACCCATCTCACGCAGGAACGCAAGCTCGGTTTCATAATGTCTGAGAAGCCGGGTATCCAATCGAGACTATCCCCCGTACTCAAGCGACACATGGCCGGTAGTGGTATCAAACTGGCTGCGTAGGTAGAGCTCGGCCGGAACGGGCTCCGCCCACATATCGGCGATGATATCGAACACAATTGTGGACTCGCGTTCGTCATCATCGATGCGACTGACAACGCTTAAGGTTCCGTCGATCAGACGGGGTTCAAAGAACTCAACCGCCTTGCGAATTGCATCCCGTACGGCAATAGCGCGCTCTTTATTCGCGAAATCCCCGGTCGAGTCCGGGACGCCGTAGTTCACAACCGAGCGGGCAACATTCGGATACCGCTCAGTATCGATTTCCGAGTCCAGATTTCCGGTATTCAACAGCCAGGCCAGATCGCGCTGAATGATTTCTCTCAACCGGCGAATATCAATCACCCGGTCAGAAGCATTTTCCGACGTCTTCTCTGGGGCGTCATCAGTGAGGCGGTCAAGAATAGACGGCTGGAGCCGCTCTGTCAGTGTTCGGTCAGCCATCAACCTCGACCTCGCCTTCGGCATCCGCGGATACCGGGGCAAATTGGAAATTGCGGGTGTCCATCAGAGACACTTCAGTTGTGTCGGTCGCAAGAAGACGCTGCCCAAGACCAGCGAATGTGTCGCTTCCCAGGTCTTCCCACTCCGTCACGCGGGACAATTTCATTGCGTCGCTGCCGCGCTCTGCGGTTCCAGCATAGCGTGTGGGGATCAAACCCACCAGTTCGCCACCGTTTTTCAGTGTCAAGTTAGCTGCTGTCCAAACCGTGTCGCGCAAATCCTCAGGCGCTTCGATCCGAAGGCTCGACAACACATTGAACGGCATCCAGAAATATTTGCCATTCACGATGATCTCAAGAACCGGACCCAGCCGCATGTCGGCATCAGCGATCCATTCAAAATCCTGTCCATCCAGACTGCCGGGGGTTGTAGGCGCTTTCTCGAACGCCTTTTCCCGTAATTCTGCTGCACGTTCGGCTTGACCCTGAGCAAGCGCTTTCAAGCCCTGCGCCAACAGCGCAACCCAGTCTTGGGGCTCGCCAAAGATCAGCGGGTCCTTGTCCCCCGCGAAGACTTTTTCACGGAAAACCTCGCAGATGATGGCTTCCCGGTATGTTTGCGCCATTGGCAGCGCACCGGCATCAAGTTGCGCCGACAGTTTGAGTTGAGCAACCGCGCGCTTCCAATCTCCGATGACGCACAGCAACTGGAACAGGAAAACCCTGAGTTTCGCATCGTCCGGTTTTGCGCGTACCGAGTCTTGCAAGCTCGCAAGGGCACCAGACAGATCACCCGCTTTGAGCAGGTCTGTTGCTGCGTTCTGCATATTCCTGATCCATTCTTTGCAGTCAGAAGAGAGGGCAGCCACCCGCTAAACCATGCGCGGGTGACTGAGAGCTGAAAGCAAGATCAGTTCTTCTTGTTCGCCTCGATATTGTAATCGAAGACCTTTGCAGCTTCGCCGCTGCCGTCTTTCTTCTGTTCTTTGTATTCGAACTTGATTTGAGCAAAGTTCAGAGAGACGTTTTCTGTCAGACGGTCCTCACCACCCGAACCACCTGTCGAGACCGACGTAACCAAAATATCTGTCATGGTGATTTTGATGTATTCCAATGGCTTCGCGCCGGCTTTGCGGACAATCAACGTCCCCTCGGCGATGTGATCGCCGGTTGCGACATTTGTCATCAGAATGGGCGACGCCTTATCAATCCATTTCGTGACCGAAATGTCTTGGAAGTTCGCTTTACCAGCGCCGCCTCCGCCTCCGAAATGCATCGTTCCCGACTGCGAGCAGCCCCAGGACCAGGCGAGAACATCGATCTTATCCTTGTGTTTATCATCTTTCGATTCTCCGGGGATCCCTTTTAGATCCAAAAACATGTCGACGGCCATGACGGTCTTCCTTTCTTAATATTATGCGGCATCATTCATCCGCGTTGGTCTGAGAATTGAAGCGCAGCAACTGAGCCGCTGCGCTGGGGCTATTATTGCTTTTCAGAAGGCAACTTCGACACGAGGCGCAAAGACACCGTGAGGCCTTCCAGTTGATAATGTGGGCGGAGGAAGAATTGAGATTTGTAGTACCCAGGGTTCTCGGGATCCGCTTGCACCTGCACCTCGGCAGAAGCCAATGGCTTTCTCGCCTTGGTTTCTTCACCTGACGTCTCGGGGTTGCCATCAACGTACTGCAGAATCCAATCGTTTAACCAACGCTGCATATCCTCGCGTTCTTTAAACGATCCGATTTTGTCGCGCACCATGCACTTGAGGTAATGCGCAAAACGACAGGTCGCGAAGAGATACGGCAGACGTGCGCCAAGGTTGGCGTTCGCTGTCGCGTCTGGGTCCTCATAGACCGCCGGCTTGTGAAGCGACTGCGCCCCAATAAAAGAGGCCTGATCCGTGTTCTTCCGATGCAGTAGAGGCATCAGGCCAGCTTTCGCCAACTCTGCCTCGCGCCGGTCACCGATGGTCACCTCGGTTGGGCATTTCATGTCAACGCCACCATCGTCCGTCGGGAACGTGTGGGTGGGCAGGCCCTCAATGGTTCCGCCGGACTCAACGCCGCGAATACGGCTGCACCAACCATATTCCTTGAACGACCGGTTCACGTTGAACGCCATACCATAAGCTGCATTCACCCAGGCAAATTTGCTGGAATCGCCATCGCCCGTGTCTTCCTCAAACGCGAACTCATCAACCGGGTTTGATTTGGCCCCGTAGGGCTGGCGGCCAAGAAACTTCGGCATCGCAAGGCCGATATATTTGCTGTCCTCACTGTCCCGCAGACTGCGCCATCCGGCATATTCTGGCGTCTGAAAGATCTTGGTAAGATCGCGCGGGTTCGCCAATTCACTCCAGCTTTCGAAGTTCATCAGCGAGGGCGCCGCCGCTGCGAGGAAGGGCGCGTGCGCGGCAGCACCGATCTTGGCCATTTCGCCCAGCAATTCAACATCAGGCGGCGTGTGGTCGAAGTAATAATCCCCCACGAGGCAGCCATAAGGCTCGCCACCGATCTGGTCATATTCCTCGCCATAAAGCTTTTTGAAGATCGGCGATTGATCCCAAGCTGTCCCTTTGAATTTGCGAACCGTCTTATGCAGGTCCTTCTTAGAGATGTTGAGAACACGAATTTTCAGCATCTCGTCCGTTTCGGTGTTGTTCACCAGGAAATGCAGTCCGCGCCATGCACTTTCGAGCTGCTGATACTCTTCGTGGTGAATAATCAGGTTGATCTGCTCTGAAAGCTTACGATCAATCTCGGCGACCATGGCGCCAAGCGACAAGAGCACATCTTCCGAAATCAGATTGGCGTTTTCAAGCGCCTGCTGCGCCAGTGTTTGAACAGCGGTTTCAACCGCGGTCTTTGCAGTGTCTGTCCGCGGCTTGAATTCCTTCTGGAGCAAACTGGCGAAATCGGATTCAGAGGCCTCGGCTGCGCCGCCTTCGACCTGGGCTTCGGTTGCTTGTTCAGCCATATCTTACTCCTCGTCCTTGGCGGCATCATCCGCGTCTGCCGGAGCAGCCTGTGCTGCCAGCGACTTGAGAAGTGCCGGATCGTTCATCGTCTTGGCAATCAGTTCTTCAGCGCCAGGCTTGCCATCCATGTACGTCATGAGGTTGGACAATTCGTTGCGCGCCTCCATCAATTTGCGAAGAGGCTCTACCTGCTTGGCAATCGCACCCGGCGAAAAGTCGTCCATGCTCTCAAAGGTAATATCTACGGACAGATTGCCCTCGCCCGTCAGCGTATTGGGGACCGAAAACGCGGCGCGGGGTTTCATTGCCTTCATGCGGTCGTCGAAATTATCGACATCAATCTCAAGAAATTTTCGATCAGCTACGTTGGGCTGCTCAACCTCGGACTTTCCCGCAAGATCGGACATGACACCCATGACAAAGGGAAGCTGCACTTTTTTTTGCGAGCCATAGAGCTCGACATCGTATTCGATCTGAACTCTCGGCGCGCGGTTTCGCGCAATGAACTTCTGTGAACTGGACATAGTAATTCCCCATCTGTTGTTCGCGTTTTATTTTTCTTCAGGTTCCGAAAGCTCCGCGCGACGCGACGCGCTGCCTGCATTACCAGTCGCTGGACGAGCTGTCGGACTCAGTTTCTTCTTCGGTTACTCCTCCGATAAGCCGGACGTTTGCGACACCCTCAGGTGCCAGATCATTGATGATTTCCAAAAACTCGGCGCCGACCAATCGTTTGGCGCGCTTAAGAAGAATTGGCAGCGGGCTCGACGGCTCGTGCCGCGCGTAATAATCCATGATCCGGTCGAGCGCGGCCGTCACATCCGCCCTTGTCTCGATTGAGCCGGGCGCACCGCCGCCGCGTGCGGCCGCTGGACGCGCCACACCAGCCTCATCTCCCTGGTCATCATCAATCGTTTCCGGCGCATCTGCCTGGACGTATTTCGACAGAACTTTGACGATCTTGCTCAAAACCTTCTGCAGGTCCTCCAACGACGGGCCGTAGCCCGGCGTCTTTTCAAGAAAGATCGCGTCAATGGCATTTACGTCCTCGAAAGCGCTCGACGCAGCGGCAAAATAGGCCTCGAGGTCTTCACTCGACGTATCCGTGAAGGCTGCGTCGATTTCGGACGAGGACATCGGCGTTTCATCATCAGACGCTTCCGCCTCACCATTCGCGATGTCGATGTCGCGCAGCGTTACCCGCCCCAGCACGCGGCTATTTGTCAGCGGCGCAGATGTGCGCAACCCCCGGACCACCGTCGAGCGCGCGCCGAGGCCACTGACTGCGTTGATCCTCATCATCGGATCGTTGTCGTCCTCCTCATCGAGCTGAGGGTGGCACGTATCCCAGTACTCTTCGAGACATCCACGGATGTACGACGTCATTTCGGCAAAGCCGGACAACCCGTTCAAACGAACCTCACTGTCGGCCAGATACACGGCCGCACGAATGTCGTGCGTCCGCTCAAGTACGACGCGCGCCTTGCTTGCGAGGTCCTTGTAGTCGGGATCACTGCCTTCGACGATTTCCGTCCCAGCCTGGCGCTCTTCTTCGGGTTGACCAGCCAGCTCCATCGCGATGAAATCTGGATCATACTCCAGATTCTCGCCGCTGGGCGCATCTTCACCGAGTGATTTCAGCATATCTGACAACGTGGCAGCCTTCGGAAGCTTTAAAAATAAATCAAAAACACCCGCGTTCGGGCAACAAAACTATACGAAGGTTATCAAGTCTTTGCGAAAAATCCAGCATTAGAATGTGACCTAGCGTAAATTTCTTTGTGGACATCTTGCCCCGATCAAGCGCACCGCTAACGGAGCTGTCATGAACAGCCTCGCTCGCCCGCTCAACAGGTCCTCCAGATTAGGCCGGTTGCGCATACCTCTCGATGTCATATCCAGATTGGCGCGAGGCCTCGAGCAATGGCGTCCAGATCGTTGGCATGCGATCCGGCTCGGCCAAGGCAACAGCGGGACCGGTTTGTTCGGCCTCGCGCCGCCAACGCTGCGCATCCGCCTTCGACGTTTTCGAAAGATACACATCCCCGGCGACGTGGCCGCACCCCAAGCTGGCGAAGCGGTCACAAAACCCAAGATAGGGCGCAATCAAGACTGTCCCGGGAGCCGCCTGATCAACGATTCGCCGCTCCATCTCGATGATCTTGTCCTGATCTTGGATCGGCCGATAAAAATAGATGACGTCATAGTCGCCGTACCCATCGAAGGTCAGCGCATCAGCCTTAAAAGCGCTCGCACCTTCGACCTGTGCGCGTTCAAGCAAAGCGCTCGCACTGTCGACATAGCTTTTCTGATAATCCAATCCCTCTGCCTGCGAAAAGTATCTAAGCGCAGACAGAACCTTCAGACCGCCGCCGCACCCAACATCAAGAAACCGTACTGGCCGCGCCTTTGCGCGTACAAGGAGCACACGATACGCCGCGTGTAGGTGTTCGTGGAATTCGCTATTCGGCAAAGCGATATCAGGAAAACAGCCGCGCTCGATGGCATCATCAGACTGCTTTTCCCGATTCAGAGCGGCGTGGACCCAATCGAAAACCGCGTCACTGGCTGCGCTCTGGGCCGCCGCCACATCATTTCGGCGCTTCTGATAAAGTGGAACACGCTTCTTTCTTGCGACCACCTGTTCGTGCACCAGTTTTTTCATCAACGTCCATTGGTTCAATTCGACACGAAACAGATTGGTTCGAGACGTCGCAGCGCCCCATTCCCGGCGCAGATCGATTTGAGCATGCCGGTCATCTGTCGACGCCTCTTGCGCTTGGCGCACTCCGTTCACCTTGGTCAAAAAAGAAGCGTAGTCGCGAAGACCGGCATCAACGCGCGCGCACATCGCCTCAACCGATTGCGCGTTCATCTTGTTGCGCTTCAAAACCTCGTTCGCCAAGGCGGTAATTTGTTTCCGAAAAGCCTCACGGAACGAATTGAGTTCGGCTATCACATCGCCAGGGCCATTTATTGCATCAAGCACACTATCCCTCTCATTCCAAAAAATTAATTTTAAATCAAAAGCTTGAAAATAAAAAACCTGAAACCAACCCAAAATTAGCGAAGCTCAGCAGCAACATCATCACCATAAACAGCCGCTCTGACAAACATTTTTCCAATCAATCATTAGAACCCTCGCAGCATTGCGACGCGCCACCGGCGGTCTATCGAGAGGCCAGACTTGACCGAATGAGCGACTTCGCGTTTGCTGACTTGTAAACCCGGCTGTCTCACGCTGGCGTATGGCCGGCAAGGACAGCAAAAGAAATGCATTAAACATCAAACCGTTGAGATAGGCTCATACTAAGACGAACAGAAAGAACCTGACGTGATCAGGTCACATTACGGGAGGTCAATGTGAAGAGAACCCTTACGTGGCTGTCATCAATAGCGCTGTGCGCCGTGGCAACAGCCGGAACGGCACAAACCGGGGCATTGTCAGTCGAACTAAACAAGTTCAAGCCAGGCGAACCCAGCGGGTGCCAAGCCTACTTTTTGTTTCGCAACGGCACCGGGAAAAGCTTTGAGGGCTTCGAGATGAGCCTCGCTATTCTGGACAGCAACGGTGTGATTGACCGTCTGCTTTCGATCGATGCAGCGCCCCTGCCCGTGCAGCGGACAACGCTCAAGTTGTTTGCCATACCGGAAATCGCTTGCTCTGACATTTCAGAGATCGTCCTGCACGACATGCCCATATGCAAACCGCAGAACGAGGACAACGCAGATTGTTTCGAATTCCTCGAATTGGGCAGCAAGACCAGCGCCGCACTGGTGAAGTAAGGTGTTGGACGCGTTTGCGAATATCGGGACCGGCGGACCGATCATTCTGTTGCTGGCATTTATGTCCGTCTTTTCACTCGCGTTGATTGTCTACAAGATCGCGCAGCTAGCACCTGTGACGAAGGGTGCGGCCACTCGGGACAGAGCGCTGGCCAGTTTCGAAGCAGGCAACCCAGAAGATGCCCAGCGCACAGCGGAAGACGGGTCTGCACCGGCAGACCGAGTTCTCGCATTCGCCATCGGTGCTCTGCGCAAGGGACGCTCCGGTCCGGCCCTGATGACCGAATTGATGCGGCGCGGCAATGAAGAGTTGGCGCAAATGAACAGCCATATCCGGCTCTTGGAACTGATCGCAATGATTTCTCCCCTGCTCGGCCTGCTTGGGACGGTATTAGGCATGATCCAATCGTTTCAGGAACTTGAACTGGCTGAGGGCGCGGCGAATGCCTCGGTTCTTGCCGGTGGTATCTGGCAAGCCCTGCTGACAACTGCTGCAGGTCTATTGGTCGCCATCCCAGCCGCTGTCGGCGCCACGCTTTTGTCGGGGCGGGCAGAACGCGGTGCGCAGATGATCGAAGGCGCAATTGCGCAATTGATGCTGATCGCGGATCAGCCGTCGAAATAGGGGCACGCCATGCACGACCCCGGCACTTTGACCCTGACACGTCCCAAGGCTCCCAAAGCCTTGATTTCTCTGGTGCCAATGATCGATGTGATGTTGATCCTGTTGGTGTTCTTCATGGTGACATCAACCTATCTGAATCTGGACATGATACCGGCCGTACAGCGATCAGGCGAACCCGACAAAGCTCCGCAGACAGCAGCCGATGGCGTCGGAAGCACTTTGATGATCCGGATCGGAGCTGATGGCATCCCGACCGCACGCGGTATGGGACTGGAACTTGCCGATCTGCAAGCAATGCTGGTCACGCGCTTGCAGGACAACCCCGCGCTCAGAGTGCTAGTCCTCCCCTCAGGTGCCGCTGATATGCAGGCTTTGGTCTCGGTCATGGACGCAGCCACGCGTGCAGGCGTAACGAACCTGCGGGTTGTCAGACTAGAGGGCGCGGAATGAAACTGTCGCGCCCCATCAGCAAACAGCCCCCAGAAACCATTGTCGCTTTGATTGACGTGGTCTTCTTCCTGTTGGTCTTTTTTATGCTGATCGGGCGTATGGATGCGACCGCTCCCTTTGATGTTACCCCACCCTCAGCCGAGACTGGAGCGGATATGCCATCTGGTGGCATCACGGTCTCAGTATCCGCCGCAGGCGACTTTGCGGTTGACGGCCTTGCCGTTGCAGATGGCGCGCTCAACGAGGTTGTTGCGCAGGGGCTGTCAGCCAGCGCAGAGACGCTCGTCCGCATCAATGCGCATCGAGATACGGAGTTGCGTCACGTCTTGCCTCTGGTCAGTCGTATCGAAGGGCTTGGAGCCAAAGACGTCGTGCTGGTTGTCACACCCGAAGCCACGCCGCCAATCCCATGAGCAAGTCTGCCATCATCTGGGCATTGGCCCTGGCGGCTTCGGTCAGTGCACATGTTGCAGGTGCCTACATCCTCTATCTCTCGACAAGACCGGGCGACATTCCCGAACAACCGGTTCCTGAAACCCAGATCGAACTCGCCGCCTATCAAGTGCAACGCAGCACAGCGCGGGAAACAGCCCCTGATGCAGATCAAGCTCTGTCAGGCGACACAAGCGGAGCGTCTCTCGGGCAAGGCCAAATCGCTGTTTCACGCGCAACGACTATGGCGCCCACGGGCACACAATCCATAGCGATCACGCCGACAATCGAGGCTTTGGTTACAGATGCCCCGACCTCTCCGCGCGCCGCTGCCGTGTCGGCGGACCCTTCGTCCGCTCAGGCCTTGTCCGTACCACAAGATACCGCAGCTTTGGCACAACCCATCATGCAAGGCTTGGACGAAGCCACTATTTCACCGCAAGCTATCTCAGAAGCTGCGATCGTGGCCGAGGCGACGCCCGCCCAGGCCACCATACCGGCAAGTGTTCAGACAAGTGCACTTGTCGGCCAGGTCACGACCTCAAGACCAATAGATGTCACACAGAGCAGCGCTCCGCTCACAGCAGCAGAACCCGTGGCCTTTCGTCCTAACGCCGCCGTCCCGGTTATTGACCCTGCAGCCCCAGTCGCAACCTCGGCCGTCAGCGTAGCCGAGGCCAAACCCACTGTCATTCCGGTCGCCCAGCAATCCGTCGTCCTGGAACCAACCGGGCCTGTCGCACCGGAAACAGACCGGGCAAAAGCGTCTCTGGCGTTTCAAGGATCCGGAGACGGTGCAATTGATCCAGTTTCCCTTTCCGCGTTCCAAAGCTTCATGGAACCGGGTGATCTAAGCGGCGCAGCAGCGGAGGTCCGCGATGGCATCACTGGTGTCCTAAGCGCCGTTCCCTGTTCACGTCTTCAAGTCGAATTTGATCCAGCCGACAACACGCTCGTGGTGGCTGGCCACGTCCCTGAACCGGAACTACGCTCCAGCGTCGTTGCCGCCATGCAGGCACAGATGGGTGCCGACATTCCGGTGCGCGACAATCTTCTTATCTTGCCTCGCCCGCAATGCGGAGCCCTTGCCGGGATTGCCAGCGTGGGGCTTCCGCAATCCACAGATCAAATCACCAATCCACTGCTTGTCGGCGAAAGCACGCATGCGCGGGAATTCCGATATACCGAAGGCAGTCCGCTGGTCATGGCTCTTCAGGGGGCGGACTATGACGCCTTTGTTTATGTCGATTATTTCGATGCCAACGGCAACGTACTGCATCTCATGCCAAACCAGTTCACGCCTTTGACACTGACCCCAGCAGAAGGCGCTCTGCAAATCGGATCCGAAACCGTGTTGGAAGCAGGCGAACCTGGCCTCTACATCGAAATCGGACCGCCGTTCGGCCAGGAAATCGCTGTGGCTTTTGCATCTTCGGTGCCTCTCTACGAAGGCTTCCGACCGCTTGTAGAACCTGCAGAACCATATCTGGATTGGCTGCGCGATAGGGTCAGTGACGCGCGCGCAAGCGATCCGGATTTCAAAGGCGAATGGGTCTACTTCTTTGTCACAACAGCAGCAGAGTGAGGCGACGCATGTGCCAGTTGGATGCCGAACTTGCTTTGCAATCTGTCCCGCCTTACCGTTACGTCATGTAGTCTACTGGGCACTGCTTAACTCAGCGTACTGAACGGTAGCCCGCGGTTTTAGAATGTTCATTGCCACCCAACGGAAGGCGCACGCCATGATTTCAAGAAAGAACACCACCCGAATGCTCGGCCTTCCTATCTTTTTGGGCGCGCTCGCCGTGCCAGCGGTGGTGGTGGCATCGACACCCGATGGCCCTTCCAACATCCTGGACCGCGGCGCCCCCATCGGCACGGTTGAATTGATCTATCCTGAATACGCTCAGGTCGGGGGGGATGACATCGGCGGAGGCGGGAACTCGTCGGAAGGCGAAAACCGGACGGTGCGCCCTTCCGGTCCAGCCGTTGCCGTATCTAATGCCCGCACGACAGAGATCGTCACCCAACTCAACCAGATCCAGCAGATCTGCGAATTTATGGGAGACGAGTATAAAATCGCCTGTTTTGCCTCCACCTATCGCCAGCTGGCTCAGGAAATCCCGGCGAACGGAGATTACGCAGAAGCCCGCGATGTCCTTCTAGATACCGCCCGCAAACTCGACTCTCTTGTGCGAAGCAACCTGGACCGGCAGAAACCGGCACTGACAGCACGGATCAGAACAGAGAGCGGGCAATCAGTTCCCACGCCTCCGATGCGGGCGGTCCGAGAACCTCGCGCATCGAGTTTGAATCAACAGGCCAGCGCAATCGTCGCTGAAGCCGAAACGGTGCTTCTGCGCTCGGCCAGCTCAGACGCGACGCGGGCAATCCACTATCAACGCATTGCCGCTGCAGTCGGGTCGAACAAGGTGCTCTTGCGCTCCAGTTAGGGTCTACTCAAGCCCGTACGCGGCCCGGATTCCCCGTTTCGTTCCGGGCCCGATATCTCCGTCTATGGACCCCTCATAAAAATTGAACGCCTGCAACTGCGCCTGCAATTCGCGGCGTGTTTCCTCCGCAAACATGGTTGGGCGCTCCAGCAACAGGTTCAGGACGTCCTGGCTGCCACTGCGCAAGGCTGCATACAAGTACTGCGCGGCATCCTTTGGCCCTTTGTCAGGGATCAGACCGTCATCAATCAACGCAGCAAAATTGAACTGCGCCTCGGGGTGGCGCAGGTCCGCCGCACGTTCGAAAAGCTCAAGCGCTTTGTCTGGGTTCGGGCGCAGCCCCAGCCCACCTTGATAATGCAGGAAACCCAAATCATTGATTGCGTCGGCAAACCCCTGATCCGCCGCCGCCTGATAAAGTTCCAGCGCGCGGGCTTCATCGACATCAACACCGATCCCCTGTTCATAGAGTTTGGCTAACTCCATCTGCGCCTCGGGTGACCCGCGTTCAACCGCCCGCTGCAAGAAGCCGACAGCCTGAGCCGGGTCAAACCGACTGTCCTCAGGGTTGAGGCGAATATACGCCAGCCCAAGCATCGAGCGCGTGTCTCCGAGGTTTGCAAGGGCCAACAATTGCGATTCCTGATCCGGGCGCAGTTTCGACCAAGACTTTGACGGCTCTGCAGCCGCGACCTCGGGTGTATCTTCCGGGCCGCCCGACAGGTAGAAGGGTTGCCCCGTTAATGAGCCATAGGTGTATGGCTCTTGAAGGTTTCGCGTTTCTTCGAGCACGGCATCCCGAACCTGACGGAACATCAAGCTTATTTCGAGGCCCGGTTTGGACATTTTGTCCATCAAGGCACGGGCATACGGGCTGTTGCCTTGTGTACCATCCAAAGCGACCTGCCCGTCCTTCGCGGCAAATGCGACAAGAGTTCCACGGTCCGGGTTGGCAGGCGCCAAGCCACCCACCCCGCGCGTGGCCTGATCGGTGGATTGAAACGCGGATTGGACCGCTGCGCTGGTGTCAATATCGCCGCCAAGCGGATTGTCACGACAACTGTCGAGGATAACAATCCTCATCACGCGGGCCTTTTCGACCACTTCAAGCATCTCTTTGAGTGAAACAGACTGGTTTTGAACCTCAGCATTCGACCGTGGACGCGCATCAATCGGTATCAGGAAGTTCTCGCCCTGCACCTCGATGCCGTGACCTGCAAAATAGATGAGCGCCAGATCGGCTGTTTCCGACCGGAACGAAAAATCCTTCATCACCGCGCGCAGTTCATCAAGGCTCACATCCACGACGCGCGTTACATCGAACCCAATCTCGGTCAGCGTTTCGGCAAGGGCGTCAGCATCGTTTTTAGTATTTGTTAGCGGCGTAATCGCCTCGTAATCTGCCATGCCGATCACAAGCGCCACCCGATCAGGAGCGGCCCAAGCGGTACTCACAATCGACCACGTAACAACAAGAGGCAGGACGAACAGTCGAACAAAGTAGCTCATGTCTTGATCCAATCGCTTGTCTGACATTGCACACAGGCACCATAGGACGAGATCACCCGAATTTCACTCACTTCTTCGCGAAATATTCCTGTCACCCCAGTCATAGCTGGCCGATTACGATATGTCAGTTTTTCACGCTGTTCCATGCTGAACGCCTCGCCATCAAACTCAAGCATCAGGCCATCCTTGACTTAGGGGAAGTTTCCCCGTCTGATTGATCCATCTGGGGCCGGAAAATTCAGTTTCATAAACAAGTACAAAGCTTGCAATAGCGACCTGTGCTGTCTGTTTGCCAATCTGGTGCCTTCGCCCCCCGCCCGACAGTTGTCACTTGGAGGCCGTTTCATGGAAGAAGATCCCGATTTCGATAGTGTTTTCGACCCAGATAGCAATTATGGAAGCGCAATTGCGGGCGTACCATCAACTGGCGGAATTGAAACTTACTTTGACGAGGATTGGTTCGAAGTATCTTTGGTTGCAGGCCATGAATACGAAATTCAAGTTCGGGGAGCGCCGACAAATGACGGCACTCTGCTGGACCCCGAGTTTCTAGGAATTTATGACGACAGTGGTATTTACCTCTCGGGAACGGGCGACGCAGACAGCGGTGTAGGCAGAAACAGCCTCGATTTTTTCACTGCAAGCTATACCGGGACCCACTATTTCTCCGTCGGCACCGGTTTCGCTGAAAACTCGACGACTGGCACATATACCCTCGAGTATTTTGACCTGACATCACCCGAAATCGTCAACGAAGGCGACGATATCACATACTCGATCCCCACGGATATTCCCAGTTCTTTGAGCGAGTTCCTAGGGAGCGGGGACTCCCCCGACGCATACATTGCAGATCGTCAGATCTCAGTCATCGTTACAGCGGAAAGCGCAATCAACGGCGAAGATTTCACGGTCACATACAGCTTCGGTCAAACCCAGTCGTTAAACTTTGCTGCGCTTGTTGATGAGTTGGTCGAGGATGACGAAGCTGTCTCCGTTCGTATTTTGGGCACAGTCGACTGGATCATACCGAACTTTGACGGGTCGCCGGAAACGAACCTCCTCGGGGAAACAGTCAGAGGTTTCATTGAACCCGCCACAATCGACTTCACCCGCAATTTCGCAATCAACTCGGCGCCCTACGGGGAACCTGACCCAATCCAGAACTACAGTTTCACCGAACCGGAAGTTATCGGAAACGTACTCACGAACTTCGCGGACGGCGACGAAGAGGTGTTCACGGTCATCCCCTTCGCATTCGAGTCCCCCACGGCCACAGGCGAATTGCTCGAAAATGGAGATATCCTGATCTCGGAAGCCAGCGGAACGACGGGCCAAAGCCTCGTTATCCGTTTTACAGCAGTAGACGCACGGGGCGCCCGGACCGAAGCTGAACAGATCGTCGAATTTGGGACGCTGGACGACTATCTGCCGGGCGATGATGCGCTTGTTTTCGGCAGCATCGATGTCGGGACCACTGAACTCGGAAGTATTGAACAGGTCGACGACCGGGATCGATTTGTTGTGTCTCTCGAGGCAGGCCAACTTTATGCAATCAACCTCACATCAGCGTCTGATGGGATAAGAAACCTTGCCGATCCCGAGATCTTCGGGGTTTTCGACAGCCTCAATAACCTCGTAGCCGACTCGTCCGACAATGATGGCGGTCAAGGTCTAAATGCGCAAGCTGGTCCGTTTACGGTCGACACCACCGACGTCTACGAGATCGAAGTTGGCAGTCACACGCCATTCGGTACCGGCGGGTATGAACTTACGATCCTGTCGCTTGGCGCAGCTGACGATTATCTGCCCGGCACCTTTGCCGATGTCTTCGGCACGGCCGAGGTCGATGTTCCCGTCACTGGGAACATCGAACGCGCAGGCGACAGAGATCGTTTCGACATTTCGCTGCTTGCCGGCGTCGAATATGACATCTCGCTTGAGGGGCTTGCCACCGAAAGGGGTACAAACCCGAACCCCGAAATCACGGGTCTTTTTTCCAGCCTCGGGACATTGGTCCCCGGCACTGCGGACAACGATGGCGGTGTTGATACCAACGCTCTGGTCACGGGCGTTACGGTTCCGGAAGACGGTATCTATCAGATTGAAGTCGCCGGCGCGGACGGGGTGAACACTGGCAGCTATACTCTGACAACAAGCTTTGAGGGATTTGTCGATGACTTTCTGCCTGGCATCGCGTCCGGTGTCGGGAGCGTATCGGTCGGCGGTCGCGCGACCGGCGAGATTGAAGCCATAGGTGACATCGACGCCTTCAGCGTGACGCTCGAAGCAGATGCGACCTATGAAATCTCGATTTTGGGCCGCGATTCCAATAGCGGCACCCTTCAGGACCCTGACCTCTACGGGATATTTGCTACCAGCGATCTGACAGGCCCTCCTCTGTTCTCTGTCCAAACACTGAATGAACAACTGATCAGCGACGACAGCACATCTTTCTTCACGCCACAGTCCTCGGGCGAGTTTTTCATCGCGGTACAAGGCGCGTTTGAAGGGCTTGGGACCTACGTGTTAGACGTACGAGACACGGGTATCCGCGACGACTACGCTGCGGATATCGACACAACAGGCGCGATTTCCCCCGGCGCAACCGCCAGCGGCCGCATCGATTTTGCGCAAGACAACGATTGGTTCGAGGCCAACCTGACCGCAGGCCGTCTCTATGAAATCAGTCTTGTCTCCGCAGATGGGGCAAACGCCCTCGCAGACCCCTATTTCAACGGCGTCTATGACAGCGACGGCATTTTGATTCAGAACACCGCGAATGACGATGGGGGGGGCGGAACAAACAGCCGGTTGCAATTTGTCGCCGACGAAAGTGGCACATATTACCTGTCCGCCGGTGGCTTTGAGAACAGAACGGGTCAATACAGGCTTGATTTGACGGACCTCGGCCCACTGGATGACGGACGCTTCGACATCACCGTCGAATTCGCGTCAGATGATACGCCCAGCTCCTACATTTCTGCCTTTGAAGAGGCTGTCGAACGGTGGGAAGAGATCATTGTCGGCGACCTGCCCTATGCGTTTGTTGAAGGCTACGGCTATGTAGATGACGTCTTGATTGAGGTTGCCGTCGACGACATTGCCCTCACCTTCGAGGGCGTCGAGCAAACCATCCTCGCAATCTCCAGCGTTCTCGACCAACGAGACGGTGCCTCTGGAACCAACGAACTGCCGACCTATTCCCGAATTGTCATCAACTCCGAAGAAGTCGGCAACCTTTTGAACCTTGATGAATTCGTGGCCAATACCATAGGCCGTGCATTGGGGTTCGGCGCGCTTTGGGAAGAGTTCGGGCTTGTCCGCATGATCGACGGCGTGGCGACCTACACTGGTCCAAACGGTCTCCGCGAAATGGCTGAACTGAATGACGATCTCAACGGTGTAAACGCACTTGAAGACGGAGCCGACGGAGCCCTTGCAGCGGAATACTGGAGCGAGGCGGTCTTCGACGAAGAACTGATGACCCCGCGCGTGGAATTGCGCAGACCCGAAGCAGGCCCCGGCAATCCGAGTGTGCCAGACAACCCGATCAGCGCCCTGACCATCGCGGCCATGCAAGATTTGGGATACGACGTCGAATACGATGAGGCCGACAGCTTCAGGCTGGACCCGGGCGCTCTGTCGCGGAACACGAGCGGTGCGAGCGACTTTGCGCAGCCCGTCGAACTGACGCAAGGCACGGCACAACAGCGCCTTCTGTCTGATCTGCCGGACAATGACAGTATTCCAAACGGTGCCGCATATATTTACACGCGTCCGAACCCCCTGTCGGAAACACCGAGCAGTTTTGCTCTCAATGATGCGAATACGGAGCTGGTGATTGCCAATGGCACGAATGCCGTCTTCATCGAGGCGGTCACTGGCGAAGCCTTGAACATTGAGTTGACCGGCACATTCAATAAAAACGATCCAGCCGAGCTGTCCCAACTCTCAGGCTCGGTTGACTCGATGGAGGTGCGCTCGCTTGACGGACAACTTCTGTTCAGCGTCGACTTCACACAAGAGCCTGTCACCGTTGACCAAATCGCGGCCCAATGGCCGAACTACCCGATTGATGGCGAAAATATCTTCATCATCGACACGCTGCCGGACACGGTGGCGCGGATCAATCCGAATGGCGGTGGAGAAAACGCAAGTCGCATCTTCACCGGTGCCAGTGACGACTTCGTCCGTGGTGGCGACCTCGCAGAACTCATCAATGGTGGTGCCGACAACGACACTCTGGAAGGCGAGAATGGCAATGACTCTCTGGTTGGCGAGTTTGGCGATGACCGCCTTGAAGGGGGGCGCGGTAATGATCTTGTGAACGGCGGTGCTGGCATCGACACAGCGGTCTTCTCAGGCGCACAAAGCGCCTACACGCTGACACTGAGCGCTGACTCCACTCTTATCCAAGATCGTCGCGGGGACGGCAACGGTCTGGACACGCTGATCGGCATAGAGCTTCTGGATTTCGATACAGACTTCTTTGAAGGCAGCGCCTTCAACCTGCAGCAATTCGGCGGAACCACCGGCCTTTCTGAGACGGACTTCGAAAACTTCATCGAACTCTATATCGCCTACTTCAACCGCGCACCCGATGCGGTGGGCCTCAATTTCTGGGGAACCGCCTTTGCCAACGGCGTGACCCTCGCGGAATCCGCCGGATTGTTCGTCAATCAGGCGGAAACTCTGGCCGCGTACCCAACCGATCTAAGCAATTCGGACCTCGTGGCCACGATCTACGAAAACGTTCTCGGGCGCATCCCGGATCAAGCCGGGTTCGACTTCTGGGTCAACGCTTTGGACAGCGGCGGTATTGGGCGGGACATCGCCATCCTCGGGATCCTGGAAGGAGCCAAAGCGGACCCACCCGTAGACGCAACACAAGACTTCATCGACCAGCAATTGGCCGACCGTGCTTATCTTGCGAACAAGACCGACATCGGCGCGTATTTTGCTGTCCACAAAGGCATGTCCGATCTCGATAATGCCTCGGCTGCAATGCAGATCTTCGACGGCTCGGCTGCCAGCGTGAACGCAGCAGTTGCTCAGATCGACAGTTTCCATAACGCGGCACTAGACCCAAATTCCGGCGAGTTCCTGATGCCTCTTGTGGGTGTACTTGACGATCCGTTCTCCGCGGCCTGACTCAGACCTTGGAGTCACGAAAAAGGGCACCTCACTGAGGTGCCCTTTCCATGTCTTTAGCTTCGCTTCCGAGTTCAGAATTACTCAACCAATGCCGTGAACTCGATCCGGCGATTGCGCGCCCGGTTCTGTGGCGTGTCATTTTCGACAATCGGGCGGGTCTCGCCGTAGCCGACAGCAGTAAGTCGATCGCGCGGGATGCCCTTGTCGGTCAACCAGCTGACCACCGATGCAGCCCGCCGTTCACTGATGACCTGGTTCTGCTGATCACTGCCGATCGAGTCCGTATGTCCGGCAATTTCAAGCCGGAAAGTCGGGCACCGATTGACGATGTCATAGAGGTTCTCCAGCAACGGAACACTCTTGTTGTCGAGGCGTGTACTGCCCGAAGGAAAGAAGATATTGCCGGTTTTCGACAAAATTTCGAAGCGGCCAAGGCAGGCCTCCTCGGTCATGTTGCCCTTGTCCTCCAGCGCCACGGCAGCCGGGGTCAATTGCGCCTCCGGCAAGTCGGGCGGTGTACCCGGCTGCGCGCGATCAAAGACGAAGTTGAAACTGACCACACCAACTGGAGTGATATCGACATTCGCCGCCTCTTCCAGCTTGCGACGGCCCTCCTCCAGATCAAGCTCTTCAAGGGTGAAGGCAATCGGGGTGATCGAGGACACGACGACACGATCATTATCGATCAACGTCACTGCCACATCTGTTGTCCGCTCAAGCGTGACACCGCGCAGGGTGAACGTGTAATCGAGCTCGATTTCCTTACGGCGGGTGAGGTGCAGGTCGGTCAGCAGTTCTGGCGACAGTTGTGTCGTGATGATGGCCTCTGGAAACCTAAAGGTTTCGAAGAACAAGAAACGCATGCGAACATTACGCAGATCAACCTTGGTATCGACCGAGTCCAGCAAAACGCGCACCTGCGCCTGACCTTCTTCGGTGATCAGTCCGGAAAGCGTTGCAAAAGAGCTGGTTTCGGCAATTTTAGATTTTTTGACTGACAAAAACCTCAATTCGGACGCGTCACCATCCAAATTCCAACCATACTCGAACGGATCATCGCTTTGGGCGGATGCCATGCCGATTGGCAGAAAAACCATGAGGGCGATGACATATAGGAAACGGTGGAAAGCTATTCTCATAATGACCTCGCAGGTGAATTGCGCAAATGTGACGGCGTGTAAGTGTTCTAAAAGGGCAGTTTAGCATAATCCTTGCACGCTTGCCTAGGACACGCGATACAATGTGGACGATATGAAATTTTACACCATTTTTTTGATTGTACCAACCGGCTTCGGCAGGAGGATCCTTTGATCGATTGGCTAAAACGACTGGGAAAAACCCTTGCTTGCAGCGCATCAGCGGCGTGCCTTGTGGCAGCGGGTGCCACATCAGCAGAAGCTCAGCAGCGCATCGCACTTGTGATCGGCAATTCGACCTATGAGAGCGTGTCGGCGCTCGACAATCCGAGCCGCGATGCCGAACTGATCGCCTCGACGCTTGAACAGATCGACTTCCAGGTAACACTGCTGATCGATGCCACGCAGATCGAGATGAAGCGGGCACTGTCGGATTTTGGCCGCAACCTGCGCAATGGCGGTGCAGATACCACCGGCCTTTTCTACTACGCTGGCCACGGTGTTCAAAGTTTTGGCAACAACTACCTGCTGCCGATTGATGCTTCGCTCAGCCGACGCTGCAGACTTGGATCTAGAAGGGGTCGAAGCGCAATCGGTATTGCGTCAGATGGCGTCCGCGCGCAACCGCACGAATTTTGTTATCCTGGATGCCTGTCGCAACAATCCATTCGAAAATATGGCAGGGTTTGACTCGCCCGGTCTCGCGGAAATGAAGGCTCCCACAGGCACATTCCTGTCCTACGCGACCTCCCCGGGTGCTGTGGCGCTGGACGGTCTTGGGCAGAACAGCCCTTTCACAACTGCATTGGCCCGCGAGATGACCAAACCGGGTGTTCCGGTCGAACAGATGTTTAAACAGGTCCGCATATCGGTCCTAGAACAAACCAACGGCCTTCAAACACCGTGGGACACATCTTCTCTGACCAACAACTTCACCTTCGTGAACGCACCTCAAGAAGAACCTGAAGACCTCGCTGCACGCCAGCTGTGGGAATCCGTGCAAGCCACCAAGGACCCTGTGCAGATCATGCTCTTCATGCGTGGTTACCCCAATAGCATTTATGCCGATGACGCGCGCGCCCTCTTGGCCGAGGCCATCGAAGCAGAGATCAACAACGAAGCCGTTGTTGCCGAACGTCCTGCTCCGGCCGAACCACCTGCTGACGAGCAGACCATGTTCGAGGCGGTGCAGGCCAACCCAACCGTGGATGGCTACCGTGAATATCTGGATGCCTTCCCGAATGGGACATTCTCGGAATTTGCTCGCGGTGAAATTGAAGCTTTGGAAGCACAGGCCAGCGTCGATCCGGTTGGCGAGGGTGTGACGACCGAGACCGAGGAAACAGAGCTTGCATTGGCCGAGATCGATCAGGAACGCTCCTCCGTCCCGAACGTCGTCGAATTCAACCTCCCCCTTACCGCCCCGGGTTCCGTGATCGACGGCATCATCCTTTCGGAGATCACCAATCTGTCACCTCTCTTTCCGCCCGTAGAAGGCCTGCCGGAGGAATACTGGAAAGATCAGACCTGCTCCAATTGCCACGAGTGGAACCAAGAGCGACTGTGCAATCAATCGAATGTTTACCTGACCTTAAGCGGCCAGAAATCGATGGAAAAGCCCCACCCGTTTGGAGGCATCCTGAAGCGCAATCTGCGCCAATGGGCAGCAGGCGGTTGCCAATAGACGAACCTATCAGCTAGTCGCGGCCCAGCGTTTCAAGCCGGGCCGTTGCAGCCTGCACCTGTGGCACCATCTTGATCAGGCTCTTCAGATCATAGCGCTGGCGCGGTGCGTGGATCGAAAGTGTTGTAAGCAGACGTCCTTCGGTGTCCCGGATCGGCGCGGCGACCGCGACCATGTCCTCCATGAATTCCTCATTATCTGTCGAAAACCCACGCGATCTGGTGATCGACAACTCTTCCATCAGCCTGTCCAGATCGGTGATCGATTTCGTGGTCGACGGCTCCAGTTCAAGCCACGACATCAGCCGTTTGAGCTTGTCCATCCGAAGCGACGACAAATACATCTTGCCGCTCGCCGTGCAGTGAAACGGCACCTGCGTGCCGACCGGCAACTGAATACGCAGGGGCCAATGGGTTTCGACCCGGTCAAGATAGACCATTCCATAACGTCCGGGCGCTGCAAGATTGCATGTCTCGCCGACCTCGCTGGCCAAAGCCTGCATGATGAGCAACCGCTCCGTCCGCAAACGTTGCGAAGACAATGTGTTGCCTGCCAGTTTGCGCAACCTGCGCCCAGGTCCATAAGACCGCCCATCGATATGGCGCTGGAGAAACCCCTCTTCCTCGGCGGTCGTCAAAAGACGGTGAATGGTTGGCTTGGGCAGACCCAACGCCTCCGCCAGCGCACCCGGTGACACAGGCACCCCTGCCCGTGCGACTTCTTCCAGGATCAGAAGAAGCCGCAGATTTGTCGGTATCTGCTCTTTCGTGTCAGAGGCAGAAGCGTCGGCCATGAATCAGTCTCACCTGTTCGGCAACAGTGACAACGCCAATTCAGGCGTGAGGGCAACAAGCACCCATACACTGATCAGCGCCACCAAATACGGCACCGTGTACTTAAGCAGCCGGAAATACGGAACCCCAGTAACCCCGGAAGCAACGTAAAGATTAAGCCCATAAGGCGGCGTGATAAACCCGATGGACGCTCCGACAAGGAAGATCACCGAAAAGTGGATCGGATCGACGCCAACACTGGCCGCAATCGGCGCAAGAATAGGCGCGAGGATAATCGTCACCGGCAGGGATTCCAGGACCATACCCGACACGAACACGATAATCATCGCGGTGAACAGGACCGCATAATACCCACCCATCGACGTCACGAAATCACCGATCACCTGTTGCGCGCCCAGCAAAGACAGGATCTGCTGCATCACCACGGAAATGGCGATGAGCGGCGCAAGGATACCCGTGATCTCGGCCGAGCGCATGGTGATGCTGGGGATCTGCCAAAGGGTAAACCCTTCAACCACCAGCATCTCAGGGTAGCTCTTGTCTTCCCAGGTTTTGGTCATGTCCTGGCGCATCACGCGGCTCAGCAGCCACGACACCAAGCCCGCGATGATACAGAAGCCCACAGTCACACCCGCGGCTTCGGTCGGGGAAAACTTGCCCGTGTAGATACCCCAGAGCACCAGACCGATGGCGAAGAACCCAAGCCATGCGCCAAACGCCGTCTTCAGCACGCGGTTCAGTTGCAGCGGGATCAGATAGCCCCAGCCATTCAAACGGCAGATGATCCAGCAGGCAAGCTGCATGCCGATCACCATCAGCGCACCCGGTACAATCCCGGCCACGAACAGGTCGGAGATCGGTAGGTTCATCAGGAAGCCGTAGACGATGAAGATGATCGACGGAGGGATGATGATCCCCACCGTACCACCAGCCGCCGCTGTGGCAGCGCTGAAGCGTTCGTCATATCCTCCTTTGACCATCTCGGGATGCAGCATCGACCCGATGGTCGCGGTCGTGGCCGAGTTCGACCCAGAGATCGCCGCGAACAGCCCGCAGGCGCCAAGCGATGCCATCGCCAGACCACCGCGCAGCCAACCAAGGCAGGCATAGGCGAAGTCCGACAATCGTCGGGCGATCCCGGACTTGTTGATCAGGTCGCCCGTCAGGATGAACAGCGGCATCGCCAACAGGGCAAAACCCTTGTTGAACACGTTGAGCAGCTCCGCCCCCATATTGTCGAGCGTCAGACCCAACACGAAGGAACAGCCGATCACCCAATACGCGATGACCAGCAGCACCGGCACGCCCAGCATGAAGAGAAAGGTCACACCGACCGAGATGAGCGTGATGATGGTTCCGTCGGTCATTACGCATCCCCCCCGATCACGGATTGCTGGATCAGTGGCTGACCTGTCCGGTAGTTCTTCATGTCGTCCTGAATGTTCTCGATCGCCCGCGCCGCCATGAGTGTCCCGGCAAGCGGTGCGCCCAGAAGGAACCACCACTGCATTGTGTTGTCTGTCCCCAGAACGATCTGGAAGTTCGACGCAGACAGCGCGACCACCCGCATCGTGGTCACAAGGAAGATCAGAGCGAACCCGAACCACAGCGCGAAGTCGAGCCATAGGCAAGCAAACTGCCCGCCGCGAGGCATGCGACTGCGGAACTCGGAAAAGCTCAGATGGGTGCGGACCCGAATGTTATACGCCGCCCCGAACCACGCCATCACCATGAAAAGGAAAGGCGGAATGGTCGTCGACCAAGGCTGCTGATTGGAGAAGATGAAACGATCTATCACCCCCCAGAAGATGATCCCGGCTGTCCCAAGGTAACAGACGATCATCACCGTGCGCTCGAAATAGCGCTCGATCACAGGGACATGGTGGTAGACCCACGACAGCGCCCATCCCGCCAGGATCAGAAAGACCGCGCCGAAGATATAGACTGAATTAGGTGCCAAAGCTTGCCGGATTGTCCAGGAATCCTGACTGGCAAACGCACTCAGAAGCGCGCTGAAATCGGACCAGAGCTCCATCTGTTCCCTCCTCCCATTTGAAGACCGCGCCGGATTGATCCGGTCTGTGCGTCTTGTCTTTAGGCGAAACAGCCCCGTCAGAACGGGGCTGTTTCCAGTGTCACGCTAAAGAGGGATCAGCCCTTCCACCAGCGGCGCGGCTCGACGTTTTCGGCCAGCGTATGAGAGTTGTTGCGAACCTCGTTGTAGATGTCCTGGTAGGTGTCGATACCACCGGCCCAGCTGTTGATACGCTCGCGCCATTGCTCCCAGAGCTGCGGCTGGAATTCAGGCGAACACATTTCTTCGGCCTTGCGGACTTCCTCGTCCGACAGCTTGGCAACGCGCACGTCGTTTTCCGCAAAGATCGTGCCGGGCATGGGCGGATCGGTGAAGCCCACGGTGTTGACCAGCGCGGCTTCGTTCGCCGCCTGCACATGCACCTGCGTCAGATAGGACGATTCCATGACCGCGTCCTGCAATTCGCCCGACAGGCCGTCGAACGTTTCTGAACGCATCGCCGTGTGCTCGGTCCCACAGAAAAACCGCAGGTCCACACACTGGCTGACCACAGGCGACATGTTGGCGTAGGCCACGGCCGACGCCCATGTTTCCGCGCCGTCAATCAGGCCCTGCTTCAGACCGTCGAGCGTTTCCTCCCACGCCACCGGAACCGGATTCAGGTTCAGCGCTTCCATCGCAATCCGGCCAAGCTGCGTTCCCGTCACGCGGTTCTTCGTGCCCATGATGTCTTCGATGCGGGTTACCGTCGGCTTGTCGGCAAAGCTCATGCCCATTTGGATGCCGCGCAGTTCAGCATGGGTGAAAAGGAACTTCAGCCCGTGACGCTTTTCGAGCGGATCGCGCAGAATACGCTGCGATTCCGGCGAGTACATGAAATAGTACTGGTCCGCGCGATTGCGGAACATATACGCATAGTCCAGCACGTTCAGATAAGGCGCGCCACCGGCCGAGTTCTGCGTCGAGGCCGCGTAAATGTCGATGATGCCCTGCTGCGCTTTCTCAACACAGGACAACTGCCCGCAGATCTGGTTGTTGCCGATAAATTCGATGCGGATCTCGCCATCGGTGCGTTCTTCCAGATCGCGCGCGAACTCGAGACAACCGGCCCGTTCGATCAGCAGGTTTTGCGGATTGAAGCCAGCTGCGCCGAACTTCAGCGTGTGCTTCGCTTCCTTGGCAAAGCGCTTGTTGTAGGTTGATTCCGCCGCTTTCGCCAGATTTGCCGCAGTCATAACGCCGCCGAATGTTCCCGCCGCCAAAAGCGTCGAACTCATCCCGTAAGTCCCTGCAATTCTGAAGAAATCCCGACGCGAGACTCCCTTGATGCGATCTCCTATTTTCATTGCTTCTCCTCCCGTTTTAGCAATTATTGAGACAAATATTTTCAAAAAAGACTAGATTGGCTTTTCCGATCTGCATAGAGTTTTTTGCACCGAGGGGAGGATTTCGTCCGTGGAAGCAGACTATGTGATCGTTGGCGCAGGCTCGGCCGGGTGCGTTCTCGCCAACCGTTTGAGCGCGCGACCGGATGTCAAAGTCGTCCTGCTCGAAGCGGGCGGTCGAGACCTCAACCCGTGGATCCACATCCCCGTCGGCTATTTCAAAACGATGCACAATCCAGCCGTAGACTGGTGCTACCGCACAGAACCAGACCCAGGCCTTAACGGGCGGCAACTCGACTGGCCGCGTGGCAAAGTACTGGGCGGATCATCCTCCCTTAACGGGCTGCTCTATGTCCGCGGACAACCACAGGATTACGACCGCTGGGCGCAGATGGGCAATCCCGGCTGGTCTTGGGACGACGTGCTTCCGCTGTTCAAACGCTCGGAAAATCAGGAACGCGGTGCAGACGAATTTCACGGCGACAAAGGCCCGCTATCCGTGTCCAACATGCGCCTCCAGCGCCCCATCTGCGATGCGTGGGTCGAGGCCGCTCAAGCGGCGGGCTATCCTTTCAACCCCGACTACAATGGTGCCACACAGGAAGGCGTTGGCTATTTCCAGCTCACCGCTCGCAAGGGGCGGCGCTGTTCCAGCGCTGTGGCTTTCCTCAATCCGGCTCGGTCACGCCCGAACCTCAACATCGTGACCCGCGCTGCAGCCAGCCGAATCCTGTTTGATGGCAAACGCGCGACCGGCGTGGCCTACCGCGATGCGGGCGGAATTGAACACAAGGTCACGGCCCGCGCCGAGGTGATCCTGTCCTCCGGCGCCATAGGCTCTCCGCAACTCTTGATGGTCTCGGGTATCGGAGAGGCAGATCACCTGCGCGAGCACGGTATCACCGTGCGGCACGAACTGAAAAGCGTCGGCAGGAACATGCAGGACCACCTGCAAGCCAGGTTGGTCTTCAAGTGCAAGGAGCCGACCCTGAACGACGAAGTCCGCAGCCTGTTTGATCAGGCCCGCATCGCAGTGAGATATGCGCTCAATCGCAGCGGACCGATGGCGATGGCGGCCAGCCTTGCCACAGGCTTCATGCGTACGGGCGATCATGTCGATACGCCGGATATCCAGTTCCATGTTCAGCCGTGGTCCGCAGACAGCCCCGGCGCTGGCGTACATCCGTTCTCGGCCTTCACCATGTCAGTCTGCCAACTGCGCCCCGAAAGCCGAGGCTCGATCCGGCTGGCCTCGTCAGATATGTCGGTCTACCCTAGGATCCACCCCAACTATCTGTCCACCGAAACCGACTGCCGCACCATTGTCGAGGGCATCAAGATCGCCCGCCGGATCGCCCGGCACGCCCCTCTGACCGACAAAATCTCCGAAGAATACCGGCCCGATGCCTCGCTCGACCTTGACGATTACGACGGCACGCTGAATTGGGCGCGCAACAATTCCACCACGATCTATCATCCAACGGGCACCTGCAAAATGGGTCCCGGCGAAGACTCTGTGGTCGACGCCCGGTTGCGCGTGCATGGCATCCACGGGCTCCGCGTCGCCGATTGTTCGATTATGCCAGAAATCGTGTCTGGCAACACCAACGCGCCCGCGATCATGATCGGAGAAAAAGCGTCGGACATGATCCTTGAGGACCTGACCGCAGGCAAAACCTTTCGCGCCGCTTGAAACCGGCAAGGCTCAAATCTGAGTCCAGACACGACCCGCGTCGACCTTCACGGGATAGGTTAATGCAAGCGCATCCGAGAGCCAGAACGCGTTGGTCGACCGCTATGCTGCAATGGTGCTCGCAATACCGCTTCTAGGCCTTTGCCGACGTTGCAACGACGCGATGACCACCACTCGCTGCGATTACACAGTTTTGGGAAGATCTTCCTCGACCCGTCTATCTATTTGCCGGGATCTTTCTGAGACCCCCAGTCACGCGCCGCCGCTAAAATCCCAGCCATTCAAGCGGCATCGATCTTCAGAGACGACAGGAGATTGTGGAACTTCTCCCCCTGAACCGCCACATGCGCGCGCAGCGCATCAGCAGCGCGGTCTGCATCGCCGTCTTCAAGAGCGGCAACAATCGCCTCATGCTCGGCCATTGACTGCCGCAGACGCCCCCGCGCACGCAGTTGCATGCGGCGGAACGGGTGCAATCGCTTGTGCAGGCGTTGGCATTCATTCTCAAGAAAACTGTTGCCCGACTGTTGATAAAGGATCGCGTGGAACCGCTCGTTCTCCCGAAAATACGCGTCTGCCTCCCGCGCCTTAACTGCCGCGTTGCAGCGTTCATTGGTTGCGTGCAACTCCTCAAGAGCCTCATCGCTGATCCGGCGGGCCGCAAGTCGGGCACAGACGGCTTCAAGCTCCGCCATCACCTCAAACATCTCCATCAGTTCAACCGGCCCCGGCTGCCTGACAAAGACGCCTCGCCGGGGAATCTGCTCGACCAGTCCCGATAGCGCGAGTCGCTGCAAAGCCTCTCGCAATGGCGTGCGCGACACATCGAATCGCTGCGCCAGTTGCTGTTCGTCCAGCCGCTCACCATCAGCAAATGTGCCGTCCAGAATAAGAGATTCGAGCGCATCAGCGATGTGATCAGAGCGTTTTCTTTCCATAGTAAATGTATACACAGGTATATTATGCGGAACAATATTGAATTTCTTGTATACAAGAAACTTGACCCAAGGACACATTGCTGCAACATTCCGTATACCAAACGGTGCCATCGGCGCCGTGATAGGGAGGAAAAACCATGAAGTTTAAATCAATCGCTGCAGCCGCAGCGCTGTCCGTCTTTGCATTCGGCGCACAGGCCCAACAGGAACTGCGCGTGTCGCACCAGTGGTCCGAAGGCGACATCCGCCACAAAGTCGCGCAAATGGTCGCTGACGAGGTTGCCGCAGCCGATGTGGGCCTGGACATCAAGATTTTCCCAAGCCAGTCGCTCTTCAAGGCGCGTGAACAGTACAAGCCCCTGTCCCGTGGTCAGGTGGATATGATCGTGTTCCCGCTGTCCTACGCCGGCGGCCTTCGCAATGCCTACAACCTGACCCTGATGCCCGGCTTGGTTAAGAACCACGATCACGCGGCGCGCCTGAACGAAAGCGCGTTTATGGACGAAATCGAAAAGATCATGGCAGAAGACGACGTCATGGTCCTGGTCCATGGCTACCTCGCGGGTGGCTTTGCGGGCAAAGAAAAGTGCATCACCGCACCCGAGGACGTGCAGGGCCTGCAAACCCGCGCAGCCGGCAAAGCATTCGAACAAATGCTCGCAGGTGCAGGTGCATCGATCGCTTCGATGTCGTCGGCCGAGATCTATAACGCGATGCAGACAGGTGTTCTGGACGCAGCCAACACCTCATCGTCGTCATTTGTCAGCTACCGCATCTACGAACAGGTAGCCTGCTTCACTCCTGCGGGCGATTACGCGCTTTGGTTCATGTATCAGCCGATGATGATGAACAAATCCGTGTTCGATGGCCTTACCGAAGAACAGCAGACCGCCCTGATGGATGCAGCGGCCAAAGCCGAGGCTTTCTATCTTGAGGAAGCCAAGAAAGAAGACGGCGCGGCGCGTGACACCTTCGCCAAGAACGGTGTCGAGATTGCTGAAATGACCGCCGAAGAATTCGACGCATGGCGCGCTATCGCACAGGAAACGGCCTATAAGGCCTTCCTCGAAGGCTCGCCAGAAGGTCAAAAGCTTCTGGACCTAGCACTCGCCGTCGAGTGATCACTAGGCCGGGCATGCTTTGGCATGTCCGGCCATCCCAAAACCTTCCAAACCTAAGAGGCCGAGATGTCCGGCTCGTCACATTCCCAAGTCACCGCA
The DNA here is from genome assembly GCA_003149565.1 of Marivita sp. XM-24bin2. Lineage (GTDB taxonomy): Bacteria > Pseudomonadota > Alphaproteobacteria > Rhodobacterales > Rhodobacteraceae > Marivita. Next base: position 36,100 of record QCWH01000008.1, on the reverse strand, counting down.
CCCCACGGTGGCAACCCCGTTCTGCGCGCCATCGGATGGCTGAGCCAAGCGTCCGGCGTCATCGCAGCGCTGTTGATCGTCGCTTCCGTGCTCGTCACCTGCCAAATGATTTTCATCCGCTTTGTGCTTAATGGGTCCACAATCTGGCAGACCGAAGGCGTGACCTACATGATGATCGGAGCAACGATGCTCGGTCTGCCTTACGTGCAATACCTGCGCGGTCACGTGAATGTAGACCTGTTGCCTTTGATGCTCCCCAGCGCTGCGCGCAAAGCCCTTGCGTTTCTTGTCCTTGGCCTGACGCTCGCCATCGCAGGCGGAATGCTGTGGCACGGATATCTGTTCTGGCACGAGGCGTGGGATTGGGGCGAGACGTCCAACACGCCGTGGAACCCGAAGCTTTGGGTCCCCTACGTCGCCCTCCCCCTTGGGTTTGGTCTCTACGCACTGCAGCTCACTGCTGATTTCGTCGCAATGACGCTGAAAATCGAAGAACCCTTTGGCCTCAGCGCCGAAGCCACATTGACCGATATTGCAGAAAGGGCCGACTGATGGATCCGCTCACACTAGGCTCTTTGGTCGCAATCGTGACCGTGGGCGTGCTCTTTTCCGGCATCTCAGTGGCCGCAGGGCTGCTGGTCGTCTCAGCCGGCTTTCTGATCGTGTTTGATGGTATGAGTTCGCTCAGCCTGATGCCCGAGATCTTCTTTGGCAAACTCAATAACTTTGCGCTTCTGTCGATCCCGATGTTCATCATCATGGGCGCCGCCATCGCATCCACCCGCGCTGGTGCTGATCTCTATGAGGCGCTGGAACGTTGGCTGACACGTGTACCCGGCGGACTGGTTGTGTCCAACCTCGGTGCCTGTGCACTCTTCTCCGCGATGTCTGGCTCCAGCCCCGCAACCTGCGCGGCCATCGGCAAAATGGGCATCCCCGAGATGCGCAAACGCGGCTATCCCGATGCGGTCGCCGCAGGTTCAATCGCCGCAGGCGGGACCCTCGGCATCCTGATCCCGCCTTCCGTGACAATGATCGTGTACGGGATCGCCACCGAGACCTCGATCGGACGACTGTTTCTTGCAGGAGTCGTACCTGGCCTCATGCTGGTTGGCCTGTTCATGCTGTGGTCTCTTTATTCCACCTGGAAATCCGGCGACGCCAATGTTCTGCGCGCGACGCAATACACATGGAAGCAGCGCTTCGAGATCCTGCCCCGCGTCCTGCCGTTTATCGCGATCATTCTCGGCGTGCTCTACGCCATGTATGGCGGCATCGCCACGCCGTCCGAGACCGCAGCAGTCGGCGCTCTGCTCTGCCTCGTGATTGCCATGGTGATCTACAAACTGTGGAGTCCCTCGAAGATCTGGGAAGTGCTGCGCGACAGCACCAAGGAATCCGTGATGATCCTTTTCATCATCGGTGCTGCGGGTGTGTTCAGCTACATGCTGTCCTCGCTCTTCATCACCCAATCGATTGCCGAATGGATCGGCTCGCTGGACGTGAACCGCTGGGTGCTGATGGGGATGATCAACCTCTTCCTGCTGGTCGCGGGATTCTTCCTGCCACCCGTCGCCGTCATCTTGATGGCCGCACCGATCCTGCTGCCGATCATCACGACCGCCGGGTTCGACCCGATCTGGTTCGCGGTGGTGTTGACAATCAACATGGAGATCGGGCTGATTTCGCCGCCCGTGGGTCTGAACCTGTATGTCATCAATGGCATCGCGCCTGACATCAAGCTCAAGACAATCCTGGTCGGCTCCCTGCCCTATGTCGCCTGCATGGTGGTGGCGATCATCTTGCTGTGCCTCTTCCCCGGTCTGGCACTGTGGTTGCCTGATCTGATCATGGGACAAGCGCTATGACGCTGCTCGCAGACCTCCTCTCGACCGTTTTCGAACGGCGCTACGACCGCCTCGGATGGCGACGCGTCGCAGACGACCGCCCCTTTGAAGCCATGACAATGGACTTGATGGGAGCAACCGGAGAAGTGTCCGGCGTCACAGTGGCCCGGAGTATCCTGGATCGCTTTGCCGCCGCGGAAGACGCTGAAAAACTCGGCTTCTTCCGCCATTTGGCAGAAGACATGACCATCAGCCCATCTGCTGTCCGAGACGCTTTGTCGGCCTATGAGAGCGGTCAGACGAAGAGCAGCTACCGCTCCTTCATGGTAGCGGCCGAGCCGCCCCGGCAGGAGTTGATCCGCCGCCTTAATCAAGTGCCCGGCGCAACCAAGGCCTTGGTCGCAATGCGCGCCGACCTGCTCAGACTGGGTCGGGGAGAGGCAGCCCTGGAAGCGCTGGACATCGATTTCAGGCACCTCTTCATGAGTTGGTTCAATCGGGGATTCCTCGTGCTGCGCCCGATCAATTGGGAAAGCCCGGCGCACATCCTTGAAAAGATCATCGCTTACGAGGCTGTACATGCCATCGACAGCTGGGACGATCTGCGACGTCGTCTGCAACCAGCGGATCGACGGTGTTTCGCGTTCTTCCACCCGGCCATGCCAGACGAGCCTTTGATCTTTGTCGAGGTGGCGCTGACAAACGGCGTGCCCAGCTCTGTGCAGAACTTGCTTATAGAAGACCGCGCACCACTGGCGGCCGAGGATGCCGACACAGCCACGTTCTACTCGATTTCGAATTGTCAGGCAGGGTTGGCCAGCATCTCGTTCGGCAACTCCCTGATCAAACAGGTGGCCGCCGATCTTTCCGCCGAACTGGGCGGGCTGAAAACCTTTGTCACCCTCTCGCCCATCCCCGGCTTTTCGCACTGGCTGGAGGAAGAAACAGGCTCTGAGGACACCCCAGATCCAGACCGGCTCAAGGCGCTTGCTGCGCGCTACCTGACCAAGGCAAAACGCGGAGATGGCCTGCCGCTCGACCCTGTCGCACGCTTCCACCTCGGAAACGGTGCAGAGGTTTTCAAGCTCCACACGCAGGCTGACACCTCAGACAAAGGCATGCGCCAGTCGCGCGGTGTCATGGTCAATTATCTCTACAATCTCGACCGCGTCTCGCGAAACCATGAGCGGTTCGCATCCACGCATGAAATCGCTATGTCGTCTGAAATTCGCGCGCTCAGCAGCGCTGCAGAAAAGTTCAGCGCTTAGGAGGCCCTGATGGCAAACCCACTTTACGACACATTGCTCGGCGTCCACCAAGGAAGCGACGCATCCTTCCTGCATCTTCAGGACGGCACAACATGGAGCTATGACGACTTTCTGCGCAAGGTCGCACAGTTTGCCCATGCCATCACCGCTGAAGGCGTGGTTGCTGGCGACCGGATTGCGGCCCAGATCGAGAAGTCGCCTGAAGCTCTGGCACTCTACGGGGCCTGCGTTCAGGCGGGCGTCGTGTTTCTCCCGCTCAATACGGGCTACACGGTTGATGAGCTGAGCTACTTCATCGAAAACAGCGGCGCAAAACTGGTGCTGTGCGATGCCGCAAACCTGGATGAACTGACGCCCGTGGCGGCGAAATACGGCGCTCGTATTGCGACATTGAACAGCGATGGCAGCGGCACCCTAAGCGATGCTGCCGGAGCGATGTCCGACCAGTTCGACACCGTCGAGCGTCGCGCAGACGATCTTGCGGCCTTTCTTTATACCTCGGGCACGACAGGCCGCTCCAAAGGCGCGATGCTCACACAGAACAATCTTCTCTCCAACGCCCAAACCCTTGCCGAATATTGGCAATTCACATCCGACGATGTGCTGCTGCACGCGCTGCCGATCTTTCACACGCACGGGCTGTTCGTTGCGACAAATGTGGTCCTGGCTTCGGGCGGCGCGATGATCTTCCTGCCAAAATTCAATCTTGATGTGATGATTGACCGACTGCCACAGGCCACGACGCTGATGGGCGTACCCACATTCTACACCCGGCTGCTTGGCGATGAGCGCTTCACCCGCGACCTGACCAAGCACATGCGGCTCTTCGTGTCAGGCAGTGCCCCGCTTCTCGCCGAAACGCATGTCGCCTTCGAGGCGCGCACGGGGCACCGCATCCTTGAACGCTACGGGATGACGGAAACCAACATGAACACGTCAAATCCCTATGACGGCGAGCGCCGCGCGGGAACCGTCGGCTTCCCCCTGCCGGGTATCGAGCTCAAGATCACGGACCCGGCCACCGGCGAAACCCTGCCACAAGGGGAGATTGGCCAGATCGAGGTGCGCGGTCCGAACGTCTTCAAGGGATATTGGCAAATGCCCGAGAAAACCGCCGAAGAACTCCGCGCAGACGGATTTTTCATAACCGGCGATCTCGGCCAGATTGACGCGGATGGCTATGTGCAAATCGTCGGGCGCGACAAGGACCTCATCATTTCCGGTGGCTACAACATCTACCCCAAGGAAATCGAATTGATCCTTGACGACCAGCCCGGCGTTTTGGAAAGCGCAGTGATCGGCGTGCCGCATCCCGATTTCGGCGAGACCGTACTGGGCCTGATTGTCCCCCAAAAAGGCGCAACACCCGATCTCGATGCCATCGCAGCACAAGCCAGCACCTCGCTCGCCCGCTTCAAACATCCACGGAAACTGTTGCTGATCGACGAGTTGCCAAGAAACACGATGGGCAAGGTCCAGAAAAACGTCTTGCGCCAAACCTACGCGGACATGTTCCAGGTGACATCGGCATAAATCCTGTGCAACGCATTCAAAGCCTGCCGCCGAGAATGCGTCAGGCACCCACCACGGCCAGAACACATGGCAGGGCTTACAAAGCGTCAAGGATCGCGGGCTGTGTGGTGCCCACTACCCATTGCCTACCGCTCGCCGGCGACTTCGATCGTTGCACTGCAGCCTGCCGAACCGGCCGTTCGCCGCATGCGCAAAATCATGATAGGATCGAACTCACGGTCTGCGGGACGAAGAAAACGCGCCCCTACCGTCACTTGCGGCGGTTGGTCTCCCACACCTCTCGCGTAAGCCTGTATGTCGCCCAGCCCGGATTCTGATGACCCAGACTCATGTGGTCAAAGACAAGTTCACGATCTTGCGGATCGGGCAAAACATCAGCCACCCGTCTTCTGATAGCATCGAATGTCAGATGCTCTTCTGCCGACAATTGTCCGAGCTTGATCCCGGCCTCCTTGAATACATTCTGTTTTGTGTCCTCCTTCGCGTCCGAGAGCCGACGCAGTTCGAGGGCTATCACACCCTCAATCCTTTCAGCGCCAAAGCTGTCGAGGACCGTAGTTCGCCCGACGTACTCATATCCGACCTTGCGCTGGACGGCCTCGCTCGCGGGATTCAGCAGCGGCCAGATGTTCGTGAATACGGCACTGAGTTCCAGTTCCTCGAACGCGTAACGCAACAGGATCTCCGAGGATTCTGATGAAAGGCCCCGGCCCCAGTGGCTCTTCGAGATGGCCGCAAAGCCCTCGGCACTATTGGCTGGCAAGGCCGGATCATGAAACAGTCCGCGGACGCCTACGAGGCTTCCGGGCTCACCATTCCCGTCAGGTTGGCAAATCGCCCAGAGGCCCAGTCCAGGGTCGCAGTGATCTTCGTCCGTTGAATCTATCGCAAAAAAACTGCACCAGCCATCCGCACATTCGCGCGCTTTCTCTGGTGTCGAGACGTCATGCATCAATGTCTTGGCAACATCGATGTCCAGAAAGACCTTTTCTGCGATGGCATCTGCATCTTCCACCACAACGGGCCGGAGGAAAAATCCACTGCGCTTCATCCGCATGTTCAGCATAGGCTGACCATAAGCGACGTAGGCAAAGCGATCAACATTGCCCAAAAACTGGAGAAGGATAGAAAAACCTTCAGGCTCGAACCGGACCTTTTTCGCATCGCGGCATCTGTGTGATGGCGGTTGAAGCGTCGGGTCACACTCGACATAACGTTTCATGGGTCGTTCTCCTCACGGCTTATATCTATCAGGCCAACATACCGGACCTCGATCGTCCCCCGAGAGCGACCGGCGCAATCACAGCATGTCGTTTCTCCCAGAGACAGACACCTACGGGTCTTGGCCCTCCCGAGCCGCCTTGGACTGAGATCGGAGCGCGATCGCAACGATCTCCCCGAACGTGGATCGAACGGTATCGACGCGGTTTGACAACCGCTCGTCTGGAGCCATCACACCGGCTCCACCGAGCGAACTGGTTCTTCCGAGACATCAAGGCAGAACTCGTCTAGGCTCGACAAATCGCCAAAACTTCAATGTTCGGCAATAGGTTAGGGATTTTCGTGCGTATTCTTG
>QCWH01000008.1:27959-29154 GCA_003149565.1 Marivita sp. XM-24bin2 | reverse complement strand
CACACTACACGACAGTGGACGTATTCTGTGAAATTTGGGGCTGGTGCTGACCGGCGAGATGGATTCTGAACACGGACTCTTTCCCTGCAAGGAGTTCGTCCATGACCCGTTTCGCTCTCGCCGATCTGCAGAAGTTACTAACCCCGCATGTTCCACTGGGCAAGTCACGCATGGAGACCTTGTGCCTGCTCGTGCTGGGCATGATCAGCGCCCGCACCGTCAACCTGACACACATTGCTGCGGAGCGTCCGGCTCGCGCAAAAGTAGCATCGACCTACCGCCGCCTGCAGCGGTTCTTCCAACAGGTAGTCCTGCCCGACGACTGGAGCGTTGGGGTCGTGGTGGCGCTGATCGGCAATCCAAGTCGATGGTACCTTTGTCTCGATCGAACGAATTGGAAGATCGGCAAGTCGGACGTCAACGTGCTCGTGCTGGCTGTGGTGACCGAGCGCTACCGCGTCCCCCTCATGTGGACCTTTCTGAACCACTCAGGCAACAGCACGACACGGCAGCGCATCGCCCTGATGGAGCGTTACCTGGCGCGCTTCAACGTATCCACAGTGCGTATGCTCCTGGCAGACCGTGAATTCATCGGGCAGGAATGGTTCAAGTTTCTCAAGGACAAGAATATTCCATTCGCGATCCGCGTGAAGGAAGATCAGCTGATTGTTGTCGAGGGGCGTGAGTACGCTCTGCGGTCCTACCTCACGCGCTGCAAGGGGGAGCGCGGCTTCACCGCCACCTTACCCGCCAAGGCCGGGCAACCAGCCTTGGAGCTGCATTTTGGCGCTCGGCGCATCAAGGGGGGCGAGTTGCTGATCGTGGCCTGTTCCGAACCGCTCGGCGGATCGCGCATCCTTCGATACTATCGGTGGCGCTGGTTCATCGAATGCATGTTCGCAGACAGCAAGACAAAGGGGCTGAACCTTGAGGACACGAGGATGAAACTCTCCAACAGGTTGAGCGTCCTGATCGGCATCTCCGCAATCGCCCTCGCCATGGCCTGCCACACGGCGTCAAAGCTCATGGGGTCAAAATACCCCGCGCGGAAAAAGCATGGCTATTGCTCAAAATCGTGGTTCAGGACTGGTTTCGACGAGCTGCGCCGTCGTCTCAGAGCTGACGAGGAAATACCGATCTTCGGTACGAAATTAGCCGTCAGGAAGCGATTGCGGGCGCGAGTCGTGTAGTGTGG
>QCWH01000008.1:0-27267 GCA_003149565.1 Marivita sp. XM-24bin2 | reverse complement strand
TATTCTTGTCACAACCAACAAGCTTTTGAGCCACTTCACCCCTATGCTGCCTTTCAAGAAGGAATTGCAGGCAAGAGGCCACGAAGTAAGGGTCGCGGCCCTCCCCGATCTTGGCGAGGAAATCGCCAAACACGGCTTCGGTCACCTAGTCCTGAAAGGACCGAGCGATGCGGAACGGGAGGCGGTGAACGAACGCGCCAAAAACGTGCCGCGCGAAAAAATCGGAAAGTTCTTTATGTCCCAGTTCTTCATGGGGATGCTGGCGCCAAGCTTCCTCCCTGGCTTGCTGGATGAATTGACCATCTGGCGCCCAGACTTAATCTTGCGGGAGTCCACCGAATTCTCCGGATTGATCGCTGCAGAGAAACTTGGCATCCGACATGCGCGGTTCGAGATCGTGAACGGCGAGTCCGAGGAATCCATCGCCACGAACTACACCGAGGAGATGGACGCGCTACGATCTTTGGTTTCCTTGGCGCCCACCGGTGGCGGTTATCTGCGGGATGAACCAGCCTTCAGTGCTCATCCAAGGGTTCTGGATGACACCCCCCGGATCAATAGCCAAGAGCCTTTCCGTTTCAGGACCTTTGTTCCGCCTGCGACCCCAACTACAGGGCGTCCCGAATGGCTGCCGTCCGGCGACAAGCCTTTGGTTTATATGACCTTCGGCACCGTGACCGCCGGTGAAGACCGCACAAGACATGTCTATGCAGCCAGCGTCGATGCTGTTGCCGACTTGCCGGTATCTGTCCTTCTAACCACGGGAAGAAACGCGCCACACGATCTGCTCCCGCGCGTACCCGACAATGTCGTCGTCCGAGACTTCGTCCCGCAGGCAGAAATATTCGAGCACGCCGAGCTCATGGTCTGCCATGGCGGTTCGGGCACTGTCCTTGGGGGATTGACTTCCGGTATGCCGATGGTCGTTGTTCCGCTCTTCGCCGATCAACCTGACAATGCACGGTGTCTTGCGTCGGCCGGGTTGTGCATCTCTGTTTCGGGCGACGACTTACCTTCGCTTCGCGCTGCGATCACGGATGGTTTGGAAAACCGCGAAATGCGCAGCCGCGCGACCGAGGCAGCCAATGACTTTGCTGCATTGCCGACTGTCGACCACGCACTCGACACGTTGGTTGGCGGATAGTCCTTGGATCGCCCACAACGCTGGATTTGCTCTGACGTGGTCGGTTGTGTGACAAACCTCCCGTGACAAAACCGTCCTGCCAAAAACGTTAGAGAGTTCATGGACACAAACCCTCGGCGAAACCTTTGCCGGTTTTGTCACGTTTTTGGCAGACCACACCTACGCTGACATTCGCCGCGCTTTAGAACATGGCCACTTTTGGGCTGATTTTGTTGAACAATTCGGCCTTTGAGCGCGAAAGGTCAAAACAGCAGAATATCCTCTGGCAGGACTCCCTTTTCGCAAACGTCATTTTCTGAAGCGATCCTCCTGAGAACAGTGTTCCAAGAAATTCAGACAATTTTCGTCTGCTGGAGTTTTTTAACACAAACGGCCCAAACCGTGCAGTTGCGCACTAATCCAAGACACGCGCGACCGCTCCAATCAAGTCCAATACCTCTCGCGTTTCGCGGTCCACGCGATAGACATAGTCACCCACGCGGAAGTAGGTCTGGTCGCGATCAAGCCCGTACCGCGCCGGATCGCCGATGATCCTGTAATCTCCATGGATCACGTCTCCGCGGCCGTACTTGCGGGCTTGGCCTGGCGGCAGGCACGGCGGGTCTTTCTTAGCCAGTCCGGGTGGGCAATCGGTTGCTTTGTAGGCCCCGCTCGACTCTCCCTTTCCGGCTTTGTGATTTCCCGCTTCTGCAGCCACCCCTAGAGAGGCCGCCGCCGCAGCGATAAGAACCAGTAGTCGCCTCATGATGTAACTCCGTTTCTTTTTTGACGTGTGACTCAGATAACCATTACTGCTAAAAGATGTTGCCTTTCGAGATGAGCCTCAGCGGAAAGGTGCCTACGCGCATATCGCCACGTCCGAGGCTTTGGATGACGGTAGCACGGCGATGAATCACCCCTATCGACGTGATCAATGCGGTCGCGTCAATGGTCTGTCGTCGGTTAGGCCTCCCAGCCGACCCCGGATACAATGCACCTTCATGCGCTGTAACGTATTGTCACCGTCGGGTAGTCGATGTGGGCGGGCGTGGTGGTTCGGGGGATCCGTCATGGAAACACCAAACTTACCTGGAGCACACCAAGATGGGTGGCACGGTCAGATATCTTGGCGTTGAGCTTGAGGATGCACTTGCGATTGCTGAGGCCATTGAAATTTAAGCAACATGGCCCTCTTGAGGGACGGCCCAAAGCCGCCCTTGGCCCACGCAGCGCCAAGCTGCGGTGCCGTTCGTCAGACCGGACTTTCGCTGCAACTGCAAAACCAGTTAATGGACGAACTCGCGGTTCGCGGAGAAAGCACCAATTCGCTGCGGCTACGCGAAAGACTGTTTTGTATTCATTGGCGAAACGCCTTGGAGGCCTCGCAGGCCTTGATGAGCTGGCTGATGCACGCGTGCCTTACTGAAGGAAGTGCAGCATCGTCCGCAAGTCGTATGATCGCGCCATTCAGAAAGTCGATTTCAGTCCTTCTACCCGCTTGAAGATCCTGAAGCATGGACGATCTGTGGCCCTGTGCCCGCGGGAAGATGATCTTGCTAAGGACTTCGTCAACATAATGCTGCCCGTTCTCAGCCGGGCGATAGTTAAATTCTTTCGCATAAGCCGCCAGTGTTTCATCCGCCAAGCCGACGATGAACTCTCTGGACTGGGGGTTCTCGAGCAACTCACCGTAGGTCTGTCCCGTCAACGCACCGGTTGGGTTCATACAGCTATTGAAAAGAAGCTTGAACGCGATCGTCTCCCGAATTGCGGGGTCTTGCGCCATCGGAACGAACCCTTGCTCGGCGACTTGCAGCATATCTTTGAGCGGCTCATCACTGTCACCCAGTAAAGAGCCACAGAAAATTGGACTTGATTGAGCGGTCACTTCCACGCTGGTCAAAGCCTGCCGCACCATTCCAATCATCATCGCGCTTGAATAGATCGCAACCTTCGAGCCAACAACGTCCCGCGCAATCTCTGCCGACCCCAGGCCATTCTGGAGAAGCAATATCGACGCACGGCTTTCATTCTTGGCAAATGGATCGAGCGCCTTCTCTAGATCATAGGCCTTTGTCGTCATGACCAGCATGTCGCAGCCGAGCACCTCGGCTGTTGGGGCTGCAGCATCACAAACTGTATAGGATTCAGCGGGGACTATGTGATCCCCTAGCAAACCAGAGACAGTAATTGGTTTGCCGCGGATCGCTTCAATTGAACCCTGCCTCACGAGCAAAAAGACGCGGGCTCCCGCCTTAGCAAAATGGGCGGCAAGGCAAAGCCCGACGGACCCGCCACCGAAGACTGCAATCGAAAATTTGGACATATGACCTGTTCAGATTAATTGTATTCGAGAAGCCAACAACGGAAGTGGCTGTGAAGCAAGTCCTACGTGAAGCTGTGGCGCGTCGCGGCCCTCATGGCTCTCCGTCAATCTGAAGCTGACGTCCTACTCTTGGGCAGCAATGGTTGATATCGGCTCGGTCCGGTCATTCTCCGCTGCGCAGCACCCGCGGTTTCGTTGTCATTCTAAAATGTCCTTCAAGGCGCAGACTTGCCTTTCAAGGTGAGCCGCATGCGGCTTTGCATCATCGGTAGAACTGTCAATCGCCGCGACTGCAAAGTTGAGCAAAATCGAAGATTACAATTTGCGGACATCAATCCTCTAACACGGCGCTTTTTGAGTTCTATCCCCTCTACCCAATAGTTTGATCTGAGGCAGGCGCCTCCGCTTCGCAAATTCAAGACCTGCGGCGAGCGACGGCCCGCATGCGCGGTCATCGTACGTTTGAGTCGGACTTTACGAAACAGGAACCTGTGACACCGAATCCCTTTCGATCCAGCGGGCTTTTTCCAGCCTGTGCAGCTCCGCTGCCGCCACCCCTGTCAACCTCTGCTGCAAAAGGTCCGCAAGCGGCTCTCCCGCGTTGCGCACTGCGTCGCAGGTCACGGTGAGCGGCGGGATCAGCTTTGCGGTGTCTACACCCGGCAAGCAGTCGTCATGTGCGACGATTGAAACGTCCCCGGGGACAATCAATCCCGCCTCCCTGATCGCTGAAAGCGCGCCGATTGCCGTGAGTGAATTGCAGCAGACGAAGCCGGTTGGACGGTCCGCCAATTCCAGCAGCGTCCGCGCCGCGTCCTGTCCAAAGCGCTGAGACGTGTCGCCGTAGCGGATCAAGTCCGGCAATGGCTCAAGGCCGGCCTCAGCCAATGCGGTCTTGAAGGCCTGTGCGCGTTCACGCGAAACCATCCAGCTTTCGTCGCCGTTCAGAAGCGCGATCCGTTGATGCCCGTATTCGGCAAGATGCGTTACCGCCTTCGTCGTGAGATCCACGGTATCAATATCGAAATAAGGGTAATCCGGCGCCTCGACATGCTTGCCATGCACGACAAACGGCACGCCTTTGCCGCGCAGGAACTCCATCCGCGGATCGTCCGTAAGAGGGAAAAGCAGCACGAATGCGTCGATCATGCCTTGCCCGATCAGCCGGTCGTAGGTCTTCAGGCAGTCTTTGTCAGTCGAGATATGCAGGAACAAATCAAGTCCTCGAGATGCCATGGCCTGCGTAAGCGCGTGGGTTATTTCGAAGAAATGCGCCGCTTCGAAGCCGGCGGGCGGTGTGTCGAGGACAAGGCCAACGACACCGGAACGCCCGGACACCAGTTTTCGTGCGCTGTGGTTCGGACGGTAGTTCAGCTCCCGCGCGACTTCCTTGACCCGTTCGCGGGTCGATGGCGTGACATCATCGAACCCGCGCAGGGCACGGCTGACGGTGGTCGCCGAAAGACCGGTGACCTTTGCGATATCCTTCAGAGTCGCCACTTAAGATCCCGTCCCTTACCATTGCCATCAATCGAGAATGCGCCGTCGAACGGCGCCCGGATCGGGCGGTTTTGCGCGCGTCCAGTCGACCTCTGAAGAAATAGCAATCGCCGCGAAGGTCAACGGCTTTTCGCGTTTCTTGGAAAATTTTTTTTGATCTTAACGATACGATTTGTGATCTTAACGTTAAGATAGTGAGTAAATTAGATTCGCAAACGCGCTTTGGGGCACACCACTCCGGGCGCAAAGCCGATACGCCCGGAGCCAGCGCACCTGCTCCGGTCGCGGCACACTTGAAAGGGAGGACCCATGACATACACATTCCGGACTGCACTCTTTTGCTCCAGCGCGATCCTCGCGGCATCGCTCGCCTGCGCGGCATCGGCGGACTCGCACCTGCGCTTTCCCATCGGAGAGGGGCCCTTCGACTGGGCCGAGTTCCAGGCCTTTGCCGACAGCCATGATTTTTCGGGCCAGACGCTGGACATCGCCGGCGCGGGCACCGGCCGTGACGCCGATCTGCTACGCGAGATCTTTGCTTATTTCGCCGAGGCCACGGGTGCCGAAGTGAAATACTCCGGCTCTGACAGCTACGAGCAGGACATCGTGATCGCCGTGCAAGCCGGGACCCCGCCGGACGTGGCACTGTTTCCGCAGCCTGGGCTTGCCGCAGACCTGGCAAAACAGGGGCATCTTGTGCCGCTCGCCGATGGCGCGCGGCAATGGTACATTGACAACTTCGCCGCCGGGGAATCCTGGGCCGATCTGGCCAGCCCGACAGGTCCGGACGGCAAGCCGCATGTCTACGGTATCTTCAACGCCGTCGACGTAAAATCGCTGGTCTGGTACTCGCCTGAAGCCTTTGACGAAAACGGCTATGACATTCCCGAAAGCATGGAGGAACTGAAGACGCTCACCGATACCATGGTGGACGACGGGCTGACACCGTTCTGCCTGGGGCTTGGCGCGGGGGCGGGGACCGGCTGGCCGGCGACCGACTGGGTCGAGGATTTTATGCTGCGGACCCAGCCGCCCGAGGTCTACGACCAGTGGGTGAGCAACGAGATTCCCTTCACCGACCCCCGTGTTGTGGGCGCAATCGAGGAATACGGCTATTTCGCACGCAACGACGATTATGTCGACGGAGGCTCCAGCGCCGCAGCCACCATCGACTTCCGCGACAGCCCGGACGGGCTATTCGAATTCCCACCGAAATGCATGATGCACCGCCAGGCGTCGTTCATTCCGACATTCTTTCCCGATGGCATCGTCATCGGTGAGGATGCCGATTTCTTCTACTTCCCGGCCTACGAGAGCAAGGATCTGGGTCGGCCGGTTCTGGGCTCCGGCGGGCTGGCGACGATCATGCAGGACAAGCCGATCGCGCACGCCTTCTTGGCGTTTCTCCAGACTTCACTGCCGCACGCGCTGACTGCCGCGCAGGGCAAGACCCTGACGCCGCACACAGGCGTCAGCCTCGACGCCTATGCCAATGACACCGGGCGGGCGCTGGCCGAAATCCTGCTGAGCGCGACGACCTTCCGGTTCGACGGCTCGGACCTGATGCCGGGCGAGATCGGAACCGACGCGTTCTGGAACGCGATGGTGGAATACACCACTGGTAGCCTGACTGCCGATGAGGCGGCCGCCACGATCCAGGCGCGCTGGGACTCGATCCGCTAAGCGCGTCCCCCAACATCATGCGCCGCGACATGCTCGCGGCGCCAATCCAATCACGGAGCCGACGGGAGGCGGGCCGATGAATCCCCTTATTCAAGGACTTGCGACGATCATTCTGGGCGTGGGGGGCTGTATAGGCTACTTCTACGCGTCGAACCTGCTGCTCGACAAGGTGCTCTACCCGGCCAAGGGGCCGAACATTGCCAGCAACATCCGCCGGGCGAACATCATCCGCCCATGGCTATTCATCTTCCCCGCCCTGCTGGTCCTGACAGTCTACCTGGCCTACCCGGTTGTCGGCTCGGCGTACCGGTCGCTGTTCAATCGATCGGGGGATGAGTTCATCGCCCTCGGCAACTACGTCGCGCTGCTCGAGTCGCCCGAGTTTCGCCGCTCCTTCCTCAACAACGCGCTCTGGGCAATCTTCGTGCCGGTCATGTCGGTCACCGCCGGCCTGATCGCCGCGCAACTGAGCGACACTCTTAAATGGGGCAATATCGCAAAATCGCTGATCTTCATGCCGATGGCGATCAGCTTTGTCGGCGCCTCGCTGATCTGGAAGTTCGTCTATGCCGTCGACAGCGATATCGGCCTGATCAATGCCGTGCTTGCGGGGCTGTTCGGGGCCGGGCCGATCGACGTGATCCAGATCCCCTTCTGGAACAATTTCTTCCTGATGTTCATCCTGGTCTGGATCCAGACCGGTTTCGCCATGGTCATCCTCTCCGCCGCCCTGCGCGGCATCCCCGAGGAAACCATCGAGGCCGCCATTCTGGACGGGGCGAACCCATTCCAGATCTTTTTCCGGATCAAGATGCCGCAGATCTTTTCCACCATCGTAGTGGTCTGGACGACGATCACCGTCGCCTCGCTCAAGATCTTCGACATCGTCTACGCGATGACGGGGGGCAATTTCGGCACCGAGATCCTGCCCAGCTACATGATGAGCTTCATGTTCCGCGACGATGGACGCGCGACCTCGGTGGCGCTGGTCATCATGATCATCGTCCTTCCGGTGATGATCTCGAACATCCGCCAGGCACAAAAAGAACTTCGGTAGGAGGACCGGTCATGGAAAATATTGCAGGAAAGAAGCCCGCGCTGAGCTGGGCCAAGAATGTCGCCATGGCGACCATGGTCTTGATCTGGGTCATTCCGACACTCGGCCTGCTGGTCTCGTCGTTCCGGGACCGCGACCAGATCTCGGCCACAGGTTGGTGGCAAGCGATGCTCCCGGTCGAACTGACGGCCCGGGCGCGCACCGGCACCGAGGCAACGCCTGAGGGCGGGCTCTACCGGGTCGAGGGCGTTATCTTCGACGACGAAGAGGCGCAGTCCTATTTTTCGGGCACGCCCGGCGACATATCGGCCTTCGGCATCCGTGGGGCAGAGCCCACCGCCTACCCGGCGGGCACGACCGCCGATCTGGGCGACGGTGAGACACTGACGGTGAATGCCGACGGCTCCTACGTCTGGATCACGCCGGAAGAGCCGGGCAATCGCGGCCAGAGGGTCTATTTCGCCGCCGAGAGCCCGCCCAAGCTGACGCTGGACAACTACCGGACCGTTCTTTCGGGCGACAACATGGGCCGCGCTTTCCTCAACACGCTGACCGTGGCCATTCCGGCGACGATCATTCCAATCCTTGTCGCCGCCTTCGCCGCCTATTCGCTCGCGTGGATGGAGTTCCCGATCCGCGGCCTTCTTATCGCCGGGATCGTGGGACTGCTGGTGGTGCCGATTCAACTGGCGCTGGTGCCGGTGTTGAACCTGCACAACGAGATCGGGGTGGGCCAGAGCTTTGTCGGCATATGGCTTGCGCATACTGGCTTCGGGATGCCACTCGCTGTCTACCTTTTGCGTAACTACATGGCCGGGTTGCCGCGCGACATCATCGAATGCGCGCGCGTGGACGGGGCGACAGATTTCCAGATCTTCACCAAGATCATCCTGCCGCTGTCGCTGCCTGCGCTGGCCTCCTTCGCGATCTTCCAGTTCCTGTGGACCTGGAACGACCTGCTTGTCGCCAAGGTGTTCCTGCCCTCCGCCGATGAAGCCAAGGTCATGACGGTCAAGATCGCCGACGACCTTCTGGGCTCGCGCGGCGGCGACTGGGGTATCCTGGCAGCGGCGGCCTTCGTCTCGATCGCGGTACCGCTGGGAGTCTTCTTCAGCCTGCAACGGTTCCTCGTGCGCGGCCTGCTGGCCGGCTCGGTAAAGTGATCCCGAGAATTTGATACCGGCGCGCGCCGCGATGCCGCGGCCCCCGGACAGCAAAAAAGGATAGCAAAATGGCCAATCTTTCACTGAAGAACGTCGAAAAGACCTATGGCGGCGCCGTGACCGTGCTGGAGGACATCGACCTCGAGATCGAAACCGGCGAGTTGATCGTCTTTGTCGGGCCCTCGGGCTGCGGCAAGTCCACGCTGCTGCGCATGATCGCGGGTCTGGAACGGATCACCGGCGGAGAACTGGAGATCGACGGCACGGTCGTCAACGATGTGCCGCCCGCGCAGCGCGGCATCGCAATGGTGTTCCAGTCCTACGCGCTCTATCCGCATATGAGCGTGCGCGACAACATGAGCTTTGCACTAAAGATCGCAAAAATGCCCAAGGCCGAGATCGACGAGCGGGTAAACCGCGCCGCGAAGATCCTGCAACTGGATGCCTATCTTGACCGCCTGCCCAAGGCGCTGTCCGGCGGGCAGCGGCAGCGGGTGGCCATCGGGCGCTCGATTGTGCGCGACCCCAAGGTCTATCTCTTTGACGAGCCGCTTTCGAACCTCGACGCCTCGCTGCGGGTGGCCACGCGGATCGAGATCGCGCAACTCAAAGAGTCGATGCCCGACTCGACCATGATCTACGTCACCCATGATCAGGTCGAGGCGATGACGCTGGCCAGCCGGATCGTCGTGCTGGCCGGTGGCGGCATCGCTCAGGTGGGCACGCCGCTGGAGCTGTACGAAAAGCCGGAAAACGAGTTTGTCGCACAGTTCATCGGCTCCCCCGCGATGAACCTGATCACCGGCGAAGTCATCCAGACCGGCGCAGAAACCCATGTCCGCACCAAGGACGGCGGCGAGGCGATCTCGACCGTGCCGACCCTGCCCGAGGATCTGGGCAAGACCGTCAATATCGGTGTGCGGCCCGAAGACCTTGTAGCAATCTCGGGCGACGGGCCATTCCTGTACCATGGCAAGGTCAACATAACCGAGGCGCTGGGAGAGGTGACCATCCTCTACTTCCACCCGGACGCTGAAGGCACCGATCCGGTGATCGCCAAGTTGCCGGGCATCCACAAGTCCATGCGTGGCGTCGACGTCAAGCTGACCGCCGATCCCGACAAGGTGCACATCTTCGAAGACGGCCAGTCGCTGCTTTACCGCGATCGCCCAAGGAAACGCATCACCGCTGGTGTGCACTGACGCCACCCGTCACTCACTGGGGTTCGCCCCAGACAGTTTTCAATTCAGCCTCCGCGCGACCGGCGGAGCGCCATCAATCACGGACCGACACGCGATGAATCACCAAGCCATCCAAACCGCCCCGAATGCCGCCCCCAATACCGCTCAGGAGTGGTGGAAAACCGGCATCATCTACCAGATCTATCCGCGCTCGTTTCAAGACAGCGACGGCGACGGAATCGGCGATCTGAGGGGTATCGAAAGCCGCCTCGACTACCTCGTCGACCTTGGCATCGATGCGATCTGGATTTCGCCGATCTACCCTTCCCCCATGGCCGATTTCGGCTACGACGTCTCCGATTACCGCGGCATCGACCCGATGTTCGGCACGCTGGAGGATTTCGACCGGCTGGTCGAAGCCACCCACCAGCGCGGATTGAAACTGATCCTCGATTTTGTGCCAAGCCACACCTCGGAAGAACATCCCTGGTTCGTTGAGGCGCGATCCTCGAGGACCAGCGCCAAACGTGACTGGTACATCTGGCGCGACGCCAAACCGGACGGGAACCCGCCGACCAACTGGATCAGCGAGTTCGGCCCCTCCGCCTGGACCTGGGACGAGGCGAGCGGGCAGTATTACCTCAACATCTTCCTCTCCGAGCAACCGGCGCTGAACTGGCGCAATCCCGAGGTGCAGGCCGAGATGCTGGACACGCTGCGTTTCTGGTACAAGCGCGGGGTTGACGGCTTCCGGGTGGATGCCATCACCCATGTCGCCCCCGACCCCGACAAGGGCGACCATCCGCCCAACCCCGCCTGGAGCGAGGATATGAACCCGTCGCAGCGCTATCTCAAGGTGCATTCCAAGCACCAGCCCGCCGGGTTCGACTATGTGCGGATGATGCGGCAGGTCACCGAGGAATTCCCGGACCGTGTGCTGATCGGCGAGACGGATGGCACATTGCAGGAGGTCATGGCCTATTACGGCGCGGACTTCGACGCCTTCCAGCTGCCGTTCAACTTTATCCTGCAGGACGCGCCTTGGGAGCTTCCGGAAATCGTCCGTCGCATCGAGGCCTACGAGGCCGCACTGCCGGAGGGGGCCTGGGGCAACTGGGTACTGGGCAACCACGACTGTGCCCGCATCGCCAGCCGGGCCGGCCCCGCGCAGGCCGCCGTTGCCGCAACGCTGCTGCTGACCTTGCGCGGGACGCCGACACTCTACCAGGGCGATGAGCTGGGAATGGAAAGCGCGGTCATTCCCCCCGAGGCCGTGCAGGACCCTTGGGAAAAGCAGGTTCCCGGACTCGGCCTTGGCCGGGACCCCGCCCGCACGCCGATGCCGTGGGAGGCGGGGCATGCCCGCGGCTTCAGTGAGGGCCAACCGTGGCTGCCCGTCTTTGTCCCGGCGGATGGGGACGCGGCGGCGCAACGCGCGGATCACGCGTCGATATTGAACTATGTCCGTGCGCTGATCGGGCTGCGCCGCGAGACGCCCGCGCTGACGCTGGGCAGTTACGAGACCATCACGGCCCAAGACGGCGTCTATGTCTTTGCACGGCGTCTCGATGGCGATGTCTACCACGTGTGCCTGAACTTCACCGAAGACCCCAGGCCCTGCCCGGTTTCGGGCGATGTGCTCCTGTCTTCTCTTAACAGTGAGAGGACGGGCGCGGCGCAGGCGGGCCAGATCGCTCCGCATGGCGCTCTCATCCTGAAAGCTGGCTGACCGGCCCGCGACTTGCTCCGCCCGCACTTTAACCCGATGGAAGACCAACATGAACGACGCACTCAGAGAGACCACACGCTGGTGGCAGTCGGCCACCGGCTACCAGATCTACCCACGCAGCTTCTGCGATTCCAACGGTGACGGGATCGGCGACATTCCGGGCATCATCTCCAAACTCGACCACTTGCGCGACCTCGGAATCGGGTTCATCTGGCTCTCACCGGTCTATCGCTCCCCAATGGCCGACAACGGCTATGACATCTCGGATTACAGGGACATCGCACCCGAGTTCGGAACGATGGAGGATTTCGACCGGCTGGTGGCCGAGGCGAAGGCGCGCGGCATCGGCATCGTCATGGACCTTGTGGTGAATCACAGCTCATCGGACCATCCCTGGTTCCACGCCGCGCGCACCTCGCGCGAAGCGCCGGAACACGAATATTACATCTGGCGCGATGCGGCGCCGGACGGTGGGCCACCGAACGACCATCAGGCCGCGTTCGGCGGCTCGGCTTGGACTTTCGTGCCAGGGGTCGGCAAGTACTATCTGGGCCATTTCAGCCCTGAGCAGCCGGACCTAAACTGGCAAAACCCGGTTCTCCGGCAAGAGATCTATGACATGATGAACTGGTGGTTGGCCCGAGGCATTGCCGGGTTCCGCATGGACGTCATCAGCCTGATCGGCAAGGATGTGGATGCCGGATTGTACGAAGAAGGCCCGTTTTTGCACCAGTTCCTGCAGGAGATGCACAGAGAAACGCTCGCCGACCGCGACATCGTCACCATCGGGGAAAGCTGGTCCGTCAGCACCGATACCGCGCGGCTCTATTGCGGGCGTGACCGGCGCGAGCTCGACATGGTTTTCCAGTTCAATCATGTGGTTGAGGGCTGGGATCCGGTGCATGGCAAGTGGAAGCCGAAACCCTTCGATCTGGTCGCTTTCAAGCGGGTGCTGAACGACTGGCAGGCAGCGCTGGCCGAGGATGGCTGGAACTCGCTGTTCCTCAGCAACCACGACCTGCCGCGGCAGGTGTCGAAATACGGCGATGACGGCGCATACCGGGTGAAATCAGCGAAGATGCTGGCGACCGTGGTCCACCTTTTGAAGGGCACCCCATTCATATACCAGGGCGAGGAGATCGGCATGACCAACGCCACCTTCACCCGGATCGATCAGTTCCGAGACATCGAGACGCTCGGTCATTACGCAGAAGAGATCGCGCGCGGCGTCACACCAGAGGATTTCATCGCCGGCGCCAACGAGAACGGCCGTGACAACGCGCGCACGCCAATGCAATGGAATGCGGGACCGAAGGCCGGTTTCACTGACGGCACGCCCTGGATTGAGGTCAATCCGAACCATGCGACGATCAACGCCGAAGCCGACCGCACAGATGCGGATGGCATTTTCGCGCATTACCAATGCCTGATCGCTCTGCGTAAGGACTGGCCAGTCATCGTACACGGCACATACCGCCCCATAGCGACGGATGACGGCGCAGTTTTCGCCTATCTCCGAGAGCTGGATGGCGTTCGCGTTGCGGTGATCGCAAACTTCACCTCCGAAGAAACGGATTTCGACCTGCCCGTCGAATTAGTCGGTGCCGGTCGCTGCCTGCTGTCGAACGACGTGCCGCGGACCAGCCTGGAGCGACGCCTGAGCTTGGCACCTTTCGAGGCCTTCGTCATGTCGATCGGAACCGAGCGGTCTGGTGGCGATCGCCAATAGGCATGGTGGCAGCTGCATTTTTTGGCAAGGTTGACCTGCCTTTTCCTGGCAGGCTTTGCATGGGGTGTCTGCTTTTGTGACGATCTTGTGTGCGGCCACCGTGAAGCAGGCCTTGTTTGGGTAGAGGTGGTCCTGGAAATACTTGAAAGGTGAGCGTGTGGTCATTTCGAAAGGCTACGTAAACCCCCTGCCCGTCTCAAGCTCATTTTGTCTGACAGTGCCATCTCTCATCATGGGGCCGCCAGGTCCAAGATAGATCGCCGATTCCCACACACCTGCTGTCACGCTGCAACCTTCGGCTCTTCCTGCTTGGTCCTCTTTCCAGCTGCCTTTTCGGGTTGCGATCCTCTTCGCAAACAGGCGCCACCTGTTTGCAGAAAATAATTTCAACACTGCGTTCATCTGCGCCAATCCTTCTGCGAACCGCGAACTCGCCAAGATTGGGCCAAATCTTTCGTTGGGCGTGAGCGGCGAAAAGACTAAAACAGGGGTAAATCCACCACTCTTTGAAGCGTTGACCATGGCCTATACAGTTCAGATCGTCGCCACACCCGAAACGAGCGCATCCAGCCTGTTTGGCCTGTATGACACCTTGGTCGCCGCAGGCCAGGACTGGGAGCATCTGGTAAGTGGCGAAGAGTCCAAGCCGGTATTTGACGTTACTTTGGTCGGCCCCGACACAGCGGGCTTTCGATGCGGAAGCGGGGTCTGGATCGCGGCGGACCAGACTTTTGACAAGGCTGGAGACGCGGCTATCGTTGTTGTTCCGGGTCTGACTTTGTCACCGCACGAACGGCCTGATCCCAAGCAACACCCCTGCCTGTCGTGGCTTGCTGAACGGGATCTCGCTCGGACACGCATCGTGTCAGCCTGCACGGGGGCGGTCTACCTGGCAGAAATCGGTCTCTTGGATGGTATCGAAGCGACGACGCACTGGGCTTGGGAAGGCCTATTTCATCGGTCTTATCCTGCTATCCGGCTGCGCACCGACCGCGGCCTGTGCTTTGCCGATGCGTCTCGTGGTCCCGTTACATCGGGTGGGACAACCGGATGGCAGGAACTTGCCACGTTCCTGATCGCGCATTACGGCGGAACACAGATGGCTGCTCGGGCGGCGAAGGTCTGGCTTATGGCCAACCGTGGTGAACTTCAGGCCCCGTTCACTTCCTTGATCACCATGACGCCTCACGCTGACATGGTTATCACTCAGGCGCAGGAATGGATCGCTGATCATTACATGATCAATAACCCGGTTGGCGAGATGGCAGGTCGTTCCGGCTTGCCGCCAACGACATTCGCACGACGTTTTCGAAAGGCCATCAACAAGTCGCCGCAGGACTACGTCTTGGCTTTGCGGATTGAAGAGGCGCGGCAGCTTCTGGAAACGAGTGAGCTGTCTGTCGCGGATGTTGGAGAGGCAGTAGGCTATTTTGATACGCCGTCGTTCCGTAAGTTATTCAAGCGGAAGACAGGACTGACCCCTGCGGAACATCGCAAGATGTTTGGGAAGGCACGGTTCTCGAAATATTTATGATACGAGTTTGTGATTTTCTTGAGTGCAAAGCGCTCGAAGCGGTCATGGGGCGGCGGGACGACCAGGCCACCACCTTGGGGCGGCGGGACGACCAGGCCACCACCTTGGCTGATGCGACAGTCGCTCTCGGCCAAATCCGGTCGTTGGTTGCCAGACCATTTATTGAAACAGATAATCACCAGACCGGCCATTCATGCATGGCGCAGCATTCTCAGCAACGAAGGGTCGAATTACGTACGGGCCCGATTGCTGCAAATCCCGCTTCTCAAGAACGCAAGGCTCACCTAGATGCTTTCCGCTTGTCCGCTGTTTCTTCAGTATAGAAACATAGTTGCGGTCATTGGAAAAAGGGCCACAGTCACAAGGACTACAAGCATCACAGCAATAAATGGCAAGGTGGCGGCAAAGATTTGCTCGACCGAGACATTGGGATCGTTGAGCGTGTTATGCACTGTGAAGACGGATATCCCAAAGGGTGGCGTCAGCAACCCAATCTCGACAGCGATTACAGTCACAATCCCGAAATGCATAAGGTCGAGCCCAAGACCTTGGGCGATGGGTGCAGCAATTGGCACCATTATCAGCAGGATCGACGTGCTGTCGAGGATCATCCCCATAAGTAAGATGATTACGGCATAAAAGAACAAAAAGCCGAGAGGTCCAAAGCCCGAGTCGGTGACCAGACCCGCGATTGCATTCGGCAGCCCTGCGATGGCCAGCATCCGCGAATAGAAAGACGCAGCAACAAGCAGCAGCAGGATCGAGACCGAGATCACGCCGGTCTGCTTCATCACCTGCCATAGCTTGTGCCGGTCGAGGCTGCGCCGCGAAAGCGCAACAACCAACGCTCCGAACGCACCGATGCCGCCTGCCTCGGTCGGGGTAAAAAACCCGGTGTAAAGACCACCCAGAACCAGAATGACCAGCAGGACGATCGGGAGTAGTTTGAGCACAAGCTCTTTCAACGGCATGGGCGTGTAATCACGATCCAGACGCCGCTCGCGCACAGCATCAGGATCGCTCAGCACGAATTTGGGAAAGGCGATGGTAATCCCGATCAGCATCGCGACAAACCCAAGTGCCAACATTAATCCCGGAATGATCCCGGCGATAAACATGCCGCCAATCGAAACTTCTGCCAGAATGCCGTAGACAATCAACAAGAGCGACGGCGGGATCAGCATCCCCAATACAGATGACCCGGCAACGGTGCCTGCCGAAAAGGCAGGCCGATACCCGTGACGGGTCATTTCGGGAACCGCAACGCGGGTGAAGACCGCAGCTGACGCAATGGACACCCCGGTCACTGCGGCGAAGATTGTGTTTGCGGCCACGGTCGCAACACCCAGACCACAGATCATGCGGCGCAACAGTTCTTCAGCCACTTCAAACGTGTCGCGCCCAACATTGGACACGCTGACCAACAGACCCATCAGGACAAAAAGCGGTATGGTGGCGAAGAGATAATCGGCGATCCCTGAATAAGCGGTCAGCTCCAGC
The DNA here is from genome assembly GCA_003149565.1 of Marivita sp. XM-24bin2. Taxonomy (GTDB): domain Bacteria; phylum Pseudomonadota; class Alphaproteobacteria; order Rhodobacterales; family Rhodobacteraceae; genus Marivita. Next base: position 10,742 of record QCWH01000008.1, on the reverse strand, counting down.
ATTCGGAAAGCAAGATCAATGTTGCCACGGATTATCCAAATTCCGAGGAAAGCCACACCAAACAATGCGTAGGCAATCTGCATCCCCAGAAGCACCAGACCGACCAGCAGGGCGATCAGGAGGAAACCGATGGTCAGTATTGTCATGCCGTGCTCCCTGCGCTGCGGATTTCTTCGCGGACACGGTAGAGGGCGGCCAGTACAGCTATCAGACAGCCGAGAATGGTGATACCGCGAAACGGCCATGTCGGGATGGTCCAGACCCCCTGCACGCCAAAGAATTCGGCGGTTTGCCATGCGCTCAGGAATTTTGGCCAAGAGGCCCAGAAGATCAATGCAAAGACAATGGCGCCGGCGAGACAGAACACCGCTTCAAGCCACGCGACGAAGCGCGGGGTGGATTTCTGTAGACGGCGGACCAGAAAATCGGCGCGGGTCAGGCGCAGTTGTAGGATCGCAGCTGGCACCTGCAAGAACACGATAGCAACAACCGCGCGGGCAGCGATCTCGGACACGCCGGTGATCGGGGCGTCCAGAAAGTTTCGACCGATCACATCCGCCACGATGAGCAGCATCAATGCACCGATGCTGGCCGTACCCACCGCCGACATGGCGGCCGCAAACGAACCAAGCACCGCGCCGTAGGGAGCATTCGCAAAGGACGGGACAAACCGATCCTCTTCCAGCTCTGGTGTGTCTTCATTGCTCATGGCCGGGCGTCCTGCTGCCAAGGAGACGCCCGCCCGGTCCATTTGGGTCCGGACGGGCGCGATGCTCAGATCGCTATCTTAGAGACCTTCGTCCCAATTCCGAAGTGGAGTTGCACCGCGTTCGCGCAGAGCCGCAAAATAGGCCTTGAGCACAGTCTTGCCCGCCTCACCGGTCTGTTCCAGCCACGGTTCGATGATATTGGGCAGTCCATCGACCCACTTGGCTTTTTCCGCGTCGGGAAGCTGGTGGATCGTCAGACCTGCCGCCTGCATCTCATCAAGCGCACGCGCCGCCAGATCTCCAACATAGTCGCCATGTGCAATCGACGTCGCCTGAGCAGCCTCGCGGAAGGCTGTCTGCACTGGCGCGGGCAGTCCTTCAAAGAAGTCTTTGTTTGCCGCGATACCGCCGAAATACATCGACCCGATCCCCACACGGGTCAGTTCGGGAGCCACTTCGTAAACGCGGGTTGGCAAGATGCCCGACGCAAAGGACAAGGTGCCTTCGGTCACGCCGGTCTGGATGTTGGTGTAATAGGTGGTCAACGCCCCATCAACGGGGGTAGCGCCGGTTTCGCGCAGCCAGTTCGCCGAAGTGCCCGGCGCGTTCAGCTTGCGGTTCTGCAGGTCCGCCATCGAGGACACGGGGAAGGTCGCGTAGATGTCATAGCTGTCGGTGATCAGCGACGACAGATGCACCATGCCGTTCTCGGCCCAGCTATTCTTGAGCTCGGGCAGGTTTTCCGACAGGTCGTCGAAAATCTCGATGATCATGCGGTGATCTTCGGTCGCGAACGGCGTGAAGTAGGTCACGTTCTGCAGCGGCATGTTCGCCCCTTCCCAGACCGTGCCGACCATGCCGACATCGACAATACCGTCCATCACCGCTTCGCGCGTGTCGGTAAACTTGTAGAGTGTGCCGGCATAGTTCTCGACCCAGTTGACCTGATATTCGTTGCCATTCTCGGCAAGAATGCGGTTCACCTCAGGCTGAAAGGTGTTTTTCATCGCGTAGACCCAGATATTGGCCTCTGGATGCGACGAGCCGATATTGACCGTCAGGCTTTGCTGGGCAATCGCAGCGCTGCCGATCAGCATCGCACCGATTGTTGTAAGTGCTGTGAGTTTCATGGTTGTCCTCCCTTTGGTGGGCGCGTTCCCAGGCGCCCTTTTGGTTCAGTCTTGCAGTTTGCCCAACGCCCGTAGAATGCGTTCGGGTGTGAAAGGCATTTCGGTCATCTGCGCCCCAAGCGGGCGCAGGGCATCGTTGATGGCGTTCATGACTGCGGCTGGTGCTCCCGCCGTTCCGGCCTCACCCGCGCCTTTTGCGCCAAGTTCGCTTTCCTTCGTCGGTGTTTCCACGTGGCCCACCACCATGTCCGGCATTTCGGCAGCCATCGGCACAAGGTAGTCCGCCATGGAGCCATTCAGCAGCTGGCCGTCCTCGTCATAATGGATTTCCTCGTAAAGCGCGCCGCCAAGCCCCTGAACGATGCCGCCCCGGACCTGTTCGTCGACCAATTGTGGGTTGATCACGCGACCACAGTCTTCGACGCACCAATGCTTGAGCAGGGTCACAACGCCAGTGTCGGTGTCGACCTCAAGGTACGAGGCCTGAACTCCATTCGTGAACGCGAACGGATATTCCATCGTGATGAAATGCCGAGTCTGGACCAATTCGCGCGGCAAATCCTTGGGCAAGGTATCACCCCGGAAGTACACGATCCGACCCAGTTCCTCGAGCGGCATACGTTCTTCGCCGCTATCGGCATCGACAATCTGACCGTTGCGGATATCAAGCTGGCCCGCATCGGCCTGAAGCATCGCCGCCGCGACTTCGAGGATCGAGCCGCGAAGCGCCCGTGCCGCTTGCAACGCCGCCTCGCCGCCAATGCCCGCACCACGCGAAGCCCAGGTACCACCGCCATACGGCGTGACCTGCGTGTCGCCGGTGATGACACGAACCTGCGATGGCAGGACGCCGACGCCTTCCGCCACAACCTGACTCAGCATCGCTTCGGTCCCCTGACCCTGCTCGGTCACACCAGACAAGGCAACGACCGACCCATCTGGGTCCATCCGTACGGTGCAGCCGTCTTGTGCCGAGATACGCGCGCCGCCGATTCCGTACATGAAAGGCGACGGGTTGGTCAGTTCGATGAACGACGCAATGCCGATGCCGCGATACTTGCCACGCTTGCGGGCTTCGGCCTGATCGGCGCGCAGCGCGTCGTAGTCCATCATCTCCATCAGCTTGTCCATCGACGCATGATGCGACAGGCCTTCGAACTTCATCTTGGCGGGCGATGTCACAGGATATGCGTCGTCGGGATACATATTGCGCCGTCGAATTTCGACCGGGTCCATGCCGATCGCCGCTGCAGCCATGTCGACAAGACCTTCGGTGATCGCCACTGCAATGGGGTGGCCAACGGCGCGGTACTGGCAGGTTGGCGTCTTGTTCTGAAAGACAACCGTCGTCTGCGCTCGGTAATTGGCGAAATCATACGGCCCACCACACAGGTTGACGACCTGATTGCCCTCAATTGCCGAGGTGCGCGGATAGACCGAATACGGCCCGATTCCGGTCCAATCGTCGACGTCAATCGCGAGTATCTTGCCATCCGCATCCACCGCGATCTTGGCTTCGATCTCGTGGTCACGGGCGTGAATGTCGGTGCTGAAGCTTTCGAGACGATCCGCGATGAACTTGATCGGACGGCCCAGCACCTTGGCAATTGCAGCGGTCGCCACCTCGTCGGGATAGACATGCACCTTGATGCCATAGGACCCGCCAACATCGCCGCAGATCACACGCACGCGGCTTTCGGGGATGTCGAGATGTTTGGCAAAGACGGTCTGCATCATGTGCGGCGCCTGGGTTGCGTGATATGCCGTCATCTGACCTTCCGCAGGGTTCCAATCGACAAGGATCGACCGCGGTTCAAGCGTGACGCCGGTATGGCGTGCGGTTCGAAAGCTGGCGAAAACCACCTTGTGCGCGTTTGCGAACGCGGCGTCGACGTCCCCCTCCTCATGCAGGCGGCGAAAAGCGAGGTTGTCCCCCAGCTCGGGATGAATGACCGGCGTGTCCTTGTCGAGCGCGGTCATCGTATTGGTGACTGCGGGCAGTTCTTCGTAATCGACAACCACCAACGACGCCGCATCTTCAGCCGCAGCGCGCGTGGTTGCCACAACGGCAACCACTGGCTCACCAACCCAGCAGGCGCGGTCCACTGCCAATGGATGCTCCGGCGGAGATTTCAGACCCTTGAGGTGGGCCAATACCGCGACCCAAGGCGTACAGACCTCAGCCAGATCGGCACCGGTGAAGATGCGCACCACCCCTTTGACAGCCTTTGCCTCGTCCAGATCAATGGTGCCGATCTTCGCATGCGCCACAGGTGACCGGGAAAACGCCACATGCAGCATACGCGGCAACACGATGTCATCGACATAACGGCCCCTGCCCTGAACCAGCTTTGTTGCGTTGGGGCGTGGGACAGTCTTGCCGATATAGGAGTTCGGACGGTCTGGATTATTGAATGGGATCGTCATGTTGTTCCCTTTACGGCGCGGCCTTTGGCAACACTTTCGACGGCATCAATGATCGCCTCGTAACCTGTGCATCGGCAGTAATTCCCAGACAGGTGCTCCCGGATTTCCGCGCGGCTTGGCACACCGCCCCGGGACAGCAACTCGTCTGCGGCGACCAGCATTCCGGGCGTACAGAACCCGCATTGCAATGCGTTGCGTTCCACAAATGCGTCTTGCAAGTCACTGATGGCGCTGGTGTCGGTCAGGCCTTCGACGGTCCAGACCTTGGCCCCGTCCGCCTGCGCGGCAAGCATTAGGCACCCGCGCACCGCATCGCCATCAACGCGGATGGTGCACGCACCACAGACACCATGTTCGCAGCTCGCATGAGCACCGGTAAGCCCAAGCTCGAGGCGCAGAAAGTCGATCATGTGTTGCCCGGCTGGCACCCGGGCCTCGACTGGTTCTCCATTGACCGTCATGGACACGTCAACCTTGTCGCGGAACAGTTCGGTCATGCGACATCTCCTTTCAGGCGGGCAACTGCGCGGCGCAACAGGACACCAGCCAAATGGCGGCGATAGGCGGCACTGGCTTGCGTGTCAGAGGGTGGGTCAATCTCTGCGGATAACGCACCTACAGCCGCGTCCAGATCGCCCGCATCAAGCGCCGCCATCGCACCGGTGGCAAGAATGGGTTTGGGCCCGACCGAGAACAGCGCGATGCGGTGACCTGCGGAGCGCTTGACCAGGCAAAGCCCGACCAAGGCATAGTCTCCTGAACGGCGTGCGACCTCTTCCAGAATTTGCTCTTCGTCCGCTACTGCAAACGGTACGGTGATGGCGGTCAGAATTTCGCCTTCGCTCAGTGCGGTGGTAAAGACCTCTTCAAAGAAATCCTCTGCCGCGATTGCACGCGGACCATCCGGCCCTTCGACATGCATCGTCGCGCCAAGCGCGAGTGCACAAGCCGGAAATTCCGCCGCAGGGTCGGCATGGGCCAGCGCCCCACCAATGGTGCCGCGATTGCGGATAGCTGCATGGGCGATATGCGAAACTGCGTCCGTCAATAGCGGTGCGTGGGTCTTTACAAGCGGATCAGAACCGATCTGCGCGTGGCGGGTCAGAGCGCCGATCCGAAGCGTTTCACCCTCGACGGCGACGCCAGACAAGTCACTGATCTTCGAGATATCGACCAGCAGATCCCCGACAGAAAGCCGCATGTTCATCGCTGCGATCAGGCTTTGACCACCAGCCAAAACCCGTCCCTGTCCGTCCGAAGCCGCAAGCAATTGAACCGCATGACCTACGCTTTCAGCCCGGGCATAGCCTCCCGCTGATGCCTTCATGGCGTCCTCCCCTCTTTTTTGACCTGCGCCTTATTAAGCGCTTGATCAATACTATTGAGCAGATGATCTTTAATTGTGAGTCGTTGCAAGAGAAAATTTCTGACACTACCAAACAGCTGAGAGCGTATGATGGACGGACAAACCGATAGCCCCGCCCTTGATGGCGAAGACGGCACTGCGCGCAAGCGCTTGCCGCCCGCAGAACGCCGTCAGCAGATTGTCGATGAAGCTGTGCGTTTCTTTGCCGAAGTTGGCCTTGAGGGAAACACACGAGAATTGGCACGTCGCCTTGGTGTGACACAGTCCCTTATTTTCAACTACTTCGCGACGAAAGAAGAGCTGATCGAAGCGGTCTACGAAAAGGTCTACATCGGCCGCCTCGCACCGGATTGGCCAGAACGCCTGACAGATCGCAGCGTCCCCTTGCGTGAGCGGCTGATCGCCTTCTATACCGAATACAGCTCGTTGATCTTTGAACGCGAGTGGATGCGCATCTTCATGTTTTCAGGACTTGCCGGAGCGTCCCTCAACCAACGCTATCTTGAACACTTGGGAAATGTGATCCTTCTGCCGCTCTTGGCAGAAACCGAAGCTGTGGCGAGTTCTGACAAATCCCCAAAGATGGAAGACGTTTGGAATCTTCATGGGGGGATCGTCTATATCGGGATACGTCAGCACATCTACCGCATGCCGGAACCTGCAAAACCACAGGAAGAAATCGCGAGGGCGATTGATAGGTTCCTTCATTATTTCGGCATAGAAATTGAACACTGAGATCCGAACAGCATTGTTAAAAACGGCCCATTCCTGCCGTTGGCCAATGGGTCAAGATGCTGCGTCGTGGCCCGTCAGAGCCGCCATTCGCTGCAAGCGCAAAATCTCGAAGTAGCGGAACTCACCGATTGCGGACGAAGCGGAGGTTCGATCAATCAAGTGCGTCGGTGAGGATTGCGTTCAGGGTGGAGCCGGATCGTCGCAGAACCGCGAGAGACTGGAACTCGTCGGAATTCCAGAATGACGTCGCATGATCGCGGTCCGGAAACTCGATGACGAAAGCGGCATCAGGCAATTTACTGTCCCCTTCAAGCCGCTCCGGATTGCCGCCGCGCACCCTGAATACCCCCTTGTTATTCATCACGACGTCGGGGATTTTCGCGAAATACTCATCCATCCAGTCCCGGCTGTGAATCTCCATCTGGCCGATGATGTATGCCGTCACGATGATCTCCTCTATTGTGCGAAAGCAGTTTGCTCTGCCAGCGTAGCGTGCGTGATCGGTAGCTGCCAGCGTCGACTGGCCATCGTCAGGTCCGGTATTGTGCGTTAGCTGCGGGGACTCGAAGCTGACCTATTCTGCACCTGCCGCCGAGGCCGAGTGCGCTGTTGAAGGTGCCATCCACTTTGGTTCATGAAATGCCCGCAAGAGGCTGTCTCAGGGTGAGCTCCGGTCAGCGCTGTTGAAAAATCTCAGCGCGAGCCGTTCGCTGCAGTTGGCAGCATTCCCGTGAGACCACTCTTGAGCGCTGTGGTGAACCCCTGAGTCTGCATATGAAGCCGAAGCCGCTGATTGTATCCTCCGGGGGTATTGAGTGCTTCGATCAGAGGGCCACAAGCCGTTGTGGACAGGTTTGATGCGACCAACATTCTGAGAAAAGCTTCCCCCTGTGACTTGTCCGACACCCGATCTCCAAGCCAATCCGCGGCATCGCTAACCATGAGCGCGACCGGAGACAGGACCGCTTGCGCACAAAGATACGCGGCCATTTCGTCCGGGTCCCGCACAGGAAAGATGCTATTTCGATTGCCGAAAATATCCGCGACGATGCCGGTGTCCCCATACATCATGATCGGCGTCCCGCCCGCTGCTATTCCCGGGAAGGGCATCATGATGGCGGTCGCTCGCGCCGGCTGAATAAGGGCATCTGCCTCCTCGAGCGTTGCACCAGCCATGAAGCTGATGGCGACCTGACTTGTTCGAAACGTCAGAGGCCCGAGGACGTCAGGCGCAACTTCGGCCATTAAGCCCAAGAACAGCACGTCGCTTGCATCGACGACGCCCTGGTTGTCCGCGATCTGAACATTCTCGTAGGTCTCCGCGAGAAAGGACGCATGCTCAGTGTTGCGCTCTGAAACAGTGATATTGTGCCCGTCCAGAACAATGCCTTCGACCGCAGCGCGGGCGATTGTTCCACACCCGATAACGCCGATACGCATGCCAACCCTCCTTGCGATTTGTTCCAAGGGAGAGAGTTGCACACATCGCGGCATCCGACAAATTTGGGCTCTTTCGAGACCTTCTCCGCAGTTGCACTCAACTATTTTATTTTGAAGAGCCAACTTCGGGTTGGTGATGTGGTGGACCGAGGCGGATGGGAGGACTCATCATGACCATCGCCAACTTACCCGCCATTCGCGCCTGTCGACCCGCCTGGAACAAAGGGCGCGTTGTTCGGCAGAAACAGCCTTTGTTCCCCAAACATGTATGGGCGATCCGGGTGCGTCTCGAAGTTGCTGAAAATCACCGTGATCTGCCGCTCTTCAACCTGGCCATCGACACGCATTTCTCAAATGCGGCTCGGTCTCGACATGGATCAGTCAGGGATGCCCGCGATCGAAAGGTGCTTGAAATAATCGTCGTCGAAATGCACGGCGGTCGGCGGCAGGCAAGCCTTGAGATAGCGGATCGTTACATGCGGCAACTGGTCGAGCAATCGCTCCGTAGCCGCCCGGGCCGCATCGATCCGCCCCAGCCGCGCATTTGCAGCCGCCACCATGCGCCACGGCCAGAGCACGCCGGGGTGACGGCGCAATCCTTCCTCGATCATCTCCAGCCCTTCGGTCGGATCGTTGGCCCAGCGATAATGCGCGGCGGCCCGGCCAAAGGTGATCTGGTGCGCAAAGGGATCCAGCGGGCTGAGCCGTTCGGCACGATCGAACGCCTTCAGGGCCCCAGTCACATCGCCGGTATATTGCCGTATCCAACCCAGCCTAATCCAGGCCCAGGCATTGTTGGGATCAATGTCCAGAACGCGATCCAGATACGACTGAGCCAGCGCCTTGTCTGGGCTCGCCTGCGAGAAGGTCCCTGCAATCGCCACGAGGGTTGGCACATGGTCGGTGACCTTCTCCGCTGCCCGTGTCGCCAGATCGAGGGCCCGCGCCCGTTCGAAAACAGGATCGGACGCCCACATATAGGTGTTCTGATGCGCGTGGACCCAAGCGCGCAGGGCCAAAGCCGGAAGGTAATCTGGATCACGCTCCAGCGCCTTGTCCAGCAGCGCGCCTGCCTGTGCGTTCTGGTCCTGCCGGAGGGACCAGAAAAGCGGATAGGCTGTCAGCATCAGCTCATACGCGGTCCGGTCACCCGGCCTTCTTTGATTAGCCCGGACAATTTCTGCCGCGCGCAGGCTGGGTGAAACTTGTCCCGCCACCTGTTCAGCGATCCGGTCCTGCAAGTCGAACAGATCGTCCAGTCGATCGTCAAAGCGCTCTGACCACAGCACGCGACCGTCGGTGCCCCGTAAAAGCTGGACGGAGACCCGCACCCGATCTCCCGCACGGCGCACGGATCCTTCCAGAAGGTAATCCGCACCCAGTATCTGCGAAGCCTCAGGCACCGCTATGGCTTGACCGCGCAGCGCATAGGCGGATTGCCGGGCGATCACATCGAAATCCCGGCTGCGGCTGAGCGCGCCGGTGACCTCTTCCACCACACCATCGGCGAACATGTCTGTGTCGGCGGCTCCCAGTTCCTCGAAGGGCAGCACCGCCAGTGTTGCGCGGTCCGTGGCCTTCGGCTGTGGTCCTGCATCGGTTTTTGTCCGCCCCTGCGTCCGTTCTTGACGCAGCCAGTCCTCGAACCCCTCTGACGCCAGATCGAAGCCCTGAAGAAAGTCGCCCTTTTCGCGCCGCACCGTGACTGCTCCATCTGCCAGCCAGACAAACTGCCTGTTCGCCTGAACACTATCCCTCAGCGTCTTGCGGATCACCGACAGTTCCTGACGCAGCGAGGCACGCGCTTGGGCGTCGCTGCGGTCGGACCAAAGCAGATCAGCCAGAGCGCCGCGCTCGGCACGCATCCCCGGCTGAGAGGCAAGGTAGGCCAGCATGCCTTGTGCCCTGCGGCTGAGGCCTGACAACGGCGAACCGCCAAACTCAGCCCTGAACGGGCCGGTCAGAGTCAGGGTCAGATGAGGCATTTTTGCGTGTTCCATCCGATTTTACGTTCTGCACTGCGGATTTGACGGAACTATTGCACAATTCGGTCGGGCCGCCAGCCCGGATTTGGCGGTGGCATTGCGGGGCGGCTGCAAAGTGGGGTCATCAAGCAAGTCAATTTAGGAGAAGCACAATGACCCGCATCCTGACCAGAACCCGCGACTGTCGCCCCCGTAGCAGTTACCTTGCCACTTTGCTGCAGCGCATTGGCCATATGGCCCGAATGATCGGCGATGCGCGACGTCTCGAGACCCTGCCGCGCGACCGGCTTGACGATATGGGCATCTCGCCCCGCACTGCTGCCAATTGCAGATCCAGCGGAGAGTCCGGGCCGATCCCAAGGGGACCGACGTGGTGACGTGGGATAACGCAACCAGGGAAGGTCTTTGATCACGCGTCCCACACCGCGACGGCCGTTCCGGCTTACACCGGGACGGGTTAATAAAAATGGGGGATAAGCCCAACGCCAGCATTCGTCGGACGAGGCAGTCTGTTTTGCACTTGCGGCGAATTCACACTTTCCGCCCTTCCCGCAGCACCTGACAAGATGCTGCACTGCGGAAACTTCAGTGCTTCGATACTCACCGGACGATCACCGAATGTTCGATTTCCGTTCCATCTCAGCGAACACGACTCCGATCGAAGTGTTCAGATGGCATCTCCAGAAAACAGCTTAGTTTCAATATCTTGCAAGAAATTCACCAAATCGGCGCAGTCATCAGCTCCGGAGAAAAACCGGCCGAGAGGACGGATTTTGGGCCAACGGCCGACACGGCGGTGATCAGCCAGTCTGGTAAACCCCTTTGAAAACACGGAAAATTTTGGCCGCAACCGGATCGGGAGAACGGTTTTGTGGGGCAAGTGGCGGGGAGCTTGGGGTTCGAACCGTTGAGCGATTGCGAACAAATAACCCAAATCCAAAATTCGTAG
>QCWH01000007.1 GCA_003149565.1 Marivita sp. XM-24bin2 | reverse complement strand
TGCGCGACAAGCTGGTGCCGATCAACAAGCGATGGAACATTGAGACCCTACTGGATGCGCTGCGAGACTACCCCAAAGCGTCCAATTCTGAACGGATCACGTTCGAGTACGTGATGCTTAAAGATGTGAACGACAGCGACGAGGACGCACGTCGTCTGGTCAAATTGATCTCGGGGATCCCCGCTAAGATCAACCTGATTCCCTTCAACGAATGGCCCGGCGCGCCGTATCAGCGTTCTGACTGGAGTCGGATCGAGTCTTTTGCCGACATCATCTACAAGGCGGGCTATGCCTCTCCGATCCGCACTCCGCGCGGCGAGGACATCATGGCTGCTTGCGGCCAGTTGAAAAGCGCCACTGAGCGCGCCCGTAAGACCAAGGCACAGATCGCGGCTGAAACTGGAACCGGATAACCCGAGAGTCCACGCCATTTCACTCTGGGCGTGCCTCTTCTGAGGGCTTTTTCCAGATTTTCTGCCCAAGCGCTCAGCGAGCTGGGAGAATTTCCCAAACTCTAAGACACATGCAGAATTTTAACTTGATTGTTTCTGTCAGGTACTTTTCAATATGTCCGTTGGTTGATCCCTGAGGAACATTTCATGCAGCATGCTTCGATCCTGATGCCGGACGACGATTTGCGCGGCGCTGAGCGGCGCGTGGTTGCCATCCTGCGCGCGTGGACGGCGGGACCGGATGCTCAAATCGCCATTTGGGAAGACCTGAGTGGCTCTCTTGGAGAAGCGCGCGCACGATCCTGTCTGCAGGCTTTCGAACAGATGCTGGGATTGTTTAAGAAACATAGTTGGAACGCCCTGACGATCATGCCGGTTGGAATAAAGGGCCTCTCGCAGGACGAAGCGGCAATAGCCCGATTTGTCATGGCAGCCACAGAACAACGCCGCGAAACGGCGCTTGCGGAGGCGAGCTTCATCGTGTCTGCGACTGCGCTTCTTCCAATTTTGTGCGCAGCGTCGCGGTTCGGTCTGCCTCTACTCTGCGAAGAATGCCGAACCCGGATTTTTCAGGCCGCGCTTGCTACGCCACCGAATTAAAGATCGGCTGAAAAAAATATTTGGCACCTGCCTTGACCCTCCAGTGACTGGAAGCCTTATCTGATCCTTGAAAGACGAGGATCGACATATGACCACACTCCGCTTTTCCGTTGATAACATGAGCTGCGCTGGCTGTGCCGGTCGCGCGGAGCGTGCTCTTGCAGCCGCGCCGGGCGTATCCGAAGCCTCGGTGAATATCGCGAATCACATGGCACAGGTTTCGGGTACGTTTTCCCCGGACGCGCTGCGAGACGCGCTCAAAACCGCAGGATATCCTGCCCGTGAGACGACGCACAGACTGTCCATCTCGGGCATGACCTGTGCCTCTTGCACAGGCCGCGTCGAACGCGCGCTTGAGGGGCTACCGGGAGTGCTGTCGGCCAGCGTGAACCTTGCAACTGAAACCGCAAGTGTCCGTGTACTGGATGGCGCAATTTCTGCTGACGCGCTGGCGCAGACGGTCTCTGACGCCGGATACCCTGCAAGGCCGGTAGACGACGAAACCCCGACGGAAACGCCTTCTGAAATTGATCCGCTCCGCCGCGACACGTTGATTGCTGCAAGCCTGACGCTCCCTGTCTTCCTAACCGAGATGGGGGGTCACCTTTATCCTCCCTTGCACCACGCAATTATGGGCAGCATCGGCTTGCAGTCGTTTTGGGTGCTTCAGTTCGTGCTGATCACTGTTGTCCTCGCGTGGCCGGGCCGCCGCTTTTTCCGCATCGGTTTGCCGCTGCTGGCCAAAGGCAGCCCCGACATGAACAGCCTTGTCGCGCTGGGGACTTTGGCGGCATGGAGTTATTCGACCATCGCAACCTTTGTTCCGGCGCTTCTCCCGGAAGGAACGCGTGCTGTCTATTTCGAAGCAGCAGGTGTCATCGTCACACTCATACTCGCAGGCCGCTGGATGGAAGCACGCGCCAAGGGGCGCACCGGTGCCGCCATCAGACACTTGATAGGACTGCGGCCGGATACGGTTCTTCTGTCGCGCGACGGAGACTTCGTTGAGGTTCCCCTTGCCGAAGTCGCAGTGGGCGACGAAATCAAGGTTCTGCCTGGCGGTCGTATCGCCGTCGACGGGATCGTGATCGACGGCGACTCCTTTGTCGATGAATCCATGATCACAGGCGAACCTGTACCGGTGGCAAAAGTACCGGATGATGTGGTGACGGGTGGCACGATCAATGGTCGCAAGGCGTTGATCTACCGCGCCACCGCCGTCGGGTCGAACACTGTCCTGGCGCGGATCATCGACATGGTACAGACCGCACAAGGTGCCAAGCTGCCAATTCAGGCACTGGCGGACAATGTGGTGCGGATCTTTGTGCCGATTGTTCTTGGAATTGCGGCGCTGACCGTTCTGGTCTGGTTGGCGTTCGGGCCGCAGCCATCCTTGGGATATGCGCTTGTCGCCGGCGTCGCCGTTCTTATCATCGCGTGCCCCTGCGCGATGGGGTTGGCTACTCCAACATCAATTATGGTGGGCACGGGTCGCGCCGCAGAGTTGGGCGTTCTGTTTCGTAAAGGCGATGCGTTGCAGCGACTGGACGCGGCCAAAGTTGTGGCTTTCGACAAGACAGGCACGCTGACGGAAGGCCGTCCTGCATTGGCAGATCAATTCACCGTGACCGGCGCCGATTCTGACGAGGTGCTCCGCCTGACGGCCGCGATCGAACAAGGGTCCGACCATCCCATAGGCCGCGCTATTCTATCTGCTGCACCCTCCGATCTTCCGGAAGTTGCGGACAGCGAAACCGTTCCCGGATACGGATTGTGCGCAACCGTCGATGGTCGGACTGCGCTGGTTGGATCTGAGCAACACCTAAAAGAACAAGGCGTCGATACGACGCCCATCGTGGAGGCCATCACACGTTATGCTGAAAAGGGCTATTCGCTGGTTTGCCTCGCGCTTGACGGACAAGCGGTCGCCGTCTTTGCCGTAGCCGATCAGATCAAGCCGAGCGCCAAACCAGCAATCGATGCGCTGCACGAAGCAGGTCTGAAGGTGGCTATGATCTCGGGCGACAACCGCGCCGCCGCAGAGACGATTGCGCGCCAACTTGGGATTGACCATGTCACCGCAGGCGTGCGCCCGGATGGTAAGGTCGACGCTATCGCCGCGTTGCGGAACGAATTTGGGCCGGTCGCTTTTGTCGGAGATGGCATCAATGACGCACCAGCCTTGGCAGAGGCAGATGTTGGCCTTGCAATCGGCACTGGAACCGATGTGGCCATCGAAGCTGCGGATATTGTATTGTCCTCCGGCCGTGTCTCGGGTGTGGTAAATGCCGTTGACGTTTCACAACACACGATGCGCAACATTCGGCAAAACCTGTTCTGGGCCTTCGCGTACAACACAGCGCTGATCCCGGTCGCCGCTGGTTTGCTTTACCCGGCGTTTGGCATCCTGCTCTCCCCGATGCTGGGCGCAGGGGCGATGGCTTTGAGCTCGGTATTTGTCCTCAGTAACGCCCTGCGGTTGCGCAAAATTGCACCGGCTCAAGAGGATGCACCGGCTCCCAACTACAAAGAGGCCACGGCATGAATATCGGTGACGTTGCACAACGCTCTGGCCTGCCTGCCAAGACGATCCGCTACTACGAGGATATCGGTCTCATTACGCCCATGCGCGACACAAACGGATACCGCCGTTTCCGGGACAGTGACCTGCACAAGCTTGCGTTCCTGGGACGGGCACGTGCACTGGGCTTTACCATTGAGGATTGCCGGACGCTTCTCGCATTGTACGAAGACAACACAAGAGCCAGTGCTGATGTCAAAGACCTCGCCCAAGCCCATCTTGCCAAGATCGAAGACAAGATTGTGCAGCTTGAGTCCATGCGAGATACCCTATCTGAACTGGTACATAGCTGCGCCGGAGACAACCGGCCAGATTGCCCAATACTGAGTGACCTTGCTACCGGGCAGCACTGAGCAGCAGCCCTAGGTGATCTCGATCGAGGTGATCTGCCGGTACGGTCGCTCTGGCGAACACAGGATTGATCCGAATGCCGGTGTATTGATGGCATTCGGAAAATCCTGTGCCTCGAGGCACAAACCCGCAAAACGACCATGCTCAGCGCCAAGGCCATTGGGCAGCGCTTGCGTAAGCGTGTTTGACGTATAGACCTGCAACCCAGGCCGATCAGTCCAAAGCCGCAACGTCGTCCCGTCAGGGGCTTTCGCTTCGGCAGCAGGGCCGCGGCCCCCATTCAACGCGAGATTGCCGTCCCATCCGTCTCCATCGCCAAGTTGCACTGGCGCGCGAAAATCAAAAGCCGTGCCCGCGACAGGGTCCACCCGCCCCAGTGGAACAAGGTCTGGACCATTTGGCGTATACCGATCTGCATCGACACGCAGTGTATGGTCCGCAACAGTGCCGCGTCCCATCAAATTGAAGTAGAGGTGCTGCGCGAGGTTGATTGGTGTTACACGATCCGGCACCCCCTCCATGTTCCATGTCAGACGCCCCGCCTCCAATTGCATGTGCACGCGAAAAGAAATCCTACCGGGATAGCCTTGGTCACCATCTTCCGAGATAAGACGCAGTTCTACCCCACGCTCTCCATCCGCAGACAGCTCCCAGTTGCGACATCCAATACCACCCGGGCCACCGTGCAAGTGGTGTGGCGCGTCGTTTGCGGGCAAGTGATACACGACCCCATCCAACTCGAACTGTGCTCCAGCGATCCGGTTCGCAACACGCCCGCAAACGACGCCCATTGACGCCGGATTGTGGATGTAATGCTCCGGGCGAGCGTATCCCAGAACGACATGCCGGTCCCTGACATTCCAATCCATCACCGCGCAGCCCATCGACAAAACAGTGATTTCCGTTTCGCCGTCACGCAGGACATGAGACGTGATCTGATCCATAAGCGAGCCTCCTGCGACAAGTCTGAAGAATTCTACATGCCATTGCAAATAGCGCTGGCTCCGCCCTCGGTTCCGCCTAGAGTGACGCCATGACCACCCTATCCGTCCTCGACAGCCGGTATTCATGGCTTCGCCTTTTGGTGACTTTGCTGATTGCTGTCATGGGCAATGTTGGTATGTGGGCAATCATAGTCGTCATGCCCGAAGTACAGGACGAATTCGCTGCGAGTCGTGCGGATGTGTCCTTGGCTTACACGCTGACAATGTTGGGTTTTGCTCTTGGTAATTTCTATGTCGGACGGGCTGTAGACCGCTTTGGCATAACAACGGCCCTTATCGCTTGCGCAGTGACGCTGACTGCATCCTATGCGCTGGCGGCCATAAGCCCTTCTCTACTGATCCTGACGGCTTTGCAATTTGTGATCGGCTTCGCCACCGCCTGCAGCTTCGGTCCGCTGATTGCCGACATCTCCCAATGGTTCCTCAGACGACGCGGCATAGCAGTGGCGATTGCAGCTTCCGGCAACTACCTTTCAGGGGCGATTTGGCCTTTACTACTTGGCAACCTTGCTGACGGCGCAAGTTGGCGCTGGAGCTATTCGGCGCTCGCGCTGCTGACCCTCATCATCATTCCTCCACTGGCGATGATGCTGCGCACCCGCGTTCCAGCCGAAGCAATCGCAACCGCAGACACTCAGTCCGCAAACCGAACACGGGCGACAGGATTCACACCGCGCCAACTGCAATGGATGTTGGGCATCGCTGGCATTGGTTGTTGCGTGGCCATGTCGATGCCACAGGTGCATATCGTGGCGCTGTGTGTGGATTACGGGTTCGGCGCGGCAGTGGGTGCAGAAATGCTGTCTTTGATGCTGATGGGCGGCGTGGTGTCCCGGCTGATATCAGGAACGCTTGCCGACCGTATCGGCGGCGTGCCCACCCTCCTTATTGGGTCAACACTGCAAGCCATCGCCCTCTTTCTCTACCTGCCTGCGGGGGGCCTGGTGTCGCTATACTTGGTCAGCCTGGTCTTCGGTCTAAGTCAGGGCGGCATTGTTCCCAGCTATGCCGTCATCGTCCGCGAATACATGCCGTCCCGCGAAGCCGGCGCCCGGGTCGGATTTGTGATGATGATGACGATCACCGGGATGGCGCTTGGCGGTTGGCTCTCCGGATGGATCTATGACGTAACCGGCAGCTACCACTGGGCTTTCGTCAATGGGATTGTTTGGAACGGCATGAACATCGCCATAATGATCCTGATCCTTTTGCGTGGTCAGCGCGGTCGGTCAGCCCAGACGGCATCAGCTTGAAACGGCGTCTCTACCGCTGGTTTGACAACGGAAACAGTGCCCATACCCGACGATTGAATATAACACGGCCCAGCGCCAGAATGACCAGGATCGACAGGGTCCACTTCGAGATTGTCTCCATCGTTCCCTGAATCTGAACCGCATGCAGAACCGTACCAAAAACCACCACCACAACGAGCCCGGTATGCGAGGCCCTCCAAAGCCGAAATCGAGCACGCATACTTTGACGAAACGACGCCAAAAGAGCCGCTCCGAACAGAGCCCACATAGCGATCACCCCCCAAGCTGAGAAAGGTGTAGGTGATACAAAGAGCAAAGCATCGACAACATCGGGCGGGCTTGTGAGCCAAAGTCCAACCACGTGCACCACCACCGACAAGACCAATAGCACACCAACGATCCGATGCCCCTTCCGTCCACGGCCCGCCTCGAAGGCAGGCAGGTATCCACCAACCAGAAGCGGCTGAAGCAACATCAGCCCCATGCCAAAGACACCGGCGAATGCAGCGATGATGTAGACCGGCTCACGCCATTGCAGAAGCGGACTGCTAAGCGCGAGCCAAAACGTGATCGACACCAGGCCGAGCACCCCACCCCAAATCAAATAATGCCGAGCAGACAGCATGTGGGTTGTCCCGTCAGATCGGCTCCAGCACGAAATCAACGCTCAAGCTGGTGTCGCTGGCTTTGTGCATGATTGGCCGCAGAAAAACGGTTTTGAAATCACCGCTGTCATAGGCAAGATGCCCGTGGGGTTGCCCAAAGGCTGGCACGATTTGCGGCATCTCCAAACGGAATGCGCCGTTGGCGTCGGTCAGGGTTGCACCATGACTGTGCCAATCCCGTTCATGGCCTTCTGTCGTGTGCGCCCAAATCTGAATACGCTGACCGGGCAAGTAAGCGCCGTCACCAGCACGACGAACCGTTCCACTCATCCAGAAACCGCCTCCGCCGATCCGCTCAACGACCGGAGCCCCTGGTCTGTAGTTGTTCGATCCCCCCCGCATTGAGGGAGTCGGATCAAGGCCCTTTGCACGGGCCGGCACCAATAGACCTGTCGCAGATGTGACCAGAGCAGCGGACGCTGTGGCCAAAACAAAGCGGCGGGAAATCAGAGCGTTCTTCATTTCAAACCTCCTGTCGGATGCCGTCGAAACACCGCTTCGCAGACCAGAGTGTCGATGCGGAGGGCGTCAACTCTTTGCGAATAAGGTATAGCTCACAACCGCAAAGCGATCACGCCTCGCACGGCTTTGTGATCCCTGATCGGCAAGAAAGTAACGACCGCGCAGACAGGATAGAGCGCCAACATGGCTACTCACCCTGACGCTGCGACCCGACACAAATCGGCGTCAACATATTCAAAACGCGCCATCCAGAATTGTCTTTTATCCGATAAATCAACCTTAAGGCTTGGCGAAAGTCGGGGAATGCGCTGGTCTGGTTACGTTCATAGACCTTTTACAAAGGAGAAAAGCACGTGGCCAAACCTGCAATCCTAGACATGATGAAGTTCTTCAGTTCCTGCCTGATTCACCTTGAAGACAAAGGCATCACTGTCGAAGAATCTTCAAACTTCCGCGAATGCGAAGATCGTATGCGAGCCATCGGGAAAAACTCGATCACTCCAATGATTTCGTCAGAGCACAACGATCTTTCGAAAGACAACGCAAGCTGGCTGATTCTGCGCAAGAACGGGGAAGATATCGGCGGCGTTGCGGCACGCCACGACATTCTTGTCTCAGAGACCTTGTCGAGCTTTTGGACCCGAAGCTATGCGCGTTTGTACAAGGGACAGGGCCACCTGCATGTCGTCTCTGACACGCCGCGCCCGTGCGACGAAATCTCGGGTCGCGTGATCTACATGGGCGAATTCTTCATCGCCGAGCACGTGCGCGGGTCCCGCCATCTCTTGTCGCTCTACACGCATTTACTGTTTTCCTACAGTCAACTGCGTTGGCAGCCCGATTGGCTCTATGCTTTTGTGCGCGCCGATGACGCTCGCCTGGGCTATGCCACCGAATATGGGTTTACCCGCCAATATCCCGGAGCACATGTCTGGGGCGTGCTGCCCAAGGGTCGCGCGACCGGCGAATACCTGGTTGCTATCAGGTCAGACGAACTGTCCGACATGGCGCGTTACTTCAATCTTCACCCGTCCTGTCTTCTGGGTGTCGATTCGCTCAAAAGAGTGGAGTAATTCAGCACAAACAAGGTGCCTGAGGCATCTTTGACCGGGAGCATCAGACGAACGAAGCTGACCTCGACAGCTTCGTTCGTCTCCGGGAACGGCACAATCCGTTTCAATGGAGTAATCATTCCGACCCCGGAATGCGCCACAGACTTGATCTGCCCGTTCAGTTCGGCCAGATCCGACGTGCTCAACGTCTCCAGAAATGTCTCCAACCTGGAGCTTTCAGCAGAGCCAAGCGTTGTTGCTGCCAAACCCTGCGCACCGACATGGTGAATCTTTGGAACCGACGTCAACGCCTCCGCAGCACTCACCAGATCAAAGTGCGGTGCGATTTGATCGCTCTGAGACAGGTCCCCGTCCGTTTCTTTCCACCAGGAAATGATCGCATCCAGCGTGGGCCGGTCGCCCATCCGATCGAGCGACCTTTCTGTGGCTTTGAAAACCGCTGACAGAAGCCGCGCCGCCTGCCGATCGACTTCCTGTACTGGCAACGCTTCGAACTGTTGCTGCAGATGATCCGCGCGGTCACGCAGCAACACATCAACCGGAACGCCCAATGCATCGGCCAAGCGCACCGGTGTCGCCATATTGGGCAATGTACCGCCGTATAGAATATCCGAAATTGCATCTTCTTGCGCAAAACCGGCGCGAACTGAAAGCTCAGCCTCACTCATGTTCTGCGCTTTCATGATGCTTTTCAGGTTCGCCCTGAAATTATCCAGAACCTCAAGTTCAGTGATACCTGACGACATGACGCGGTCCGATTGTTACAAATTACACCAAACCCCCGCCAATGAGTAACGTCGCGACGGTGGTATGTATAGCATTAATGCATCTTAGAGATGTTTTTGTTTGCAAACTACCGCATGCGTCCCTGTGCGACGCGCTCGCAAACTGTGAAAGCCCTTGAAACCAGACGCCCTCGCGGGGAATAGAATAATCGGCTATATGCTGCCGACGCCTTTAAGACATTGCTTGAAGTGTGCGCAGGACGTGTTAGGGCACCGTCCTGAAAGACGTACTAAAAAGCGTGTGCCGACAACAGTCACCGAGCAGCAAAGCCAATCTCCACCACCCAGCGGTGCGCTTCTCCATTTCGGGGAAGATGCAGGATTTAGTTTACGGCACTGACGGCAAACGCGGACGAGCGTCGACAAGAGAATACCGGGCGGATTTCTTTCGCGCCGAAAGAACGCGTTGAGAGCAAGGTAATGACCACAACCTTTGGAACAAACCACACGCCAAAAGGCCCAGTCACCGTGCTCGGCCAAGCCTTTGTTGGCGAGACCTTGATCGCTCGCCCAAACGGGATTGGTGATGAGGACGGAATCGACTACTCGACTGCTACGTATCAGTGGCTGCGGGATGGAGAAATCATCACCGGCGCAACTGCGCAAACCTATGTTGTTGGATCATCAGACGTCGGGTCGCATCTCAGCGTTCGGTACACATACGTCGATTTTGGCGGCACGCTCGAAATTCTCATCAGCGACCCGGAACCGGCAGTGCCCCCAGAGGGAACACCGATTGATCAGGACACGGGACCGTACAACCCGCTTATCGTTCTGGGCGATCCGGAAGTTGGAGAGAACCTGACCGCACGGCCCAATGCAGTCATGGATGACAACGGTATCGATCAAGCAACCGTCTCGTTTCAATGGCTGCGGGATGGCGAACCGATTCCCGGCGCAACCAGTCAGATTTACACAGTAACAGATGCAGATATCGACGCTCGAATCAGCGTTCAATACGCCTATGCAGACCTGCTGGGCGAAGCCAAAACGCTGGTGAGCAACCCCAAATTACCCGTCCCTGAACCGATCGACGTGATCACACCAGAACCTCCAGTTGACGATACACCAGATGACCTGCTCGAAGGAACATCCGGAGCAGACACACTGAAAGCAGCGGCAGGTCTAAAAAGGATCAATGGGTTAGACGAGACCGACACCGTCTTATTCGAGGGTGACCAATCCGACTATACTGTCATTTTTTCGCCAACCAGCGTGAGCGTCGCTGACCATCGGATCGGTGGCCTCGGAACCATCCTTCTCGACAATGTCGAACTGATCGATTTCGGCGCTGCAGCTGAGGGGTTCGATGGCCCCATCGCCTTGGACGCACTGACCGGGCTCGCCAGTCTCGACCGGCAAGACGTCGAGGCCATTATCGAGCTGTATATCGCCTATTTCGACCGCGCGCCCGATGCGTTGGGATTGAACTTCTGGGGAACCTCCTTCGCGAACGGCATCTCACTTCAAGAAATGGCCGCGCTATTTGCCGATCAGGAAGAAACACGCACGCTTTATTCAGACGCTGCTTCAAACGAACAGTTTGCCAGCTCGGTTTACATGAATGTCCTGGGTCGCCAAGCAGATCAGGATGGCTTGGAATTTTGGACAAACGCACTGGATAGTGGCAATGTCTCGCGGGACGCATTTATCCTGAACGTGCTTAATGGCGCGCGTTCGGCCCTGCAGATCGAAAAAGGCCATAGCTTTGTCCAACAGCAACTCGCGGATCGGTTCTATCTCGATACCAAGGTGGACCTCGGCGCTTTGTTTGCGGTGCATAGAGGGTTGTCAGATGTGGATAATGCGGCCAGCGTTATGGATATCTATGATGGCAGCTCACAGAGCGTGACAGCAGCAGTTGATCTCATTGACGACTTTTATCAGGACGCAATGAACCCCTTCGATGGCGAGTTTTTGCTTCAGGTCATTGGTGTGATGGACAATCCCTTTTTCGCCTGACCGTTCCTTAGATCAGCGCATCGGCAAGAAAATCAAAGACCAGTCGCATACGCCGATTGGTCAGGATATCACGATGGGCCGTCAGCCAGATTGGGAATGGGATGTCCGGCTGTGACGGGGCCACGCGAGCGACAGAGCTGTCGGCGTCGCCAATCTGAGTATCGATCACGCCAACTCCCAACCCCTGTCTCACCATTTGCCACATCGCCAGATAGTTTGCACATTCCAAGGTGACGGAGCCTGCTTCCATCGGGACGCCCAGCGATTGCATGGTGGCGACAAATGTCTCCGCCCGGTCCGGCGCAATGATATCAACCTTGCTCCAATCACTTTCATTTTCGACCGGTCCGTGGACTGCAAGGTAGTCCTTGGTGGCAAAGAAATTTGCGCCAGCATCCTTGAGGCGTTTCGCAATCAGATCCGGTTCTTTGGGACGAAAGTTTCGGATGGCGATATCGGCTTCGCGGCGCATCAGGTCAGCGGCCTGATTATCCGCCAAGACCCGGATCGAAATCTGAGGTTCTTGCGCTCGCAACTGCTTGAGGATCGGCGGTAGCAGTAGCCCTGCGTATACATCAGATGCCGCAATCGTCACCGGGCCGGCCAGGTCATCAGACTGTCCATATGCGGCAATAGACAAGGACATTGCTGCGTCGCCCATCTTGCGCGCGTGCATGATCAGGGCTGTGCCGGCCGGGGTCAGCTCCAAGCCACGTCCAAACCGTTCAAAGAGCACAACGCCCAACTCGGCCTGTAGGGCGTCGACCTGACGGCTCAGTGTCGGTTGCGCCAGCCCCAGAGCACGCGCCGCAGCGGACAGCGACCCCTCTTCCGCAGTCACCAGAAAGGCGCGCACTCGATTCCAATCAAAAGTGACAGAAGACCAATCCATGCAAATATGCATATCAGAAATCAAAAATCCGTCAATTTTGTAGAGGTTGCTCTTTGTCTATATCTTTGGCCAAGACAACAGACATCACATCCAACCGCCTTTTCAACGGTCTCACCGAGATCCTCTCAGGACATCGGGCGAGACTGGTTTGCCATCAGAAAGGATCAGCAATGCTCGCCTTTTCCGACCCAAACTCAAAATCTTACGCCCGAATGACAGGGGTGTTCTATCTCGGCATTGCCGTCGCCGGCGGCTTTGCCATTGCCTATGTCCCATCACAGATCATTGTGAAGGGCGATGCGCTACAGACCGTAGCGAACATTCTGTCCCGAAGCACACTCTATCAACTTGGCATCACGGCTGACCTCGCCGTCATGCTGTTCGAGATCATGGCATTGACCATGCTTTATTTCATGTTCCGCTCCGTATCCGCGACCCTGTCTTTCGCTGCAGCGATGGCACGGTTGAGCATGGTCAGTGTCATGTCCGCCATGCTCTTTTTCCACGCAGGCGCCACCCTGCTTGCTGAGACACCACAGATCATGAGCAGTTTCACCGAAAGCCAACGTGCGGAACTGGCGGGACTGCTCCTCGAAATGCACCGGGCCGGGGTCTGGATCTGGCAGGTATTCTTCACGCTACACCTCGGCCTCTTGGGATGGCTTGTCGTCGCCTCGCAGCGGTTCCCGCGCATACTTGGCGTTGGATTGATGGTCGGCGCCTCGGGGTACCTGCTCGACAGCGTCCATGCGTTTGGCTTCCCACAAGCAGATCTTCTTGGTGCGCTCCGGGTAGGTCTTCTCGTCATCGTCACGCTGTCAGAGGTCGGTTTTGCGCTCTGGCTGGCCATCAAAGGCCAGAAACAGCTTCAAACAGTCTGACGTAGGCCAAAAGCGAAAACGGGCGGCACTGGGCCGCCCGCATCTCAGTTCAAAGTCTGGCGTTGATCAGTTCTCAAGGATCACGTCGAAATCAACACGGCGCTCGCTCAAGCCCGGCTGCCCAGCCAGAATCTGAGGCGTTGAATGGGCCGCAATGATGATCTGCTCCGGCGCAAAACCTGCCCCCACCAGCGAGCTCATCAACGCCACCGCACGAAGCCTTGCCGTTGCAGGCGTTTCGCCCGACCCCGGCTCGTCAGAGTATTGCCCCACTACGCGCAAGCGCGCTTCGGGACATGCGCTGGCTTTGGCTGCAAGATCAACGACCGCAGGCATGCCATCCGATGGCGCAGTGATCGAACGCGGCGAGTAGAACAACTTGGTCTGTGCCACGGCCGCTTGCAGCTGAGCGGCGCAAGCTGATGCCGCAGAGGTCACAGGACGCGGAAACCCACTCAGAGCGGCCCGAGACGAGACCTCGCGAATTTCAAACTCCACGCGGCGGTCATAATAAGCTGGCGACTGCGTGCCGGTTACGCGGGAAGGCTGCTGACTGCCCAAACCAACCGACTGGAACCGCGTCACATCAATCCCAGCAGCAGCAATCCGTCTGAGCACCTCATCCGCGCGCTTTTGGCTAAGTCGCATATTCGCCGCCGGATCCCCAGACGGATCAGAGTGACCTTCAACGACGATTTCCACATTCGGGCAATCTTGCGCGACCAACCCGATCAGTCGTGCCTGAGACATCCCCGCTTCCTCCGCAGTCAAACCGCCGCTCGGGAAATAGATGCGGGCTTCACTCGCGAGCACACGCAAGTCCTCAACGCAGGACTGGTCCTGCGCCAGCTTGGCTTGTGCTGCGCCAAAAAACGCGCCGGGATTGCCCGTCGGGCTCATCTCGGAGTCGCGGTCTATGGATACGGTCTGCGGCACAACAACTGGCTGGGCCGGAGCCACAACCGCAGGCTCGACAGGTGCAGGTTCTGGGATAGGTTCGACCGGCTGCGGCGCTTGGCGCACGACCGCTTGCACGGCCTCTATGTTGCCCGCGATCTGTGGTGCGATCCCGGCGCCCGGTTCCCCCAGAGCAACCGGATTTTGCATTGCATTCCTTGAGACCTCGACCTCTCCAAAACCTGACGGCGCTGTATCGCGTGGTCCCAAGTTGATGACACCGGTGGCTGCGAGAACAATTGCAGCCGTCGGTGCAATCCACGGCAAATGCTCTCTCAAAAATCGTATCGACATGCTCTTCCCCCAAATAACAACTCGATCGTGAGCGTTGTTTCACTCAACATCTTGGCAGTGATATCTTTTGATACTGCTTAATTTGGGGTGTGGGTCAATATATATGCGGCAACCCTGCGCTGAAACATAGCTTTTATTTTCGCCTGTTACTTTCGCGACTCAGATCGAAAGAATCCCGCCGCGCAACCCCGCTGCCTTGCGTCCCCCCACCGTCGCGGCTAGGGAAAGCACGACACGGGCCGGAGGGTGACATGGACGATCTGCGCGACAAGTATATTGGGCTGATTGCGGCGGCGGGCGACGAAGCCGCGCTGGAAGAGCTGCGCGTGCAAGCTGTCGGCAAGAAAGGCGAGATCAGCCTCAAGATGCGCGAACTGGGCAAGATGAGCCCGGAAGAACGGCAGGTCGCCGGTCCGGCGCTGAACGCGCTCAAAGACGAAATCAACTCTGCGCTTTCCGCGAAGAAAGCGGCGCTTGAGGATGCAGCGCTTGATGAGCGTCTGCGCGGCGAATGGCTGGACGTTACCCTGCCCGGACGTGCGCGACGTCAGGGCACCGTGCACCCGATCAGCCAGGTCACCGAAGAAGTCACCGCAATTTTCGCCGATATGGGCTTTTCCGTCGCTGAAGGTCCACAGATCGACACCGATTGGTACAATTTCGACGCGCTGAACATGCCGGGCCACCATCCGGCGCGCGCAGAAATGGACACCTTCTACATGCACCGCGCCGAAGACGACGATCGCCCGCCGCATGTGCTGCGAACACACACCTCGCCGGTACAGATCCGCTCAATGGAAAAGCTGGGCGCCCCGATCCGCGTGATCGCACCGGGCCGCGTCTACCGCGCGGATTACGACCAGACCCACACGCCGATGTTCCACCAGGTCGAAGGCCTTGCCATCGACAAGGACATAAGCATGGCGAACCTGAAATGGGTGCTGGAAGAATTCGTGAAGGCCTATTTCGAGGTCGACGACGTCGAGTTGCGCTTCCGCGCCTCGCACTTCCCATTCACGGAACCCTCGGCCGAGGTCGATATCCGGTGTTCATGGGAAGGCGGCACGCTGAAAGTGGGCGAAGGCGACGATTGGCTCGAAATCCTCGGCTCTGGCATGGTGCACCCGAACGTTCTGCGCAATGCGGGCGTTGATCCGGACCAGTGGCAAGGCTTTGCCTTCGGCATGGGCATCGATCGAATTGCGATGCTGAAATACGGCATCCCCGATCTGCGCGCTTTCTTCGATTCAGACCTCCGCTGGCTGCGTCACTACGGCTTCGCTGCACTCGACGTGCCAACGCTGCACGGCGGCTTGAGTTAGATTCGTAGGCCGGGCTTCAACCCGGCTCACCTTGCGACGTCCGGGCTGAAGCCCGGCCTACCCGAAACAACAAACCACTGCGACAGATGCTTTTCAGCCGCGACCACAGATCAGGAACAACAGAACAGCGTCGCCTCTACGCGGCGTTCGAAATCGCCTATACGGCGATCGATTTCACTGCGGCACTCTGTTTCGTCGTTGGCTCGGTGATGTTCTTTTTCGAAGACTGGCAGACCACCGGCACCTGGCTCTTTCTGATCGGCTCGATCTGCTTCGCGCTGAAACCGACACTCCGCCTTGTCCGAGAACTGAAACTCGCGGCAATTGGCGATGACAAAGACCTTGCGCAAAGGTTCAAAGGGGACTGACCATGAAATTCACCCTCTCCTGGCTGAAAAAGCACCTCGACACCACGGCAACGGTGGACGAAATCACCTATGCCCTGACCGACTTGGGCCTCGAGGTCGAAGGCGTTGAGAACCCGGCGGACAAGCTCAAGACCTTTACGCTCGCCAAGGTGAAACATGCCGAGCAGCACCCCGATGCCGACCGCCTGCGCGTTTGCACGGTTGAGACCGACGAGGGCGACAAGCAGATCGTTTGCGGTGCGCCGAACGCCCGCGCGGGAATCACTGTCGTTCTGGCGAAACCCGGCGACTATGTGCCGGGCATCGACGTGACCCTCAGCGTCGGCAACATCCGCGGCGTCGAAAGCCACGGTATGATGGCCTCGGAACGCGAGTTGGAACTCAGCGACGAACATGACGGCATCATCGAACTGCCCTCGGGCGAGGTGGGACAGAAGTTCATCGACTGGCTGGCCGAAAACGACCCCGCCAAGGTCGACCCGGTGATTGAAATCGCTATCACTCCGAACCGCCCCGATGCGCTGGGGGTGCAAGGAATCGCCCGCGATCTGGCGGCGCGCGGTCTGGGCAAGCTCAAGACCCACGCCATCGATCCCGTACCCGCCAGCTTTACTGCCGACACCAAGGTGGTGATCGACGAAGACACGCTGGACGGCTGCCCGCTCTTCTGCGGGCGCATCATTCGCGGCGTCAAGAACGGCCCCAGCCCGCAATGGTTGCAAGACGCCCTGCGCGCGATTGGCCTGCGCCCGATCAATTTCCTTGTCGATGTGACCAACTTCTTCACCTACGACCGCAACCGCCCGCTGCACGTCTTCGACATGGCAAAAGTGACCGGTGACCTGCGCGTTCACCGCGCGGCAGGTGGCGAGGAGGTGCTGGCTCTCGACGGCAAGACCTACGCGCTCCAGCCCGGTCAGATGGTGATCTCTGACGCCAAAGGCCCCGAAAGCATCGCGGGCATCATGGGCGGAGAGGAAACAGGATGCTCCGACGAGACCATCGATGTGTTTGTCGAGAGCGCCTACTGGGATCCGGTTCAGATCGCCTATACAGGTCGGGCGCTGAAAATCAATTCCGACGCACGGTACCGCTTTGAACGCGGTGTTGATCCGGCCTTCACGCCCGACGGTCTGGAACTGGCGGTTCGGATGATCGTCGATCACGCAGGTGGCGAAGCCTCTGACATGATTATCGCCGGTGCCATCCCCGACACGTCACGCGCGTTCAAGCTTGACCCGGCCCGAGTGATTTCGCTTGTTGGCATGGACATTCCCGAGTCCGAACAGCGCCAGACCCTCACGGCGCTTGGTTTCAGACTGGAAGGCAACATGGCGCATGTGCCGTCGTGGCGCCCGGATGTCATGGGCGAGGCCGATCTGGTCGAAGAAGTGGCCCGCGTTGCGTCTCTGACCAAACTGCAGGGCCAACCCCTGCCCCGCACACAACCGGGCGTGCCCAAGCCGATCCTCTCTCCGATGCAGCGCCGCGAGCGCGCCGGCCGCCGCACAGCAGTTGCACTGGGATACAACGAGTGTGTGACCTACAGCTTCATCGACAAAGCTGCGGCAGAGCTCTTTGGCGGCGGCGACGACACCACGATGCTTGCCAATCCGATCAGCACGGAAATGAGCCACATGCGCCCGGCTCTGTTGCCCGGATTGCTGCAGGCTGCGGCCCGCAATCAGGCGCGCGGATTCACGGACCTTGCGCTCTTTGAACTTGGTCACGCCTTCCACGGAGGCGAGCCAGAGGAACAGCACCTGATGCTGACCGGCCTCCTCACCGGCCGCACCGGCCCCAAAGACGTTCATGGCAGCGCCCGGGCCGTCGACATCTTTGACGCCAAAGCCGACGCCGAAGCGATCCTTACAGCAATGGGCGCTCCGACCAAGACGCAGATCTTGCGCGGCGCCAGCGACTGGTGGCATCCGGGCCGTCACGGCATGATTTGCCTCGGCCCGAAAAAGGTGCTGGGCGTCTTTGGCGAATTGCACCCCAAAGTGCTCAAGGCGATGGATGTCAAAGGCCCGGTTGTCGCCTACACGATCTGGCCGCAGGAAATCCCGATGCCGCGCAAGACGGGTGCCACACGCCCCGCGCTGGTGCTCAACGACCTGCAGGCTGTCGAGCGTGATTTCGCCTTTGTCGTCGATGCACAAGTTGCAGCGCTCGACCTGATGAACGCCGCCGCCGGAGCTGATAAGGCGCTGATCGCGGACGTGCGCCTGTTTGATGAATTCATCGGCGGCTCGCTTGGCGACGGCAAAAAGTCTCTCGCCATAACCGTCCGGCTGCAACCGACGGGAAGCACGCTGAAAGAAGCAGACATCGAAGCGGTCGGCAAAAAGATCATCGAAAAGGTCGAAAAAGCCACCGGAGGCGTCCTGCGCGGCTAGGATCATACACCCCACACAAAGGCGAGGTCGACATGTACAAGTCTGCAAAGTTCTGGGATCGGGCAGCGGACAAATACGCGGCCTCGCCGATCCGAAACCAAGAGGCCTACGAGGCCACACTGGAGCAGATGCGCACGCTCCTGTCCCCAAATGACACCGTCCTCGAGCTTGGCTGCGGCACAGGCACAACGGCAATCGCGCTTGCACCCAGCCTTGGGCACATCACTGCCACCGATGTATCCGACGCAATGCTCGACAAAGGCCGGGAAAAAGCCGAGGCCGCAGGCACGACCAATGTCGACTTCGTGCAATCTGACGCTGCGGATGCTCCCGCCGGACCGTTCGACGCGGTTCTCGCCATGAACCTCTTGCATCTGCTCGAAGACCTCGATGGCGCATTGGCCGAGATCGACAAGCGGACCAAACCGGGCGGCCTGTTCATCTCCAAGACGTTCTGCATGCCCGCGAAAAGCAGCGTGATCTGGTGGGTGATCCAATTTGCCCTGCCCGTCATGCAAGCCATTGGCAAAGCGCCCTATTTCAAGAAACTGTCGGCTGCAGACCTTGATGCCGCGATCACCCGTGCGGGATTCACAATTTTGGAAACCCAGATGGCACCGGGCAAGGATCCCCGCCGGACCGTCATCGCGCGTAAGATCAATTAACTGGCCATTGCGCCCAACCGCGCTACCCATTTGACCAAACAAAAGGAGCATCCCATGACTTTGCGTGTATACCTTTCCGGAGAAATCCATACCGATTGGCGAGATCAGATCATCGACGCCTGTGACGGTCTAGACGTGAGTTTTGACAGCCCGGTGACGGATCATGCCGCCAGTGATGATTGCGGCGTCGCGATCCTCGGAGCCGAGGAGAACAAATACTGGCATGACCATAAAGGTGCGATGGTCAATGCGATCCGTACCCGCAAAGGTATCGCGGATGCCGATGTCGTCGTGGTGCGGTTTGGCGAGAAGTACAAGCAGTGGAACGCTGCGTTCGATGCGGGCTATGCGTCAGCCCTCGGCAAGTCGCTCATCATTCTTCAACAGCCAGAGCACGATCACGCTCTGAAAGAGGTTGATGCAGCGGCACTCGCGATGACCCGCACACCGCAAGAAGTAGCCCAGATTCTGCGCTATGTCCTGACCGGCTCGCTTCCCGGGTAAGTCTTGCCGCAAAGGTGTATCCGAAAGCTGCATTTCTGCGGCAAGGTTCCGCATTTTCCCCGTGGATTGTGTGTCAGCGCGTGACAAAACCAGAGCGGTAGTATCAAAAGATAACCGTGGGCATTTGGCCAAGCCACACAAACACGAGGGAAAAGAGTAATGATACAAGAATTCAAGGACTTCATTGCCAAAGGCAATGTCATGGACATGGCGGTCGGCATCATCGTTGGCGCGGCTTTCACCGCGATCGTCACGTCTTTAGTCGGCGACATCATCAACCCGATAATCGCGCTCTTTACTGGCGGGATGGACTTCTCGGGATGGTTCTACACACTGGACGGCAGCGAACATGCGTCTTTGGCTGCAGCTCAGGAAGCTGGTGCGCCGGTCTTTGCCATCGGCAGCTTTATCATGGCTGTGATCAACTTCCTGATCATTGCCTTCGTGGTGTTCATACTGGTGAAGATGGTCAACCGGATCAAAGCCGCTGCTGAAAAGCCGCAAGACATCGCTCCAGAAGTGCCCACTGGCCCCAGCGAGTTGGATGTCCTTCTTGAAATCCGGGACGCTTTGAAAAAAGGCTGATTGCTCTGACCGGATCCAAATGGGTCCTGCTGTATCAAAGCCCCTGCGTCGGAAAGACCGACGCAGGGGTTATTTCATATCAGTTAGCCGGTGTCAGCTTGTGGATGAAGCCCTCATCCGTCGCGGTGTAAAGGCTCCCGTCCGGACCGAGCACCACAGACCGGAACCGTCCGGACTCCATCGGCAAGGTCATCTCGGTGACGTCCTCGACCTTCAGATCATCGGTGAGTTCGATCACATCAATCCTCTGCCCGATGGGTGTGCCGCCAAAACCGATCCCCATGATGCCGACGACCAAGGCGCCGTCCCAGTTACCCCACTGCGCGCCTTCCAGGAAAGCTGCCGAAGAGGTGCCCTGTGACCAACCATTGTTGTCCCAGATTGGCGGCATGGCATCCGGATAGGTTTCGAGATCCGTCATCGGCATGAATGCCGCGCGCTCGTAGCGGTTCATACCCTCCATCTGGTTCGGGCTGTAACCGCAGTAGTCGCTCGGGCAATCGCCCCGGCCAGCCATGTTCGGGCGCGGGTCCCAGCCGGCATTTCCGCCATTGACCAGAACCGTGATCTCGTCTGAATGCCACGGCCCATGCTCTGCAGTGATTGGCGTTCCGGTCTCCGGATGGAAGGCGATGCCCTGAACATTCCGGTGCCCGTAAGTATAGGTGCGCTGATCGAAGCCCTCGGGCGGTGCGTTCTCGGGCGCTGCATTGCCGTCACGGTCAATACGCAACACTTTGCTACCCATGAGCGTCGGGCTTTGCGGTACGGCGGCGTTGTGATTGTCGCCCGTTGTTAGGTAAATATACCCGTCCGGCCCAAAGCGAACCCGCCCGCCGTTATGCGCGCCGGTCCCACCAAATGGGTGATCTGTCGGCTCCATCTTGTAGGGCACGTCCTCCACGATGTCGGTCCGATCAGACACGCCGGTAAAGTCCTCATTCACCACCAGACGCATGAGCCGGTTGGTGTGCGGCGTGACCATGTTCGATGTGGAATAGACATAAATCTGTCGGTTGCTCCCAAAATCGGGATCAACGGCGACTCCCATCATGCCTGCCTGACCGTCGCAAAACAGATCATCCGCGTTCGCAGGATAGCCCTCAGCGCCCGACATTCCGAGAAGTGCGTTCACGTCGCCAGACGGCATGCGCACGGAAAGCCCGTCGCATTTCTCGGTAAAGAACATCGTTCCATCATCGAGAAACGCCATATCCCATGGCTCATCCAAATCCGACAGAACAACTTCATGCTGCAGACTTGTCGTGTTCATGGCCTGTGCCGCACCAGAGGTTGCAGCCCAGATCGCGCCTGTCATCAACGGCGCAAACGCAAGTATAGCAGTGGTCCGAGACAGATAGTCCATAATATCCTCCCTGAATTATGGTATGCTCGGCCGCGCAAAGGCTTGCAAAACTTACCCCAGGTCAGCCGAGTAATGGTCAACTAGGGCGCGATCCGGGGACAATCAACATGAGGATGCATTTTTTTGCACGCGACCTTTTTGCGTGCACCGTCACAAG
This sequence comes from Marivita sp. XM-24bin2, assembly GCA_003149565.1. GTDB lineage: Bacteria > Pseudomonadota > Alphaproteobacteria > Rhodobacterales > Rhodobacteraceae > Marivita. Next base: position 76,200 of record QCWH01000007.1, on the reverse strand, counting down.
ATGTGGTGGATATCAGACCACCACGTCCAGCCGCTCCTGATCACCTACCCCGAATACCCGCTTGTAGCGGTCGATCTGGTCCTGCGGACCCATCGCCTTGTTCGGGTTGTCCGATAGCTTGACCGTCGGCTTGCCATTGGCGCTGATCGCCTTGCAGACAAGACTGAACGGCGCCAGCCGATCATCCGGTGTCAGCCCGCGGAAGTCATTGGTCAGCAGCGTGCCCCACCCAAACGACACCCGAACGCGCCCGGCAAACTGGACCTGCAATTCGAGGATTTTGTCCACGTCCAGACCATCCGAGAAAATCACGAGCTTCTTCGTCGGGTCCTCGCCCCGCTCTTTCCACCAGCGGATTGCGATCTCGGCCCCGGCCGCAGGATCACCCGAGTCGATCCGGATACCCGTCCACCCCGCCAACCAATCCGGCGCGTTTTTCAGAAAGCCTTCGGTGCCGTAGGTGTCCGGCAGGATCATCCTCAGATTTCCCTCGTGTTCCTCATGCCAATCGGCCAGAACATCGTAAGGTGCTTGCGCCAGCGCGGCGTCGTCTTCAGCCAAAGCCGCGTAAACCATCGGCAGTTCATGCGCGTTGGTGCCAATCGCCTCTAGGTCGCGGTTCTTGGCGATCAGACAGTTCGACGTGCCGACGAAACTACTGCCCAGACCTTCATACATCGCCTGCACGCACCAGTCCTGCCACAGGAAGGAATGCCGCCGCCGCGTGCCGAAATCCGCAATCCGCAGTTCTGGCCTTTCGCGAAGCCGTTCGATCTTTTCCCACAGCTTGGTCATCGCGCGGGCATAAAGCACCTGCAACTCGAACCGCCCCATGTCGTTCAGAACCGCACGGCCCCGCAGCTCCATCAGAACGGCAAGTGCCGGGATCTCCCACAGCATCACCTCGGGCCACGCGCCCTCAAATGTCAGCTCGTACTGATCGCCAACGCGTTCGAGGTGATAGGGCGGCAGGCGCAACTGCTCGAACCATTCCATGAAATCTGGACGGAACATCTGCCGCTTGCCGTAAAACGTATTCCCGCGCAGCCATGTGCTTTCGTTGCGTCGCAAGGACAGCGACCGGATGTGGTCCAACTGTTCGCGCAACTCACCTTCGTCAATCAGCTTGGCCAATGGCACATGCGACGACCGGTTGATCAGGCTGAACGTCACCTGCGTGTCGCGCTTGTTGCGGAACACCGACTGACACATCAGCAGCTTGTAGAAATCCGTGTCGATAAGCGACCGCACGATCGGGTCGATCTTCCATTTGTGGTTCCAGACACGGGTGGCGATATCAACCATGAGGGTCTCCAAGGGCGCAAGCGCCTCGCTTAGACCAATCCAACCCGGACTTGTCCAGTGTCAGTGGTTCTTGTCCCAATGGGCAAGCTCGTGCTGGCGGATCACCTCGCACCTCTCTTCGCTGATCCCCAACTGTTCCGCAATTTGGCTGACGAAGCTCAGTTCGCTGACATGACGGTCCCCATCCGCGTAAGCCACATCCCAAAGCGCCGCTACTACGGCCTCCCTGTCTTCCGGACTGACAGTCTCAGTCAGGATCGCTGTCAGGTCCTCGGTCTTGGGCAATTGATGCTCCAGTTTTTCACACTGAGCACGCATCCTCGCCGCTTCCAAAGGTTTCAGACCATACATCCTGGCCAGAACGCGGTCGATCTCTTCGACTTCCTGAAACAGGTAGGCCTGATCCGCCATCGCCGTTCGCACCATCAGCGCGCCAAGCGCGTATTTGGCATCCGCCGGCGGCAAGGGCGTGGTCGGCGCGGCCTTGTCAAACAGGGCCAGGATACGTTCGAACATGATGCGGCACCTCTGGTGAAACTGATTTACCGAGCCTACGAAACTCTGTGGAAAGCACAAAGGCGGAAACGTCACCCCGCACCACGGCACTGGGAAACAGTGCGCATTCAAAAACACATTGTATCAGGCACGCGACAGATCCCGTTTGCTGCGTTTGAGTTCCGCCTCCAGTTCCGAAGGCGCGTGGCGCGCCGCAGCCAGCGTGTCCTCCAATGAGGCGCCTTGCACAGCCCCCGCCGCCACTTTGGACAATGCATAGGTCGCCACCCGCTTTACCCCCTTCAGCGCGGCACGGCTCAGGCCAATGGCCGCAAGATAAGTGTGGTAGGGCCCAAGAGTGCCCGGCCCGCTTGCAGCCCGTCCTTCGGATACGGCCTTGCACGCCTCCGCATCCGTCGACACATAGGCCCGACAGATCATCGGCCGCGCGTCATAGGCGCGGCAACTCCGCGTCTCCGGGTCAAGCGATGGGCAGGCTTTGGGATGCCACGCACGCCCATCGGGCTGTCCGGCCAACGGTGCGAGCGCCGTATGCAGCGCCACGGCCTCGGCTTCGGTGATCGTGCCCCCATCGCTTCCCGACAGGATGCAACAGAAGGCGCACCCATCAGCACAGGCCAAGCCTTGGGGAGACAGCCCTGAAAGCGCCACGCGCCCAACTCCCGTTGCGGCAGTGCCGTCTGCGAGATCTCTCGTGGCGCGCCCGACATCCGTTTGCGCGCCAACATAGGCCATCACCCCCCGCCGGGCGCGTTCGGTCACATCGGGCGCGCTGCCAGAGCGGGCCTTGCTCAGGCGGTCAGACAGCGTTGGGGTTTTGCTCATGCCAGGATCACACCAGCCTTGAGCATATCCGCCTTGGCGGTCTCAAGCGACCCGTTCAGATCAATCGCACGACACAGGTCCAGCTTCACGGTCACATCAAAGCCCAACTTGGCCGCGTCGATGGCGGAATACGCGACGCAGAAATCGGTGGCGAGGCCGGCCATCGTCAGCTGTGTGATGCCACGCGTGCGCAGATACCCCTCAAGCCCCGTCGGCGTTTCGTGGTCATTCTCGAAGAACGCCGAATAGCTGTCGATGGCGGGTCGAAAGCCTTTGCGGATCACCATCTCGGCGCGGTCGGTGATCAGGTCCGCGTGAAACGCCGCACCCTTCGACCCGATAACGCAATGATCCGGCCAGAGAACCTGCGGACCGTACGGCATCTCGATCATAGCGTACGGGTCCTGCCCGTCATGCTGCGAGGCAAAGCTCGAATGATCCGCAGGATGCCAATCCTGCGTCAACACCACAGCTTCGGCCTCTGCCATCAGCGCATTGATGCCGGAGACGATCTGGTCGCCTTCGGGCACCGCCAGCGCACCTCCGGGACAGAAATCGTTTTGCACATCGATGACGATCAGCGCGGACATGGGGCAAGCCTCCTTTTGGGTATGTCTTGGGTAAGAAGCTCGCCCCCAAGGGTCAAGGGTTGCGGCATTCAGGAACCTTGCCTGACGGGGATTCAAGGCGTAATCCCGCGCCCATGTTTACGGTTTGCGCACTCTATCACTTTACGCGTTTCGAGGACCCGGCCGCGCTGCGAGCGCCGCTGCTGGCTGTCTGCCGCGACAACGCCATCACCGGCACTCTGCTGCTTGCCAAAGAGGGCATCAACGGCACTGTCGCCGGGCCCGAGGTTGGCATTAACGCTTTATTAACCCATCTGCGCGCCCTGCCCGGTTGCAACGATCTGGAATGGAAGCTGTCGACTGCGCAGGATCGCCCCTTCGCCCGGATGAAGGTGCGATTGAAAAAAGAGATCGTCACGATGGGCGTGCCGGATGTCGATCCGCGCGCCAAGGTCGGGCATTATGTGCAGCCATCCGAATGGAACGAATTGATCCAAAGCCCGGACGTGGCTGTGATCGACACCCGCAACGATTACGAGGTCGCCATCGGCACCTTTGAGGGCGCTGTCGATCCCAAGACCGACAGCTTCCGTGAGTTCCCCGAATGGTGGGAGAAGAACAAGGACCGTTTCCACAACAAGCGCATCGCGATGTTCTGCACTGGCGGCATCCGCTGCGAAAAGTCGACCAACTACCTGATCAGTCAGGGAGTCGAAGAGGTCTACCACCTCAAGGGCGGCATCCTGAAGTATCTCGAAGAGGTGCCGCAGGCGCAAAGCACATGGCAAGGCGAATGCTTTGTCTTCGACGGTCGCGTGTCCGTCGGGCATGGGCTCAAGGAAGGTCCGCATTTGCTCTGCCACGCGTGCCGCCGCCCGATTTTACCAGACGATAAAAATCGCCTTGAGTACGAACATGGGGTGTCTTGTCATCTGTGCATCGATGAGACCTCTGCCGAGGACAAAGCCCGGTTTCGCGAACGGCAGAAACAGATCCGTCTTGCCGAGGCACGGGACGAGCGGCATCTGCATGCGGATGTGATTGACGATTCGTAAAAAGGCCCGAATCGGCCCTAATGTTTCGCGCGCGAAACTTTGGATCAGGTCGTATTCCCTTTGCCGTTCACACTTTTTTATGGGGTCTGGACTAAGATTCTTCGTACGAAGAATCTCGGCCCCACCATAAAATTCTGGGGACTGAACGGGCAGTCAATGCGACCGGCCTGACCCTCAAGAACTCGTCCTCAAGGTCGCAGCGCAATACGCGTGTCGGACCAGCCATCGACCGAGCATTTGGCATGGATGAACAGCGGACCATCGGGCGGGTCGCTGACCGTCAAACTGCGTGTAAACGGCTGCTCATCTACATGCGGATGCAGCAATTCCCATGTGCCAATCACCGCCCCGCTCCCAGACTCGATCCGCCAACCATCCGCATAGTCGTCCCACCCGGTATCCGGATGTGCCAAGGTGACAGACACGCGCGATCCGGACATCTCGACACCGACAATGTCAGGTGGCTCGGCAAGAACGGGCGCAGCGAAACAGCAAAAAGCGGACAAGGAACGGATCATCATTGCGATAGCCTAGCAGAGACATCCTGCCCCAGCGGTCACGATTTCGCGTCTGGCGCGCCGTGTAGCAGGACATGCCGCGATTTGGATGCAAATTCCCGCCGCAGGATCACCAGAAGCGTGACCAACGTGGCGAGGATAAGCGGACCCGCCCCCAAAAGCCATGCAGATGACGCGATGCCGAAATAGACCGACCGTAGCCCACGATTGTAACCCCGCGCCGCGGTGATGTTCACCTCACCCGCCTGAAGTGCCATTGGCAATGCCTTGGGATCGTTCGGATCATTCGGCACCGCCGCCATGATGACCGAGCAATAGCCGAAAAGCCGATGAGACCAGACGAATTTCAGAAACGCGTTCGCAGCGAACAGCAGCAGGACAAGCAGCTTAACCTCGAGCAGGAAGATCGGATCACTTTCCAGCGTCAGTTCCTGCGCGACACCGCGCAGCCGTTCGGCATTTCCCAGAAGCGCGAAGCCCCCACCGATCGCAATCATGCTCGCGGAGGCAAAGAACGCCGTCCCCTGCCGCAGGCTCGATATGATCTGGCTGTCGAAAATCCGCGGGTCGCGCTGGACGAAGGTCCGCATCCACTCGCGGCGGAACTCTGCCATGATTTGCGACGTGGACCGAAAGGATTTCGGCGCATTCTCCACAACGAAACTACAGGCGATCCAGCAGAAAAGAAGAAACCCCAGCCCGATGGCATCGAGCGCGGTGAAGAGAGAAAGCCGGTCTAACCACTCCATCGGTCAGAACGGTTTGACGACGACCACCCAAAGGATCGCAATGGTGCCGAAGACGCTGATTTCGTTGAAGATGCGAAGGTAGCGATCGGATTCGGTGAAGACCCCACGTTTCGCGCGCAGCACCAACCGACCGGTCCACGCGTAATGCACGGCCAGAAGCATGACGAGACCGAGTTTGAGCCAGACCCATGCCGGGAACTGCCAGATCGTGCCGAGCCAGATGCCCGTGATCAGTGCAATCACGCCAAGGCCGGCGGAAAAGCGATAAAGGCGGATCGTCAGATCCCCCAAGGGACCGAATTCACCGATACGGTCATATTCGCGCTTCCAGTAGATCAGGGCGCGCGGGACCGCGAAGATCGAGGTCATCCAGCCCATAACACACAGAATATGAATGATCTTGATCCAGTCCATATGTGCTTGGTGACCGGGCTTGGCCACAAAGGCAAGAGGCGGTGATGTCGCTTGTCGTGAATTTTTCGCTGGCCTATTCGCGCATATTGGTTATATCTTTTTACCAATTCGGAGGATACACCATGCAGATGCCCACACCAGACGCCAAAGTGCTGTCGCGCAAGGCCGGAATTGTTGCCCGCTTGCAGGAGGTCCTTCCCCGCGACGCGGTAATCTCGGACGAGATGGAAACCCGTGCCTACGAGTGTGACGCGCTGACTGCGTATAAATGTCCTCCGCTGGCGGTGGTGCTTCCGTCCTCGACCGAGGAAGTGGCGGCTGTTCTTAGGGTCTGCCACAACATGGGCGTGCCCGTTGTGCCGCGCGGATCGGGAACATCGCTGGCAGGAGGCGCGTTGCCAACGGCGGATTGCGTCCTGCTGGGTGTGGCGCGGATGAACGACGTGCTCGAAACCGATTACGAGAACAGATTCATCCGAGTGCAGACCGGGCGCACGAACCTGAGCGTGACGGGCGCTGTTGAATCGGATGGGTTCTTCTATGCGCCCGACCCATCAAGCCAGCTGGCTTGTGCCATCGCCGGCAATATCGCGATGAATTCAGGCGGGGCGCATTGTCTGAAATACGGGGTCACCACCAACAACCTGATGGGCGTCACGATGGTGCAGATGGATGGCACCATCCTGCAGATCGGTGGCAAGCATCTCGATGCAGGTGGCTATGATCTTTTGGGTCTGATCTGCGGATCGGAAGGTCAGTTGGGCGTTGTGACAGAGGCTACCCTGCGCATCCTGCCGAAACCGGAAGGCGCCCGACCTGTGCTCATGGGGTTCGATGCGAACGAAGTGGCCGGCGCTTGTGTGGCGGACATCATCAAGGCCGGGGTTCTTCCAGTGGCAATCGAGTTCATGGACCGCCCGTGCATTGAAGCGACCGAAGCCTTTGCCAAGGCAGGCTATCCCATGTGCGAGGCACTGCTGATCGTCGAGGTTGAAGGCAGCCCGGCCGAGATCGACGAACAACTGGCGCTGATCCTCGAAATCACGCGGCGGCACAACCCGGTGGAGCTGCGCGAGGCCAAGGACGCGGACGAAGCCGGACGCATCTGGCTGGGTCGCAAGTCAGCCTTTGGCGCGATGGGTCAGATCAACGATTACATGTGCCTCGACGGCACGATCCCGGTGTCGGAACTGCCCTACGTGCTGCGCCGGATCGGCGAGATGTCAAAGGAATACGGGTTGGATGTGGCCAACGTGTTCCACGCGGGCGATGGCAACATGCACCCCCTGATCCTTTTCGATGCAAACAAGGAAGGTGATCTGGAACTGTGCGAGGCGTTTGGTGCCGACATCCTGCGGCTCTGTGTCGAGGTGGGTGGATGCCTGACGGGGGAACACGGCGTTGGTATCGAAAAGCGCGACCTGATGGTGGATCAGTTTGCACCGGCAGATCTGGAAGCGCAGATGGCGGTGAAGGACGTGTTCGATCCGGCGTGGCTCTTGAACCCCGCGAAAGTGTTTCCATTGGCGGCGTCGGAAAGCCGCCGCAGCGTTGCGCTGGCGGCAGAGTGAATTTTGGGGGGCCAGCCCCCCAAACCCCCCGGCATATTTAGAAAAAGAAGAAGATCATGAGACCTGAGACAGAGGCCGAACTGGCTGACATGATCGCATCGGCCAGTGCGCCGATTTGCGTGCGAGGCGGGGGAACGCGGGGCGTTCACCTTGAAGGGGGTGTGCTGGAGACCGGTGGGCTGTCGGGCATCACGCTTTATGAGCCGGGCTCCCTGACACTGGTGGCGCAGGCGGGCACGCCTTTGGCAGAGATCGAAGCGGCGCTGGATGCGGAAGGTCAGCGGCTGGCGTTTGAACCTATGGACCAACGCGGGCTGTTGGGCACGTCAGGTGAACCGACAATTGGCGGTGTTGTCGCTGCCAATATCAGCGGGCCGCGTCGGGTGTCGGTGGGTGCCTGCAGGGATTTCATGCTGGGTGTGCGTTACGTCGATGGCGCAGGGGCCGTCGTCAAGAATGGCGGACGGGTCATGAAGAACGTCACCGGCTATGACCTCGTGAAGCTGATGAGCGGGTCATGGGGCACGCTGGGCGTTTTGACCGAGGTAAGTCTTAAGGTATTGCCGAAACCCGAAACGGCGGCCTGCGTCTTGATCGATGGATTGAGCGATGCGGACGCTGTGCAGGCGATGGCAAAGGCGTTGGGGTCCCCCTTCGAGGTGTCGGGCGCTGCACATATCCCTGCCGGCTTGAACGGGCATCCGGTGACGATGCTGCGGCTCGAAGGGTTCGCAGGGTCGGTGGCCTACCGCGCGGATCAGGTGGCTGGGCTGTTTGGCGGCATGGCGGTGCGTGTGGAACGTGACCCCGACGCAGTGGCCAAGGGCTGGGCCTGGGTACGAGACGTGGACCCGTTTCACGCACAGCCGGGAGATGTCTGGCGGGTGTCCTGCACACCCACGGGGGCGGCCGTTTTGGCGTCAAAGTTGGGGGCCGAAGCCTTGCTTTATGATTGGGGTGGCGGGCTCATTTGGGCGCGCGTGCCCGAGGGCACGGATCTGAGGTCCCGGCTTGGTGCGTTCGACGGGCATGCCACGCTGGTGCGGGGCAGCGGGCAGGCAAAGTTCCAGCCGGATGCGGCACCGATTGCGGCCTTGTCGCGCGGGTTGCGGGCGCGGTTTGATCCGAAGGGTATCCTGAACACAGGGCTAATGGGGTAAACGATGCAGACGACATTCACTGAAAACCAGCTGCGCGACCCGGATTTCAAACGCTCGAACGAGGTGCTGCGCACCTGCGTGCATTGCGGGTTCTGCACCGCGACCTGTCCGACCTATCAGGTCTTGGGTGACGAGTTGGACAGCCCGCGCGGGCGGATTTACCTGATCAAGGACATGCTCGAAAACGAGCGCAAGCCCGATGAAAAGACGGTCAAGCATATCGACCGTTGCCTGTCTTGCCTGGCCTGTATGACGACCTGTCCCTCGGGGGTGCATTACATGCATCTGGTCGATCATGCGCGCGCCTATATCGAAAAGAACTATGACCGGCCGTGGCATGAGAAGGCGCTGCGCTGGGCGCTGGCGCACATCCTGCCCTATCCAACACGGTTTCGTGTGGCACTGTTGCTTGCCAAGATCGGCAAGCCTTTTGCGCCGCTGATCCCCGATGCGCGGGTCAAGGCTATGCTGGAGATGGCGCCGAAGCGCATTCCCGCCGTGAGCCGCAATGACGAACCGCAGAGCTTTGCATCGGTCGCGCCGCGCCGCAAGCGGGTGGCGCTGATGACAGGCTGTGCGCAGAAGGCGCTGAACACGGATATCAACGATGCCACCATTCGTTTGCTGACGCGGCTTGGCTGCGAGGTGGTCGTGGCCGAGGGTGCGGGCTGCTGTGGGGCGCTCACGCATCACATGGGCAAGGTGGATCAGAGCCACGGATCGGCGGCGGCGAACATTACGTCTTGGGCGCGTGAGATGGATGGCGCGGGGCTTGATGCGATTGTCATCAACACCAGCGGCTGCGGCACAACGGTCAAGGATTACGGGCATATGTTCCGCAATGAGCCTCTGGCGGCTGATGCAGCGCGCGTGTCGGCGATTGCCAAGGATGTGAGCGAAGTGCTGATTGACCTCATCGACGAGGCGAGCGTTGCGGAGGCGCGGACGCTGCATGGCGGGATGAAGGTCGCTTATCACGCAGCGTGCAGTCTGCAGCATGGGCAGCAGATCAAGACACATCCCAAGACGCTGCTCAAGGCGGCTGGGTTCGAGGTGGTGGAACCAGCGGACAGTCACCTTTGCTGCGGGTCTGCGGGGACGTACAACCTGATGCAACCGGAGATCTCGAAGCAGCTGAAAGCGCGCAAGGTCAAGACGCTGGAGGCCAAGGAGCCCGACATCATCGCAGCAGGCAATATCGGCTGCATGATGCAGATCGGGTCGGGCACCGAGGTGCCCATCGTGCATACGGTTGAGCTTTTGGACTGGGCGACAGGCGGGCCGAAACCCGCCGCGCTGCAAGCCTGAGGCGGGCTGCGAGTCACAGTTTTGCCGCAATTTGAGCGTATGCGAAACCTTCAAAAGGAGGTGACCTGTGCGCCAAATGCTCTGGGGGGCATTGTTCTCGCTGCTGCCGGCCTTCGCTGGTGCGCAACACCCCGGGCTGTTCTCGATGGAGAGCCGTCAGGATGGTCGTGCGTGGGAAGCTGTCGGACGACTTGAGCTGGGCGGTCGGGCGTTCTGCACCGGGTCCCTGATCACTCAGAAGATCGTGATGACGGCGGCTCATTGCCTCTATGATACCGACGGTAATATTCTGGCTCCGGAAGACATCCAATTCCTTGCGGGATGGCGCAACGGGCGCGCAGCTGCATATCGCCGGGTGCGCCGCGCGGTCGCCCACCCCGACTACGACTTCAACGCCCAGCCCAGCTCGGAGCGGGTTTACAGCGACATTGCCTTGATCGAACTGCAGCACCCGATCCGCAACACGACAATCATTCCCTTTGCGACTGGACAAAGGCCCAAGGTTGGAGAGCGGTTGGGGGTTGTATCCTACGCGCACAACCGTTCCGAGGCACCCTCGATGCAGGACACCTGCGAAGTGATGTCGGCGCAGCGAACGGTGTTGGTCATGTCGTGTTCCGTGGATTTTGGCAGCTCTGGATCACCGGTTTTTGCCTTTGGCCCTTCGGGGGCAAAAATTGTCTCTGTTGTCTCGTCCAAGGCCAAGAGCGGTGACCAACCGGTGTCGCTGGGCGCTCCGTTGGATACTCAGATAGATGAAATCCTCGCGTTGATGGAGCACGGAGCAGGTTTTCCGGAGGGATCAGTCTTTCGGCCGGTGCGGGCTGCACCGGATGCAAGAAAGGACACGGGCGCCAAATTTGTCCGACCTCAGAGTGATCCCACTGACCTCTTGAAACCCTGATTCAGCACACCCAATTATGAGGCGTCGGGATGCCCAGACGGGGCCCGACACCCATTCATGAGCCTGTCCATAATGGAAGGCTTTCACATCTGGTATCGCTCAATGGAGGATGACCTATGCGAGGATATGATTTCGCACCGCTTTACCGCGCAACTGTCGGCTTTGACCAAATCGCCGACCTGATGGACCGGGTTCTGACCAATGAAGTCAGCCAGCCCACATACCCGCCCTACAATATCGAAAAGACTGCAGACGATGCATATCGCATTTCGATTGCTGTCGCCGGGTTCTCGGATGACGACCTGACCGTTGAGGTCAAGGACGGTGCGCTGCACGTGTCAGCACGCAAGGTCGACGAAGATGAAAGCCGCACATACCTGCATCGCGGCATTGCCACCCGCGCCTTCCAGCGTCGGTTCCACCTTGCCGATCATGTGCGCGTCGTTGGCGCCAGCCACGAAAATGGCATGCTGCATATCGACCTGCAACGCGAGATCCCCGAAGCGCTGAAACCGCGCCGGATCGCGATTGCCAAGGCAGATGCCGTCGAAAAAGACGTGGTCGACGCGAAAGCGGTGAACTGAACGTCGTTAAATTGTGAAAACCCGCATCAGTCTCTTCGAAGACTGGTGACATGACGACCAAGGCCCGGAGCGACTCCGGGCCTTTTTGTCTTTATAGTCCGCCAGATTGTCCGAGGCGAATTTTACCGGTGTTTCCCGGGCAATCGGAGTGGCACATCGCCACGCAAAATCCGCGTGTTAGCGGACCGACCCGAGAAAGGTTGCAATGATGGTGGTCACCTGAAGGGGTCTAACGCTGACTGCCAAGCAAGCCAGATCGGTCAGAGGAGAGAGGTTTGCGTGTGAGTACAGCGGCGTAGCTTAGACCCTAAAAACGGAGTCGCCGTCCGATAACCGACCTAACCGAAAAAAGTATCGGGGCTCAACCTTCCGTCCGCCTCCAGTCGACAATGGCTGTGACCTCCTCACCTTGGAAAAGGGCACCTGTCGCACTAAGGCGCAGCCCCTCTTGCGTGAACTCGATCATGCGCCGCTGTTCTGTTCCAACCCAATTTGGGCACGAAGACTGGGTTACGCGGTGGATCACGTGATCGCCGTGATACATATAAGGCCCAGCATAGGTGATCTGCGACTTGATCGCGGCGGAATCCTCGTCCGCGGTACCGCCAAAAGGGTCATTCACTTTGTAGGGTACGCGTTCCGCCGCGCTCAGGTGGACAAATACGAAGCCGTCCGGCGAATAGCTGATGTATCCCGTCGCCCGCTCACCCAACGGATAAATGCGCCTTCCGTCTCGCGTCTGGTTGTACCACGCTTCAAGCAACCACGTGCCTGTCAAAGGTGAAGTGTCGGCCACGATCATCTCCTTGCCTGGTACCTTTCTACCACGCTTCAGACGAACGCACCAATGATGAAGCGGCGGTTATGCCGGAGAGCCTTTAGCGAAATCAGACTTTTCCGGACCAGTGGTGCCGCGGTCCCGCGCGAGACCAAACTGGCCCCGCGCGCAGGTTCTACAGCCGAAATCAAACGCTCATGCAGACGTACTTCATCTCGAGGAATTCCTCGATGCCGTGATGGCTGCCTTCGCGGCCAAGGCCCGACTGTTTGACGCCGCCGAACGGGGCGACCTCGGTTGAGATGATGCCGGTATTCACGCCGACGATGCCGTATTCCAGCGCCTCGGCCACCTTGTAGACGCGGCTGAGATCCTTGGCATAGAAATAGCTGGCCAGACCGAAGATCGTGTCATTTGCCAGTTCGATCACGTCGTCTTCGTTTTCAAACTTGAAGAGCGGGGCGAGCGGGCCAAAGGTTTCCTCGCTCGAGAACTTCATGTCAGAAGTGGCCCCCGTCACGATGGTCGGCGCAAAGAAATTGCCGCTCAGATTGTGCTCGCGTTCGCCGAGGATCACTTCAGCCCCCTTGGACTGGGCGTCCGCAATGTGCTCTTGCACCTTGTCCAGTGCTTCGGAGTTGATGAGCGGGCCAAGATCAGTGCCGTTCTCAAGACCGTCACCGACCTTCATCTTGGACACCTTGTCCTTCAGCTTCTGAGCGAAGGCGTCGTAGACACCGGCCTGCACATAGATGCGGTTGGCACAGACGCAGGTCTGTCCGTTGTTGCGGAATTTGCACATGATCGCGCCATCGACGGCAGCATCGAGATCGGCGTCGTCAAACACGATGAAGGGCGCGTTGCCACCCAGCTCCATCGAACATTTCATAACCTGATCAGCAGCCTGCCGCAGAAGGATGCGACCGACCTCGGTCGAGCCAGTGAAGGTCAGCTTGCGTACAGCCGGATTCTCGCACATCTCTTTGCCCACCTCGGAGGAAGACGAGGACGGCACGATGTTCAGCACACCCGCCGGAATGCCTGCGCGTTCGGCCAGAACACCCAGAACAATCGCCGACAGCGGTGTTTCCGCAGCAGGTCGCGCGACAAAGCTGCATCCGGCAGCCAATGCCGGACCGGCCTTGCGGGTGATCATTGCGTTGGGAAAGTTCCAGGGCGTGATCGAGCCGACAACCCCGATGGGCTGCTTCATAACCATGATCCGCTTGTCACGCTGGTGGCCGGGGATGGTTTCGCCGTAGACGCGCTTGGCTTCTTCAGAGAAGAATTCGATGAAGGACGCCCCATAGGCAATCTCGCCCTTGGCCTCGGCCAGCGGCTTGCCCTGCTCTGCGGTCAGGATCGTCGCAAGGTCATCCTGGTTCTCCATCATCAGATCGAACCATTTCCGCAGCACAGCTGCCCGTTCCTTGCCGGTCCACTTGGCCCAGTCCTTTTGGGCCTTCTCGGCAGCGCTGATGGCTTCGGCCACCTGGGCACGGGACAGGTCAGCGACCTCGGCGATGGTATCGCCGCGCGCCGGGTTGTCGACGGAAAAGGTGCCGTCATCGCCGTCAATCCAAGCGCCATTCACGTAGGCGCGGGTTTCAAGCAGGGACGGGTCCTTGAGCAGGCTGGAAAGATTTGTTGTCTGATCGAGCATGAGGTCCCTCCGGTTTTATGCTGGTAAAGGTGGAACACTTGCGACATGCAATGACAAGTGCTGATCATTCGGAGACGTGCCGTGGAGCTGGACGACGCCTACGCCAATACGCCTTATATCCCCAATGGACCCGAGTTCCCAGACACCTGGCGCCGGGATTCGGACGCCTTTCGTCAACGCATGTCCGTATTGGGCCGGGCGCGCCTTGGGGTCATGTATGGTCATGGCCCCCGCGAGATCGTGGATGTGTTCATGCCAGACGGTGTGCCAAAAGGTTTGTTCGTCTTTGTACATGGCGGTTTCTGGCGGATGTTCGACAGTTCCTACTGGTCGCATTTTGCCGAAGGCGCGCTTGCGCGGGGTTGGGCGGTGGCGATGCCGACCTATGACCTTTGCCCTCGTGTCCGCATTGCGGATATCACACGGCAGATTGCCGCGGCCATCAGCGTGATCGCCCGGGACGTGTCTGGACCGATCCGGTTGGCCGGGCATTCCGCCGGAGGCCATCTGGTTGCGCGGATGATTTCGCCCGGCGTTTTGCCGGATGATGTGCTGGCGCGTGTGGCAAAGTGTGTTCCGATCTCACCTCTGTCGGATTTGCGTCCGCTCATCCAGACAAGCATGAATGACGACTTCAAACTGGATGAGGCATCAGCCGCTGCGGAAAGTCCTGTTCTGATGGCCCGACCTTCGGTTCCTGTTACCGTCTGGGTCGGGGGCGATGAACGACCCGCCTTTCTTGACCAGGCCAAGTGGCTCGCAGATGCTTGGAGCTGTGACTGTGTGATCGATCCGGAAAAGCATCACTTCGATGTCATTGACGGTTTGGTCATTCCCGACAGTCCGTTGATGCAGGCGATTTTCGACGCACAAGCTTGACAGCGCGACGCAATCGGAAAAACCCTGCCGGACCGAACAAGGGAAGAGACGGTATGCGGTATTCTGGCTTTCGCTTGATCAAGGAAGCATTGACCGGTCATCGCGGCTGGGGACCTGCATGGCGGGACGCCGCGCCCAAATCGGAGTATGACTATATTATAATCGGGGGCGGCGGGCACGGCCTTGCAACCGCATACTATCTCGCCAAGGAGTATGGTCAGTCTCGCATCGCCGTCCTGGAAAAGGGCTGGATCGGCGGCGGCAATGTCGGCCGCAACACGACGATTGTCCGGTCGAACTACATGCTCGACGAAAATGAACCGTTCTACGAATTTTCGCTCAAACTCTGGGAAGGGCTTGAGCAGGATTTGAATTACAACGCGATGATGAGTCAGCGTGGGATCATCAACCTGATGCATTCCGACTCCCAACGCGACGCCTATATTCGGCGCGGCAATGCGATGATCCTCAACGGTGCAGATGCAGAGCTTCTGGACCAAAAGCGGGTCCTCGAGCTTTATCCCTTTCTGAACGTGCATAATGCCCGCTTCCCAGTGATGGGCAGTCTGTTGCAACCGCGTGCCGGCACGGCGCGGCACGACGCCGTTGCCTGGGGCTATGCTCGAGCGGCTGATCAGCACGGCGTCGACATTATCCAGAACTGTGAAGTGACTGGCTTCAGAATTGAGAACGGCACCTGCCTTGGGGTCGAAACGACACGCGGATATATCGGTGCAAAAAAGGTAGGCGTCTGTGTGGCGGGGGCGTCATCGAAGGTGATGTCCCACGCCGGGATGCGGCTGCCGATCGAGAGCCATGTGTTGCAGGCCTTTGTGACCGAGGGCCTCAAACCGATATTGCCCGGGGTCATCACCTTCGGTGAGGGTCATTTCCACTGCAGCCAGTCCGACAAGGGCGGGCTGGTCTTCGGCGGCAATATCGACGGTTACAATTCCTATGCCCAGCGCGGCAATCTGCCGATGGTCGAGGAAGTGATGCAGGAAGCAATGGCAATGTTCCCGATGCTCGGCCGGGCCCGGGTTTTGCGCATGTGGGGCGGGATCATGGATATGTCGATGGATGGATCCCCGATCATCGACAAGACACACATCAATGGGCTCTATTTCAACGGCGGATAGTGCTATGGCGGGTTCAAGGCAACACCGGCCAGCGGCTTTGTATTCGCCCATCTTCTGACGACGGACACTCCGCATGATACAGCGACATCTTTCAGACTTGATCGGTTCGAAACCGGGCACATGATCGACGAAAAGGGCATGGGCAATCAGCCCAATCTGCATTGATTGTCTTCCGGTCGGGCCGCTCGGGAACCGTTTGCGGACTGACGGGTTCTTTCTGTGAAAGGAGACACCCATGACCGCAGAATTTATTGTACCGCTACTCGCTTTGATGACTATGCTGACGTTCATCGTTTTCGCGCTTGTGAGCAAGCAACGGACCGAGGAAGAAAGGGCCGACCCCAACGCACCGAAATCGCGTCTGGCCGAGGACGCGCCAAATTCGTGATGTGATCGGTTTAAACTATTGATCGTTCAAGAAGCGCTCCATCGGATGGGGCGCTTTTTTATGTGCGGTGATCTTATTCTGGCGAAAAAGGTTGGTACGCGAATGTCAGGCTAAGCCTGTAGCGTTCCTCTTCTTCGATCTGTTCGATCTTACCATCAAGTTGACTGACGAAAGCAAGGATGAGCCTGTTCCCCAAACCTGAGCCTCCGCTTGTGGATGTATCCGGATCAATGCTGTTTTCGATGGTCAGATTGACCGTGGTCCGGTCCTCACTGACGGTTTCTTTCAACGAGATGCTCAGACGGAATACTCCGTCCCGACCCGGCCCCCCGTATTTGAAGGCATTAGAAAGCGCTTCTGTGGTGACCATTGCAAGAGGACTGGTCTGGTCAGGCAACAGTGTCACCGGGTCCACGTCCATCTGGATCTCGACCGGATCTTTGTCTCCGGTGCCCAAGGTGTTCACCTGCTGGACCAGATCGCCAAGCAGAACATCAAACCGGATCTGCGTCAGAGATGGTTCTTGATAAAGCGCGCGATGCACCGATGCGAGACTGGTGACCCGATCCTGGAATTTCCGCAAAGCTGCCACTGCGTCGGGGCTGCCAACCTGCCGCACCTGCATGTTGATGATCGAAGAAATGAGCTGCAGGTTATTCTTAACCCGGTGGTGGACCTCTTTCAGCAGCACCTCCCGTTCGAATAGCGCGTTTTCAAGTTCAGCCTCATCGCGAAGCAATTGATCCGCCATACTTTCGAAGGTCACGTTGATCGATTGCAACTCGCTCGGCGCGTCGGCAATCCTCTCAGAGGTCTCAACAGAGCGATGCAGCGCAAAACGTTTCATCCGACGACCGAGATCGCTGACGTGACGCAGGACGAGACGGTTCAGCGAGACCACAGCAACAACAATGCCCACAAGCCACATCAGGAACGGGAAAAGCAGGGTTGT
Source organism: Marivita sp. XM-24bin2 (assembly GCA_003149565.1). Taxonomy (GTDB): domain Bacteria; phylum Pseudomonadota; class Alphaproteobacteria; order Rhodobacterales; family Rhodobacteraceae; genus Marivita. The sequence goes on along the minus strand of QCWH01000007.1, from coordinate 58,923 downwards.
CGCCGTAAACCACGGAGAGTTTGAGCGTTGCAACGCCGCCTGGTTCCAACTGCTCAAGGCATAGACCTCACCGGCAAGGATGGGGACCACCGAAATCAAACGCGCCTCGCCGGATTGCGTTGTCGCCGTGAAGAAGGAATCGTCTTGATTGACGAACTCCTGATATGACAGCCCCTCTGGCAGGTAATTCGAAATCGGACCTTCGGGGGTGAAGGTCGACAGGATGTCGCCATACTTGTTGAAGGTTACCAAGGCGACATCCCCTCCAAGCGCTTCCGCACTGTCGGACTGCAGCAATGGCTCAGATGCAAAAGAGATCGTTACGAAGCCTTTGAGCGACTCATCCGGACCGAAGGTCGGGTACGCGATGATAATAACAGGTAGTTCTGTCGCGGAACCTTGAGGATTGAACGTGATGTAAGGCTCTGGATTGGCAAACAACGAATCTGATCGCGAATCAGGCATAAAATCGAAAGTGCGCCCCGCGCTGTTGCACCGGGAAATCGAGCCCCGTTCGACAAGGCCAGCAAATGCCAAGCGTTCGTCGGTCTGTTGAACGCGCTGCATGATTGACGTGCATTCTTCCGCGCTGAGCTCGGTCGCGCCCAGCGTGTTCGCCAAGGCTCGTGCCGTGCCCATCTTGCTGAACAATGCACGCCGCTCAGGTTCGACAAGGGCACTGGTGCGGGCGTGGATACCGGCTTCGAGATTGTCGTGGGTGATCGTCAGCGCGCGCCAACTTTGGCCCATCGCCACCAAGCCGATGGGAAGAAGGGCAAGCGACAACAGAAAAGCAATGCGCACGACAAGCTTTTGCCGCAGCGTTCGCACGGGGCTGCCCTTGGCGTCCTGATCGCCGTTTTCCGAGTTAGGATGCTGCATGGCCTTTAGAGCACTATTCCATGTTCATGCATCTCACATGCGCCCAACACGATACACGCGAGCAGGTTTTTGATCGCCGGTATCGTGGTCAAAATCATTAGGCCCCCCGTTGGAGTGTTTTCTAAGGTCCCTTAACCGAACGCGATGCTGCGCAATGGGTTCCCGTAAACATGGGTATAAACTCGACGATTACCTAAGAAAATTTTGCTTCATGACGGCTTGAGTAGAAAATGCCACAGGGCAAATTCCCGCAAATGGCGAGCAATCCGAAAGCTCATCAATCAAAAGGCATTTTCTGGAAGCTAGATCAATCAGCCCAGTGACCGTGACACCGTGAGCCAAACGGTGCGGAAGGCCCATAGAAAGGCTTTCCGAAGGTTCCCAAACCACCTTGCCATGTGACTACTGTTTGGCAAAATAATCCTCGCAGTCTCCATCGCGGTAGACATCCGCTGTGCAGCAATGCAGGCCACCGCCAAACGCATAGGCATCCCGCAGCTCGACCGGGACCACTTCCATCCCCAGCTTGTCCATTTGCTCCATCTGGTAGACCTCGGAGGCCTCAACACAGACGGTTTTCGGATCAAGAACCAGGACGTTCATGCTGAGCCAGGTCGAGGAATAACACAGAGGCGGCGGCGTGTTGTGCGCGGGCTGCGCCGCGTCGATGATTTCCCAATCGTTCTTCCTGAAGTATTCTCGCTGCTCTTCAGGCAACCGGCGGTTCGGGTTGTTCAGGATCAGACCGGGACGCAGAGGTGTGAATGTCGCGTCGATGTGGATCGGGTACGGGTCGCCGGGAAAGTTCACCGCACGGACGCGGTGGTCGGGGAAGTGACGGCGCAGCCATTCGATGCCCTTGAGGTTCGTGGTGAACCCGTGCTGCACGATGAGATCTTTCCCAAAGCGCAAAACGTCGGCAGCATCGAAAAGCGGTTCTTCTTCAGTGGTGACGAAGTGCTTTTCGGCGGTCCATTTAAGGCGCTTTTCGATCCCGATCTTCTCGGAAAGGTAATCGGCGTGGTAATCCGCATCCGTCAGCCGAGGCTTTGGCGCGGCCTCGTGACGAAAGTTCACGTCTTCTTCCCAATATTGCTGCATCAGCGGGCGGTAGCAGAGGTATTCGAACCAGCGGCAACGATAAGACATCGTCGCTTCGAGGATCTCATGGCCCACAGTCAGCAGCACGTCGCGCGGCGGCATACAGCCGAACTGGCTGTCGGTGTGGAAATCCGGGGTCGTAACGGGCTTCGAGAAATCCGTCGGCGTCGGGCGATCCACCCGCAGCCCGCGCTTGCGGAGCATATCGGCAAAATTGTCCAAGAGCTCATTCGCACGGTCGATGGTTTCTTAAGGCCGCCGCCCCCATTGGCCACGCATGTCACTGTCCTCGGGCACCTTGGCATCCAGCGCCGGTTCCTCCGGTGGGATGTGACAATCATCAGCTTTGCCTACGATCACGTGGCGCAGCGTATCCCATTCGTTCCAGCTTTTGACTTGTGTCTTATCCGGCGACCAATCCATGCTCGTCCCTCCTTTTTCGTGCGGAAGCCATGCGGAAGACGAAGACGAACGGCAAGCCCAAAGACGAGGGAAGGCGTCCCAGGAAGGACGCCTTCCGATTTTTTACCGAACGGTCAAATTTCTCAGTTACCGAAAGAGGAAAGCTCCTGGAAGTCAATTTGCTCCATAGCCTGCAGCAGCAGAGCTTCGTCACCACCCTCGACGGTGACCAGGATGCGGTTGTTCACAAGGGCCATCGCCTGGCCATCGTTCAACGCAATCCGTTGGCGACCGACACGCTCAACCCGCATGCCCATCGCAGCTGCGTTGGCCACCATACTGCCCATGCTTGCAACCATTGCGTTGTCGGCCATCATTGTGACGGTGTAATACTGCGAACCATCTGGTGAGCGATACTCCGCACTGGCGCCCATGCCGCCACCCATCAGAGCGAGACCGGCCTGCATCTCTGTTTCCACGTCGCGCGTCCAGCCTTCGGGTGCCTCGGGCAGAAGGTCTTGAAAAGCCTCAGCGCGCAGAGCCATGAGCTTTTGACGTGCGTAGTCCAATTCTTCGAGCGCATAGGTGACATCGCCCTTGTTGTAAGCCTCAAGCGCGGCTTCAAGCGTGTCCGAAATTTCGTCCGCCTGCGCAGCAACCGGAAGCGACATCATAACAGCAGCGGCTATTGTCAGAAATCTGTTCATCTCAAAATCTCCCTTCAAAACATATAACGACGCAGCGAACCACTGCACCTTGTCTACTTTAAAGCGCGATCGACGCTTCCCTTTCAACAGTGCTTTTGCGAGACTTTGCGCAGATCCGGTTCAACAGCGCTGCAGAACGATTACGTTGGATCGGTTGGATTGATTGGAGGATTTGGAATGGCGGATTTCGACACACAGGTGCGCGAAAGCCAGGCGCAGGTGGCCGAAGCGCAAGCCAAGATCGCGGAACTGACCGGCCGCATCGAAACCGCGCGTGCCAAGATGAAAACCGGCGATGATGTCACCTTCGACATCGAGAATGCGACGCTGGAAGACGTGCACGCCCATACCGATGTGATGAACGCGAATATTGCGGAACTGATCATGGGACTGGATGACGTGACCGCTGCGTTTTCCAAGGATTTCGACGAAATGCGCTCGAAGACCGGCTGGGAAAGCTTTGTTGGGATCTTCTCGAAGGGCAAATCCGAGTCGATGCGGCAGGAGCGGATGAAAACCGCCTCGATCGACGACAAGTTGCAGGATTTGATCGCCAAGTCGGACGTGATCGTGAACCTGCTTCAGGGCCAGTTGAACCTGCTCAACGAGCAGAAAGACAAGGTGGAAGTGAACCTGTCAGAAACGCTCGACGAGCGCGAGGCGACGGTGGGCGCGCTGGAAACGGTGCGTGCCGAGATCCTCGCGATGGACCCGAAGATAATCGAGTTGGAAAACAAGATCAGCGTGGAGCAGGACGCAGCCGCGCGCACCAAGCTGGAAACCGAACTCGCCGAGTTGAACGCCGCCTATAATGCGATGGTTCAGGACGAGCAGGTCAAACTGGCCAAGAGCCAGACGCTCGAGCGCTATATCGAGAAGGGCAAGACCTGGATCGACTCGCTCCAGAATCAGGCGGCAACGCAGATGGTGCTGATCAACAAGCTTCAGACAGACACCAAGCAGCGGGTGGTTCTCTATGATGCGCTGTCCAAGTCGCTGAAGACCGCGCAGCAGCAGGATGTGGCCCACCGGATCAACGAGATCGGTGTGAAGACCGACCAAGAGGCTCAGTCTGCGATGGCCGGAATCGGGGCGGCGACCAATCAGAAGATGGCCGACATGCTGGAAAGCCACGAGGACCACATGGTGTTCGCCCGCGAGGTGCTTGAGGCCAAGGCCAAGGCCGATGAACGCTTTGCCCGCCGGTTCCAGGCGATCGTCGAGAAACATGACAAGAACCTGTATGGGTCATGACCACCGCGGCCAATGATCACCGCGGGCTGCCTGACACTCAGGCCAGCCGCAGGTATTTTGCGAAATTCGAAAAGATCCTCGCCCATTTGGGGCGCGTGGCAGCGATGCTGCATGTGGAAAAGCGGCTGACCAAAGACGAGGTCGAGGTTCTGACGCGCTATGTGATCGCGCTCAACCTCACCTTCCGGGCGCTGTCGATGAAGTACCTGCTGGTTGGCCGGGACACCGGGCAGTTCTTTGGGTCCCTGACGATGGATGTGAAGGACAGCGGGTTTCCGACTGTTACTGAGCTATTGGTCATGGCGAATGACGCCGCGCAGGCGGATCAGCATTTGCGGACCATGCCCTCGGTCGATGCGCTGAAAGACCAGATGGTGGCCGAGATCATCGGCGATCAGGCGATCCCGACGCGGCTGCAATTCACCCTGAGCCAGCGGCTCTATTACGAGGAACTGGCGCGCGGCAAGCTCTACTGGGCGCGGAACGATCCGCAATGCCTGTGGCTCTCGGGAACCGAGCCGCGCCGGCGTTATCTGCTGCATTGGGGGGTCTATGACAGCCAGGTGAACCTGCCGACGATCTATTTGATGGAGGTCGAGGACAGTGGCCGCAACGCGCTGCCGAAAGACGACCGGCGCTGGCCCGAGGTGCAGGCGCATCTGATCGCGCAATCGCTGGGTGGGCTGAAACTGTTGACCATAGCACAGGGGTTTGACGAAAGCTTTGACGACCTGCACCCCAAGCGACTGCGGCGGTTTCACATTGGCCCGATGTATTCGCATTCCTTTACTCAGCAGTCTGGCCCGATCCGCGAGGTGCTGGAACAGGCGCGTGCGCCGGAAGGGCAGGATTGGGCATTGGCCTGGACCTTGGAGGAGCTGGAAAGCGAGCGCGTGCGACAGGAGAAATCGGGGTGGTTTTCCAAAGTGGACCGGGAGGTGTTCGCATTGGACCCGTTTGCGGGGCGCGGGGCCGAGACAGGCACGACCGCGACCGAGCGCATGGTCATCCTGCCGGAGCGGCCGTTTCAGGCGCTGGCGGACTTGAACCCGCCGGGATTTGCGACTGTCCGCAAGTTCGTGGTGAACGATGCGGGGCGGGTTTTGAGCTATTGAGCGGCGCGCCTGTGGTGAGGTCGTGTTTGCATATTTTTGAAAAGAAGAAGCGGGGGATTGCCCGATGTCCATAACGTCTGACCTGATGGAGCTGCGCGAAGAAGCGATCCGCAAGCACTATGCGGCGGCCAATGCGATGCTGGAGGGGTTCGATCACACGCCACGGGTGGCGTCCGGGTCGGAGCCTGCGGCGGTGGAGCGGTCATCGGGGATCGGCACGCGGCGGCGGTTTCGCTCGACCACGCCGGGGTTGGTGACACGGTCCACGGCGCGGCCCGAGGGGGTGCATCTGCTTGACCGGATTGCGGGGGCGGATGGAGATGATCCGCTCGTGTCGCCCGCACAGGCTGCGGTGATGCATGGGCTGCGGCGGGCGCTTGGGATTGCGCTTGCGGTGGGAGAGGCGTTTTCCGACGCGACGCCGTTGGGCGAGATGAAGCGGGCGAATTTGCAGGGCTCGCTGGGGGCGGATCGGAAAGCGGAGTTTTCGGCTTTGCTTGAGGGCGAGGCGCTGGCGGTTGGCTATGTGTTCGTCAATGCGACGGCGTTTCTCTTGGCGTCTCAGGCCAGCGAAGTGACGGTCGATGTGGGGGAGGTGCAGGAGGTTCTGACCGACAATGCGCAGCTGGCCCTGCATGGGGCGTTGTGGGAGTTGGATCAGAAATTGGCCCTTCATGCGAGCGACGAGCCGCGCATGGTGGCGACGGTGTTGGCGTTTGCCGAGCAGTTGATGGAGCTGATCGCGCTGCGGGCGCAGAACGGCGCGCGGACGGGGGCGTTTACCAGCGCCAACTGGCGGGTGGAGGCGGATGATCTGACACTTCGGGGCTTTACGCCTGCGACTAAGGCCCGTGGCACCACGCTCACCATGCAGTTCAAGAAGCCGCATCAGGTGGTGGGCAACCACATCGCCAAGTACCAGGCGATGCGTCTGGCGAAGATGCTGATGGCCTATGATTTCGAGCGGCGGCTGAACCCGTTTGCGGAGCTTGGCGGCTTCATCTTTACCTTCATGGGGGACGGCGCTCCGGGGACGGGGAAGACGACGCTGATCCAGATGATGGCGGGGCTGATCCATGAGTATTGCCAGAACGCGGGCTATACGTTCCGGTATCAGAATTTCGGCATCGACAATATCGACAGCTACCAGGGCAAGTCGGGGCAGAACGCGAAGGCGTTTATCAACAACGTGCTGGACCCGTCGGTGATCGGGTTTGGCACCATCGACGACATCGACCAGATCGCGGGCAAGCGTGGAGATCGGCAGTCCTCTGCGGGCCAGCAGGAGGTCACGGCGGTGTTCATGGAGGCGTTTGCCGGGGCCAATACGGTGGTGCGGGGGAACTGCACCTTCGGCATGTTCTCGAACTTCCCGGAGAACGTGGACGATGCGTTGCGGCAGCGGGCGGGAGCAAGGTTCCTTGTGGACGGGCCGCAGACGCGGGAGGATTACATCGACATCCTTGCGCTGCTGATGGGCAAGAAGCACGACATCCCACTGGGGGATCATGAGCTTTACGCCGCACAGCAGATCCAGAAGGCGGTGGCGGCGTCGTTCGAGTCTCACAACCGGCCGAAGGAGCCGGGGTTGCTGGAGGTGTTCGACCGGGTGTCGTCGCAGATCGGCGCGCTCGACACGATTGCCAAGATGGGCACGTACCTCAAGGCCATTCAGGAGGCCGACCCGCGCTTTACGGGCCGGGCGATCAAGAACATCACCGACGCGGTGAAGGTCCGCGCGATGGACTTTGAGTTGCCGGACGAGTGGATGGAGCAGCCGGATCTGTTCCTGTTCCAGCCCTATGATCGGAAGGCGGCGATGATCGAGGAGTTGCGACGGCCCATCACGGTCGAGATGGTGATCCAGGAGATCAACCGCTACGCGGATTCCGAGTTCCGCTATGCGGACAAGTCGGATGAGGTGGCGATCGAGGCGATGGTGCGGGACTTCGGGCGTCAGGAAGAGGCGAAGAAGAGGTTTTTGGAGGGGAAGGGGTGACGCTTTTTTCCATTTTCACGTTTGCCCTGATACTTGGCCTTTGCTTTGCTCTGCCTTCCGCCCTCCCGGTGCCACATGACGCAGCATGGAAAGGTTTGAAACGCTTTGCTGTCAGCGCACTTGCGATTGGAATTATACTCGGACTTGCGAACTGGACGTATTTTCGTATTTCGGGCGATCCGGTTTTGGGGCGAATTTTCTCGTCCAACATGATCTTCACTTGGGTCGGAACTGCCATACTTTGGACGCCTCTCCTCACTATTCGCGTCATCCAGATTGCTGTTCGCGAAAGGCAGAGCTTGGAGGGGGAGAAAACATGAGGGCTCTTGTTTCGGTCCTGTTGATCTTGGGTTGTGCAACTTCCGCAGCCGTTTTTATGACTATCGAGATCTGTGGCGTAGAAGGATTGAAGCCCGAGAACTTTGGAATAATTCGCACTTGCCGTGCAACTGATCCTCCCAAAGAAGTCTTTGCTGGCTTTTTCATAATTGGCGGGGCGCTAGGAACCATTTTTGCAATGGTTTGGCTCTTTTTGCGGCGAAAAAAGACAATCGGATGATACAACGGAAACATAGTAGTGAATTAGCGGCGAAGCCGCGACGCGCCCGACCCGCCCCCCAGGGCGGGCGCGTTCCGCACCCACGCTCGGGTCGGGCGCATCGCTTTTTGCTGTGTGGTAAAGGCATCAAATGACTGTTGGGGTTATCATCGCATCTGTCGCTTGGGCATCCTTGGGGACGCTCTTCGTATGTTGGAGTGTTTTCCGCAGCCTGCCTGTGCCTGATGGCGCGTTGATCTTCATTCGTTTTGTTTTCTGGTGGAGCATCTCTGCCTTTGTCGCTTGGGCGGTGTATCTGGCGATATCTCTCGTTCTTTTGCCTGCCGGGTTTCTTAACCAACTGATGAACACGTCTCAGGGTTTAAGCGTCTTGGCAGGAGGTTTGCCTGTAATCGCAGGCCTCGCATACGGCATCTATCGCCAAGCGTTCGCACGTTACAGGAGTGGAGTAGATCCATGAACCGCCTCATCCAATCCGGCCTGATGTTCGGCAACCTGATCCATGTCGCCTCGCCGGCGCTGGTGGAGCGGTATAACCGGGCGCTCAAGCACCTCACAGGCAAGACCACGGCCCTGACGGATTTCCACATCGACATCTCCGGCTTCTCGCCCGAGGTGGGGGATGAGTTGGACGATCCGCTTTACCTCAACCACAACGGGGTGAACCGGCAGTTCATTCTGCTGACGACGCAGCAGAAGACGGCGCCGCTCTTGGATGCGAAATTCTCGACCTCGCGGGATATTCTACGGCAGTTCATCAAGGCGAATGAGAGCCAGCTCTTCGCGCTGACTGCCAAGGATGCGGTGGCGGGGGAGTTGGTGAATACGGTGTTTGACGTGTCCAACCCCGAGCGGCTGTTCGACATTCACACCATCCGGATCGAGGCGGACACGACGAGCGGCACGGTGCGCGATGCGGAAAAGCTGGGCGCGTTGGTGGATCGGTTCAAGACAGAACCGGACGGCTGGTACGATGATGTGCTGATCGCGGACATGATCACCCTGGCGAAACGCACGGGTGATGTGGTGCGCAATCCGGTGCGGCTCAAACAGATGGAGTTCAAGCAGGAGAACTTCCACACCAGCCATTTCGGCGGGATCTATGTGTTTCGGCAGGTGGAGCACCCGGCGGCGATCTGTGCAGGTCATGTCGTGCCGGGAATGCCGATTGCCCATACGTTCAGCCTGCAACAGCGGAACAAGGTGGCGAAGTTTCTCGACCTGAACGGGTTGGTGGAACCCATCGTCAAGGCGCGGGGGATCGATGCCTCGGCCATTCTGCGGCAAAAGATGGATTTCATCGTTGTGGATATCGCGCAGGAGGCGGAGATCGACCTGACCGGTGCAACTCGGCGGGACATCCGCGGGCTGGCGCGACGGTATTCGGACCGGCTCCCGCCGGAGTGGCACGCGCTCAACCAGCTGGTGCAATGGGCGGATGGCGGTGCCAAATGGCCCCGGATCGCAAGCGACAACCCGGCGTATTTCTACACGCTGCGGGCCAGTGACACCCAGGATGCGACACTGGTGAACATGCTGCTGTCGGAACTGTCGCCCAAGGATATCCGGCAGCTTTACATCTGCCAGAAGGAGGCGTTCTACGCCGCCTATCGCGGCTGGACTGACACGAAGCGCGCCTATGTGGTCGATTTCCTGACCCGCGAATACGTGGCCGACAAGGCGGGGGCGCGGGAGGCCTTGTTCGGCCATGACGCGCCGCTTGAAGAGCCGGCGCCTGTGCGCGAGGATATCATCACACGCGTCGGCCCCTGGGGCGCGGTTCGGAGGTAGGGTATGTTTGCACTTGGTCGGTTGCTGGTGATCGGTTTTCTGGTCCTGAGCGTGGTCTATATCTGCCTCTCGCTCTATTCGCGCGCAGTGCGGCGCGACAAGCTTGAGAAGGAATGGGACGAAGAGATCCAGCAAGGCGACCGGGAGGCCTTTGTTGAGGCAGGTTTGCGTGACTACGACGTGTCACTGCGGAGAAAGCTCATTCTGGGGGTGTATATCGTGCCGCTGACGGTTATCTCTGTCATCATCTACTTGACGAATTTCCACTGAGGGGACGACGCCGTGGGGTATATCAAATGGGCCTTCATCCTGACCTTCTGGGTGCTGTTCGGTTCGTTCCTGCATTACACGCTGCCGCAGCATGACGTGGCACGGATCACCGATACCGAGGTGCGCCGGATCGATCCCGGCGAGAACCGCTGGTTCTGGGCTTCGGCGGATGTGGGCAGTGATGGCAGCCTGCCGAACCGGGACGTTTTCTTCATCTCGGGCGTTCTCGACGATGGTGACGTGATGGTCTACCGGAACGAGGACACGGGTTGGGGCTGGCCGCCCTATTTCAAGTTCGACACGTCGAACCTTCAGGCCGAGGCAGCGGATCTCCGCAGCACGGCGGCGGACCCGCAATGGGTGGTGATCAAGCATTATGGCTGGCGCAACGAGTTCCTCACGATCTTTCCCAACGCGATCAGCGTGCGGCCCGTGGACGGCCCGGATGTACGGATCATTCCTTGGGTCAATATCATCATCCTGACAACGCTTGCCGCGCTCTTCTGGGCGATCTGGGTGCGTTGGCGGCGGTTCCGCATCGCACGGATCGATCCGGTTCTTGAGGATGTGGAAGAAGGATTTGAATCGGTTGGCGATGGCTTCGCGCGCCGCCGCAGCGGGTTCCGCCGGTGGCTGGGTAGCTGGAAGTCGAAGTAACTTTGGCGCTCCCGGTCAGACCGGGAGCACGCGACCCGGTCGGTCAGCGCATGCCGTAGTAGAGGCCGACGACATGCTCGGCTTCGGCAAAAAAGAGCCAGCGCGACACCAACACTCCAGCGATGTGGCTGATAAGGGCCAGCACGCCGAAAACATGCGGATAGGGCAAGAGCAGCAGGAACACCGGAACAACCAGCATCAGCAGAAACGAAATCATCCGCAGCTTTTGCGCGTGTTTGCGCCCCACGGTATAGACCATTTCGTTCAGCAGATAGTTGGTGCCGGTATGCGGCGGCTCAAATGCGCGCACCTCGCCGATCTTTCCAAGACCCGTCGCTGATTTCAGGTCGGTTCCACTTTGCTTGAAACGCGCGTCGCCCGTTTTCCACCAGATCGCCTGAATCCCGCCTGCGACCAGCAAGAAGATCAGACCGATGGTCACTCGACCCGAGATCAGCGCCCCTCCGGCTATAGACAGGGACACAAACAGGACGGATGTCAGGATCGTATTCCAGCGTGGTACCGTCTTGAGTTGCGCGTAGATCATCGAGGTGGTGTAGACGGTCAACAGGCTGAAGAACGCTCCGATCCAGCCCAGTACAGCGATCTGCCTCTCAAAGAAGACGAGAAAGAACCCGTAGAGCCCCATGATCACCAAGGCGGCGACAGCGCTCCAGGCTTCCCGGCTCAGCCAACTGGTCTGCCATTGCGTAAACGCTTTGACAGCGCGTTCCGGGCGACCGAGGTGGAAGGTCGAGGAAATCAGACCACCTACGGCAAGAATATAGGCAATGGCAAAGAACGCAAAGGCGACCCAACCTGTGGGCGCAGTGTTGTCGACACCGAGCCAAAACAGGAGGCCCAGGCCCAGACCGGAGAAGGTGCTAAATGCGATGATAGACGGGGCCGGGTGCATCAGAGTTTCTCCAGCTTTTTATCGAGCCAACCAAGAAAACCTTTCGGTTCTTCGGCAACCGGGGCGAGCAGCGGGGCGAGGATGTCGATTTCTTCGTTCAGCCGGTCCTTGGGACGCGGCGGCAGGTACTTGTTGACGGGCTTGGTGCCCTGTTCCGGCATCAGATCCATCCCGCCGCGTTCGGCGACCAATTGGCTGACGTCGCTGTCGGGGTCGCCCAGATCACCGAAGTGACGGGCATTGGAGGGGCAGGTGCGCACACAGGCGGGCACGCGGTCTTCTTCGGGCAGGTTCTCGTTATAAATGCGGTCCACGCAAAGGGTGCATTTCTTCATCACCCCTTCGGCCTTGTCCAACTCGCGCGCGCCATAGGGACAGGCCCAGGCGCAAAGACCACAGCCAATGCAGTCTTTCTCGTTCACCAGAACGATCCCATCCTCGGTGCGCTTATAGCTGGCCCCGGTCGGGCAGACGGTCACGCAGGGCGCGTCTTCGCAATGCAGGCAGGATTTTGGGAAATGGATGAGCTGCGCCGGTCCGCTTTCGGGTTGGACCTCGTAGGAATGAACCCGGTTGAGGAACGTGCCAGACGGATCCGCGCCGTAAGGGTCCTGGTCGGATAGCGGCGCGCCGTAGTTTTCGGTGTTCCAGCCTTTGCAGGATACGACGCAGGCATGGCACCCGACACAGGTGTCGAGGTCGATCACCAGACCCATCTTGCGGTCTGTCTTTTCGGGAAGCTGCGTCATGCTGTGCGGTCCTCCGTGATCGTGATGGTGGATGCTGGCGCAAACCCGATCGGCTGTTCCGCCTCTTTGTCCCAGGTTGCGACGAACCAGATGAACGATCCGGCCATGCCAATCAGCACAACCGCGATGACCAGCAGCGTGGCTTTCACAGCAGCGCTCATGGTTCCACCTTCCAGCGCAGTTCATCTGGTCCTTTGCCAACAGGCGATTTCAGTTCATCGAACACAGGATGGGATTCCGAAGGCCCATCGACCTTTTCGATCTTCACCCGCAGATCGAACCACGCTGCCTGCCCGGTGATCGGATCAGAGTTCGCCCAGCGTAGACCGTCGCCTTTGGGCGGCAGCAGTTCGTGGATCAGGTGGTTGAGCAGAAAGCCCTTGGTTGCTTCGGGCGCATCCTTGTCCAAGGCCCACGCACCTTTGCGTTTGCCAATGGCGTTCCACGTCCAGACGGTGTTTTCGTTCAGCGCCGCCATGTGGGCCACGGGCACGGTGATGTCCCCATGCGCCGAGGTCACCTTGGCCCAGTCACCTGTCTTGAAGCCGTGCTTTTCCCAAAGCTTGGTCGGCAGGTAGAGCGGGTTGCGGCCGTGGATCTGGCGCAGCCACGCGTTCTGGGTGCCCCAAGAATGGTACATTGCCATAGGCCGCTGGGTCAGAGCGTGGATTGCGAATTCCTCGGTATCGACACGGCTGTCCTCGAACGGGGCGTACCAGATCGGCAGCGGATCGAGCGTTTCCTTGATCCGCGCGCGCAGGTGATCCGGCGGTTGCCGATCGCCATGCCCTTCGGCGGCCAGTTGGAACTTGCGCATCGGCTCGACGTAAAGCTGGAAGATATAGGGCGCGGCCGCATCGTAGAGGCCGATTTCCACCGCCCAGTCCTGATAGGCCTTGTTCCACGGTTTATAATACAGCGCTTCCTCCGGGACATGCGCCATCCAGAAGCCGCCATTGGCGATGTAGCTGTCGATCTGTGCCTCATTGACGTCCCCGCGCCCGCCAGTCAGACCGTCTTCGCCCATACGCCATCCCGCCAGCGGGCCAACACCGGGACGGCGCTGATGGTGGGTGATGTAGTCGGCGTAATCCGCGTATTTTTGGCTGCCGTCCTCGTTCACGAAACCGGGCAGATCGAGCTTTGCACCCAATTCGCACAGCACAGACTGGAACCCGCGCACATCGCGGTCGGGTTCGACCACCGGCCAACGGATCGCATCCGCCGCCGCGTCCGCCTCGCAGATCGGACGGTCGAGGAGTGAGATACAGTCGTGTCGTTCAAGGTAGGTCGTGTCGGGCAGGATCAGGTCGGCATAGGCGACCATCTCGGATGAATAGGCATCGGAATAGATGATGCGCGGGATCACGTAGTCGCCGTTCTCGTCCGTGTCCGTCAGCATCTTCATCACGCCAGACGTGTTCATCGTCGAGTTCCACGACATGTTCGCCATGTACATGAACAGCGTGTCGATCTTGTAGGGGTCACCGGCATAGGCGTTCGAGATGACCATGTGCATCAGGCCATGGGCGCTCATCGGGTTTTCCCAAGTGAACGCCTTGTCGATGCGGGCGGGGGTGCCGTCTTCCTTGAGGCAGAGGTCATCCGGACCATGCACAAAGCCAAGATGCGGGCCATCCAGCGGCTTGCCCGGTGTCACCTTGCAATGCGGCTTTGGATGCGCAGTTGCGGGCTTCGGGTAAGGCGGTTTGAACCGGAAGCCACCGGGTGTTTCGACAGACCCCAGCAGGATTTGCAGCACATGCAGCGCGCGGCAGGTCTGGAAGCCGTTGGAATGGGCGCTGATCCCGCGCATGGCGTGGAAGCTGACCGGGCGACCGATCATCTTGTCATGCTTTTCGCCCCGGAAATCGGTCCAGGACTGGTCGATCTCGATGGCTTCGTCAAAGGCGACGCGGGCAATCTCGGCCGCGATACGCTTGATCTTTGTGGCGGACACCCCGCAGGTTTCAGCCACAGCTTCGGGCGCGAATTGCGGATCAAGATAGCGCTCGGCCATCAGATGCATCACCGTCTTGTGTGTGATGCCTGCGTGGCGGTAACTCGCGCTCAGATCGGGTCTGACGCCGGGCTGATCGAACGGGGTCAGCTTGCCGGTCACACGATCCATGACCAGCGGCTTGCCGTTGTCGTCCTTGAGGAACAGACCGTGTTCCGGCGATTTCGTGTCGCCGTTCACGAGGACAGGCGCGTTGGTGTAGCGGGCAAGGTAGTCGAGGTCGATCTTCCCGGCCTTCATCAATTCATGCACCAGCGCGAGGATGAACAGGCCATCCGTGCCCGGCGTGATCCCGACCCAGTCATCGGCAATAGCATTGTAACCGGTGCGGATCGGGTTGACACCGATCACCTTGGCCCCGCGCGCCTTGATCTTGCCAAGGCCCATCTTGATCGGGTTGCTGTCATGGTCTTCGGCCACGCCGAAGAGCATGAAGAGCTTGGTGTGATCCCAGTCGGGCTGACCGAACTCCCAGAACGCGCCGCCCATCGTGTAGATGCCAGCAGCGGCCATATTGACCGAACAGAACCCGCCATGCGCGGCGTAGTTGGGCGTGCCGAAATTCTGCGCCCAGAAGCTGGTGAAGGATTGCGACTGGTCGCGCCCGGTGAAGAACGCCAGCTTTTCGGGTGCTTCGGCCCGCAAAGGCTTGAGCCATCCTGTGGCAATCTCAAGCGCTTCGTCCCACGAGATCTCTTCGAACTCACCCGACCCGCGCGGGCCTACGCGCTTCAACGGCGCACGCAGGCGTGATGGCGCGTTGTGCTGCATGATACCCGCGCTGCCCTTCGCGCAGAGCACGCCGCGGTTCACCGGATGATCGCGGTTGCCTTCGATATAGGCGACCTTGCCGTCCTTCATGTGCACGTTGATCCCGCAGCGGCAGGCGCACATGTAGCACGTGGTTTTGCGCACCTCGTCCGAGACTTTCGGTGACAGGTTCAGCTCTGGCTGGACGTGGCCCATATCAATTCTCCCTGATCCGCCGGGTGTCGCCCCGGTCAGAATTGGCAACAGTGTTTACGTTTCTGCGCCGATGGTAAAGGCGGATTATGCAAGCGCTTACATTTCCATCTCATCGTGCGTCAAGCGGCACCCAATCCCGCGGCTCCGGCCCGTTGTAGAGCGTGAGCGGACGGATCAGGATATTGCCGCGCTGCTGTTCTATGCACTGGATCACCCAACCCGGCATCCGGCCGATGGCAAAGATCGGAACGTAAAGATCCATCGGGATGCCGTGAAGCTGGTAGATCACGCCGGAATAGAAATCCACGTTCACATTCAGACCGTGGCGGCTGTAGGGCTTCATCGCCTCTACGACCGCTTGCAGAATCTCGTACCATTCGGGCGCGCCCATCTCTTCGCCCAGCTTGCGCACACCTTCGCGCATGTGGCGCGCGCGGGGGTCTTCGGCGCGGTAAACGCGGTGGCCGAAGCCCGTCACTGCCTCGCGATTGGCGCGCTTGGCCTTCACATACTCCGCCGCCTTGTCGGGCGTACCGATCTCCTTGACCATCTTCATCACGTCTTCCGCCGCGCCGCCATGCGCGGGACCTGCCAAGGTGCTGAGTGCGGTCACGATGGCACCGTGCAGGTTCGCCTCGGTCCCGACCGTCACCCGCGCGGCAAAACTCGACGCATTGGCGCCGTGTTCTGCATGCAGGACGAAATCCACATCAGCCAGACGGGCCGCGTCCTCGGACGGCTTCTCTCCCTTGAGCATCCAGAGCCAGTTGGCGGCATGGCTTAGACTGTCATCCGGAGCAACCGGATCGCGCCCGTTACGGATCGCTTCATGCGCGGCGACCAGTGTAGGGAGCTGAGCGGTCAGGCGCATACCGTTCCGCAGAAACGCCTCTTCCCCGGTCGCAAGGCTGTCCGGCTCCAACGCGGCCAACGCAGACACCGCCGTGCGCAGCACATCCATCGGGTGCCCGTCCTTGCAAACGCGAATGATGTCCAGAACCGCATCCGGCACGGACCGCGCCGCGCGCAACTCGGCGTCGAAAGCATTGAGTTCCTTCGCCGTGGGCAACTCACCTTTTATCAGCAGATGGCAGACCTCTTCGAAGGTCGCGTGTGTTGCCAGATCGTGAATCGAATACCCTCGGTAATGCAGAGTCCCAGCGGCCCCGTCGATATCGCTCACGCCCGAACGTTCGAAATAGACACCCTTCAAACCTCGGTTGATCTTGACGTTTTCGGTCATTGAAGGCTCCTTTGCGGCCGGAAGTGGGAGAATGGTATGAGCGTACTGGACAAGGCACGCGTGGTAGCCATCGAACAGCAGACGCGGGTGGTTTTTCCAGAGCGAGGCGATCCGCGCGTTGCAGAGGCTGCGCAACGGTTGGCTGCGGACGGGCTATGCGTGCCGATTGATGTGACGGACGAGATCACCGAGGCACAGGTCGCAGCGCTCGTCTCTGCTCGCGGAATGAAAGAGGTTCTGGCCCGGCGGCTGTTGCAGAAACCGCTGTATCGCGCTGCGGCCATGGTCGCCGCGGGCGAGGCCGATGCGCTGGTCGCAGGCGCCGACAGCCCGACACGGCGTGTGATCGAAGCCGCCAGCATGGCCATCGGACTGGCCGAAGGCGTGGCGATCCCGTCATCATATTTCCTTATGATCTTCCCGGATGGGCGCGAATTTGTGTTTGCCGATTGCGCGGTGAACGTAGACCCCGACGTCGTAGCACTGGAAGCCATCGCGCGCGCCTCTGCCGAAACGGCAAACGCGCTGTTGGGCGATGCGCGGGTCGCGCTCTTGTCCTTTTCAACGGGCAACAGCGGCGCGGGCGCCAGCGTGGAGCGAGTGCGCGCCGTCGCCGTGGCAACCGGGTTTGTCGGGCCGGTGCAGGCAGATGCCGCTTTGAACGCAACCATTGCGGCGAAAAAGGGCTTGGGTGGCGGCGATGCAAACGTCCTTGTCTTCCCATCGCTGGATGCCGGCAACATCGCGTACAAGCTGTGCCAGGAACTTGCAGGCGCACAGGCCATCGGCCCTTTCCTGCAAGGCTTTGCGAAACCGGTCTGTGACCTCAGCCGAGGGGCTTCAGTGGACGACATCGTGGCATCTACACTTGTTACCATCGCCCTGGCGCAGCACAATTGAGTTGGAAAGCTCATTCAGCCTCCAACAAGGCCACGGCATCCAAGGCGATCATCCGCTCTTCCTCTGCCGGAATGACCCAAACGGAAACTTTTGAGCTATCGGAATGCAGGCGCGGACCGTTACGATGATTGAAGTCGGGATTGGTCCGCACGCCCAGCCATTCCAATCCCCGCAAGAGACGGGCGCGTACGCCAACGGCGTTTTCGCCGATGCCTCCTGTGAACGCGATTGCATCAACTCCTTCGAGTGCAGCGATCAAAGACCCGGCATGGCGCAAGGTCCAATAACAGAAATGCTCGATCGCAAACGCGCTATCGGCTGACGGATCGAGCAACAGTTTGCGCATGTCCGATTTGCCACCCGACAGACCAAGCAAACCGCTTTCGTGATTGAGGATTGCCTTGGTGCGCTCGACACCGTTGTCTTCGACAAGGCGCAACACTGCGTTTGCATCAATACCGCCCGACCGCGTTCCCATCGTCAATCCGTCAAGTGGCGAATAGCCCATCGTGGTCGCAATAGAGTGGCCATTGTGTATCGCGCAGAGGGATGCGCCGTTGCCCAAGTGGAACGCCAGCAGCCGCGACGGCAGTGGCTCAGCTGACACCTCCGGCAAACGCCGCACCAAAGACGCATAGCTTAGCCCGTGGAAGCCATAACGACGAATGCCCTTGGTCTCCATCATCTTCGGAATGGCATAGCGCGTCGCGACGCTCGGATTCGTTGCGTGGAAGGACGTATCAAAACTGGCAAACTGCGGCACGTTCGGTGCAAGCCGGGACAGCTCTTCCATCGGCGCAAGATTGTGTGGATTGTGAAGAGGCGCGAGCGGCGTGCAATTGGCAATCTCCGTGCGTACCTCGTCCGTAACGCGCATAGGTGCAGTCAACTTGCGCCCGCCATGCACCACACGATGACCCACCGCCCGTAAAGTGTCGGGCGTGATGCCACGATCTGCCAATGCGTTCAGAATGGCCTTCAATGCAGCGCGGTGATCGATCAGCGGGATGTCTTGCTCGTCGTCTCCGATCCGGAGCCGCGACGCGCCGCCGATCGCTTCGGCCATGCCCGACAGGATCTCGGCGAAGTCCTGATCGAACAGCGCAAACTTTATCGAGGATGACCCCGCATTGAGCACCAGGACAGGCCCGGTTTCTGCGGGGCCAGCCATAGTCAGGCCACCTTTTGCGGGCGCATATCCGCCGGATCAATTCCAGCAACCGCAACAGGTGTCTTCATAGCATCACGGCGGAACGGCTCACCCAGTTCCTGGTTGATCATTGCTTCGATCAGCGTGGTCTTACCGTTTTCCATCTGGTCCTTGATGGCGGTGTTCAGAGCATCGCGCAGCTCATCCATCGTGCGGGCGACAATACCCTGCAGACCGCAGGCCTTGGCGATAGCGGCATAGCTGACACCCTCATCAAGTTCGGTGCCGACGAAATTGTCGCCATACCACAGCGTCGAGTTCCGCTTTTCCGCGCCCCACTGGTAGTTGCGGAAAACAATCTGGGTGATCGCCGGCCATTCAGGACGGCCAATCGCGGTCAACTCGGTGACGGCAATACCAAAAGCGCCATCACCGGCAAAACCGACAACCGGAACATCCGGACAACCGATCTTGGCACCGACGATGGAGGGCAGACCGTAGCCACAGGGACCAAATAGACCCGGCGCGAGGTATTTGCGGCCTTCCTCAAAAGTTGGATACGCGTTGCCGATGGCGCAGTTGTTGCCGATGTCGGACGAGATGATCGCCTCTTTCGGAAGCGCCGACTGGATCGCACGCCACGCCATGCGCGGACTCATCCAATCCGGCTTGGCGGCACGGGCGCGTTCGTTCCACGTGGTGCCGGGATCATCCTGCTCGTGATCCATGCTGGACAGTTGCTGCGCCCAAGTGGACTTGGTCTTGGCGATGTGCGCCTGACGGTCCTCGCGGCCTTCGTCACCAGCGGTGTCGGACAGGCGGGCAAGAATGCCTTCGGCCACCTTTTTCGCATCGCCGACGATACCCACACTAACCTTCTTGGTTAGCCCGATGCGGTCGGGGTTGATGTCGACCTGGATGATCTTTGCATCTTTTGGCCAGTAGTCGATGCCGTAACCCGGCAGGGTCGAGAACGGATTGAGGCGCGTGCCGAGACAAAGAACGACGTCTGCGCCCGAGATCAGTTCCATTGCCGCTTTAGACCCATTGTAGCCCAGCGGGCCAGCAAAGAGCGGGTGCGAGCCAGGGAAAGCGTCATTGTGCTGGTAGCCCACACAGACCGGAGCGGTCAGCCGTTCGGCCAGCTTCATCGACGCTGGAATGGCACCCGCCAGGACCACGCCTGCACCGTTCAGGATGACCGGGTTTTTGGCCGTCGACATCAATTCAGCAGCCTTGTCGAGAGCGCTGTCACCACCGGACGGACGTTCGAATTCAACAACTTCAGGCAACTCGATATCGACAACCTGGGTCCAGAAATCGCGCGGCATGTTAATTTGTGCCGGAGCCGAGGCGCGCTTGGCGTTTAGGATCACCCGGTTCAGCACCTCTGCCACACGGGTCGGGTCGCGCACTTCTTCCTGGTAGGCGACCATATCTTCGAACAGCTTCATCTGCTCGACTTCCTGGAACCCCCCCTGCCCGATCGTCTTGTTTGCTGCCTGCGGAGTGACCAGAAGAAGCGGCGTGTGGTTCCAATAGGCTGTTTTTACAGCGGTAACGAAGTTGGTGATGCCCGGACCGTTCTGCGCGATCATCATGCTCATTTTGCCGGACGCACGCGTGTAGCCGTCAGCCATCATGCCGCCGGAACCTTCGTGCGCGCAGTCCCAGAAGGTAATCCCGGCTTTAGGGAAGATGTCTGAAATCGGCATAAAGGCCGATCCGATGATGCCGAACGCATGTTCGATTCCGTGCATTTGCAGGACTTTGACAAAGGCTTCTTCGGTGGTCATTTTCATGGTGGCTCTCCCTGAGAAGGGCGCGGCACGAGCGGCCTGCGCAATTGCGCGGACACTAGCGATGAGTCGCCGCAGCCAATAGGGCCACTTTAGCACGCGACTTATAGCCAAAATGACAGGCTCGTCGCGATATCCTGTGACCTCGGCAGCCATTGGGAGTCATGCATTTGCTACAATCCGGCACCATTTGTGACGAATTTGGCGAGCACTATGCTACGAAGATGAGAAACCCAACGGTGGCACGCGCTTTGCTTGCGCGTTAGTCGAACCAATGCACTCGCATAGCGGGGCAATAATGGCGGGATACTGAATGCCAAATCCATTGGCACTTCTGGCATTGGCCATCTGGCCCTTGGTGACAGTTGTTCTGTTCCAGAAACTGCCGCCCGGTCGTGCTGTGCTTACAACCCTGATTGCAGGCTATCTCTTCCTCCCGGAGCCTCCAGCCGGGTTCGATTTCCCGTTGCTGCCGCCTCTCACAAAACACACAATTCCCGCGCTGAGCGCTTTTGTGATGTGGTACCGAATGTACCCGCAAAACTTCAATCCGCTCCCGCGTAGCCCCGTGGCGGTCGGTTTGCTCTTGCTGTTCATGTTTTCTCCAATCGTCACAGCATTGTTCAACATGCAGCCCGTTTACTGGGGAAATTTCACAATTCAGGGCATGACGATCAAAGATTCCATCGGCTTCGTCATCCAACAATGCCTGCTTGCCCTACCGTTTCTTTTGGCGCGACGTTTTCTGAAAACGGCGGAGGATCAAAGAGACTTGCTGATCGCACTGCTGATTGGCGGATTGGTCTATTCCGTGCCTATGCTGATCGAAATACGCCTTTCTCCCCAATTGAACTTGTGGGTCTACGGCTACTATCAACACGATTTCTCGCAAACGATGCGCTTCGGTGGGTTCCGTCCAATGGTGTTTCTGAACCACGGGATCTGGGCTGCATTCTTTTTGTTGATGTCGATCGTGGCCACGTTCGCGCTTTGGAAATACGGCAACTTCAAACGCAAATGGGCGATCCTTGGCGCCGCTCTCTACCTGACGGCGGTTCTTGTGCTCGCCAAGTCTTTGGGGGCATGGCTGTTTGCTGCAGCTCTGATTCCGACTATAATTGTTTTCAGCGCGCGTTGGCAGATGCGACTTGCGCTGTGCATAGCTCTCTTTGCGATCACCTACCCGGCCATGAAAGGCATTGGGCTGGTCCCGGAAGCACAAATTCTTGAAGCCGCTGCAAGCATTGATCCGGATCGCGCTGCATCTCTCGAATTTCGGTTTACAAACGAAAATCGGCTGCTTGAACGCGCGCAAGCCAAGCCGCTTTTTGGATGGGGTAACTACGATCGCAATCAAATCATGAACCCAGCCAATGGCGTCATTGAGACGATCACGGATGGCAGATGGATCATTCTGATTGGCCAGTTGGGCTGGTTGGGCTTTCTTGCGGAATTTGGCTTGTTGCTTCTGCCCGTCTTCCTTCTCTGGCGCGAGACCCGTCATCGCTCAGTTGACAGCTATTCCCTTCTACTTGCTCCGTTGGCGCTTCTACTTTCGGTCAATGTATTTGACCTGCTCCCCAACGCGACGCTCACCCCACTGACGTGGCTGATGGCGGGTGCGTTGTTGGGCTATGCGGAAACACTGCGCGATGGCAGGAAAGAGTTTCAATCAGACCAGCGGTTGCAATGGCGCCCCGTCATCTAGGAACACATTGAACGTATGACCACCTTCAAATCAGCGCGTCCGCGGGTCTTGGCCATTGCCGAAGCCGCCAATCCTGAATGGGTGAGCGTTCCATTAGTGGGATGGTCTTTGGCGCAAGCGCTAAGAGATGTTGCGGACGTACATTTGGTCACGCAAGTCCGCAATCGAGACGCAATTCTGCGCGCAGGTTTGGTCGAAGGGCGGGATTTTACAGCCATCGATTCGGAGTCTGTCGCACGACCCCTTTGGGCACTTGCTGAAAAACTCCGAATGGGTGAGGGAAAGGGCTGGACCACCCTGCAGGCCATCAACGCACTGATGTATCCTTGGTTCGAGCATCTGGTTTGGAAAGAGTTTGGTCCAGCAATATCGGCAGGCGACTACGATATTGTGCATCGTATCACCCCTCTTAGTCCGACAATCTCCTCGCCCATCGCCAAAAAGGTAAGGCGTGCCGGAGTGCCATTCGTTCTTGGCCCTCTGAACGGCGGAGTCCCGTGGCCCAAACATTTCGACGCCGAGAGACGGGCGGAAAGGGAATGGTTGAGCTATCTGCGCAACGCTTACAAACATCTGCCTGGCCACACTGACACAGTTAAAAACGCGTCGGCCATTATTGTCGGTTCACGCCACACCCAAAGCGAGATTCCGGGCCCATATCAGGACAAAACGGTCTATATCCCCGAAAATGGCATAGACCCCACACGTTTCAACAAGATGGCGCAGCCCCCTGGGGATGTGTTGAAAGCCTGCTTTGTGGGGCGTTTGGTCCCATACAAAGGCCCTGACATGCTGATCGCAGCTTCTGCTGATCTGCTAAGGACCGGGCGCATGACATTGGATATCGTTGGCGATGGCCCGATGCTGGAGCAATTACAAAAGCAAGCTAACGCGTTGGGATGTGGAGACAATCTATCTTTTCACAAATGGCTGCCGCATGAAGACGTGCAGACCATTCTCAGCCAGTCTCACATCCTGAGTTTTCCGTCGATCCGAGAATTCGGAGGTGGTGTCGTTTTAGAAGCGATGGCTTTGGGCGTGGTGCCGGTTATCGTCGACTACGCGGGCCCCGGTGAGCTGGTGACAGACGATACTGGCTTCAAGGCCCCCTGCGGGAGCCGCGATGACATTGTATCGGCGTTCCGTGAAATCCTGACGAAACTTACTGAGAACCCCGCATCACTCGCCCACATGTCGAGGAATGCACGACAGCGGGTCGAAGAGTATTTCCTGTGGGATTGCAAGGCACGCCAGATGCGCGAAGTTTATGATTGGCTTGCATTGGGACTTGATGCACCAAAACCCGACATTTTCAAGGCTGGATTAAGGCCAGTTCGCTCAACAATTCCTTAATCAATACAACAGACTGTTTCGGACTCATGCATTGCCGGAGCGGGCGTGAATGAAGTAGTTTGGACCAGCGGTGGGGGCCGTTCTTGTAATCTTGCGGTAGCGTGTCAGTCCAGTCCTCCCTTCGCTTATCAGACGTCTTCGTTCTGAAAGACTCTGAAGCCGCTCGGTCAGAGATGCGGCAGTTCCTCCTCGCACTGGTTTGCTTTGCCTTTGTGCTTGCAGCGCTTGGGGCAGGACGGGTTGGCGCCGATACGTTTGCTAAGGATATGATCCTGGTCTTTTGCGGTGCGTGGTCCGCCAATCAGTTGATCAGAGGTCCTGAGATTTTCCGCACACAAGTGATCAGTGTGCTGCAGGCATACTTCATCGGCGTCTTATGTTGTGCACTTGTGATGTTCGCGGTTGGATGGATGACTTTCCTGCCCGATGAGTACAAGAACCTTGGCAATGCGCTGTTACAGGCAGCCACGTTCACCACAAATTTCGGACTTGTCTTCTTTCCAGTGGACTCATCTCAGCGGTTTGTCGGGCTGTTCGATCACCTGTGGATTCCCGCTTTGATTGGGCAGTGCTGTCTGATCCTCAGTCTACTCTATTGGCGTCTTTCCAAAAATGTTGTCCGTTTGCTGCTGGTACTGACTGTCTTGGCCGGGACTTCGTTAATCCTCTCAACAAACAACAGCCCAGTTATCCAGCTTCTTCCAATTGGCGGGCTTTGGGCCTTCTTGTTCGGAGCAATCCCTTTCATCATCGTTAGCAGGTTCCGTGTTCTTGAATACGCTACCCTGATTGGCGTGATCAATTTCGTCGCTGGTATTATGGTCATTGCCGCAACGGGAAACACACTGACAGCAAGAGCACTTGTCGCAATCGCGCTTGCGTTTCTCTACCTTGGCAGCAGACCACGAGAGTTGCGACCGGACATGACCGCCATGCGCAGGCGGTGGTTCGGCATGGTGCTGCACACATTCCTTTGGGCGGTTCCATTGACCCATCTTGCATCGGCGCTGCGCGTGTCCGAGGTCACACAGACGGAATACCTCGTCTTGATCATTCCGTGCCTGTTGTTCGCCATAGTGTCCTGGACGATCTGGCAACGGATCGAGCAGCGCCGGTGGTCAAATCAACTACTGATCAGTGGCGTTGTTGCGGCGGTTCTGTTCATCAACGGTTTGATTGGCTTGACGACGCAGGGCCTGCAACTGAGATTTCCCGCAAATGCACAAGCCTACATCCACGCGCTGGAGACCGGAGCGCCAGCCTTCGACTGCCCTCAGATGATCGATGGACCATTGGCCGGGCTTGAGGTTTGCCGGCTTGGGCCAGAAGGGCCGCCCAAGGCGTTAATCTGGGGTGACCACCAGTTGGACACTTTGCGTTACGGGCTCGCAGAGGCAGCGCGACGCACCCAAGTGCCCACACTGCTTATTGCGCGGTCGAACTGCATTCCGCTGGACGGTTTGCAGAGTCGGTTCTCTGCGCACACTGAGGTGTCGGGACAGCTCTGTGACCGGCAGTCCGCTCAGGTTGTTCAGGCTCTTTCACATTTTCGCAGCATTCGCCAAGTCACCTTGGTTGCAGATTGGACCTACTACCTTGGCATCAAAAACGCCGAACTGTTTCAGCGTACCCCGGTTCGCCTTGGGCCGATTGATGGCAGTCCATTCGATGTGACGCGGCAAACCGACTATGTCGCGGCCGCTGCCCGCGAAACTCTGAGCACACTGAGAGGGAAGGGTTTGCGGGTCTCGGTTCTGCGCCAGGTCCCACCTCAACCGCGTTTCAACGCTGAAATAGCCGCGCGGGCCAGTCTGCCCGGGGCGGGCATGTACCTAGGGATGCCAACGCTGTCCCATTTCATTTCGCTGGCCGAGGCCTCTGCGTTGCATGCAGACGCCGACAACCTATTCAATGGTTTTGAGCGGCTTGGATTGATCACATATGTCGATACGTGGGGGGCTTTCTGCTCAAGCACCCGCTGCGATGCACGAGGCGGTTTGTCCAGCGATTACGTCACCTCGACACGGCTTAGCCCAAGCGGTGCCCTCGCCCTGTCATCCGTATTCGAAGAGGACCTCGCGAAGGTCCGCACACACGCACCTCAGCGCCGAATGATCGACAGGTGATCAGGCCGCTTGAGGAGCCATCAATTCTTTCCACCGATGGCAGGCAACATCGTGCCCGGTACCGTCTGTCTCAAGCTTGGGTTCGACTTGTTTGCAATGGTCGATGGCAAACGGACAACGGGTGTGAAACTTGCAGCCAGGTGGCTGATTGGTCGGTGACGGAATCTCGCCGGTCAGTTTCTGCGCCGTTCCGCGATCATCTGGATCAAGGGATGGGATCGCGGAAAACAGCGCCTTCGTATACGGATGACGCGGCGCAGCGAAAAGCTTGCGCGTTGGCGCAGTTTCCACCAGCCGTCCTAAATACATCACAGCGACATGGTCACAGGTATGAGCCACAACTGAAAGGTCATGGCTGATGAACATGAACGTCAGCCCCATGTCAGTCTGGATCTGCTTGAGCAGATTCAACACATCGGCTTGGATGGAGACGTCCAGTGCAGCAACACTTTCATCGGCCACGATGAATTTCGGTGCTGATACGAGCGCGCGGGCGATAGAGATGCGCTGACGCTGCCCACCGGAAAACGCGTGGGGAAAACGACGCAGATGCTCTAGGTTCAACCGGCACTTCGCGGCGATCTCACGAACGCGCGCATCGGTTTCAGCGCGATTTTTCGTCAGCCCCATAACTTCGAGCGGTTCCGCGATAATGTCCCGCACCGTCATGCGTGGACTCAGCGCGGCATAGGGATCTTGAAAGATCAGCTGTGCCCGCTTGCGGTAATCCTTTAGTTGTTCCTTTGTGATGTTTTCGAGGTCATAGTCCACCTCACCATCACTGTAGTGCGCGCCACCGCCGGTAATCGGGGCCGCTTTGAGCAAAGCGCGTCCAAGCGTTGTCTTGCCAGAACCGCTTTCGCCGACAAGGCCGAAGAATGAGCCCTTCTCAATTTCGAGAGACACATTATCGACAGCCTTGAGGACCTGTTTGTTGAAGAGCCCGCCTCCAATAGGGAAGCCCACTGAGAGGCCTTTGGCACGGATCAGAACATCACTCATGCTGGTACCTCGTCATAGATATGGCAGGCCACTTTATGTGAATTCTCAATCTGCCGCTCCTGCGGATCGATGGCCATGCAGACATCGCCGACCACCTTCGAGCACCGCGTGTGGAATACGCAGCCGGTCGGACGTTCCAGCGGCGAAGGGATATCACCCGGTACCGGTGTCAGCGGCGAATCCAGATCATCCAATTTCGGAAGCGCGGCCAACAGGCCTTGCGTGTAGGGATGCTTGGGGTTGCGAATAACCTCGCGAACCGGGCCCTCCTCAATCATACGGCCAAGATACATCACGTTTACCTTGTCTGCGGTCTGGGCGACCACACCAAGATCATGCGTAATAAAAACGATCCCCATGTGGAATTCAGAAACAAGGTCTTTCATCAAGTCGATCACCTGCGCCTGGATCGTCACATCCAGCGCGGTTGTAGGTTCGTCGGCTATCAAGAGTTTTGGCTGTGTCGAAAGCGCCATGGCAATCATGGCGCGTTGGCGCATACCGCCCGAAAGCTCGAATGCATATTGATCGAAACGTTTTGACGCATCGGAGATACCAACGCGGTCGAGCATTTCAACACTGATGTTCTTGGCCTGCTCTTTTGAATAGTCGCCGTGCAATTGAAGTTGCTCGACCATTTGCTTGCCGATTGTAATTGCAGGCGCAAAGCTGGCCATCGGTTCCTGAAAGATCATCGACACTGCACCGCCGCGCACGATATTCAATTCGCGCGGGGTCTTCAGGGACAGGACATCCACCGGACCTGTATCCGTGTGCAATGTGATCTTGCTTTCAGGGCTGTAAACCGCATTGCGCGCATTCAGGTGCATCAACGATTTTGCGGTCACAGATTTGCCTGAACCGGACTCTCCGACAAGCCCCATCACTTCGCCCTTGTTCAGTGAAAAGCTCACGTTGTCGACCGCGGTGATCAAACCCTCGTCAGTCCGGAACTTGAGCGTCAAATTTTGAACGTCGATCAGGCTCATTTGTTGTTATCCGAGTAGGGGTCCGCGGCGTCGCGCAAGCCGTCACCGACAAACACAAACGCCATCACCAGTGCGATGAAAAAGATCACCGGGATGAAGTACCATTGATAGTTGAGTAGAACATCAGCACTTGTCACATTCTGGAGCATGACGCCAAGGCTGTTGACGGGATCCTTCAGGCCAAGGCCGATGAAAGAAAGCGCTGTTTCCGACAGCACCATATACGGAAAGGAAATCACCAGATCGACGATGATATAGCTGGTGAAGCTCGGCAGCAAATGCCGACGGATCACATGCCCCGATGACGCTCCACACAGCTGCGCCGCTAGAACGTATTCCTGGTTCCGCTCGGTCAGAAGGTGTGTGCGCACACGTCGCGCCAAGGTTGGCCAGCCAATCAGACCAAGTATAAGCGAGATATAGAAGAACCGTTGTTCCGCTGTCATCTCAGGTGGCATGAAAGCAGCGACAGCCATGAACAATGGGATTGCAGGAACCGTTCGAACGGCATCGGTGATCATCTGCAGGATGGAATCTACCCAACCACCATAGTAGCCGGACACCCCACCGATCACGAGCGCAAGCACGAAAGCGATGAACACCCCGATCGTACCGACCTGAAGCGAGGTCCAAATCGCGTGGAATGTTCGAGAAAAGATATCCTTGCCGCTCGCATCGGTGCCAAAGACATGCACGAAACCGTCTTGGGTGCCGAACAGATGCGTGTCCATCGGGATGAACCCGAACAGCTTGTACTCCCAGCCTTCCACGAAGAAATACACGTAGTTGCGTTCGTCTTCATTGATGGTGGTCACCCAGCGAAAGTTCGTCGCCAAAGAGCGTTCGCGTTCGACTGCATGCACAAATGGCCTGAGCGAACAGCCATTGATGTCGCAAAACATCGGCACCTGCGGCGCACCGTTCAGGTAATCGTCATTCTTGCCCGCAATTGTCGGATCATAGGGCGACAGGAACGGCGCAAAGATGCCCGACAGCACAAGGAACACCAACACGCAAGCCGCAATCATCGCCGAGCGCTGTTTCTTGAACCGTGCCCAGATCAATTGCCCCTGAGACGCTGTGAAATAGGCCTCTTTTGAGCGCCGCTTAACTGCGTCCTCGGTTTCGACAACCTGCACATGCGGGCCGGTCGTCTCGGCAAGGTTGGGCTTATGGGGATCGGGTGTCGTCGTCATGGCGTCACCTCACAATGCTCTTACGGACGCGCGGATCAAGCACCGCCAGCAACACATCCGTTAGGAAATTGAGCGTCACGATGGACGCGGTCAGAAGGAAGATGATGGCACCTGCAAGCTGCTGGTCATTGGACCGCGCCAAGGCCTCGATAAGCAATGCCCCTGCTTCAGTGAGCGTCAGGATCAAAGCCACGATAGGCAATTCATTGAAGATGCGGTTCAGGTCAAAGCCAAGGCTGTTGACGATCGGGCCCAGTGCGTGACGTGCGGGGTAGTTCCAGAGCAGTTTCCGGCCATGAACCCCGCGCGCTTCAGCCGCTGTAACGTAAAGCTTGCCAATCTCGTCAGACATCAGCGCACGTACAGTTTGAAGCGCAAATGCCGTAGCCGACCAACCCAGAATGAAGATTGGAAGCCACGCATTGCTGAGCAGGTCCAGCAGTCTGTCAAAACTCCAAGGCGCATCTCGATACTCGGCCGAGAACAAGCCCGTCAGAGTGTCTCCGAAATACACGGTAGAGAACAACATGATCATCAGCGCCAACAGGAAATTCGGCATCGCAAGACCGAGATAGCTAAAGAGGCGCAGCGAGTTGTTGAGAACCGCATTGTTCGACGCTGCAGCAATGATGCCCACTGGCAGCGCAATGGCATATGCGAGAGCCAGCGATGCCAGGCACAGACCCAGTGAAATCCAGAACTTGTCACCCAGAAGCTGGGCGATGTTCACACGGAGGATACAACTGTCGCCGAACTCACCTTGGAATGCGTTCACGATCCACTTGCCCCAGCGTTCAAGGAAAGGTCGATCCAACCCGAGGCGCGCGCGCTCGGCTTCGATATCTGCGACCGAAATGCCAGATCCTTGCGTGTTCTTGAATGCGAGGTAGCGTTCAGCGCAATCGCCGGGCACCAATTCCATCAGCGAGAACACAACAAGGGACACGATGACCAGCGTGATCATCGCAAGCACAGCGCGGGTCAGCACGAAACGCGCAAAATTCAACATGATTGGTGCCCCTGCTAGATGTCTGAGTCCCGATTGACCCGGGTTTTTGCCAGACGACTGTCATTGGATAGGCCGCTGCGAGCAGACAAGATCTGCCCGCAGCGACATTATCGCGGCTTTATTCGTCCAGCCACCACTGCGTAGCGCGGTACGGATAGGTCCGATAGTACTCGTAGGAATGCGTCTTGAAGTCTGCAAAGTTCTTCAGCTTGTTCTGCTGATAGATCGGCGCAGGTGCATTGACCGTCCCGATGAACATCATGTTTTCAACCATTGCCGAAACGAGGTCCGATGCGAGTTGTTCGAACTCGGGCGTACCCTGCGCGGCGGACTGAAGCGCATTGATGTCGTCAATCATGTCCTTCGCCCACTGCGGCGGTTCAACACCAGCGGCACCGTCAGAGTCGATCCACTCGGCCCAGAGCATCGCATTACGCACACCGAAATAGTTTTCGTAGGGCGGCACCCACAGCTCATTGTTGCCCAGAACGATGGCCAGCGGCTGCGACTTGCGCCACATAACGACGTCCAACTGGTTCGAGGATTGTGCCGAGCGGTATTCATCCGGTGTCACTTCTTTGACGACGGACTGAATGCCAACATCGGCCCAGTTCTGCGCCACGAGTTCAACGGTTTGACCGGCAATCCCCTGGGTAGAGAAGTTCAGGTTCAGAACGAGCTTGTCGCCATTGGGGAGTTCCCGGAAACCATCGCCATCCGTGTCGACCATGCCAATTTCATCCAACGCTGCCTTAGCCGCTTCAGGATCATATTCGGCTTTATACTGCAGCCAGCTTTGGTCAACGAATTCCGGCAGAGGCGAGAAGCCGACATACTGCTGCGGCGTGCCCTGACCGAAGAAACCGATCTCGTTCAGCTCAGCGCGGTTGATGGCCACCGACATTGCTTCGCGGAATGCAAGGTTTCCGAAGACTTCGCGCTTGGCCGGGTCTTCGTGGGTCACGTTGAAGCCGAACACGCCCATTGTAATCTCAGGACGCAGGTGGATGGTGTAATCGCCCTTCTCTTGGTTTTCGAGCAAGATCGGCGCCGAGGCCAATTGCAGAGACTGGGACTTGTAGTCGACTTCGCCGTTCACGAGCTTGAGGATACGGACCTCGTTGTCGTTGATGTACAGCTCGTCTTGGGTCGAAATGTAGGGCAGCTGCTGTCCTGTTGAATCGACCTGGAAGAAGTACGGGTTCGCGACCAGCTTGCGACCTTCGGTCGTGTCGCTGATGTAGATGTGCGATTCAAGCGTCGGATACGTCGCCTTGGGCAGCCCATCGACGATGTCCGCGCGCGACAGCATCGGCGTTGGCGTATCAGTCCAATCCGAGTTGCCGTAATAGGCGAGGATCGCGTCATATCCGTTTTCAAAGCCAAGGCTTTGCGCATACGCGTCCGCGTCCGGATTAACATCCGGGTGGAATTGACCAAGGAAATGCTTGGGCTGGAACGGCTGCGAATAGTGTGTCGCAAAGTGGGCGACCAGACCCGGCTTAGGTGCCGGAAGGTTGAAGATGACCGTTGTATCGTCCGGTGCCTCAACCGTCATCGGCTCGCCAGCCACCGTGATATAATCTTTCGGCGTCTCAAAGATGTTCGTGTCGAGCATCAGGTTGTCATGATAGAACACGATGTCCGCACTGGTGAACGGAGCACCGTCCGACCACTTGTGGCCTTCACGCAGCTTGATCGTCAGCTGGGTGAAGTCATCATTCCACTCCCATGATTTTGCGACATTCGGTACGATGGTCTGCAGATCGTCGGAGTAGCGCATCAGGCTGACGTGACGCACGGACAAGAAGTCAGAAGTCCCCGCTTCGGTCGCATTGGACAGAACGTTCAGCTCACCGCCGTACTCGCCGATACTTTCATAGGGGATCACAACAAGCGGCTCTGCCGGAATACGATCCGCAAGAGGAGGCAGATCCGGGTTTCCTTTGATCTGAGCATTCAGTGCCTCGATCTCGGGGTTTGCAGAAAACTCCATCGTGCAACCAGCGGCTTCCTGGAAGGCGCTCAGTTCGTATTGCTGCGGGAATTCTCCAGCTGCGACACCCATCGGATCGGCAACGGTCACTGCCGGGCAGTTGGCATAGGCCGCTGCCGGCAAGGCAATCAAAGCCACGCCTGAAAGTAAAAGTCGTTTCATTTTATCTCCTGTTGGTTCCAAGTGGTGAATGGGGGCTGTTCCCCCCCTTTTTTCCCGGTCCGTTCAACGTCCGGTCATTTAGGATGGTCCTGACTTCGCGCACTCAGTTGGCAGATCGTTGCGCGAATAAACCTAAGTTCTGGCGTGACGCCTCCTTTTTCATGGTCCACCCGGTCGAAACAGCCGGGTTTTGTATCTCTGACAACCGTGACAGGTCCGTGACAGCACAAAAAATCACGACGCCACCTTTACGCCATCTGCGGTGATCAGGGTTCGCGAAAATGTGCCATCGGTGTTTGCCATGCGATGGCAAAGCATATCCTGCATCAAATCAAGCATTGTCTGCAAATGTGCTGAATTTTTTGCCAAATTCTGATCCTCGGTGCCGTCTGAAATATCCATCAGGATTGGCGGCAGCCCTCCGGCGAATTGCACGAATCGCATCTGACCACGGCGCAGAACAGCCAAATTCGACGTGTCGACGGACAAATCATGCTCGGTTTGCCACAGGGTTGGACGGATGGGGTCACCGAAATCCAGCTCGGAAACCGACACATCGCGCCACCGCTCCGGGTTGTCAGCATTCAAGAATGGCTTAAGGCTCCGGCCGTCCATCGAATGCGGTGCGTTAAGGCCGAGGCAGTCAAGAATGGCCGGAGTGATATCAATCGACTCAGTTGGCGCGGTCACTATATGCCCACGCACCGACGCATTCGGCTGACGGATGATCAAAGGCACATGGAATGCGGCATCGTGGAAGGTCATCTTTCCCCAAAGGCCGTAGTCCCCAAGCATTTCCCCGTGGTCTGCCGTCAGAACGATGAGCGTGTCATCATATTGATCCGTGTCCTTGAGCCATTGCAGGATGCGTCCAATGTGATGATCAACTTCAGTGGCCAAACCGAAGTAGAGTTTTCGGATCATTCGCGTCGTGGCATCGCAATTCTCAAGATCCGGAAACCCCACCACGGTTGACGCGACATTGCTTTTCCGGCGAGCCGTTGCGACGTAGGGATGCCAGTCTGGCTCCTGCGCATCACGCGCGGACGGCATGGCTGCATCGTCGTACATCGTATTATACGGCGCAGGCACAACAAAAGGTGGATGTGGCCGGATATAGGTGACCAGCCCGAACCAACCTTGTTCCCGTTGGCTCAGGTCCTCAATCGTCCGATCAGTGAGAAACGCCGTATCGCTGTGTTCTGCCGAATAAAGTGCGGGCGAGTCCGGCGCGTCGCCCGCCGGTTGGTACATCTCTGGATAAGGCGGCACATCGTAGCCATTCTCAGCAAGATAGGCTTCCCATGCGCTCGAGTCGCCCTCAAGCCGCATGCGCAACACCTCTTTAAATCCCGGAGCAAGCTCTTCGTAGGAAAACAGTCGCGGATCATCGGCCGGCAAAAACCGAGGGTCGTACGATGTATCTGTGTATCCAAACAGCAGTGGGTCGAACCCGTTGTCACGCGCAACCGTCGCAAGGTTTGGCGTGTCGCGCTTCAACGGGGTGCCATTGCGCGTCGCCCCGTGATTTGACGCATATTGGGCTGTCAACAAAGACACGCGGGAAGGTCCACAAGGCGACGTGACCGAATAGTGGTTTCGGAACGACACGGCATCCTCTGCGAAGGCGCGAATATTGGGAAGGTTCAGATGCTGCGCCAACGCACCAAAAACGCAATCCGCGCGCAATTGGTCAATCACGATGAACAGGGTATTCGGCTTTGCTTGTGACACGGTCATTCCCAGATGTGACTTGATCATGCCAAGCAGGGCTCATATGTAAAGACAAGTGATTTATATATGTCCATAGGTAAAACCTATTCATTCAAGCTTTAAGCTCATACAGCCAAAGTCTTTTGCACCGCTTTCAAGAAACCGCGGATCAAAGGCACATCCCTCCGCGCGGAAAGCGTCACAAGAGACTCAGACATGCCAAGATCGACGTCTTCAAATGGAATGGCCCTAAGCCGCCGGTCATGTCCAAACTCCGCCTCGCTGATAAAGCCAATGCCTGCGCCAGAAGCGACCACCTCGCGCATCGCCTCTCGTCCTTCGACTTCAATTGACGGAACCAATGACAGACCCAAACGGTCAGCCTGTTCTTCGACCAAAGCACGCGTGCGCGATCCAATCTCCCGGTAGATCAGCGGGACGGAGGAAAGATCCCGGAAACGCAGACTGCGCGTCTCTTTTGGCAAGTGATCTTTGGCCACCAATGCGAGGATTGGGGTTCGTCCCAAATCCACACTGTCGAGATCCGGCGCAGAAATCGCGTTACCCACGACCCCAATCTCAGCCTCGTAATTTCTGAGGCGTCGCAGCAGGTCTTCTGTATTACCGGTGCGAATGGTCACAAAGACGTTTGGGCTGGTTTCGCGAAAGCGTCGCACCGCATCTGTGATATGCATCGCAGAATCTGCCATAATACGCAGATGGCCGGACAAGGCCGCCCGGTTTTCATCAAACAATGCGCTGATGCGCTCCTCAACCTCGAACATCTCGCTGGTCAATCGAAAGAGTGCCTCACCGGCATCCGTCATTTTCACTTGCCGCGCTTCGCGTGTGAACAAAAGCACATCATGGCGTTGCTCAAGTTGACGCACTTGGTCCGAGACAGATGGTTGCGAGATGTTCAATGCGCGCGCCGCCCGGGAAAAGCCGCCATGCAGGGCGACGTGATGAAACGCACGTAACTGACTATACCGCATAGGACCTCCATTCGCAGCGATCTTATATAGGTTAGGCCTATAAAATAATAGAGAACAAAGATTTTACATATGCCAGATTGCACCGCATATCCAAAACCACACCAGCTTTGGGAACGCGCCATGTCTGCTACTCCGCTGCCTGCCCCGGAACTTGGGGAGCCCTATCTTCTGACCCCCGGCCCGCTGACCACGGCTTATTCCGTGAAGCAGGCTATGCTCAAAGACTGGGGCAGTTGGGACGACGACTTTCGGGCGATGACCCGTTCCTTGCGATCCCGCCTGCTGGCCCTGGTCGGCGAAGGCAAGGACGCCTATGACTGCGTGCCCATCCAGGGCTCCGGCAGCTATTGCGTTGAAGCGATGCTGGGCAGTTTCGTGCCCCGGGATGGTAAAGTTTTGGTTCTGGCTAATGGTGCCTACGGTCTGCGCGCAGCACAAACGCTCGACTACCTTGGCCGCGCCTACCATCTGCTCGACAAGGGCGATTACCTGCCCCCGCGTGGCGATGAAGTCGCGTCCATCCTCGCCAATGACCCCGCCATCACCCATGTGCTGGCGATCCATTGCGAAACCTCAAGCGGTATTCAAAACCCGGTCGAAGAGATTGCCGAGGCAACCAAAGCTGCCGGGCGCAAACTCCTGATCGACAGCATGTCGGCGTTTGGCGCCCTGCCGCTTGACCCGGTCAAACTCAACTGCGCCGCCTTTGTGTCGTCGGCCAACAAATGTATCGAAGGTGTCCCGGGTTTTGGCTTTGTCATCGCTCGCAAGGACGAGATCGAGGCCTCCAAAGGCAACTCCCACTCCCTGTCGCTCGACGTACACGCGCAATGGGCGACGATGGAGAAAACCGGCCAGTGGCGCTTTACGCCCCCGACCCATGTGGTTGCCGCCTTCCTCAAGGCGCTCGATCTGCACGAGGCCGAGGGCGGTGTGCCCGCCCGTGGCGCACGCTATACCCGCAACCGCGATGTGATGGTGCAGGGCATGCGCGATATGGGTTTTGAAACCCTGCTCGCTGACCGCTGGCTCAGCCCGATTATCGTGACCTTCTTCTGCCCCGCCGATCCGAACTTTACCTTTCAGGGCTTTTATGACGCCATGAAGCAACGCGGCTTCATCATTTACCCCGGCAAGCTGACCGTCGTAGACAGCTTCCGCATCGGGGTGATCGGGCAGATGGACGAACACGTGATGCGCCGCGTGGTGGACGCCGCCCGCGACGCCCTGACCGACATGAACGTAAGCAGCGCTGCTCCGCCCGCCGCCGCATTGGAAGAACGCAAGAAACTCGCCGCCTGAAGGAAGAGATATGCCGATTAAGAACCCCGTGGTCGCCAATGACCGCACCTACCCCGCGCCCAAGACCTGCGCGATTGCGATCTGTCTGGATGGCTGCGAACCCGAATACCTTGAAGTGGCCATCGCCGAAGGGCTGATGCCGACGCTCAAACGCATCCGCGAAACCGGCACAGACCGGCTGGCTCATTCGGTGATCCCCTCCTTCACCAACCCCAACAACATGAGCATCGCCACAGGCCGTCCTCCTGCGGTGCACGGCATTTGTGGCAACTTCCTTTACGAGCCGGAGACCGGTCAGGAAGTCATGATGAACGACGTCCGCTTCCTGCGCGCGCCCACCGTGTTCTCCAAGTTCTACGACGCCGGTGCGCGGGTCGCCGTTGTCACCGCCAAGGACAAGCTGCGTGCGTTGCTGGGGGCTGGCCTGAAGTTCGACGAAGACCGCGCCATTGCGTTTTCGTCCGAGCGTTCCGGCGACACGACCAAAGCAGAGCACGGCGTCGACAAGGCGTCCGACTGGCTGGGCATGCCGGTGCCCGAGGTCTACTCTGCCGACCTGTCGGAATTCGTTTTTGCCGCCGGCGTAAAGCTGCTGAAAGAGTGGAAACCGGACGTGATGTACCTCTCCACCACCGATTACATCCAGCACAAGTTCGCCCCTGATGAACAGGGCGCCAAAGACTTCTACGCGATGTTCGACCGCTACCTGACAGAGCTTGACGCCATGGGCGCGGCCATCGTCGTCACCGCCGATCACGGCATGAAGCCCAAACATGACGCCAATGGTGATCCGGCCGTGATCTACGTTCAGGATGTGCTTGACGAGTGGCTGGGCGAGGCTGCCGCTCGAGTGATCCTGCCGATCACAGACCCGTATGTGGTGCACCATGGCGCGCTGGGGTCGTTCGCCACCGCCTACCTGCCTTCGGGCGCAGATCAGGCCGACATCATCGCCCGCCTGCGCTCTTTGCCGGAAATGCTCGAAGTTGTGGACAAGGCCACCGCTGTCGAGAAATACGAACTCCCTGCAGATCGCATCGGCGACATCGTCATGATCTCAACCGAGAACATGACCATCGGTACTTCTGCCCACCGCCACGACCTTGCCGCGCTTAAGGAACCGCTGCGCAGCCATGGCGGGCTGACCGAACAGGAAGTGCCGTTCATCGTGAACCGCGTGATCGACCTGCCCAATGCGCCGACGCTGCGCAACTTCGATGCGTTCTTCTACGCCACAACCGCCGCCGCGCTGGAAGAGGTGCCCGCATGACCGAAATCCGTCACGAACAGATGCGCATCGGTGGGGAAAAGGTCGACACCGATGCGCGGCTTGAGGTGCGTTACCCCTACACCGACGAGGTGATCGGCACCGTCCCGATGGGCACCGCCGAACACGCCTGCCGCGCGTTCGAGATTGCCGCGAACTATACACCGAAGCTCACCCGTTACGAACGCAGCCAAATCCTGCAACGCGCAGGACAACTGATTGGTGAACGTCGCGACTATCTTGCCAAATGGCTGACGCTGGAACTGGGCATCTGCCACCAGCACTCGATCTACGAGACCAAGCGCGCGCAGGACGTCTATCAATTCGCCGCCGCCGAGGCCCTCAAGGACGATGGCGAGATTTTCTCGTGTGACCTCACCCATAACGGAAAGGCGCGCAAGATCTTCACGATGCGCGAACCCGTCCGCGCCATCAGCGCGATCACCCCGTTCAATCACCCGCTGAACATGGTCAGCCACAAGATCGCCCCCTCGATTGCGACCAACAACTGCATGGTGTGCAAGCCCACGGAACTGACTCCACTTACGGCGCTGACCTTGGCGGATATCCTGTACGAAGCAGGCCTGCCGCCCGAAATGTTCCAGGTCGTCACCGGCATGCCCGCCGATATCGGCGACGAGATGGTGACGAACCCGAATATCGACATCATCACCTTCACCGGCGGCGTTCCTGTCGGCAAACTCATCGCCTCCAAAGCGGGCTACAAACGGACCGCGCTGGAACTCGGCGGCAATGATCCTCTGATCGTCTGCAATGACCTGAGCGATGCCGATCTCGACAAGGCCGCGACCATCGCCGTCGCGGGTGCCACCGGCAACTCAGGCCAGCGCTGCACCGCGATCAAACGCATCCTCGTGCAGGAAAGCGTTGCGGACAGATTCGTACCGCTGGTGGTCGAGAAAGCCAAAAAGATCAAATTCGGCGATCCGCAGGACCCGGCAACCGAACTGGGCTGCGTGATCCACGCTCAAGCCGCCGAACTGTTCGAAAAGCGCGTTTACATGGCCGCCGACCAAGGTGCCAAAGTGCTCTATGATCCCGGCCGCAAAGGCGCACTGCTGCCGCCCATCGTGGTCGATCACGTGCCCCATGACAGCGAACTGGTGATGGAGGAAACCTTCGGTCCGATCATCCCCATCGTTCGTGTGCCCGACAACGACGCAGAGGTCATGCGCATTTCCAACAGCACCGATTTCGGCCTGTCCTCGGGTGTTTGCACGAACGACCTGAACCGTGCGATTGCCTATATCAACGGGCTCAACGTCGGCACCTGCAACATCTGGGAACAGCCGGGCTACCGGATCGAAATGTCCCCCTTCGGCGGTATCAAGGACAGCGGCAACGGCGTAAAGGAAGGCGTCATCGAAGCGATGAAGTTCTTCACCAACGTCAAGACATACTCCCTGCCGTGGCCGTAACACGGCACACCGAGGGCGAGGCCAACACCAGCGCCGCGCGGGCCGAATGGGCTTCGCGCGAAACGCACAACGCAACCCGCGATCTGCTCGCACGGGATGCCAACGCCTTTCTGCATCAGTCGCTGTCGTCCCCGTGCCTGTCGACCATCGCCAAGGCCGAAGGCATCTGGATCGAGGACACCAGCGGTCGCCGATTCATGGATTTTCACGGCAACTCGGTGCACCACATCGGCTATGGCCACCCGCGCCTTGTACAGGCCGTGAAAGACCAGATCGACGCGCTACCGTTCTCTCCCCGACGGTTCACAAATGACGTCTCCGTCACATTGGCCGAGCGGCTGTGCCAAATCGCGCCCGGCGACCTTAGCCGCGTTCTCTTCACCACCGGCGGGTCTGACGCTGTCGAAGTCGCCCTGCGCCTTGCCCGCGCCGCCACAGGTCGCTTCAAGACGATTAGCTTCTGGGACGCGTTCCACGGCGCAGGGTTTGGCGCGTCCAGCGTTGGGGGTGAAGCCACCTTCCGCAGCCACATCGCCGGTCCGCTCCTGCCGGGTGCGGAACACGTCGCACCCTTCCACTGCTACCACTGCGCCTACGGACACCCTGGCCCGGAAACCTGCGCCCTCGCCTGCGCCAAGATGGTCGAATTCGCATTGGCCCGCGAAGAAGACGTGGCCGCCGTCATCGCCGAACCGATGCGCGCCGTTCCGGTCGTCCCCCCGCCGGGCTATTGGCAAGCCGTTCAGGCCGCGTGCCGCAAACACGGCGCGCTGCTGATCATGGACGAGATCCCCACAGGGCTCGGCAAGACCGGGAAGATGTTCGCCTTCGACCACGACGGGATCGAACCGGACATCGTGGTTCTCGGCAAGGCGCTTGGTGGCGGCATGCTCCCCATCGCCGGGATCATCGCGCGGGACGATCTGAACGTCGCGGGCGACTTCGCCATCGGCCACTACACGCACGAGAAAAACCCCGTCACCGCCCGGGCTGCGCTGACCACGCTCGACATCATCGAAGACGAAGGTCTGGTTGACCGCTCCGCCATTCTTGGTGCCGATGCACAGGACCGCCTGAAAGATGCGCTGCACGATCATCCAAATGTCGGAGACATTCGCGGACGAGGTCTCATGTTCGGTGTCGAGATCGTATCCGACCGCGACAGCCGCACCCCTGACCCCGACCGCGCAGAACGCATTTACTATGCCTGCCTCGACAAGGGTCTCAGCTTCAAGATCAGCGCGGGTAATGTACTGACCTTATCGCCACCGCTGGTGATCTCCGAAGCCGATCTGGACACAGCCCTAAACATCGTCATCGGCGCGATCCGGACCACCGGGTGAGCACCACTGTCCTTCTCATCGTGCTGCTGGCTGCGCTGCTCCACGCGCTTTGGAACGCGCTGGTCAAGACCTCGGGCGACCGCGCGATCACGCTGGGACTGGTGGCGACAGGCCATTGCCTGCCCGCTCTCGCCCTCTTGCCCTTTGTCCCCATTCCGGCAGCCGAGGCGTTTCCCTTCATCATCGCTTCCACGGTGATCCACTGGGCCTATTACTATGGCCTCAATATCGCGTACCGCTTTGGCGACCTGTCGCTGATCTACCCAATCGCGCGGGGTACCGCCCCGGTGATGGTCGCCTTGGGTGCGATGGTCTGGGCAGACGAGTCCCTGTCGCTTTGGGCGTGGATCGGCATCCTCACCGTGTCTGCCGGGATCATGGTGCTGGCCGCTATCCGGCACGCCGACAAACGGGGAATCGCGGCGGCCCTTGTCACCTCGGCAGTTATCGCGGCCTATTCCGTTGTCGATGGCATCGGCATCCGGGTGTCGGGCGCGCCCATCGGCTATGTCGTCTGGCTGTTCGCTGCCGAGATTTTCGTGGCCGTGTTCGTTATTGCCACACGTTTCAACCGCGCCCGCAAAATCGGCCAGCGCTCCTTGGTCCTCGGCCTTACAGGCGGTCTCATCTCCGGCCTCGCTTATGGACTGGCTTTGTTCGCCAAAACCCTCGCCCCCATTGGGATTGTCTCAGCGGTGCGGGAAACGTCAGTTATATTCGCAGCACTGATCGGAGTCATCTGGCTTCGTGAAGGCCCCGCCAACCGTCGCCTGATCGCCGCTTTTGTCGTCGCCCTTGGCGTGATGATCCTCGCGCTCAGCTAAGGCTTCCGGAAAATCCGCGTTGACCGGAACATGTCCTCCAGCGCCTCGATCCGCTCCCGCGCGCTATCAGACACGCGGGTCTGAACCTCCGCTATCAAAGCTTCGATGATCAGGTTGATCGCCAGCGTCGAATCCCAACTCGATGGCACCTCGATCATCGCATTCACCACGTGATCGGCAAGACGCGAGATCGGTGATCCCCATTGATCGGTGAACAGGATAATTTCCGCTCCCCGCTCTTTCGCCAACTCGGCCAGGCGCTCCAGGTCCCGCTCATAGCGCCGAATGTCGAACAGGATCAGAACCGACGCGCGGTCCATGTCCAGAATATATTGCGGCCAGACGTTGGGAGAAGCCCCCAGCAATGTCACGCCTGGGCGGACGATCTGAAGGTGGTTGTAGAAGTAATCCGCGTTGGATCGCGTGATCCGCCCGCCCGATAGGTAAACCGGCCTTTGTCGGTCTGCCAGAACCCCTGCGATGGCGTCCAGCGTGCCAGGCTCCAGCCGGTCGATGGTCCGGCTCAGGTTGTCGAACACCGCTTCCGCAAAAGCCGTGAACGCCGCTGATGCCGGTTTGGTATCCCCCCATCCTTCACGCTTGCGAATGGGCGTCTTGAACTGTTCCGACGCCTCGTCGCGCATCGCGGCCTGCAGCTCCGGGAACCCGTCGAAGCCCAGCTTGCGCGCCAGCCGGATGACCGTGGGTGTCGAAACACCCGCCGCTTCAGCAATGCGGGTGATGGATTGCAGCCCACCCACCGGATAGTCGCGCATCAGGACGCTCGACAATTGCCGCTCTGCTGGCGTCAGAGCACCGGCATGTTCGTGCAGCCTGTCCTTGACCGAAAGATGTTTCGCCATCGCCTGACGCCTTTTGTAGCAATCGCTACAATGCTACCGATCTTGGTACAATAATCAACGAAATTGTCTTGACAGGGTGCAACGCCAGAACCCTAATGGCGGCGTGACGACAACCGTAGATCATAAGATTCTGGGGCCAAACGATGGGCCTGCCGCCGAGGTGATCAATCCTCAGGGCAATGCAGCGATTTGCCTTGTCTGCGAGCATGCAAGCGCCTTTATCCCAGCGCCGCTCATGGATCTCGGCGTCAGCCCGGAACACCGGCAAAGCCATGCCGCGTGGGATATCGGCGGGCGGGACCTTGCTGTTGCGCTGTCCGAGAGGCTCGATGCACCGCTCGTCGCCTCCCGCGTGTCGCGGCTGGTTTATGACTGCAACCGGCCGCCCAGCGCACCCGGCGCATTCCCCGAAAGGTCGGAAATCGTGGACGTGCCCGGCAATGTGGGCCTCGACGCCGCCGCCCGCGCCGCCCGCGTGGCCGAGGTATATGATCCCTTCCGCACGCTGCTGTCATCCACGCTCGACGGGTTCACAACGCCGCCGGTCCTCGTCACCATCCACTCGTTCACACCCATATGGTTCGGTCAACCGCGCTCTGTTGAACTGGGTCTGCTGCACGACGCAGATGACCGTCTCGCCCGCGCGATGCTGGCGAACCGGCCAGACGGTCTGGATGCACAACTGAACGCACCCTATTCCGTGACCGATGGCGTCACCCACACGCTGCGTGAACACGCCATCCCGCGCGGCCTCCAGAACGTAATGATCGAAGTCCGCAACGACCTGATCTCTGACGCAAGCGGTGTTGCCCGGTTCACCGACATCCTGAGCACCATGCTGACCAAAGCCCTCGCAACGCAGGAGGCTCTATGACCGGCATCCTTCAGGCCTATGTCGGGGTGATCGACCCATTCAACCGCATGATTGGACGGATCGTGATGTACGGCATCTTCGTGATGATGGGCATCCTGATCTGGTCGTCCATCAGCAAGGTGTTCCTCGTTCCTTCACTCTGGACGCTGGAAATGGCCCAGTTCGCGATGGTCGCCTACTACATCCTTGGCGGGCCCTATTCGATCCAGATGGGATCGAACGTACGGATGGACCTGATCTATGGCGAGATGAGCGACCGCCGCAAAGCCGCCATCGACGCGGTGACAGTGGTGTTCCTGCTCGTCTACTTGGGCTTCCTGCTATACGGCGGCATTGCTTCAACCGCATACTCGCTGGGCTATTTCGGGTCCGAGCCAATCAGCTTCTTTGCAGGCCTCGCCACTGGCAACGCAGAGCTTGGCTTCCTCGAACGCAGCCCCAC
This sequence comes from Marivita sp. XM-24bin2, assembly GCA_003149565.1. GTDB lineage: Bacteria > Pseudomonadota > Alphaproteobacteria > Rhodobacterales > Rhodobacteraceae > Marivita. The sequence goes on along the minus strand of QCWH01000007.1, from coordinate 15,840 downwards.
TTCGTGGCGGCCATATCTCTGGCCGATCAAAGTCATCATGGTGATCGGCATCTTCCTGATGCTGCTGCAAGTGCTCTGCGAACTGGCCAAAGACATCCTGCGCCTCAAGGGACACGACATGGGAGCCAAGGTCTGATGCCGTACGAACTCATTGCGGCACTCATGTTTTCAACCATGATGCTGATGCTCCTGACGGGCCAGCGCGTGTTCGGAGCCATCGGCTTTGTGGCCGTTGTCGCGGCCTTCTTCCTCTGGGGGGACCGGGGCGGATATGACCTCGGCTTCTCGGCCGCGATGAAACTTATGAAATGGTACCCGCTGCTGACGCTGCCGATGTTCATCTTCATGGGCTACGTGCTCTCCGAAAGCCGCATCGCAGATGACCTCTACAAGATGTTCCACGTCTGGATGGGTGGGCTGTCTGGTGGCCTCGCGGTGGGCACAATTGGCTTGATGGTCCTGATCTCGGCCATGAACGGCCTCAGCGTCGCCGGCATGGCCATTGGCGCCACCATTGCTCTGCCCGAACTCTTGAGGCGCGGCTATGATAAAAGGATGGTGACAGGCGTCATACAAGCCGGATCTTCCCTCGGTATTCTTGTGCCACCCTCGGTAGTGCTTGTGCTCTACGCGATGATCGCGCGCCAACCTGTGGGGCAACTCTGGCTCGCAGGTGTGATCCCGGGCCTGATGATGGCAACGATGTTTATCTTCTACATCGTGATCCGCTGCAAAATGAATCCGTCACTTGGCCCGGTCCTGCCCGCCGCCGAACGCGACATTCCTCGCGCCGAAAAGCTGCGCCTCCTGCGCGCTGGCCTGCTGCCATTGGCGATTTTCTTCATCATGATGGTCCCGTTCGTCAACGGGTGGACGTCATTGGTCGAAAGCTCCGCCATCGGCGCGCTGGCTGCCTTCGGCGCAGCAGTGCTCAAGGGCCGTATGACCCGCGAAGTGTTCGAGAACTCAGTCCGTCAGACACTCGGCATCTCGTGTATGTTTATGTGGATCATCCTCGCCGCGCTGGCCTTCGGCGCCGTGTTCGACGGTTTGGGCGCGGTCAAGGCGATCGAGAGTCTGTTCACTGAACAGCTTGGTCTGAACCCGTGGATGATCCTGATTCTGATGCAGCTCAGCTTTATCGTCATGGGCACATTCCTTGACGACACCGCGATGCTGGTGATCGTCGCACCCCTTTATGTGCCGCTGGTCGGAGCGCTGGGCTTCGACCTGATCTGGTATGGTATCCTTTACACGATCACGACCCAGATCGCTTATATGACACCGCCCTTCGGCTACAATCTGTTCCTGATGCGCGCGATGGCCCCGCCCGAGATAGGGCTGCGCGACATCTATGTGTCGATCATCCCCTTCGTTCTGGTGATGGTCGCCGCCCTCGCCATTATCATGATCTTCCCGCAGATCGCCCTTTGGCTGCCCGAATACGTTTATGGAAAATAACCACAATAAAGACTCCGGTAACGGAGCGACCCAACCCCAACCGAGAGGAAATGACATGACTAGCAGACGTAAGTTCCTGAAAACCGCCGGCATCGGTGCAGCGGCAAGCCTTGCCGCCCCCGCTGTCGTCAAAGCCCAATCCGGCATCACCTGGCGCTTTCAGACCTATGCGGGCGCCGCACTGGGCGAGCACGTGACTAAACCGGTCATCGACTACATCAACAACAACTCCAACGGTGAACTCACGGTCGAACTGTTCTACGCCGACCAGATCGTCCCAACGGGCGAGCTGTTCCAGGCGCTCCAGCGCGGCACCATCGACGGTGTTCACTCGGATGACGACTCCATGGCGTCCCCGACCCCGCTGCGCCAGTTCGGCGGCTACTTCCCCTTTGCAACCAAACACATCCTCGACGTGCCAGTGCTGTTCAACCAGTACGGCCTCAAGGAGATTTGGGAAGAGGAATACGCCAAGGTGGGGGTTCAGTGGATCTCGGCCGCGGGTCAGGATCCGTGCAACTTCAACACCACTAAGGAAATCACCTCGGTCGCTGACCTCGACGGCCTGCGCCTCTACACCTTCCCGACCGCCGGTCGCTTCCTGTCTAAGTTCGGCGTCGTTCCGGTCTCGATCCCCTACGAGGACGCCGAGGTCGCCGTGCAGACTGGCGAGCTTGACGGCATGGCGTGGTCCGGCATCACCGAAGACTACACCGTCGGCTGGGCAGATGTGACCGACTACTTCCTTACCAATAACATTTCGGGTGCATGGATCGGTTCGTGGTTCGTCAACCAGCAACGCTGGGCTGATTTGCCGGACCATCTCAAATCCGTTGTTATGGCGGCCACCGAAGCAGGCCACACCTACCGCAACCAGTGGTACTGGGGCGGCGAAGCGGCCCTGCGCGCCAATGGCGAAAAGCTGCAACTGCGCCAGGTTCCGCCAAGCGAATGGGCCGAAGTCGAGAACGCCGCCAAGGAGTTCTGGAACGAGGTTGCCGAGGAAGGCGAGATCCAGCAGAAGATCATCAGCATCTTCCGTGAGTACAACAGCGTCATCAACCAGGCTGGCGCACCGTACAATTTCGAATAATCGAAGCTTACCCCATCAAAAAGCGATCCCCTGAGGGGGGTCGCTTTGACCGTGATTGAAAGGACGAAACCATGGCCCACATGACCCTGGATGCTCTGAGCAACGCCGCCGCAACCGGCGTAATCGACACTGTTCTCGTCTGCATGGTCGACATGCAGGGCCGCCTGATGGGTAAACGTTTCCACGTCTCGAACTTCATTGAGTCCGCATGGAAAGAGACCCATTGCTGCAACTACCTGTTGGCCACCGATCTCGAAATGGCCACGCCGGACGGCTACAAGTCCACCAGCTGGGAAGCAGGCTACGGTGATTACGTGATGAAGCCGGACATGGCCACGTTGCGCCCGATGCCATGGCTCGAAGGTACCGCGATGGTGCTTTGTGATCTAATTGACCACCATACGCACGAACCGGTGCCCCATTCCCCTCGCCAGATGCTCAAGAAACAATTCGCGCGCCTTGACGCGATGGGGCTCACACCGATGATGGCGACCGAGTTGGAGTTCTTCCTCTTTGAACACAGCTACGATGAGATCCGCAAATCTGGTTATCGCAACCTGACCCCGATCAGCGGCTATAACGAGGATTACAACATCCTCCAGACCACCCGCGAAGAACATGTCCTGCGTCCGATCCGCAACCATCTGGTGGCGGCTGGGGTGCCGGTCGAAAACTCCAAAGGTGAGGCCGAAACCGGCCAGGAAGAGCTGAACATCCGTTACGCCGATGCGCTCGCCTGTGCCGACAACCACACGATTGCAAAACACGCGGTCAAGGAAATCGCCCAGATGCAGGGCCACGCAGCCAGCTTCCTGCCCAAGTGGCGCGCCGACAAGGTGGGCAGCGCGGCCCACGTGCACCAGTCCCTGTTCAAAGGCGACACCAACGTGTTCCATGACGCAGACGCCAAGCTGACCATGTCCGATACAATGAAGTCCTACGTTGCGGGCCTCATCAAATACGCCCCCGACATGACGGTCTTTCTCGCGCCCTACATCAACAGCTACAAACGCTTCCTGCCCGGCACCTTCGCCCCCACCAAGATCGCATGGTCGGTGGACAACCGCACCGCAGGCTACCGCCTCGTAGGAGACGGCACAAAAGGGGTGCGCATTGAATGCCGCATCCCCGGAAGCGACATCAATCCCTATCTCGCCTGTGCCGCACAACTTGCTGCCGGGATCGCCGGGATGGAGGAAAAGCTGCCATTGGAAGAGCCAGTGTCCGGCGATGTCTATGGGATGACCGACATTCCGGAAATACCTCACACCTTGCGCGCCGCAACTGAGAAGCTGCGCAGCTCAGACATGCTTCGAAACGCGATGGGGAACGATGTGATCGACCACTACACCCGCGCCGCCGAGGTGGAGCAGGAAACCTTTGACGCTGTTGTCACCGACTGGGAACTTCAGCGCGGATTTGAAAGAGCCTAGACCATGACCAAGACCGTAGACCTGATCTCACCGATTGACGGATCGGTGTACCTCACGCGTGAGGTGCTGACCCGCGACGCCGCCTTCGACGCCGCCAAACGCGCCAAGGCCGCGCAAGCAGACTGGGCCGCGCGCCCGCTCTCGGAGCGCATATCGCTTGTCCGCAAAGCGGGCGAAATCATTGGCCAACAAACCGACCGCATGGCCGAAGAGCTTGCCCATCAGATGGGCCGCCCGATCCGCTATGGCGGTGAGTATGGCGGCTTCAACGAACGCCTGACCTATATGGCGGATGTTGCCGAAGAGTCGCTCGCCCCGATGGAAATCGAGGACAGTGACACGGCACGCCGGGTGATCAAGCGCACCCCCTGGGGCACCGTTCTGGTCATCGCGCCGTGGAACTATCCCTACATGACCGCGATCAACACCGTGGCCCCGGCCTTGATCGCGGGCAACTGCGTGATCCTGAAACACGCCGGCCAGACCCTCGCCGTCGGCGATCACCTGGCCGAAGCCTTCCATGCAGCGGGCGTGCCCGAGGACGTTTTCCAGAACGTCGTATTGGACCACGACACCACCTCCGCGCTGCTGTCCGAACGCGCTGTGGATTTCGTCAACTTCACCGGCTCGGTCGGCGGAGGCCAGGCCATCGAACGCGCAGCGGCAGGCACGTTTATTCCGGTCTCGACCGAGCTCGGCGGCAAGGATCCGGGCTATGTCCGCGCCGATGCGGATGTCGATGCGGCGGTCGATGGCCTGATGGACGGCGCGATGTTCAACGCGGGCCAGTGCTGCTGTGGGATCGAACGCATCTACGTGCACGAAAGCCTCTACGATCAATTCGTCGAAAAAGCCGTTGACTGGGTCAAGGCGCAAAAGCTCGGTAACCCGCTTGACCCCGACACCACGATGGGTCCGATGGCCAATGTGCGGTTCGCCAAGGAGGTCCGCGCCCAGATCGAAGAGGCGCTGGCCGATGGTGCGACAGCGCATATCGAAACGATGCCCGCCGATGATGGCGGCGCGTATCTGACGCCGCAGGTCCTCACAGGCGTCAGCCACAAGATGCGCGTCATGCGCGACGAAAGCTTCGGCCCTGTCGTCGGCATCATGCCAGTCAAGGACGACGAGGAAGCCATCGCGCTGATGAACGACAGCCAGTTCGGCCTGACCGCAGCGATCTTCTCCAAGGACGCCGAGGCGGTGGAAGCCATCGCAGACCGGATCGAAACCGGCACGGTCTTCATGAACCGTTGCGACTACCTCGACCCGGCGCTCTGCTGGACCGGTTGCAAGGACACCGGCCGCGGGCAAGGTCTGTCGAAACTGGCGTATCAGGCCCTGACACGTCCCAAATCCTACCACCTCAAGAAAGCTTGAACCCATGTCTCTGACTGGAAACTGGTCCTACCCCACCGCCATCCGTTTCGGCGCAGGCCGCATCTCGGAAATCGCCGAGGCGTGCCTCGCCGCAGGCATCTCCAAGCCGCTCCTCGTCACCGACCGGGGTCTTGCGGATATGGAGATCACCACCAAGACCCTGAACCTTGTCGAACAGGCAGGTCTGGGCCGCGCGATGTTCTCGGAAGTCGATCCCAACCCGAACGAAAAGAACGTCGAGGAAGGTCTCAAGGTCTACCGCGAAGGCGGCTTTGACGGCGTCATCGCCTTTGGCGGCGGCTCCGGCCTCGACCTTGCCAAGACGCTCGCCTTCATGGCCGGTCAGTCCCGCCCGCTGTGGGATTTCGAAGACATCGGTGACTGGTGGACCCGCGCAGACCCCGCAGGCATTCACCCCATCGTCGCCGTGCCCACAACGGCCGGCACTGGGTCCGAGGTGGGCCGCGCCAGCGTCATCACGAACTCAGAGTCCCACGAGAAAAAGATCATCTTCCACCCCAAGATGCTTCCCGCCGTGGTGATCTGTGATCCGGAGCTGACCGTGGGCATGCCCAAGTTCGTCACCGCAGGAACCGGGCTTGATGCCTTCGCCCATTGCGTCGAGGCCTATTCCAGCCCGCATTACCACCCGATGAGCCAGGGCATTGCGCTCGAGGGCATGCGCCTTGTCATCGACAACCTGCCCCGCGCCTATGCCGACGGGACAGATATCGAAGCCCGCGCCAACATGATGAGCGCCGCGGCAATGGGCGCAACCGCCTTCCAGAAGGGCCTCGGAGCAATCCATGCCCTGAGCCATCCCATCGGCGCGCATCATCACACGCACCACGGCACCACCAACGCCGTCTTCATGCCCACCGTGCTCAAGTTCAACGCCGAAGCCATCCGCGACCGCTTTGACCGCGCGGCGGGCTATCTGGGCATCGACGGCGGTTTCGACGGCTTTTGCGCCTTTGTCGATCAATTCAACGCAGGTTTCGCGATTCCGAAAACGCTCACCGATCTGGGAGTGAAGGACGTCGACCTTGACGTGCTTGTTCGTGATGCCCTGAAAGACCCGTCCACCGGCGGCAACCCGATCGAGATGACCGAGGCCAATACCCGCGCACTCTTCGAATCCGTCCTCTAGAGCAGCGCAATCCTACTAAGATTTCCCTGAGACTTTTCGAAAAGCCCAGGCCTGAAAACGAAAACAGCCCCCGACACACATCGGGGGCTGTTTTCATTGCAAAAGGTTGATCCTCAATCTTTGGCAAGCGAGCCAGCGCCATGCCCTGCCATACCGCCAGATACTTCCTCGGTGGACTCGTCCGACAACTCCTCAGGCAAGACGAGGTTCAGCACAATGGCAATCACAGCGGCGGGCAGGATGCCCGAGGTTGCCAGCACTTTGATTGTTTGCGGCAAGTACTGAAGCGCCCCGGGTTCAAGCTGCAGCCCCAGGCCCAGCGACAGCGCAATCGCAAAGATCACCATGTTGCGGCGGTTCCAGTTGACGTCGGACAGCATCGAAATACCCGCAGCCACAACCATGCCGAACATCACGATCACACCACCGCCCAGCACTTCGATCGGCACCGATGAGATCACAGCGCCAACTTTGGGCACGAGACCGCATAAGATCAGGAACAGCGCGCCAATGGTGACGACACCCCGGCTCATCACGCCGGTCATGGCGATCAGGCCAACGTTCTGGCTAAAGGACGTGTTGGGCAGCGCTCCAAAAAGACCAGAGACTGCGGTGCCCAGACCGTCCGCAAAGGTCGCGCCCTGGATTTCTTTGTCCGTCGCTTCACGACCAGCACCACCCTTGGTGATACCCGAGACGTCTCCGACAGTTTCCACCGCTGACACGAAAGACATCGCACAGAAGCCGACAATCGCGGCAACTGAAAACTCAAGCCCGAAATGCAGCGGGTTCGGAAGAGCGAAAGGCGCCGCACGACCCACATTGCCAAGGTTTACCTGCCCAAGCGCAAGGGCGACAACATAGCCAACTAGCAGACCGACCAAAACCGCCGAGACCGATAGCATGCCTCGGGTAAAAAACTTGAGGCCCAGCGTGACGATGATCACGGTGCCAGCCATCGTCCAGTTCAGGAGCGAGCCGTATTCCTCGGTTCCGATGGCAGGAACACCGCCTGCCGCGTACTGAATTCCGACCTTGACCAACGCGAGGCCGATCATGGTGACGACCAGACCCGTGACCAGAGGCGGCAGCGCAAAGCGCAGTTTGCCGATGAACAGGCCAAGGAAGGCGTGGAAAAGACCCCCCACAAGGACGCCTCCCATTAGCACGGCGATGGCGTCGACACCCTTGCCCGCAACCAGCGGAATCATGATCGGGATAAAGGCAAAGCTGGTGCCTTGAACGATGGGAAGGCGCGCACCAACGGGACCGACGCCGATGGCTTGGAACAAGGTGGCGATGCCCGCGAAGAACATCGACATCTGGATCATGTAGATCATCTGCGGAAAGTCCGGGCTGTTAGACCCAAAGCCAAAGCCAGCCGCGCCACAGACGATGATCGCCGGGGTGACGTTGGACACGAACATCGCCAGAACGTGCTGGATACCCAAGGGGATAGCCTTTGCGATGGGCGGTGTGTAATTCGGATCGCGGAGCTGCTCCGGCGTGCCGATGGATGCGTCTGACATGGTTCCTTCTCCCTCGTAACCATTGGTTTTTGCCGTCCGCCTCTCCTCATCGGCGTCCGGTCCATTATGTCGCTTCGAGCACCTCGTAGGGGGTGTCGAGCCAATGTTCTTGCAGATTGTTCCCGTCCCCGATCCGGTCGATGACGGCAAAGAGGCCGCTGCCTGCCAGCGGGGTCAGAACCCCGTGCCAGGTGTTGCGGTGAAAGTTGATCGCTTGTCCAGCTTGGGTCAGGAAGGCGCGCGGCATGCCGGGTTTGCCATCCTTGTCTGGGGCGACGATCACCAGAAAGGGATCATGGCTCATAGGCACAAAAGCCTGACTGCCCAACGGGTGCCGTTCCAGCAGGTCAAGCGTATAGGGCAGGCTGCGCAGCTCGGCTTTGAATATGCTGATCCCAGCGCGGCCATCAGCGAAGTCGAGCGTCGCGCGGTCGTGGTAGCGGCCGCAAAGGCCCTGATTGATGATCTTGTCCGGATCACCCGCACAATCGAGCAGGTCTCCAAACGGGGCGAACGCCTCTGCCGTCAGCGGCTCTGTTTTGATCTGTCGGGTCATGCGCCAAGCTTCTCAAGCAGCCGCAACTCGGCGATGCGTTCAACCTGACGGCAGGCCTCGCCGAATTCGGTGTCGCGGTCATTGCCGATGCGGCGGTGGAACGCCTCAAGGATCGACGCCTTGGTGTTGTCCTTGACTGCGATGATGAACGGGAAACCATGGCGCGCGACATAGTCGGCGTTCAGCTTCTGGAACGTCGCACGTTCGTCGTCGGTCAGCATATCGAGGCCCGCACCGGCCTGTTCCGCGCTGGACTCAGCAGTCAGACGTCCGGCGGCGGCGAGTTTGCCAGCCAGATCGGGGTGGGCGTTCAGCACGCCGAGGCGTTCGTCATCCGACGCGCTGCGGAAGGCGCGGCAGAGCAGGCTGTGCACACCGCGCGCCGTATCATGGGTCGGGCCGGATTCGAAGGCACAGGCGCGTTCGGCGATCCACGGGGAATGTTCGAAGATACCACCAAAGGCCGCGACGAACTCCTCTTGGGTCATCTCGGACGGGCGCTGCGCAATGGGGGCCGGATGCTCCTTGGCCCAGTGCTGCGCGATCTGCTGGCGGGTGGCGAACCAGACGCCCTCATGCCCGGCCATGTAATTGAGCGCGCGCTTCAACGCGGCGGCGCGACCCGGGCGACCGACAATTCGGCAATGCAGACCAATGGAGAGCATCTTGGGCGATCCCTCGACACCTTCGGCATAAAGGTAATCAAAGCTGTCCTTCAGATAGCTTTCGAACTGGTCGCCGTTGGTATAGCCCGCCTGAATGCCGAACCGCATGTCGTTGCAGTCCATCGTGTAGGGCATGATCAGTTGGTCAATCTCGCCGAAGCGCATCCAATAAGGCAGATCGTCGGCATAGCTGTCGGCGACGTAGTCGAACCCGCCCTGCTCCGCGACGAGGCGCACCGTGTTGTTCGAACAGCGCCCGGTGTACCAGCCCTTTGGCGGTTCCCCGACAACTTCAGTGTGCAGGCGGATCGCTTCGACGATCTGCGCGCGCTCTTCCTCTTCGGGCATGTCCTTGTGTTCGACCCACTTCAGGCCGTGGGACGCGATTTCCCAACCGGCATCCTTCATCGCGGCGACCTGCTCGGGCGCGCGGGCAAGGGCGGTGGCGACGCCGTAGATGGTGATCGGCAGATCCTTCATCATCCGGTGCAGACGCCAGAAACCGGCGCGCGACCCGTATTCGTAGATCGACTCCATGTTCCAATGTCGCATCCCCGGCCAGGGCTGCGCGCCAGTGATCTCGGACAGGAAGGCTTCAGAGGCAGCATCCCCGTGCAGGATGTTGTTCTCACCGCCCTCTTCATAGTTCAGCACGATCTGCACAGCGATCTTTGCACCACCCGGCCAATTGGCCTTGGGCGGGTTGGCACCATATCCTGTCATGTCACGGGGATAGCGTTGCACGTCGGGGTCCTCCTGATTGGTCCTCTCTATATTCCGAATAATGCAATCCGTTTTTCAAGAAATCCCAAAAGCTGTCTCAAATCGCTTCTGGTTTGTGCATTCGGCGCGAATGGCTGCATAAAGAGGCAACTGATGACAGGAGGCTCTGATGTCCGGCTATTTGACAACCCATGTTCTGGACACCGCCAAAGGATGCCCGGCCAAAGGCATCAGGATCGTGCTGCACCGATTGAGCGATGGTGAGCGCACACAAATTACCGAAACCGTCACCAATGATGACGGCCGCACCGACAGCCCAATCCTCCCAAGTGACACCTTTCAGACAGGCACCTATGAGCTGGTATTCTTCGCGGGTGATTATCTGCGGGCGACGGGCCAAGCAGGCGACGATCCCCTGTTCCTTGACGAAGTACCAATCCGGTTCGGCATGTCAGACGCGGCCGCGCATTACCACGTGCCGCTCCTGCTGTCGCCATATGGGTATTCGACCTATCGGGGCAGCTAATCCAAAGGCAGCGTGACCAACGACCTAGTGCAATGCGCGGACACCCCGCACGGTGACAAACTCTCCGGGAATGCCATAGCTGCCGTCACAGTTTCGGAAATCCGCGACGGAGGTGAGGAATGCATGTCGCACCTCATCCCAAACCGGTTCTGAAAATCGTTTGACGGCAAGGGCCACCGGCCCTCCCAACAGCACGGCGTCCAGGATCTCTGTTTCGGTCTGAAAGACCAGTGTCTCGCGGTGGCGGTGCTCTGTGACCTGTTCCAATCCCGCATCCTCAAAAATTTGTCTGAGCACCCCGGGCATGCCGGTTCCGAAAAACATCGGACAAACCTCAGATGCCACATGGGCATCGACGATCGGAAACACGTCGGCCCAGCCACAATTGCGGCGCTCGCCCCAAACATTCGCAGCCACCACGCCACCAGCACTGGTCACACGGGCCATTTCCGAAACAGCCGCGGCGGGGTCAGGCGTATACATCAGACCAAGCGCGCAAATTGCGGCGTCGAAGCTCCCGTCTGGCAGATCGAGGATCTCGACCGCCATACGGTCCGCTTTGACATGCGTCTTCTCGGTTCTGCCCAGCCGCTCCGTCAAGTCGTCGATCATGCCTTGCGACAGGTCCGTGGCCAAGACAAAGCCATCCGCACCAACCGCCTCAGCCAGTCGCAATGTGACCAGACCACTCCCGCAGGCTGTCTCAACCACACTCTGTCCCGCCTTGATATCCGCCATGTGAAGCAAGAGATCATGCGCGGGGCGCAGTTGATCGGCCCATGACGCGTGATAGTGCAAAGCTGCGGCATCCCAGCCGTATCGCTGCACACGCAATTGAAGTCGCGCGTCCATCACACAACGTCCGCACCAACCGAAACAGCGGTGTGCACCGGTTGGGCATCCCGATATGCAAGGAACCACGGATCGCTGTTCAGCGCCCGGGCGACCATGTCTGAAATCGCGTCCTCAGAAGCCGGACTTGCGATGTCGATGCAAATGCGTGTGTCGCTTGCAACCGGGTTCGCACCCTCCATGCCCAGCACGCCGCGGTTGTCCCAGTCTTGTTCGATCCTGACCGTCACTGTGTCCAGATGCAGGTTTTCCCGCGCAGCGGTCATCTTGATCCCGATCGCAAGACAGCCACAAATCCCCGCTCTTGCGTAAAATCCAGGCGGCGGACCATCATCGCTGCCCCCAATCGCATGTGGCATATCAAGAACAACGCGGTGTCCGTCTTGCTCGTAGGTGCAGGTCAGCCCGTCGCGCACCATTGCCGATCCGCGATGAACGGTTTGGGCACTCTCGGGACGCTCTAGATAAATAGCTTGCGCCCTTAGCTGCGCTTGGCGGGCATGGGTATTCCGGTCCATTACAGGGTCTCCTTGTTTTGGGAACAGGCCGGATCGCACATGAAATATGGCGAGCCGGCCAAAGATCGTCTCAGCCAGCGGCCATCGACTTGATGTCGTCCGCGCTGGGAGTGTCACCGCCGATCCCCCAATGGCCGCTGCGGACTTCCTTGACCCGCACCCAGGTCACCGGGCGCATGTTTTCGCCCTCAACCTCGACCATCGCATTGGTCACCTTCTCGATCATCTGGGCCTTTTGCGCGTCGTCAAAAACACCTTCGATCACTTCGATATCTACCAGTGGCATGGTTCACCTCCGTTGCATTCAGTTTCTGGTAAACCAAGGCTCGCACTGGTCGCGCGGCGCAAACCAGTTCTGCAAATGGAGTGAATCCACTATAGTTTCTGAAGTAGACTCACATCTGCCCAAGATGCTTTGCTGCAGCTGGAGGTGCCGATATGTCAGAGTCGAATTATCCGAAGTTCTGCCCGGTCGCGATGGCGGCCAGTCTGCTTGAGCCGCGCTGGACCATGCTCTTACTCTGCGAAATGTGGTCCGGATCGACCCGCTTCAACGAAATTCAGCGCGGTGTTCCCGGCATGTCTCCAGGCCTCCTGTCCAAACGCCTGAAAGAGATGGAAGCCAACGGGCTGGTCATGCGCCAGGGCGACCGTTCCAGTCATGCCGAATATCTGACCACGCCGCTTGCTGACGAATTGGAGCCTTTGATCAGGGGGCTGGGCGAATGGGCGCATCGCAACATCGATTGCGAAGTGTCTCTTCAGAATCTCGATGCACGTCTCCTGATGTGGAAAATCCGGGGCAAGATCGACCGGCTCCAATTGCCCAAGCCGAAATGCGTGATCCAGTTCATTCTGAATGATGCGCCGAATGAAACGGCAAATTATTGGCTTGTTGCGAAACCGGGTGAGGAAACCGACCTTTGTTACACCGATCCCAAATTCGACGTTGATCTGTTCGTCGTGTGCGAACTCCGCTCTCTGACATCCGCATGGATGGGACACTCGACCTTCGAAACCGAGATTGACGCGGGACGCATTTCCCTGACGGGGCATGATCTGATGGAACGCACACTGACCAAATGGCTGATCCGCAGCAGCTTTGCCGAGGTCTCCAAAACCACCCAACTGGCACGGCATCAGGCCGCAATCTAAGCTTGGCATCCTTTGCGCGGTCAGGCGTTCTTGATCGCCGTACCGATGCGCCCGATGACAAAATCCATGAACAGACGTGTTTTCGGGTCTTGCCGGCGCCGGTGGGTAAAAAGGCAGGCCATCTGCACAGGAACGGGCGGGGTCTGCTTGGCAACCGCGACAAGACGGCCAGAGCGCAGGTGGTCAGCGACCTCAAACACCGGCTTAAGTGCAATACCGTGCCCCTCAAGCGCCCAGTCAGTCAACACATCGCCATCATCGGATTCGTATCGGCCCTTCACCTTGAAGCGCTTGGGCCCGTCCCGCGTCTGCAGCCGCCACTGGAACTCGGTCGCGCCCGGAAACCGCAGGTTCAGGCATTCGTGGTTCTGCGAAATCAGCTCGTCTCCCGAGTTCGGATGCCCGCGTGATTTCACATAAGCGGGTGCCGCGCAGAGCACGCGGTCCACGTCGGCAATCTTGCGGATGCGCAGCGTGCTGTCTTCAGGCTCGCCCAAAAAGAACGCCAGATCGAGACCCTCCGTCGTCAGGTCAACCTTACGGTCCGTCAGGCGCAACCGTACGGACACCTCGGGATACTGCTCGATAAAGGCCGGCACCTGCGGCGCAATCAGGCGGCGCCCCACACCAAGAGGCGCTGCTACGTAAATTGATCCACGCGGATTCTCGGTGATCTCGACCACCTGCGCCTCGGCCAACTCAACCGCTTCAAGAACCTCAACCGCACCCGCGTAGAAAAGCCGGCCCTGCTCTGTAGGCGTGAGGTTCCGGGTCGTCCGCTGAAACAGCCGCACCGAAAGGTGATCCTCCAACTGGGCAATCCGGGTGGATGTCACCGCCGGAGAAATGCGCAGATCCCGACCTGCAGCTGACATGCTGCCCAATTCATAGACACGCACGAAGGTTCGGATGTTGTCGAGATAGGACATTATTCGCAGATTTTTGATACAGCTTGGAGTTTCATCGGAATAGCAGAAGAATGGCTCTGTCGCTAGTCTGGCGCAAACCTCTCAACGGGAGCCCTCGCCATGTATGATTTCGCCGTTCTCTGGGACTGGATCGCCTTTGCCGTGCGCTGGCTGCACGTGATCACCGCGATGGCCTGGATTGGCGCGAGCTTTTACTTCATCGCGCTCGACCTGATGCTGAAGCCCGCACCCGACATGCCCGAAGGCGCATATGGAGAAGAATGGGAAGTGCACGGCGGCGGATTTTACCATACGGTAAAATACCTAGTGGCCCCCGCGCGTCTGCCCGAACACCTGACATGGCACAAGTGGCAAAGCTATACGACCTGGCTGTCCGGCGCGGCGCTCTTGATGATTGTCTACTGGGTCGGCGGTGAGCTGTACCTGCTCGACCCGACCAAGGCAGATCTGGCGCTCTGGCAGGGCATTTTGATTTCGGCGCTGTCACTGACCATTGGTTGGTTGCTCTATGATTTCCTGTGCAAATCCGCGCTGGGCGAACAGCCGACGGTGCTGATGCTGCTTCTGTTTGCCATCCTTGTGGCAATGGCGTGGGGCTATGATCAGGTCTTCACCGGCCGCGCCGCACTGCTGCATCTGGGCGCGTTCACGGCAACGATCATGACCGCCAACGTGTTCTTCATCATCATGCCGAACCAGCGCATCGTCGTCGCCGATCTCAAAGCAGGTCGCACGCCTGACCCGAAATACGGCAAGATCGCCAAGCTGCGCTCGACCCATAACAACTACCTGACGCTGCCGGTGATCTTCCTGATGCTGTCCAACCATTACCCGCTCGCCTTCGGGACCGAGTTCGCGTGGCTGATCGCATCGCTGGTGTTCTTGATGGGGGTCACGATCCGGCATTACTTCAACTCCATGCATGCAGGCAAAGGCCGGCCGAATTGGACCTGGGCAGTGACGGTGGTGATCTTTATCGTGATCGCCTGGTTGTCGACACTGGGCGGGACCGAGTCCTATGACGAAGCGGCAGAGCGCCCAATGACCGAATTCGAGATGCGCTTTGCGTCCGCCGACGGTTTCGAAGACGCCTATAACGCAGTGCAAGGCAATTGCTCCATGTGCCACGCGCGTGAGCCGCTGTGGGACGGGATTCGCTGGGCACCCAAAGGTGTCTATCTTGAAACAGAGGCAGACGTCGCACGACACGCACAGCAGATTTACCTGCAGGCTGGCCGCAGCCACGCAATGCCGCCGCCCAACGCCATCCAGATGGACACAGAGCAACGTGCTCAGATCGTGGCCTGGTTCCGCGCCGCACAGGACGGCTGAGATACCTGCGGAGCCTCACCTAGAACACAAGCGCGCCCGGACATGTCCAGGCGCGCTTTTTTGTGACTTAAGAAATTCAGAAGCGCGCACCAGCCTAGCAGACCGGACACGCGGGCAACCCCATCTCAGAAGTCGACCTCAATCGCGAGACCGCGCTCGACGGCAAGATCTACCACTTTGGATGCCACCGCGAGGTCCTGCAGACCCACTCCCGTTCCATCGAATAGTGTGATGTCCTCGTCCGAGGTTCGCCCGGCATGTGTGCCGTTGATCACCGCACCAATCTCGATCACGTCGCTCTCTGCGATCAGCCCCGCCGCCACCGCGTGCTGTGCCTCACCGATACTGATCGACTGCGCGACCTCATCGGTGAACACCTTGGCCCGCGCCAGCAGTGCCGCCTCGACCTCCTGCTTGCCTTTTGTGTCGGTACCCATGCAGGCCAGATGGGCGCCCGGGCTGACATGATCCGCCAACAGGGACGGGGAAAACGCCGAGGTGATCGAAATGATCACATCCGCCTCCTGCATGCCCGGCA
>QCWH01000006.1:111180-113372 GCA_003149565.1 Marivita sp. XM-24bin2 | reverse complement strand
CTTCAATCAATGACACCTGATCCGGCGCAAGACCCGACACGGCTGAGGCGACCAAATGACGGATCGCCTGCGCCTGCGCACGATCAATTGAACCAGAACGAGCCGTCACATGAACAGAGGCGCTTGGCGCCAGGTCCCTGCGAAACGGATTATCGCTGCCGCTCGCGATGTGGACACGAGCCGAAGCGATCTTTGTCGATGAGACAATCGTTCGAGCCAATTCTCCTTCTTTCGCGCGTAGATAAGCGGCATCGAACATCTGAGACGTCGTGCCAAACCCAGACAGGGAATCCAGCAGTTCATACCCTTGTCCGGAAGACGCTGGCAGGCCTTCGGTCGCAAGCGTGAGACGCACCTGATCACGGCTTTCGGCAGGTACAAGAATCGATGTTCCCTGAACGTCGAACAGGATGGCTTTTTGTTGCAACGACTGGATGACCTCACCCGCGGCAGTAGCGTCAAGACCAGCGTATAAAAGAGACATACGCGGCTGTGTGACGATCCTAGAAACAGCCAAGATCGCCAGAAACACCGCCAAGGTTGATCCAACAACGATCACCTTGCGCGCATTGCTCAAATTTCGCCAGACAGGCAAGATGTGCTGCACTGTTACCCTCCGAAGCCAAAACGTTCTGTTTCACCGATGGGGTTGTTATTGCGTGTTCGTATTAACAATCGGTTAGTGCCTGACCGCTAAAAGGCTGCCATGAACCAGAAAGATGGGCAAAATGGCACAAACGAACACATTGGAAACTGGCGCGGTAGAGAACTCCAGCACGTCTTCAAAGCGCTTGCTGCTTTTGTCACTTGTTCTGTGCGTCATTGGAGCCTGCGCCGGTTTTTTCGCCCAATCCGGCCGGGCATTGCCTTTTGTTGGCAAAGCGTCAGCGACAGGAAAAATTGAGAAAACATCTCAAATTCAACCAGAGATTGCGTTTGTTGAGATACCAACATTGATTGTCACACTGCCTCCAAACGCCAAGAACAATCATCTGCGCTTCACCGCGTTGATCGAGGTGCCACTGGACCATCAAGAAGATGTGGAATTTCTGATTCCGCGTATTCAGGATATCCTGAACGGATACCTCCGCGCGTTGACGGCTGAAGATATCGAAGGGCCTGGCGCGCTCTTCAAAATCCGGCTGCACCTTTTTCGGCGAATCGCAATGGTTGTTGGATTGGGCAAGGCCAACAGCCTTCTCGTGACAGAATTCATTCTGAACTAAGGAGCCGAAATGGATTTGGTTGCTGACATTCTTCTGGTTGCCGGGGCTCTCGGAGCAGGCCTTTACTGTTTTATTCTGTCGCGGCGCCTGACGAGGTTTACCGATCTCGAAAACGGTGTCGGCGCGGCGGTCGCCGTTCTATCGGCGCAAGTGAGTGATTTACAGGTGGCGCTTGAAACAGCCCAAAGAACTGCGACGCACTCCAGCGACAGCCTCGAAGACCTGACACAGCGTGCAGAGGATGCGGCAAAACGGCTGGAACTGATGGTTGCGTCAATGCATGATCTGCCTCCGGCACCCTTAAAACAAGCTCCGCTGAAATCACCCGAAGGACCGGTATTCTCTCGTCGTAACGGAGGTACACAATGACACAAAACTCCAATGCCTCACGGAAATCAAAGAACCGAAAAGGTACCCTCGCGATAATCGGAAGCTTGCTGATGCTATCCGCGGCACTGCGTCTTGCCACGGAAGCCGGGCAGGTCTTTGCAGACGAAGTGAAGACCGCCGCTTCGACAGAGAAGTCTATACAACCAGCGTCAGTTGACTTGGCGCGTCCCGAACACCTTACTGCCGCGTTGGACGCGATCAAGGCATGCGAAGCAAAGCTCATCAAACGTGAAAAGGAGATAGAGGAACGGGAAACGACATTGGCCGCAGCAGAAGACGCAATAGATGCGGAACTCAGAAAACTTGAACAGGCTGAGCACAGCTTACGACAAACGATCAGTCTCGCCTCTGCCGCCGCTGAGGACGATCTAACGCAGTTAACCAGCGTCTACGCGAACATGAAGCCCAAGCAAGCGGCGGCTCTTTTTGAACACATGGATTCAGGCTTTGCCGCCGGTTTCCTAGGACGCATGCCGTCAGACGGCGCGGCCCGGATCATGGCCGGTATGACACCAGAAAAGGCCTATGAAATCAGCGTCGAGTTGGCTGGCCGCAACGCCGATATCCCACTTGAGT
>QCWH01000006.1:95619-110839 GCA_003149565.1 Marivita sp. XM-24bin2 | reverse complement strand
GAAGCCTCTCCCCTGTCTGGCGATCCCGGCAGGATTCGAACCTGCAACCTGCCCCTTAGGAGGGGGCTGCTCTATCCAGTTGAGCCACGGGACCGCGCGATTCAGGCATACTGATCCCATCGTGATTTGTCATCACTTCCGTCATGTTTTAGCAACATGCACAACCGCTTGCTGGGACGCGAAAGATTGCGGTAACATCCTCGGGACAGAATAGGATGATCCCCTTGGCAAGTGACGATACCCGCCCTCTGACGCTGCGCGACGTTTCCGAAGCGTCTGGCGTTTCCGAAATGACCGTCAGTCGCGTTCTGCGCAATCGTGGGGACGTGTCGACTGCAACACGAGAGCGCGTCCTTTCAGCTGCCAAATCGCTTGGATACGTGCCCAACAAAATCGCCGGTGCACTGGCCAGCCAGCGGGTAAACCTCGTTGCGGTGATCATTCCCAGTCTCCGCAACATGGTTTTTCCCGAAGTGATGTCGGGCATCAGCGCGGTGCTTGAGGAAACCGAGCTGCAACCTGTTGTCGGCGTCACGGATTACCTTCCCGAAAAGGAGGAGCGGGTTCTGTACGAGATGTTGTCCTGGCGACCCTCCGGCGTCATCATTGCAGGGCTCGAACATACCGATGCGTCTCGCGCGATGCTTAAGGCGAGTGGCATTCCTGTCGTCGAAATCATGGATGTGGACGGCACACCAATTGATGCAATGGTTGGCATTTCCCATCGCCGCGCGGGACGCAAGATGGCGGAGGCGATTCTGAAAGCTGGCTATCAACGCATCGGTTTCCTTGGCACAAAAATGCCGCTTGACCATCGCGCGCGCAAGCGCTTCGAGGGCTTCACCGGAGCGCTGGCCAAGAGCGGTGTCGAAGTTGTCGATCAGGAGTTCTATTCCGGGGGATCGGCACTCGCCAAGGGCCGCGAGATGACGGAAACAATGCTAGCGCGTGACCCTGAACTGGATTTCCTTTACTATTCGAACGACATGATCGCGGCCGGTGGGCTATTGTCGCTGCTCGAAAAAGGCGTCCAGATACCAAGTGAAATCGGTTTGGCAGGTTTCAATGGCGTTGAGCTGTTGGAAGGGTTGCCAAGACAGCTTGCAACGATGGATGCCTGCCGATCCGAGATCGGACGCAAAGCGGCAGAAATCATCGCAGAGCGGGTCAACAGCCCCGAGGCAGACACACCCAAGATCGTCGAGTTGACGCCCAAGATCAGCTATGGCGACACGCTTCGTCGATAAAAAAAAGGGCCGCGTGTTGCGGCCCCTTATTTGAGAGTCTGGGAGCGCTCAGTTCAGAACGTCAGATACGGCATGTGTCCAGGCGGCATCACCTGGATCTGCGGTGATCACCGGGTCCGAACCGCCCGCGAGCAGTGTCTGAACGGTTCGCTCAAAGTCCGCCGGATCCAGAGTTCCGTTCGACCCGGCGGTGAGTTTGGCGACCTCACCCATCATACGTTTCTGGTGTGTTTCGGTCTGCGCGCCGGTCTCATCGTAGTCGAGAACGATCATTGCCGCCTCTTCCGGGTTTTCCTCGGCCCATTTCCAACCCTTCATAGACGCGGCTACGAAACGCTGCATCTTGTCCACGAACGCCGGATCATCAAGCCGATCTTCAAGCACATAGAGGCCATCTTCGAGCGTTGCGACGCCCTGATCTTCGTATTTGAACGTGACGAGGTCATCCGGGCTGACACCGGCATCAATGACCTGCCAGTATTCATTATAGGTCATCGTCGAGATGCAATCCGCCTGACGCTGCAAAAGCGGATCGACGTTGAACCCCTGCTTGAGAACCTCGACGCCGTTTTCACTTTTCCCATCCGTCGAGATCCCCATCGAACTCATCCAGGACATGAACGGGAATTCGTTGCCGAAGAACCAGACACCCAACGTCCGGTTCTTTAGGTCCTCCGGAGACGAAATACCCGCGTCTTTCCAGCAGGTCAGCATCATGCCAGAGCTCTTGAACGGTTGAGCGATATTGACCAAAGGCAGCCCTTTTTCACGCGCTGCCAGCGCGGCTGGCATCCATTCGACGATCACATCCGCACCACCGCCCGCAATGACCTGTGTTGGAGCAATATCAGGCCCACCCGGTTTGATTGTGACATCAAGGTCGGCGTCATCGTAATAGCCGTTTTCAAGCGCCACATAGTAGCCCGCAAACTGCGCCTGGGTGACCCATTTCAGTTGCAGCGTCACATCATCCGCAGCCCATGCAGGTGCCGCCAAACCGACAGCCGCCAGAGCGCCAAGAAGTCTCGTTTTCATGTTATTACCTCCATGTTGTTTTCAGTCGTTATTTTTATCCACGATGAGACGGATGCCAGAACGTCACGCGTTTTTCGATCCACGCCACCAGCCCGTAAAAGGCGGTACCCGCCATTGCAGCAACTACGATCTCAGCCCAGACAAGGTCGATCGACAAGCTTCCCACACCGGTCGAAATCCGGAAACCCATGCCACGCGTCGGCGATCCGAAGTATTCAGCAACGATCGCACCGATCAAGGCAAGCGTCGTCGCGATCTTCAATCCGTTGAACACAAACGGCAGCGCAGCCGGCAGGCGCAGCTTGACCAGAGTGTCGAGATATGAGGCTGCGTATGTGCGCATCAGATCCCGCTGCATCGCATCCGTTTCCCGCAGGCCCTGCACCGTGTTTACAAGGATAGGGAAGAACACCATGACCACCACGACAGCAGCTTTTGACTGCCAGTCAAATCCAAACCAGCTGACCAGAATTGGCGCGATGCCGACAATCGGCAGCGCCGCTACGAAGTTCCCGATGGGCAAGAGACCCCTCGTCAGAAAGGCGGATCGGTCAATCGCGATTGCCGTAACGAAAGCCGCGAGCACACCGATGATAAACCCGGAAAGCGCTCCCTTCAGAACAGTCTGTCGGAAATCTTCCCAAAGCGTATCGGTAGATGCCGCAAAGGTATCGGCCACGCTAGAGGGGGCTGGCAAGATCACAGGCGACACACCAAATCCGCGCACAATGCCTTCCCATAAGACAATCAGGGTCACCCCGAACAAGACCGGGATCGACACTCTGACCGCCAGCGTGTTCCGCCAAGCAGAATTCGCAAGCCACGTGTTCAACGCCCACGCCCCAATCCAGAACACCAGTGCAAAGATCAACCAGCTCATGCCTGCATCCCCATGCGCCGTAATGTGGCCCTTTGTATCAAATCCAACAGCGTCACCAAAACACCGGCGAGGATCGCCGCAGCAAACAGCGCTGCCCAAATCGCCAAGGGGGTTCCAAACTGATCACCGATCAGAATCCGGGCGCCCAAACCTGAAATCGCGCCTGTCGGCAGTTCCCCAACGATGGTTCCGACCAAAGCCGCAGCAATCCCAATCTTCAACGACGTAAAGAGATACGGCATCGACGCAGGCAAACGCAGCTTCAGAAAGGCCTGCAAACCGGACGCCGAGTAGGTCTTGAGCAGATCAAGCTGGGCTGCACCAGGCGAGCGCAACCCCTTGACCATGCCAACCAGCACCGGAAAATAGCACAGGTAGGCGGATATGATCGCCTTCGGCACACCCCGCCCCTCGATCCCCACTTGACTGGACAGCACGATGATCATCGGCGCCAAGGCAACAATCGGCACGGTCTGGCTGATGATCGCCCAAGGCATCAGGCTCATGTTCACGACGCGGCTGTAGACGATGGCAATCGCGCCCGCCATGCCGAGCACCGTGCCTAGGGCAAAGCCCCACAGCGTCGATTGCAGCGTGATCCAACCATGATAGATCAACGACCGTTTTGACATTGGCCGTCCGCGCAATGCCATTTCGCCCGTCGTCTTCCACAGCTCAGCGCCGACCTGCCCCGGCGTCGGCAGGCGCGGGCGGTCAAGGGCGTATCCCAAGGGGATGTATTCGGCATTGTTAAGCATCAGGCGCCAGACGGACTGGTCGAACCGCGCACGGGACTCGGCAGGCACAACGTCTTCACCTGCGCGTTCCGCAACATCCAACGCCCCCCGGATGTTCATTGGTGCGACCGCCGCGTACCAAAGCGCAACAATGGCGGCGAGCACCGTCAGGATGGGCAGAGCAGCTCTCATCGCGAATCAATCATCATAGGCATGCCCGGCGCGCAGCCCTTCGCGCACCCGATGCGCGATCTGTAGGAATTCCGGCGTATCCCGGATGTCCAGAGGCCGCTCCTTGGGCAAAGGGCTGTCGATCACGTCAGTGATCCGCCCCGGCCGGGGCGACATCACGACGATCTTTGTCGACAGATAAACCGCTTCCGGAATCGAGTGGGTGACAAAACCGATGGTTTTCTCGGTTCGCGCCCATAGGTCCAGCAATTGCTCATTAAGGTGATCGCGCACAATCTCATCAAGTGCCCCGAAGGGTTCGTCCATCAGCAGGATATCGGCGTCAAAGGCCAGCGCCCGCGCAATCGATGCCCGTTGCTGCATCCCACCCGACAGCTGCCAGGGATATTTCTTGCCAAAATTCGATAACTCGACGAGGTCAAGCACCCGCTCGATCCGCGCGTCCTGCTCGGACTTGGAATAGCCCATAATCTCCAAAGGCAGAGCGATGTTCTTCTCGATCGTCCTCCAAGGATAAAGCCCGGCCGCCTGAAAGACATAACCATAGGCCCGCGCCCGGCGTGCCTCGTCTGGCGACATCCCGTTGACCGTCAGCGTCCCGCCCGTCGGCGTCTCAAGCGCCGCAATGCATCGCAGGAACGTGGTCTTTCCGCATCCGGACGGACCGATGAAGCTGACGAATTCGCCCTTGCCGATATCAAGATCGACACCGGACAGCGCATGCACAGGACCATCATTGGTCTGAAATGTGAGGTCCAGCGATTTTGCGGAAATCACCGGCTTGGTTGTGCTTCGATCAGGAGCCGAAGCCTCTGCTTGGTCTAGCATCAAACCCCCGTCGCAGGGATGCCTGTCCGCTCAACCGGGCGCGGCGCGGTCAGGTCTTTCCAGGTCGACAGCGCCCGGTTCACCGTTCCGTTGCCGGGACGCTTGACGAACTTGCCATGTCCTTCCTGCGTGCGCACCTCACCATCATGGATCGCAACATGACCCCGGGTGAGCGTGAAGCGCGGCAGCCCTTTGACCTGCTTTCCCTCGAACACGTTATAGTCAATGGCAGATTGCTGCGTGCTGGCGGAAATCGTCTTTTCCTTCTCGGGATCCCAGACCACGAGGTCGGCATCTGCGCCCACCAGAACTGCGCCCTTCTTCGGATAGCAGTTCAGGATCTTGGCGATATTGGTCGACGTCACGGCGACAAACTCGTTCGGTGTCAACCGCCCGGTCGCCACACCATGCGTCCAAAGCATCGGCATCCGGTCCTCAAGTCCGCCCGTGCCGTTCGGGATCTTTGAAAAATCGCCCACACCATAGCGCTTCTGTTCGGTGGTAAAGGCGCAATGGTCTGTCGCCACAACCGACAGCGTGCCGGATTGAAGACCAGCCCACAGGCTGTCCTGATGCTGCTTGTTTCGGAACGGCGGCGACATCACGCGGCGCGCGGCGTGATCCCAGTCCTTATTGAAATATTCACTCTCGTCCAATGTCAGGTGCTGGATCAGCGGCTCACCCCAAACCCGCTTGCCCTGCATCTTGGCCCGTCGGATCGCCTCATGTGCCTCTTCGCAGGAGGTATGCACGACATAAAGCGGCACACCGGCCATATCCGCAATCATGATGGCCCGGTTGGTCGCTTCGCCTTCAACCTGGCTCGGTCGGGAATAGGCGTGGCCCTCCGGCCCGGTATTGCCCTCCGCCAAAAGCTTTGCAGTCAGCTCCGCAACAACATCACCATTCTCGGCATGCACCATCGCGATCCCGCCCAGTTCCGCCAAGCGGTTGAACGATGCGTACAGCTCATCGTCATTGACCATGAGCGCACCTTTGTAGGCCATGAAATGCTTGAAGGTGTTGATGCCGCGCTCTTCAATAACCGGCTTCATCTCATCAAAGACCTGCTCCCCCCACCAGGTCACGGCCATGTGAAACGAATAGTCGCAATTTGCGCGGGTCGATTTGTTGTCCCACATTTGCAGCGCATCAAAAAGCCCTTGCCCCGGTGACGGCAGCGCGAAATCGACGACCATAGTGGTGCCACCGGCAAGCGCCGCGCGCGTACCGCTTTCAAAATCGTCAGAGGAATAGGTGCCCATGAACGGCATCTCGAGATGCGTATGCGGATCGATCCCGCCGGGCATGACATAGCAGCCAGTGGCGTCCAGTTCCTCGTCCCCCTTGAGGTTCGGACCGATCTCGATGATCACCCCGTTCTCAATGAGAACATCCGCCTCATAGGTCAGGTCCGCTGTGACAACCGTTCCGTTCTTGATCACTGTGGTCATGGTCTACTCCGTGGTCCTGATCTTCTCTGGTTCAAAAATACTTCGGGGGAGTCGCGCCTTGCGCGACGGGGGCAGAGCCCCCGATCTAGCTGACGATCTCCGCCGTCTCGACAACTGCATGAAAGAGCACATCCGCCCCCGCTGTCGCCCACTCTTTCGAGATCTCCTCCGCCTCGTTATGCGACAGCCCGTCAACGCAAGGACACATCACCATCGCCGTCGGCGCTACATCGTTGATCCAGCAGGCATCATGCCCGGCTCCCGAGACGATATCCATGTGACTGTAGCCCAGCCGCTCAGCGGCATCTCGAATGGCACTGACGCAGTCCTCGTCAAATGCGGGCGGATCGAACTGGCCAACGATGTGGCAGTCAAACTCAACACCGATCTCCTCACAGAGCTTCGGCGCCCGCTCCATGAATTCATCGACCATACCGTTCAGCTTGTCGAGAAGATGCGTCCGCATGTCGACGGTGAAAACAACCTTACCCGGAATGATGTTCCGACTGTTGGGGTAGACATCGATATGCCCGATCGCCCCCACCGCGTTCGGCTGGTTCTTCATGGCAATCTCGTGCACCAGTTCGGTGATCAGAGCGAGCCCACGCCCGGCGTTCTTGCGCATATGCATTGGCGTCGATCCAGTGTGGCTTTCCTTGCCGGTCACCGTGCATTCGATCCAGCGCAGACCCTGCCCGTGGGTGACCACGCCGATATCTTTACCCTCGGCCTCGAGGATCGGCCCCTGTTCGATATGCAACTCGAAGAAGGCGTGCATTTTTCGGTCCCCGACCTTTTCGGGACCCTTCCAACCGATCCGCTCCAACTCATCGCCGAATGTCTTGCCCTTGGCATCGGTGCGGTCATAGGCCCATTGCAGGTCATGCTTGCCCGCAAACACACCCGAGGCCAGCATCGCCGGCGCAAAGCGCGTGCCTTCTTCATTGGTCCAGTTTGTCACGACAATCGGATGCTTGGTCTTGATCCCGAGGTCGTTTAGCGACCGGATCACTTCCAGCCCACCAAGCACCCCGAGGACACCGTCATATTTGCCACCCGTCGGCTGCGTGTCGAGATGCGATCCCACATAGACCGGCAGCGCGTCAGGGTCCGTGCCCTCACGCCGCGCAAACATGTTGCCGATCTCGTCCACACCCATTGTGCAGCCGGCATCCTCGCACCACTTCTGGAACAGCGCGCGGCCCTCAGCGTCTTCGTCGGTCAGGGTCTGGCGGTTATTGCCACCCGCCACGCCCGGTCCGATCTTCGCCATCTCCATGAGACTGTTCCACAGGCGGTCGCCATTGATCCGCAGGTTCTCTCCGGGTGCTGCCATGTTCGTTCCCCTCGCCGCTGGCTGTCTCGCGTGGCGGCACATCAGCCCCCGCAAGATTTTTACCATTTGGTAAAGTTACGATTGCAACGCGCCCCCAAGCTGTCAAGGTATGTTCTTGAACGAGTTGGTTTGCGCAGCCCCGAATTCGGAGGCCGTGCCTGTAAAAGATGCATGAGAGAGATCGCCCGTGAGTACACCCGCCCGAAAGCCAAGCCGGATCCAGACCGAGAACCGCCAACGCATCCGCGACGCCGCGCTTGGTCTCTTTGCGACACACGGGTTTCGCGGAACCACGCTTGACCAGATCGCCGACGCCTGCGGGATGCACAAACCGAACCTCATTTACTACTATGACAGCAAGGAGGCGATCCATATCGACCTCCTCAACACGCTGATGGAAGAATGGCTGAGCCCTCTGGATGCGATGAACCCGGACGGTGAACCGCTTGAGGAAATCTTGGACTACATTCGTCGCAAGATGGAGATGAGTCGCCTCTATCCCCGTGAATCCCGACTTTTTGCAAATGAGATCGTGCAGGGCGCGCCACGGATGTTGCCGCATCTGGAAAGCACGCTGAAGCCGCTCTTCGACAAACAATGCGGGATAATCGCGAAATGGATGAAGGACGGCAAAATTGCCGAAATGCACCCCGCACACCTGATCTTTTCGATCTGGGCAGTGACCCAACACTACGCCGACTTCGAAGCACAGATCGCGGTCCTTTTGCCAGGGGACGACAAGCGCGCACGGGGCGCGGATCAGTTTGTCGAGATGATGTTTCGCAAGGTGCTGACGCCGTAAGATCGTTTACCGAGTCTTAATGATAACATGGCCTGATCGGGCTCATGTTGATGCACACCCCCTTTGAGTCGCCCACCGCCTACAATCCCGCATGGAGAGACCAGTTGTTCAGCGCCGAAGCAGTGCGCCGCAAAGGTGTGGTCCGTCGCAAAAAAGGCGCGATCCACCGTGAGGTCGGCCTGAGCCTTTTGCGAGCTGAAGTAGCGGCGCGCGGGTTTCAACTCTTCGATGTGGGAACCGATTATCTGATTGTGTGCCACGCACAACCGATCACGCGCCTTGTCTGAAAGGCCCCCTTGATAGGCACCGTAAACCTCCTGAGGCGCACAATCCTATTGTCCGTGCACACCTCCCTCCACTCACCACCAGAATTTTATGGCAGGAACTAAGAATCTTCGTACGAAGATTCTCTGGCCACCCCATAAAATTCTGTTAAGCGGATGCAAAAAGCGCAGGCTTACTCAGCCGCCTGCGCCACCGCCGGGTTGTTCGGGTGACTTGTCCAATCACCATGTTCCGCAGCCACCGGGCGGCCCGTGCGCTCGTCGATCGCACCGACCTCCAGCCGTTCCATCGTGATGCAATCCTCCACCGGACAGACGTTCACACACAAATTGCAGGCGACGCATTCGTCATCCTTGACCGTGAACACCCGATCCTCGGACATCGCAATCGCCTGATGCGATGTGTCTTCGCACGCCGCAAAACAGCGCCCACAAGAAATGCACAGGTCCTGATCGATTCGTGCTTTGGTCACGTAGTTCAGGTTCAGATGCTGCCAGTCGCTGACATTCGGCACTGCTTTGCGAACCAACTCGCTGGTCGCGGTCATGCCTTTTTCGTCCATGTATTGCGACAGCCCCGAGATCATTTCCTGCACGATCTTGAACCCATAGGTCATGGCCGCTGTACAGACCTGCACGTTGCCTGCCCCAAGAGCCATGAACTCCGCGGCGTCCTTCCACGTCGTGACTCCGCCGATTCCTGAGATTGGCAGGTTTGCCATTTCAGGCGTGCGCGCGATCTCAGCCACCATGTTTAGCGCGATGGGCTTAACCGCAGGCCCACAGTAGCCCCCATGCGCCCCTTTTCCGTCAATCGTCGGCTCAGGCGCAAAGAGATCCAGATCGACCGACGTGATGGAATTGATCGTGTTGATCAGACTCACCGCATCCGCGCCACCGGCATGCGCCGCCATCGCGGGTTTGCGGATATCGGTGATATTCGGGGTCAGCTTCACGATGCAGGGCATGCGGGTGTTCTGCTTCACCCAGCGCGTCACCATCTCGATATATTCCGGAACCTGTCCCACGGCGCTGCCCATTCCGCGCTCGGACATGCCATGCGGGCAACCAAAGTTAAGCTCGACCCCATCCGCACCGGTGTCCTCGACAAGCGGCAGGATGGCTTTCCACGCCTCTTCGACGCAGGGCACCATCAACGACACGACCATCGCGCGGTCGGGATAGTCCCGCTTGACCGCCTTGATCTCCCGAAGGTTCACTTCGAGCGGTCGGTCGGTGATCAGTTCGATATTGTTGAGGCCCAGCAACCGCCGATCCGCCCCCCAGATCGCACCATAGCGCGGCCCGTTGACGTTGACGACGGGCGGGCCTGCCTCACCCAGCGTTTTCCACACAACACCGCCCCACCCCGCCTCAAAGGCGCGGCGGACGTTGTATTCCTTATCCGTCGGCGGCGCCGAGGCGAGCCAGAACGGGTTCGGGCTCTTGATGCCCACGAAATCGGTTGTCAGGTCAGCCATTCTCAATCCTCCCGGATCAGGCGCGCATCAGCGCGGCATGGATATCTTCTGCGGCATCTCGCCCTTCGGCCACCGCCGTTACGGTCAGGTCTTCTCCACCAGCAGCGCAGTCTCCCCCAGCCCATACACCTTGAACCGAGGTGCGTCCTGGCCCGGTCACCGCGATCTTGCGGCCATCGAGTTCGGGCAGGTCTTCCCCGGTCAATGTTTGCCCGATAGCCTTGAACACCTGATCGGCAGCAAGACGGAAGGTCTGCCCGGTGGGGGTCAGGTCATCGTCGGTGAATTCGAACTCAATCTCGCGCACGGCCCCATTGCCATGCACGGCGACGGGCGAAGCGTTGGTGATGATCCGTACGCCTTTGGCGGCGGCCAATTCCTGTTCCCAGACCGAGGCGTTCATCCGATCGCGGCCCCGTCGATACACGATCGTCACGTTCAAAGCGCCGAGCAGTTTCGACTGAACCGCCGCATCCACAGCCGTCATTCCGCCGCCGATCACAACCACATCGCGGCCGACCGGCAGACTGCTGAGATCGGTGCACTGGCGCAGGTCGGCGATAAAACCCACTGCATCCAGAACACCCTCTTTGTCAGCACCCGGCGCTGTCAGAGCGTTGACGCCGCCCAGCCCCATGCCGAGGAACACCGCGTCATACGCGCTTTGTAAATCAGCCATCGTCACATCACGGCCCAGCGCCATGTTGTTGCGAATTTCGATGCCGCCGATCTGTAAAAGCCAATCCACTTCACGCGCTGCGAAATCCTCGGTGCTCTTGTAGGCGGCAATGCCGTATTCGTTCAGGCCACCCGCCTTTGGTCTCGCATCGAATACAACCACGTCATGCCCGTGCATCGCGAGCCGGTGCGCACAGGCCAAGCCTGCCGGACCGGCCCCGACAACGGCGATGCGTTTGCCGGTCGCGGCCGACCGGGAGAATGGATGCACCCCCTGCGCCATCAGCGTGTCCGTGGCGTAGCGCTGCAAGCGGCCGATTTGCACTGGCTCACCTTCGGCCACTTCGCGCACACATACCTCTTCACAGAGTGTCTCCGTGGGACACACGCGGGCACACATGCCGCCCATGATGTTCTGCGTCAGGATTGTCTTGGCTGCCGCTTCCGCTGTGCCTGTGGCGATCTGGCGAATGAAAAGCGGAATATCAATATCGGTGGGGCAGGCTGTGATGCAGGGTGCGTCGTGACAGAAATAACACCGATCCGCCGCAACCAAGGCTTCATGGTCTGTGAGCGGCGCGTGCAGATCGGCGAAGCCTGCGCTCAGCGCGTCGGCATCCAATCGGCCCGAAACTATGCCTTCTTTCAATGCTCTGGCGTCCATCTTCACACTCCAAGATCAGCTTGAACAGATATTGAACGCTCTCACGGGTCAAAAATTTTATCAACTGGTAAAATTTTTGGATGAGGTCTTTTTGAGAAATGCTGCGCTGCGGCGTTATGCAAAAACGACGGAGCGGGTATTCCAAACGAGAGGTACTCATCGCGATTTCAAAGACTTAGATGTTCTGTGTAAAAATTAAGCAACGCAAAGGAAAATTCATGGCACTGACACAGTCATACCAAGGTCAAAAGCCGGGATTGATCTCCAGTCTGATCGACGGCCTGACACGCGGCTTTACCCAAATCGCAGAAGCGAATTCGCGTGTTCACGAAATCGAACGTCTTCAGGCGCTGTCCGATGACGCGCTGGCGGCCAAAGGCATCAGGCGCGAAGACATTGTGCGCCACGTTTTTCGGGACGTGTACTGGATGTAATCAGGGGTCTTCAAACATCTGATTGGGAAAAAAAGGCTGCGCAGATTGCGCGCACGCCCCTACGGTAAATGTTGTCAGAAACAAATCACTTGCACGGAATGACGTCTGGCTGGGCGCGTTTGGGAGCTGGATTATTGACTTTCGGGTAGCATTTTGCTACCTGACATTCTGATCAAGGAGGAAACGATGGCGCAATCAGTAAAACTGGCCGATGAGGTCATGGCCCTCGTCCGGCGTGAAGCAGACCTGCACAGTCGTTCGGTGGCTGGTCAGATTACCCACTGGCTTAAGATCGGGCGTGCAATCGAACACTCCGGTTCCTATGACCATGTACGCATTACGGCGGCGCTCGAGGGCAGGTTGGACACCACAGAGCTGACGGAAGAGGAAGGCACCGCCTGGCTCGACGCCATTACCGAAAAAATGGGGCGGGCCTGTGAAGAGGAGGAAGCCTTTCACGCCAAACGCCACAAACTGGGGCAGGGCGTTGGGCTCGATGCGGGCGGCAACCTGATCTACGCACGGGATGACGCTGCGCCATGAGGCCGAGCCTCGTCCTGCTTGCAGGCCCGAACGGCGCCGGCAAGTCCACGCTCTACCAGACCCGCGTTGCTCCAAGCTTCGCGGGTCCTTTCATCAACGCCGACATCATCCAGCGCGACGAGTTGCGCGATCCGTCGATGGAAGCCGCCTATGAAGCGGCTCGCATCGCTGCTGCGCGACGGCTTGAGATGCTGGACGCGCGCCGGAGTTTCGCCGCCGAGACGGTGTTCTCGCATCCCTCAAAGCTGGAGGTGATCGAGACAGCGCGGGAGCGCGGCTATCTTGTAGTCGTCATGCATGTTGGTGTCGACGGACCTGACCTTTCGGTGGCTCGGGTTGTCGAGCGGCGCTCCGAAGGAGGGCACGATGTGCCCGAAAACAAGATCCGTGCGCGCTTTGTTCGCAGCCAGCCATTGATCAGGCAAGCGGTCCTGCAAGCGGATCGCGGGATGGTCTTTGACAACTCGCAACTCAACACGCCGCCGCGCCAGATGCTGGTTTTTGCCGGCGGACGACTGATCCAGGCCGCGCCCGTTCTGCCGGAATGGATCCTTCGCGTTTATTCCGAGTACCTGAGAGCTTGAAAAAGAGATCATGCGGATTTGGTTAGAATCCACTTTTCGCATGCTATTGATGCGTCTACTTGGGAATGCTTCTCGCCCGCAGCCATCGAAAGGCGGTGGCTTGACGCCGAAGAGAGCGCCATGGGGGTTGCGGTGTCGAAGATTTCGTCGAGAGCTACGTACCTTGTCTGTCCCCTCGAAAAGTAACGCTTGTTGAGAAACGAGCCACCTCGTGGAGAGGGCTCTCATCAATGTCAACATTTACCGTAGGGGCGTGGAGATTGCGCGGCCTTTTTCTTTTCCAAGGCCGGATATCACAAGCCGAAACGAGAAAGCCGCCCCAATGGGACGGCTTTGAAACGAACGGTTGGTCCGGTCGAGGCGTACGGTTGATCCGTACGCAAGACCAAATCAGTTCTGAGCGTAGTATTCGATGACGAGGTTCGGTTCCATCATCACCGGGTACGGCACGTCGCTCAGACCCGGCGTGCGAACAAAGGTCGCCTTCATCTTGGAGTGGTCCGCTTCGACGTAGTCAGGCACATCACGCTCGGGCAGTTGAACCGCCTCCAGAACCGCAGCGATCTGCTTGGACTTCTCGCGGACCTCAATTACGTCGCCTTCTTTCACGCGGTAGGACGGGATGTTGACGCGCTGGCCGTTCACGAGCACGTGCCCGTGATTCACGAACTGACGTGCGGCAAAAATCGTTGCAACGAACTTGGCGCGGTAGACGACCGCGTCGAGGCGGCGCTCGAGCAGGCCGATGAGCTGCTCACCGGTATCGCCACGCAGACGCTCGGCTTCGGCGTAGATGCGGCGGAACTGCTTTTCGGTCAGATCGCCGTAGTAGCCCTTGAGCTTTTGCTTTGCGCGCAGCTGCAGGCCAAAGTCGGACATCTTGCCCTTGCGGCGCTGGCCGTGCTGGCCCGGGCCGTATTCGCGGCGGTTGACGGGGGATTTCGGACGGCCCCAGATGTTTTCGCCCATCCGGCGGTCGATTTTGTACTTGGCAGACGTGCGTTTGGTCACGGCTGATCTCCTTCTTGGTACGACGCCCCGAGAGGCGACTATGAAGGGCGTTGTCCTCTTGGGCTTGAGACCCATGACAGGCATCCCCTTGCGGGGGCCACCAACACCAATGAAGCCGCGCTTATACGGCGGCCTTTCATAGAGTCAACACACGATTTCCTAGCGCGCATTAAACCCGGTTTAACACTGATCCGGCACAGTTCCCGAGCCAAGCCAAAAGGACGCCCATGTCACATCGTGCCCTTCGCAAATCGTTTGAACCCTCTCCGTTGGACTCTGCAGCCCAGAAACGGGATCTCGATATCCTGCAAATTGTCGAAGACGCCGTGCAGCATCGCGAGGTCCGCCTGGCGTTTCAGCCAATTGTCCAGGCACAGCAACAGGACCAGGTGGCGTTCTATGAAGGGTTGATCCGGGTCACCGACCCAACCGGCCGCATTATTCCCGCCGGTCAGTTCATCACCCAGATCGAAGAGCGTGAAAGCGGACGTTTGCTTGATTGCCTGGCCCTAGAACACGGGCTGCGCACCCTTGCGCGCAATCCCGGCGTCAGACTGGCCATCAACCTGTCAGCGCGGTCCATCGGCTATCCAAAGTGGCGCAAGGTTCTGGATCGCGGACTCGCGCGCGATCCGACTGCGGCCTCCCGGCTTATCCTTGAGATTACCGAAGCGTCCGCAATGCTGGTGCCGGAACTTGTGGTACAGGCGATGCGTGCTTTGCAGAAACAGGGCATCAGTTTCGCACTCGACGATTTCGGGGCCGGGTACACGGCACTCCGATATTTGCGTGAGTTTCAGTTCGACATCCTAAAGATCGACGGCCAGTTCATTCGCGGCATTGCAACGGATTCGGACAATCAGGTGCTGACACGCGCGATCATCGCAATCGCACAGCAATTCGACATGTTCACTATCGCCGAATTTGTCGAATCGGCACCGGACGCACAGGCTTTGGGCCAGCTCGGCGTCGATTTCCTTCAGGGCTACTATTTTGGAGCACCGTCTATGAAGCCGCCCTGGCAAACCAA
>QCWH01000006.1:53828-94612 GCA_003149565.1 Marivita sp. XM-24bin2 | reverse complement strand
AAACCCGCCATGCAACCCAGACCTGAGACACCCTGTCCGGTATGCGGATGTCCACCGTTGCTTTACGAGAGCGCGAGAAAAGGTCTGGGGCCGCAGGCGCAAAAGCGCAATAATCGCTGTGGAATCATGTCTGGACCATGACTTTGGTGGAGGGACCAATGACCAACGTCGTTATCGCATCTGCCGCACGAACAGCCGTTGGCTCGTTCGGCGGTTCTTTCGCAAACACACCCGCACATGACTTGGGCGCAGCCGTGCTGAACGCTCTGGTCGAACGCGCTGGTGTCGAAAAAGAGGCCGTGTCCGAGACCATTCTCGGTCAGGTTCTTACCGCTGCGCAGGGCCAGAACCCTGCGCGTCAGGCGCATATCAATGCGGGTCTTCCGCAGGAAAGCGCAGCCTGGGGTATCAACCAGGTCTGCGGCTCGGGTTTGCGCGCCGTCGCTCTGGGCGCACAGCACATCATGCTGGGTGATGCCGACATCGTCTGCGCCGGTGGTCAGGAAAACATGACCCTCTCCCCCCATGCTGCGCATCTTCGCGCCGGTCACAAGATGGGTGACGTCAAATACATCGACACAATGATCCGCGACGGTCTCTGGGATGCCTTCAACGGCTACCACATGGGCCAGACAGCCGAAAACGTCGCCGAGAAGTGGCAGATCAGCCGCGAACAGCAGGACGAATTCGCCGTTGCCTCGCAGAACAAAGCCGAAGCGGCGCAGAAAGCAGGCAAGTTCGATGACGAAGTGATCGCGTTCACCGTCAAGACCCGTAAGGGCGACATCGTGGTCGACAAGGATGAATATATCCGCCAGGGCGCAACAATGGACGCGATGCAGAAACTGCGCCCTGCCTTTACGAAGGACGGCTCTGTAACGGCGGCCAACGCCAGTGGTCTCAACGATGGCGCGGCGGGTGTGCTGCTGATGAGCGAAGAAAACGCATCCAAGCGCGGCATCACTCCGATGGCTCGTATTGCATCCTACGCAACAGCCGGTCTCGACCCGTCGATCATGGGCGTTGGTCCGATCCACGCGTCGCGCAAGGCACTGGAAAAGGCAGGATGGTCGGTTGGCGATCTCGATCTCGTCGAGGCCAACGAGGCGTTTGCCGCGCAAGCCTGTGCCGTGAACAAGGACATGGGCTGGGATCCAGCCATCGTGAACGTGAATGGCGGCGCAATTGCCATTGGTCACCCAATCGGTGCTTCGGGTGCCCGCGTCCTGAACACGCTGCTGTTTGAAATGCAGCGCCGCGATGCCAAGAAAGGTCTCGCGACCCTCTGCATCGGCGGCGGCATGGGCGTGGCGCTCTGCGTCGAACGCCCCTGACACCTGTTGGCCCGGACATGCATCTGCATCGCCCGGGCCTCTTACGTACCATGACCAAAAACGCGCCTCCTTTTGACCAGCTGGTGTTTTCCGGCGGCGGTCTGCGGTGCATGTGGCAAGGCGGATTTCTCGACGTGGTACGTGATGAAATCGGACTTGAGCCCAAGCGCATCACCGGGGTGTCCGGCGGGGCATTGTCGGCGTGCTGTTTCATCGTACGGCGCGCTCCGGAAATGCGCGACCGCATGTGCGACGCGTTCGACACAAACGAGGCGAACGTGGCCTGGGACAGTTTTGATGAAGACGGGGTGACACCGCATCAGCGCATCTATCGCAAATGCGTGCAAGACGTTTTGGACACCGATGCTCAACAGCAGATTGCGGACGGTCCCCCCTTCCATATCCTGATAGGCCATCCGCCGCTGTCGGAGCTGCCCAAGCTGTCCGGCACGGCGGCCACCCTGGCCTATGAAGCAGAGCTGCATACGGTCGCATCACCGCATTTCAAGTGGCCAGAAAAGATCGGGCTCGACAGCACCCGCGTTGACGCACGCGGGGCAGCGCGCGAGGGCCGTCTTGTCGATCTGATAACCGCCGCTGCCGTGATCCCACCAGTGTTCGAGCCTCCGCTTTGGGACGGCAGGCCCGTGATTGACGGTGGCATGGTCGATCAGGCCCCCATGCCCGAGCCCGATGAGGGCTCGACTATGATCCTTTTGACCCGGCACTACAGAGGCCTCAACCCTGTGCCGGGGCGCACCTATCTTGAACCGTCCGAGCCCTGCCCGGTCGACAAGATTGATTTCACCGACCCCGACAAGCTGCGAGAAACATGGTCCTGCGGCGAGGCGGATGGTCGGTCATATCTCGAAACCCTGAACCTGACCTGACACAAAGAGGAGACCCCACATGGCACGTGTAGCACTCGTCACCGGCGGCAGCCGCGGCATCGGCGAAGCCATTTCCAAAGCACTCAAGGCCGAAGGCTATGAAGTTGCGGCAACCTATGCCGGCAACGATGAGAAAGCCGCGAAATTCACCGAAGAGACCGGTATCAAGACCTACAAATGGAACGTCGCTGATTACGACGCGTCCAAAGAGGGCATCGCCAAGGTCGAAGCCGATCTAGGCCCGATCGACGTCGTTGTTGCAAACGCGGGCATTACCCGCGATGCACCGTTTCACAAGATGACCCCTGAGGCGTGGAAAGAGGTGATCGACACCAACCTCACCGGCGTGTTCAACACCGTGCACCCCGTCTGGCCGGGCATGCGCGAGCGCAAGTTCGGCCGCGTGATCGTCATTTCCTCGATCAACGGGCAGAAAGGCCAGTTCGGCCAGGTGAACTACGCCGCGACCAAAGCCGGCGATCTGGGTATCGTGAAGTCGCTGGCTCAGGAAGGCGCGCGCGCAGGCATCACTGCAAACGCCATCTGCCCGGGCTACATCGCAACCGAAATGGTCATGGCGATTCCCGAAGAGGTGCGCCAGAAGATCGTCGCTAACATCCCCGCCGGTCGTCTGGGCGAACCGGAAGAAATCGCGCGCTGCGTTGTGTTCCTTGCCTCCGAGCAGTCGGGCTTCATCAACGGCTCGACCATCTCGGCCAACGGCGCTCAGTTCTTCGTCTAAGCCACGTTTGATCGTTTTGGAGGGGCCCGCCTGTTGCGCGGGCCTTTTCTTTTTGAGCGGTGCGGATTAGCGGAGGACATGACCCGCGCCACCGCCACAGCCATCGGATTTGTCGCCGTCCTGCTTTGGGCGCTTCTGGCGCTGTTCACTGCGGGGTCGGCCCCGGTGCCGCCCTTCCTTCTCAATGCTTTGACCTTTGCCATCGGCGGCGCAGTGGGCGTTGTCTGGCTTTTGGCGCGGGGGCGTGTGTCGGTGCTGCGGCTGGTGCCATGGCGCGTCTATGCGTTCGGGACGGCGGGTCTATTCGGGTATCATGCGCTCTATTACTCCGCACTTCGACTGGCTCCACCCGCAGAGGCGGGTCTGATCGCGTATCTCTGGCCTTTATTCATTGTGCTATTTTCGGGGCTGTTACCGGGCGAACGGTTGCGCATGGGGCATATCGTCGGGGCATTGGTGTCCTTCGCGGGGGCTGCGCTCATTGTGTTGCGCAACGGGTTCAGCTTTGAGGCATCGGCGACGCCCGGCCTGATCCTTGCCGGATTCTGCGCCCTGACATGGAGCAGCTATTCGGTCTTGTCGCGACGGCTGGGCACCACTCCGACAGAGGCAGTCGCGGTGTTTTGCGTGCTTACTGCACTGTTGTCGGTGCCCCCACATCTGGCCTTTGAGTCAACGCTCTGGCCCGACAGCGCATTCGGTTGGCTGTCAGTTGTGGCGCTTGGTCTGGGGCCAGTGGGTCTGGCGTTCTATGTCTGGGACATTGGCGTAAAGAAGGGCGATATTCAGGTTCTGGGCGTTGCGAGCTATGCTGCGCCACTGTTGTCGACGCTGGTCCTGATCGTTGCAGGATTTGCACAGGCCTCTTGGCAGTTGGTTGCCGCAGCCATTCTTATTACAGTCGGCGCGGGTATCGCAGCGATGGCCTCACGCCGCGCTTAGGTGCGCATGTGCACAAATTTGGCGCGCACACAGGTATTTATGTGCGCGCAATTGCAGCTAGGTATGATCTCAAACGGAAATGCGTATTTTGGGAGACCAGGCATGATCAATCAGATCAACGGACTGCATCATGTGACCTCGATCGCCAGCGGGGCACAATCGAACAACGATTTCTTTACCAAGACATTGGGCCTGCGCCGGATCAAGAAGACGGTCAATTTCGACGCGCCCGAGGTATATCACCTTTATTACGGCGACGAGGCGGGCACGCCCGGCACGGTCATGACCTATTTCCCCTTCCCGAACGCACGGCGCGGTCGCCCCGGCACGGGTGAAGTTGGCATCACCGGCTTTGCCGTGCCCAAGGGCAGCTTGCCCTATTGGCAAGAGCGGCTGGCGACTTTTGACGTCAAGAACATGCAGACCGAGACCACGTTTGGCGAAGACCGCCTGCGCTTTGACGGACCGGATGGCGACGGGTTTGTGCTGGTTGAAACCGAGGATGACGCGCGCGATCCGTGGACCAACAATGGTGTGCCTGCCGATGCTGCC
The DNA here is from genome assembly GCA_003149565.1 of Marivita sp. XM-24bin2. GTDB lineage: Bacteria > Pseudomonadota > Alphaproteobacteria > Rhodobacterales > Rhodobacteraceae > Marivita. Next base: position 90,152 of record QCWH01000006.1, on the reverse strand, counting down.
ATTCGGGGCTTTCACAGCGCCGACATGCGTCTGCGCGATGCAGGCGGCAGCGCCGAATTGCTCAAATACATGGGGTATGAAGAACTTGACCGACAGGAGAACGTCACCCGCTTTCATGTGCCAGGCGGCAATGAGGCCAACGTGATCGACATCACCCAGGTCAATGCGCCAAGCGCCGATCAGGGGGCCGGTTCGGTACATCACATCGCGTTTTCCGTCGACAACCGCGAAAAGCAGATGGAGGTGCGCAGGGCATTGATGGACACGGGCTATCAGGTGACGGCGGTGATCGACCGCGATTACTTCTACGCGATCTATTTCCGCACACCGGGTGGGGTGCTGTTCGAAGTGGCCACCAACGAGCCCGGCTTTGACCGTGACGAAGACACGGCACATCTGGGTGAGGCGCTCAAGCTGCCGTCGCAGCATGAACACCTGCGTCAAGTTCTGGAGGAAAAGTATTTGGAGCCAATCGTTGACTGACTACATCCTGCGAGAATCCAAGGGCACACCCGGCGCGCCCTTGATCTTCACCTTTCACGGCACGGGTGGTGACGAGACCCAGTTCCACGGACTTGCCGAACAGCTTTGGCCAGATTCGCATGTGGTGTCTCCGCGCGGGGACGTTTCGGAACACGGGATGAACCGCTATTTCCGGCGCACTGGCGAAGGCATTTATGACATGGACGATTTGGCCAAGCGGCGCGCGGCGATGGCCGCGTTCATTCGGTCAAAAAAAGCTGAGACCGATGCCTCGCGCGTGATCGCCCTTGGGTATTCGAACGGCGCGAATATCGCGGCGGCGGTGGCGTTTGACGATCCGAACCTTTTTACTGACGTGATCGCCATGCACCCGCTGATCCCGTGGACCCCTGCTCCGCAGCCTGGTTTGGCGGCAACACGCTGGCTTATCACAGCAGGTGAACGCGACCCGATCTGCCCCGCGCCTTTGACCCGCTCCCTGACAGATTACCTGCGCGCGCAAGGGGCTGATGTAATCGAACACTGGCACACCGGCGGGCACGAATTGGTGCAATCGGAACTGACCGCCATTCAGGCCAACATGCTCTGAAAGAAAAACGCCCCCGGCCAATCATGGTGCGGGGGCGTTCTGTGTTTGAGCTTCAGCATTTTGACCATCAGCGGAACAAAGCCCGCAAAAGGCTGCGCACCATGTCGCCACGCGCTTAGTGAGCGGCGCGGATGGCGTCGCGATGGCGGGCGTCTTTAGCGTATTCGATCATTTGTCTTTTCTCACATTTGCGAAATTTAATTGATCTTTATATGGCCCCCCATATAATTTCCCACAAACGAGACTTTTCATCTCATCAGTTAAGATTTACTTAACTGAATATGAGCGATCGACTGCCCCCTCTGACCGCCTTGCGCGCCTTCGAAGCGGCTGCGCGACACATGTCCTTTGCGCAAGCGGCTGCCGAGTTGCATGTGACGCCTGCCGCGCTGTCCTTTCAGATCAAGTCTCTTGAAGAGCATTTGGGCACACCGGTATTCCGCCGGTTGAACCGCGCGGTTGAACTCACGCCCGAAGGCGTGGCGCTACAATCAGGCGTGCGAGACGGGTTCGACCTTATCCTGGCTGCATGGCGTTCGGCCCGGCGGCAGGCGCAATCAAACATTCTGACGGTGACCGCAGGCCCAGCCTTTACGGCCAAGGTTCTGGCCCCGCGCCTTTTCGAATTCGCGCAAGCGCATCCCGACATCGACCTGCGCTTTTCGGCAAGTTTGAGGTTGGTGGATTTTGTGCGCGACGATATCGATGCCGCTGTGCGGTTCGGCTATGGCCCCGACAAGGGACTATATTCGCGCGTTCTGATGCGCGATTGGTTCGCACCGATGATGACGCCCGCGTTGGCCAAGGTCTATGACACGCCTGAAAAACTGTGCGGCGCGCCGCTGATCTTTGACGACAGTGTCGATTTCCTGCGGCCCCGCGCCGACTGGGCGCAATGGTTCCGCGCCAACGGGATAACCCCGCCAAAGCTGACGGGATCACATTTCAGCCATGCCGATCACGCCGTGGATGCGGCGCTATCGGGGGGTGGCGTCGTCATGGCCCGCAGCACGCTTGCTGCCGGGGCGCTGAACGATGGTCAATTGGTGGCCCCGTTCGACATAGCTCTGTCGACCGACGCGCATTTCCGCTTTGTCTGTCCTGTGGGACACGAAAAGAAACCACAGGTCGCAGCGTTTTCGGATTGGCTCGACAAAAAGATCGGTGCTTTGGTAGAGCAGCTGCCAAAGAAACGGCTGATCCCCGTTGACCAGATATGAAAAAGCCCGGGGGAGACCCGGGCCAATCTTCTTATGAGAGACGTTCAATCTCTTCTTTTAGTCGGAGTTTCTGCTTTTTCAGCGACGCAATCATCAGGTCATCTGTGCCTGGTGCGCGTTGGGCCTGTTCGACCTCTTCAGACAGGGTTTGGTGCTTCCGCTTCAGTTCCTGAAGATGTGAAGTCAAGCTCATGAAGTCCTCCTGTGACTGATTGGATCTTCAGTCGATCACAGTTTTACAATTCTGTCACGCCGCACCCGCATTGTTGGTGAATTATAGCTGACTGCGGCGTGTCAGTCGGCGGTTTTGAGCCGGAAACGGCAAGGCCTGCGGGGAGCGCAATACTTTCGATACCAAATCAGTATACGAATCGGCATCTTTCTCGTGGCTTTCGCCGCGGTGCAGCACAAGCGGCGGGTGCGACACAAACGCCGCTCGCCGCTCTTTCCGACCCCGCAACAGGACAAGTCGCGCTGGCCGGGTGCTGCGCGGGTGAATCGGCCAGAACTCCAGCGCACCAAGGTGGGCGAAAAACGCGCTCATCAGTTCGGGCAGCCGGTCCGCGCGTTGGATGAACGTGGCCACACCTCCGGGCTTCAGCCGCTTGGACGCAACGCTCACCCATTTTTCCAAGGGCAACGCCCCGGATCGGGACACAGCGCGTTCCCGAGACCGAGCGGCCACGGCGCGAAAATCCTCGAAATAGGGCGGGTTGGCGATGACGTGATCGAAACGCTGGGATTTCACGTCCGCTGGCAGGTTGGAAAGGTCGGCGCAATGCACCGATCCATCCAATCCGTTGTCATCCAGATTTCGCTGCGCCAAAGCTGCATAAGCCGGTTGCATCTCAACCCCGGTGCAGATGATACCCGGCACGCGCGTGGCCAGACAGGCCAGTGCCGCACCTCCTCCGCAGCCAAGTTCCAGCACGGTATCACCGGCCTGCGCCGGGATTGAGGCGGCCAGAAGCACTGGATCGACACCCGCCCGATATCCGTCCTTCGGCTGCCACATGCGCACGGCACCGCCCAGAAAATCATCGCGGGTCAATTCTTCCGCCACGAACGGATCAGTCCTCAAACTTGACACCGTATTCGCGCAAGACACGTTTTGCGTCGTCTAGTTCGTCGCTGCGGACCATCAGTCGGCGCGGCAAGATACCGATAGAACCTTCGAGGACGCTCATGTTTACGTCCAATTCAAAGCTGTCTATACCCTCGTCCTCAAGCACGGCTCGGGCGAGCGGTATCAGTGTGATGTCATTGGTGCGCAAAAGCTCTTCCATGACCAAGATGTAGGAACACCGGGCCCGCTTTGTCGAGCCTTCCTGAAGGAATGGTGATGATGTTGGATAAACCAAGTCAGAAACCGCATGATCGGCTGGCAGAAGCGCTGTCGGGTGACATGGCCCAAGTCAACGCACTGATCCGCACGCGTATGGCGTCGGAACATGCACCGCGCATCCCGGAAGTGACTGCGCATCTGGTTGAAGCCGGGGGCAAGCGGTTACGCCCGATGCTGACGCTGGCGGCAGCGCGGATGTGTGGCTACGAGGGCGACAACCACGTCAAACTGGCCGCGACGGTAGAGTTCATCCACACCGCGACGCTTCTGCATGACGATGTGGTTGACGAGAGCGAGAAGCGGCGGGGACGGCCTACGGCGAACCTGCTGTGGGACAACAAGTCGAGCGTGCTGGTCGGTGACTACCTGTTCGCGCGGTCGTTCCAGTTGATGACCGAGACCAACAACATCCGCGTGCTGCGCATCCTGTCCGATGCGGCGGCCACGATTGCCGAAGGCGAGGTCTTGCAGATGACGGCGGCGCAGGATCTGCGCACGACCGAAGAGATCTACCTGCAAGTGGTACGCGGCAAGACGGCGGCACTGTTTTCCGCCGCAACCGAGGTGGGCGGCGTGATCGCCGAGATGGACGAGGCGCAAGTGCAAGCCCTGTTTGATTACGGGGATGCTTTGGGGATCGCGTTCCAGATCGTCGATGATTTGCTCGATTACTGGGGGTCGGACGCCACTGGCAAAAACGTGGGCGACGATTTCCGCGAGCGCAAGCTGACACTGCCGGTGATTAAGGCTGTGGCCTTGGGTGACGAGGAAGAGCGCGCCTTCTGGAAGCGGACGATTGAAAAAGGCCGACAGGAAGAGGGCGATCTTGAACACGCGATTGCGCTCTTGAACAAGCATGGCACGCTTGAGGCAACCCGTGCGGAAGCGAACGATTGGATTGCCAAGGCGCGCGCTGCGCTCGCCACGCTGCCAGCCCACCCTATCCGCGACATGCTCGACGATCTGGCCGATTACGTGGTGGCGCGGATCAACTGATTTTGGGCAGCGCTGCGTCGAACTGGTCTCTCAGAGTGCATTCCGCCACCCACCAATCGGGATGCGCATCGCACAGCTCACGCGCGGCGTCCTTTGCTGATGCTTCGGTGTCGAACAACCCAAAACACGTAGCCCCTGAACCCGACATCCGCGCCAAACCGCATCCTTCCTGGACCGCAAGGACATCAAGCACATCGGCGATGGCGGGCTGAACCGCCAAAGCGGCCGGTTCCAGATCGTTGCGCATGCCCCCAAGCCAGTCGATCAGCTCAGCGGCATCAGCAAAAGCAGGGATGCAATCCGGCATCGATGGATTGATCTTGGAGCTCAGCGCCTTGAAGACGGATGGTGTCGACACCGGCAGCCTTGGATTGACCAGCACAGCATGAAGAGCCGGAAGCGACACGACCTCAAGCTGATCGCCAATTCCACGCGCCCGCATGGGCTTGCAGGCAAGGCACATCGGGACATCGGCCCCAAGGCCAGCCAGTTCGCCCAGATATTGTTCGAGTATGTCCAGTGGTGCAGTGGCCAAAGCTTCACGGCGGGATTCGTCGAGGCACACCATTCCGCGCCACGCCGCCGCAGCGTCAGCAGAACCGCCGCCAATTCCGGAGGCCGGTGGCAGATACTTCTCCAAACGCAAGCCCGCACCATCCTGCTGAGCCAAAGCCGCAGCGCGCAGAGCGAGGTTGTCCATGTCCGCCGGAACGCCTGCCCCTTCCGGGCCTTCGACTGTCAGCGACAAGGCATTGCCCGGCTTGATCTCCAACTCGTCACCAACAGACGCAAAGGTGACCAAAGAGTCGAGCAGGTGATAGCCGTCGTCACGCTGGCCGGTGACATGCAGTGCCAGATTGATCTTCGCAGGCGCAAAGACGTTAACCGTCGTCATTCGCGACCTGCAGCGGCGGCGCGCCTTCGTCCGCCAGAACCTGATCCAGCCCAACCTCAAGCTTGGCCCGGATTCGGTCGGCATTGACCTCCTCCGCGGTCGAGCCATAGATCGTGAAGGACAGCGCCCGACGCCATTGGAACCGCGCTTCTGTCTTGCGACCGACGGCCCAATAAACGTCCCCCAAATGGTCATTGACGATAGGATCGACCGGCATCAATTCCGCCGCGCGCTCCATATGCCCAACGGCTTCTTCGTAGCGACCCAGCCGATAGAGGACCCACCCAAGAGAGTCGATGATATACCCGCTGTCAGGTCGCGCTGCCGCTGCGCGTTCAATCATATCGAGCGCTTCGTCCAGCTTGATCTGTTTTTCGACCAGCGAGTACCCGAGATAATTCAGCACCTGCGGCTGATCCGGGTTCAATTCCAAGGCGGCGCGAAAATCCGCCTCAGCGTCGTCCCAACGACCCAGTCGTTCGTAGCTGATCGCCCGGGCATAGTGCAGGAACCACTGACGCTGTGTTTCGACTTCAAACAGGTCGAGTGCCTGCGTGTAGGCATCAATGGCTTCTTCGTACCGCTCGAGCTGCCGCATCGTGTCGCCCAGCGTCGAATGCACAATGGGCTGATCACCGTGAGTTTTCGCCAGACGCTGCAGCACTTCGACCGCGGCATCCACCTTATCGCTGTCGCGCAGGGCAGCGGCGCGACCCAACTCCGCGGCGTGATATGCAGGGTGGTCTTCGGGCACCTCGGCGTAGGCTTTGACCGCCAGATCAGACTGACCCATTTCGTCCAAAAGGCTGGCCGTCAGGAGGATCGCATCCACGTGCTCGGGGCGCAGGTATTGAGCGACCCGCGTGTAGAGCAGGGTGAATTCGTCGTTGGCCTCATTCGCCAATGCGGCGGCAAGCGTGTAAAACACCTCAGCCAGTCCGTCACGCGCACCTCTGATGTGGGTAAAAGGAATGGCCTCACCCGCGTCCAGCGCGGCGCGCATCTGGCTCAGACCACGATCAAGATCACCGCCGAACGCCGTGTCAATCAGTGTCAGCGCGTCCTCGTTGCGATCAAGCTGGCTGAGCACCTCGACATGGGCCATGACACCCCGCCGGGTGAGCTGCATTCCGCCCGTACCGGCGTTCTCAAGAATGCCTGCGGCACTTTCAAAATCACCAACCGACGCCAGGGCAAGTGCTTTGTGATACATCGCAAAATTGCGCATGCCCTGCTGATTGGACAACTCGTCAAACTGCACAAGAGCTGCGGACATGTCTCCTTTGCCAAGCTGCGACCACGCCAGCAGCAACCCATCCACCAGCGGGCCGACCCCGCGATCATCCTCCACCCGCGCAATCAAGCCTTCGTAATCCTCGGACGCCGCAAGTTCAGCAACGAGCGCCATATGCGCGACCTGACTGCGGTGCCCGTCATTGACCAGCTTGGTGGACAGCGCCGCCGCCCTTTCCACGTCACCCAGCGAAATCTCGGCGAGGGCCGCTCGTTCCAGGATCACCGGATTTTCCGGATCATGCATGACAGCGCGGCCATAGTAGCTTGCCGCCGCCTGAATATCGCCGTCAAAGCTGGCTTGTCGCCCAGCGAGGTAATCCCCGGCCAGACTGTTCGCAAACACGCTGCCCGGTGCCATCAGACAAAGCGCGAGCGCTGCTGATCCCAAGAGCCGTTTCATGCTGGACTGCGCCATTCCCGTCTCCCTCAGTGAGGCTATTTCGCGAACCGTAACGCGGCACCCGGAGACAAGCAACCAAAGCAAAAGGCCGGGCGTTGGCCCGGCCCTTGCGGCTTACATGTTCGGGTAGTTCGGCCCGTCCCCGCCCTGCGGCACGGTCCAGTTGATGTTCTGGCTCGGGTCCTTGATATCACAGGTTTTACAGTGGACACAGTTCTGGAAATTGATGACGAACTTGTCATCGCCTTTCTCGTCCTTCACAAATTCGTAAACACCCGCCGGACAGTAACGCGCCGACGGTCCACCGTATTTCGGAAGGTTCACAGACACCGGAACCGACGCATCCTTGAGCTTGAGATGCGCTGGTTGGCTTTCTTCGTGGTTTGTCGCCGCGAAAGACACGTTTGTCAGGCGGTCAAAAGACAATTTGCCGTCCGGTTTCGGATAGTCGATCGGCTTGAACTTGGAGGCTTCGCCTGTGGCCTCGGCATCGGATTTGCCGTGGCCAACGGTCCCGAAGAGGGAAAAGCCAAGCGTATTGGTCCACATATCGAAGCCACCCAATGTCAAAGACGCGGTCAGGCCGTATTTCGACCACAGCGGTTTGACATTGCGTACCTTTTTCAGGTCCTCGCCGATGGCACCTGTGCGCACCTCGTCCTCATAGGCGGTCAGTTCGTCCGACCCGCGTCCATCCTGAATGGCGGCATAGGCGGCTTCGGCCGCAGCTTTGCCCGACAGCATCGCGTTATGGTTGCCCTTGATGCGCGGGACATTGACCATGCCAACGGAACAACCGAGCAGCGCCACACCGGGTGCCACCATTTTCGGCATCGACTGGTAGCCACCTTCAGAAATCGCCCGCGCGCCATAGGCCACACGCTTTCCGCCCTTCAGCAGTTCGGCCACCATCGGGTGATGCTTGAAGCGCTGGAATTCCATGTAGGGGTACAGGTGCGGGTTCTCGTAATTCAGGTGAACCACGAAGCCGACATAAACTTGGTTGTTGTCGAGGTGATAGATGAACGACCCGCCACCTGCATTCGACCCAAGCGGCCAGCCCATCGTGTGGGTGACAGAGCCTTCCCGGTGCTTGTCGGGGTCGATCTCCCAGATCTCCTTCATGCCAAGGCCGAATTTCTGTGGTTCCTTGCCTTTCGACAGGTCGTACTTGGCGATCACTTCCTTAGCGAGGCTGCCGCGCACGCCTTCGCTGAGGAACACGTATTTGCCGTGCAGCTCCATGCCCGGCTCATAGCCTGGCCCCGGAGTGCCATCGGCATTCTTTCCAAATTCGCCAGCGACCACGCCTTTGACTTCGCCATTGTCGCCGTAAACGAGTTCCGAACACGCCATGCCAGGGAAGATCTCGACACCCAGTTCTTCGGCCTGTTCTGCCATCCAGCGGCAGACATTGCCCATCGACACGATGTAGTTGCCGTGGTTGTTCATCAGCGGCGGCATTGGCCAGTTGGGGATACGGATCTGACCCGCCTCACCCAGCATGTAGAATTTGTCTTCCTTGACCGGCACGTTGAGCGGAGCACCCTTTTCTTTCCAGTCGGGGATCAGCGCATCAAGACCGCAGGGATCAAGCACCGCACCCGACAGGATATGCGCGCCCACTTCGGAACCCTTTTCAAGAACCACGACGTTCAACTCGGCATCAAGCTGCTTCAACCGGATCGCGGCGGACAGGCCAGCGGGGCCTGCACCAACGATGACCACATCATATTCCATCGCTTCGCGCGTGTGTTCGCTCATGTCGGGCTCTTTCCTGAAAGTCACGTGTCGAAAACTTGCTGGGTCACGTAACGTGCGGGTCAAGATCGGTCAATTGCGACACCGCGTTACAAACCCCTGTTGAGGCGATTTGCCCGGTTTTCAAACGTTTTCCACGAATAGAAGCGTCATTTGGCAATTGGTTTGCGGCTTTTTACGCATCCAGTTCCGTGCTCTCTCTGCGGGTCTTTCGTGCTCAGTTCAAAATCCAGATCGGTTTGCAGATCAAACCGAAATGGCGCAAAGGAGAGTTCCGATCCACGAAAGCGCCTTCTTATGTTTGACATAGCCTTACTGATCTGCGCCGGTCTGGCTGCCGGAATGCTCAATGCCATTGCCGGCGGTGGAACGTTCATCAGTTTCCCGGCTCTGGTCTGGGTAGGCGTGCCGCCGATCATGGCCAATGCCACGGCCACCCTGACTGCCCTACCCGGCTATCTCAGCAGCGCCTGGGCCTATCGTCACGACATGGAGACACAGGACCCGCTTCCAGTCCTGACGGTGCTGATCATCGCTGCCATTGGTGGCCTCGCCGGAGCGGGATTGCTCCTGATCACCTCGCAAGACACCTTTTCGGCCCTCGTTCCGTGGTTGTTGCTTCTGGGCACACTGGTCTTCGGCTTCGGGCCGTTCGCGATGAAGCACCTGCGTCTGAAAGGCAAACCACCAAAGGCCATTGCAGGGCTGGTGCTTTTTGCGGTGTCGATCTACGGCGGCTATTTCAATGGCGGCTTGGGCATCATGCTGCTTGCAGCCTTTGGGTTGATGGGGCTCACCAATCTTCATGGAATGAATGGCCTCAAGAACCTTGTGTCCGCATTACTCTCTGTCGTGTCAGTAGCCGCCTACGCGATTGCCGGACTGGTCGCGTGGGACGCCGCTGTCGTTTTGGCCTTGGCCCAGCTTAGCGGAGGATATGTCGGCGCCCGCCTCGCAATGAAGATCGAGGACACGGGCAAGCTCCGCATCGGTATCACCCTGATCGGTCTGACGATGGCTGGGCTCTTTTTCCTGCGCGCGTGATCGCGCAACCGCAGCAAATCACTTGCCATTTGCCAAGCGACCGGGGCAGTCTTGCGCCAAAGCAAGTGACATGTTTACACCGCGCCGACGGCAAATGGCGCCAGAGCTCACGCTCTGCCGAGCAAGAGGGAAAAATCCCATGGAAAAGCTACCGATGACCCGCGCGGGGCACGCCGCGCTCGAAACCGAATTGAAAACGCTCAAGTCCGAAGAGCGTCCTGCCGTGATCAAGGCGATTGCCGAGGCGCGGGAGTTGGGCGATCTCAAGGAAAACGCGGAATATCATTCGGCCCGCGAAAAACAGGGCTTTATCGAAGGTCGCATCAAGGAACTGGAAGGCGTGCTAAGCCTCGTCGAGGTGATCGACCCAACCAAACTGTCTGGCCCGATCAAGTTCGGGGCGACCGTCACTCTGGTCGATGAAGACACCGATGAGGAAAAGACCTGGCAGATCGTCGGTGAACACGAGGCCAATATCGAAAAAGGTCTGCTTAACATCAAATCGCCCATCGCCCGTGCCCTGATCGGCAAAGAAGAAGGTGACAGCGTAGAAGTCCGCACACCCGGTGGCGACAAAGCCTACGAAGTGTTGAAGATCGAGTACATTTGATGGGTCCGACCCGGCCATGACAAAGCAAAAAGACGCACAGCCAGGTCCGAGCCCGATACCGCCCCGGCCCGGCGATGACAGCCGCGGGCTCAGCGGTATAGAGCTGACAGCAGCTGCGCTCAGCGTAGTCTGGCTGGTGATCTCTGGGGCGTTCTTCCTGTTCTCGGGCAACGAGGGGGTGGACGGGCTTCGCTTTCTTCTGACCTTGATGGTGATCTTCTTTCCCGTCGGGATGATCTGGGTCGCGGCTCTTGGTGCCAGGTCCTTGCGCATCATGCGCGAGGAAAGCACCCGGCTCCAAACCGCGATCGACGCGATCCGACATGCCTATATCACGCAAAATCAAGCGGGCGGACGGGATCAGGCGCCGCACCCCTCTATCGTCAAGAAACTGGACGAAATCGCTGACGCACAGAAGAAGGCGGAAACCACGCTGGCGATGTTCACATCGACCCGCGCCGCCCAGATTGCCGTGCAAGCGGCGGCGCCGGACCCGGAACCCGGCGACCAGCCCACACTGGCGCTTGGCACCCCTGCCGAGGCGCTGCACCCACCGCTTTCGACATCTGATTTCATCCGTGCGCTGCATTTTCCGGAAACCGCCGACGATCAGGAAGGCTTTGCAGCGCTGCGCCGCGCTCTGAAAGATCGCCCATCGGCGCAACTGGTGCAGGCCGCGCAGGATGTTCTGACCTTGCTCAGCCAAGACGGCATATACATGGACGATCTGCGCCCCGACATGGCCCGCCCGGAACTGTGGCGGCGCTTTGCCAAAGGTGAACGCGGTCGCACGATTGCCGCCCTGGGCGGCGTGCGGGACCGGTCATCGCTGGCCTTGGCCGCCGGGCGCATGAAACAGGACCCGATCTTCCGCGATGCCGCACACCATTTCCTGCGTCTCTTCGACAAGGGCTTCGCCCGGTTCGAAAGCACGGCGACGGATGCGGAGATTTCGGAACTCGCCGGCACAAGAACCGCACGCGCGTTCATGCTGCTGGGGCGTGTGAGCGGTACGTTCGATTAAAGGGCGTTTGTCACCGCTGCCCAGTGGGGTCTGAGCGTACGCTCAGCTGAATGACAAAAACGGAATGTAGCGCACCGGGTCACCCGGTTGCACATGCACCGCACCGTCTGGCAATTCGACAAGCCCTTCGGCCCAGCTCAAACCAGAGATTCGACCCGAGCCTTCAGACTTGAACACCTCGGCGCGGCCATCGCGGATCCGCGACCGCAGATATTCCCGCCGCCCCGGTTTTTTACGCTTTTCGAATGCTGCTGGCACGGTGAACCCCTGCGGTTCAAACCAGCCCGCTCCGGACAATGCCGCCATCGCCGGTCGTGCAAAGATCAGAGTACACACCAGCGCCGCCACAGGATTGCCGGGCAGACCAAAGACAGGAACGCCATCCCAAAGGCCCAATGCCAACGGTCGACCGGGTTTCAGCGCGATCCGCCATTCCTGCATGGAACCGGTTTCACGCAACAGCGCAGAGATATGATCTTCATCCCCGGCGGACGCTCCGCCTGAGGTCAGGATCACATCAGCCTGTGCCGAAGCCCGGTCCAGTGCCGCACGCACAGCCCCACGGTCATCCGCTGCACACCCCATGTCCACAACTTCGAACCCGAAACCGGCGCACAGGCTCAGAAGCATCGGCCGATTGGCATCAAAGATCTGCCCTTCAGCCGCCTGCGCGCCCGGCTCGACAATCTCATCCCCGGTGGACAGGACGGCGACTCTTAGCCGTTTTCTCACCTCAAGGCTGCCATGTCCCACCGCCGCCGCAAGCGCCAGGTCAGCAGGGGTCAGCACACGCCCGGCAGATAGCGCCGCTTCTCCTTCACGCACATCTTCGCCCGCTTTGCGCGTGTTGGCGCCCGGTCTCAGGGGCCCATGAAACGCGACGTGACCATCTCCAACCCGAACATCTTCGTCGAGAACAACCGTATCAACGCCGTCAGGAAGGTCCGCGCCGGTGAGCACGCGGATCGCCTGCCCCTCGGGAATCAACCCGGCGAAAGGCGCACCCGCCGCGGCGCGTCCGTCGACCAACGGCAAAATCTGCGGCCCGTCACCGATGGCAGCACCGGAAAATCCATACCCGTCCACCGCCGTATTCGGATGTGGCGGATTCGATCGTTTCGCGATCAGATCTTCGGCCAAAACCCGTCCGCAGGCCTGCATGAGCGGCACCGTTTCGACACCCACAACGGCATGCATGCGCGCGCTTAACAGAGCAAGCGCATCATCGACAGGTGTCCAGTCCACACCGGCAGGCAGTGCAAAACAGTCGTTCCGCAGCGGCGGCGGCGCCAAAAAAATCTGCCCGCGCGCTGCAGTAACCAATTCGTCCGCATGCCCGGCACCCAAAATCCAGGCTTCGTCAGGTGCCTCCTGCCCGACATCTGTCAAAAGCTCATGCAGGCGCTCTGCTGATAGACTTGCCAAGGCCCGCGCCAGAAGGCGCACTTGCGCGGCATCGCGAATCTCTTCGTTTTGTACCTCCTTCACCGCAGGTTCAATCAAACCCGGCCAAATCTCGACCAGCACGGTCTGGGCGCCAGACCAGTCCTCGAAAGGCCAAACCGAGACGCCCCCGCGCCGCCGCAATCGCGAAAGCATCGGCAGACCCATCAAGGCCTGACTTCCCACAGTTGGGTTAAAGAAGAGTTGAAAACAGGAGGACGACGCCTTCGCCGCCAGATCGCAGGCCCGGCGCTCTGCAAAGCTGTCATAGGATATCCCCACTTTGCGGTATGGAATATCCGGCCAACTGTCTTCAGAAGGCTTGCCCCAGAACGGCCCCGGCCCATCAAAGAGACGATTGATCTCCGACGCCACATCGAACCGGTTGTTTTCGCCCGCCTCGCTGTCCATGATCCGTGACGTCAACCAATCCCAGAATGTCAGCGGATCGTCCGATCCGGTCACATGACGCACAAATCCCCGTGGATAGCCAAAGGGGAAATCGAATCCGATCAGCACGCGCCGCCCGGCTTGCGCCTCTGCGCCGATGAAATCGGACAACCAAGCCTCGGCTTCGATCCGCGACCGACAGTAAACCGGCTCTTGATCGAGACCCGAACGGGTCACCCCGATCCAGATCGCATCTTTTGAGGGACGCGCAGGCGCGCGTTTGCCCGCAGACCAATCGACAATCGCTATCGTGTCGAACCCCGTCAAAGCCAAACCTCTGACAGGATGAAATCCGCAATCGCCTTGGTGTCGTTCAGATCGAACACCGGGCGATCCAACGCCATCGGCGTATCACTGGCCACCGCGCGAATGGTGGGATCACCCGGCGCGATCAGGTCGTTGCCCGTTTCGGCCCGGAATGCCTCAACCTTGGGATGCCTGTCGCGCTTGTAGCCTTCGACCAGAACCAGATCGACAGGCATCAGCTTGGACAGCAACTCTTCCAGCGTCGGCTCCTCCTCGTCGCGCAGCTCGTGCATCAGCGCAAAGCGGTTGCGCGAAGCCAGCAGCACTTCGGTCGCGCCCGCGACCCGGTGGCGATGGCTGTCCTTGCCGGGGTGGTCCACATCAAAGGTGTGATGCGCATGTTTGACAGTCGACACGCTGAAACCACGCCCGGTGATTTCGGTCACCAATCGCTCCATCAACCCGGTCTTGCCGGCGTTCTTCCAGCCTGTAACGCCGTAAATCTTCATACCATTGCCTCTGCTGCCTCAAGGTCTTCGGGCGTGTTCACATTGAAGAACGGATCGCCCTGATCCGTCTGAAACACCGCCTCGCGGCCATCGTGTTTTTCGGTCCAGATCACCACTTTCTTGACCCCGTCCTCCAACGCATTCCGCAGATCGTCACGCAGGGCCACCGGCCAGAGGCCGAAGGTCGGGTGACGGATCAGCCCGGAGCGGCTCATCGACTTCGTCTTTTCCTCGCCCCGCGGGGTGGCGGCCAGCACCAAGGGGTGCGTCATGCCCTGCGCTTTGTCCTGCAACACCGTGACAAGATCGGTGGGAAAGAACGGCGTGTCGGCAGCAACGGTCAAAATCGCCTCTGCCCCCTGGTCTGCCGCCCAATCAAGCCCTGCGAGCACACCAGCCAACGGACCGGGAAAGCCGTCGATGCTGTCGGGCAGCACCGGCAGCCCAAACCCATCGAACCGCGCCGCATCGCCATTGGCATTCAACGCCATGCCTGCGACTTGCGGATGCAACCGGTCGATCACCCGATTCAGCAGCGTCTGCCCTCCGACCTGCAACAGCGCCTTATCGCCGCCGCCCATGCGCGTGGCCAGACCACCGGCAAGGATCACTCCCAAAGGCACACTCATTCCGCGCTCTTCCTGCGGTTCTTGCGGCTTTCCTCGGGCACGCTGTCGGGGTCCGTATCCCGAACCAACCGTTCCTCGCCCGAAAGGCAGACAAACCGCTTGCCGCGCATCCGCCCGATACAGGTCAGCCCTACCTGCCTTGCGATCTCGACCCCCCAGGCGGTAAAGCCCGACCGAGAAGCCAGCACCGGAATGCCCATCAGCGCCGTCTTGATCACCATTTCCGAGGTCAGCCGCCCGGTGGTGTAGAGGATCTTGTCCTCTGGCCCGACACCTTCCTGAAACATCCAACCCGCAATCTTGTCGACCGCGTTGTGGCGGCCAACGTCCTCCATATAGACAAGTGGGCGATCCTGATGGCAGAGCACAGTGCCGTGGATGGCCCCCGCCTCCAGGTACAGCGACGGCGTCGTGTTGATCTTGTGCGCCAGCGCGTAAAGCCACGAGGTCCGCAACTCGACCTGCGGCAGCACCACCTTGTCGAGTCCCTCCATCATGTCGCCGAACACCGTCCCCACGGCACAGCCGCTGGTTCGGGTCTTCTTCTTGACCTTCTCCTCATAGGTGGTCTGCCGCTCGGTCCGCACCACAACGACCTCCAGATCGTCGTCATACTCGACCTTCGTCACCACGTCGTCGTCACGCAGCATGCCCTGATTGCGCAGGAATCCGACTGCAAGATACTCGGGATAGTCGCCAATCGTCATCGCCGTCACGATTTCCTGCGCGTTCAGGAAAATCGTCAGAGGCCGCTCCTCGACCACGCTGATCTCGGTCTCGGCTCCGGTGTGATCGGTGCCCACCACCCGGCGGGTCAGCCGAGCCGCGCCCGGTTCAGGCGCGATGAGGTAGTCCCGAAGCACGTCATCCGGCATAGATTGCATCTCCCCTCGTCCAAGGCTACGTCCGTTCCGAACACAGCAGACGAGGCACAGTGATGGCGGCAGGGACCGCAATGTCAAGCTACTGGCGGGGCGTCCGGGACGGGTTGCCCTTCATTGTCGTCGTCGCCCCCTTTTCCATGCTCTTCGGCGTACTTGCCACCGAGGCCGGGCTGGCCGTGCATGAGACAATGGGCTTTTCCATCGTGGTGATCGCAGGTGCCTCACAGTTCGCGGCGCTTCAGTTGATCAACGAAAATGCACCGACGCTGGTGGTGATTGCGTCGGCATTGGCCGTCAACCTGCGCATGGCAATGTATTCGGCGTCGATCACCCCGCATCTGGGGCCGTTGCCGCTCTGGAAGCGCGGCATCGCCGCGTATTTTCTTGTCGACCAGACCTATGCCCAATCGGTCCTCGACTATGAACGCAACCCCGATCAAACCACGTCCGAAAAATTCGCCTATTTCCTTGGCGTGATGACCCCGATCTGCCCGCCCTGGTATCTGTTCACCTTCCTTGGCGCGGTTCTGGGCGAGAGCATCCCACCCAGCCTTGGGCTCGACTTCGCGCTGCCTATCGCCTTTCTGGCCATGGTCGGCCCCATGCTGCGCACCCCGGCGCACCGGATTGCAGCGCTGGCGGCCGTTGTCCTTGCTTTGGCCTTCGCGTGGCTGCCGTACAACATTGGCCTGCTCGTGGCCGGGCTGGGTGGCATGATGGCCGGCGCTCAGGCCGAGGTACGGTTGGGAACCAAACCATGACCGACACGACCGAGCTTTGGACCATCATCATTGCACTCGGAGTGGGCAGCTTCGGCCTGCGCTTCACATTCCTTGGTCTGATCGGGGACCGCGCGATGCCCGAATGGCTGCTGCGGCACCTGCGCTATACCGCCGTGGCCGTGATCCCGGCGCTGGTCGCTCCGCTGGTGATCTGGCCCACCGCAACCGGTGGAGAGCCAGACGCCACGCGGCTTGCCGCTGCGGCCGCGACCTTTGCCGTAGGATATCTGACAAAGAACGTTTTTGCGGCCATGGGTGTCGGCGCGGCCGTTCTGGTATCGCTCAGCCTGCTGTTCTGACGTAGGTTACTGACCGACAAGCGCCTGTTCGAACTGGGCGATGGCAACAGCTTTGTCGTCACTGTCATTCTCGAAAATCTTGGACGTTCGCACACCCGGCAATTCGGCGAAATCATCCATCAAGCGTTTCGGAAACCAGGTTGAACCGATGCTTTCGAACCCCGGCAACTGGCGCAGAATCGCCGCTGTGCTCAGCGCACATTGCGCCGAGCCGACAGGTCCGTTTGCAACCGCAAGGCGCAGCGCTTGCTCTGCCACTTCGGGCGGCACTTCGACGGTGTGGGTCACGACATGATGCGTTTCACGGGCATGGGCACGCGCATAGAAATCGGCCACACCGGGGGTGATGCCGTAGAGCACATCGCCCCGCTCGGGCACAGCGCTCAACCGTACGGTGCCTGCCGGATCAAATATCACCCGCTGCGATCCGTTGATCATCAGGCTGGTATGTGCGCCCGCATCGGACCGGTTGTTGATTACGGTGAAAAGCGTCAGTGCAGTCGGGCCAGGGTGGCGGTACGACGCGCTGCTGATCACTTCGGGCGAGGCATCCGGGCGCATATCCGCGCCCGCGCCACATCCAACCAAGGCCAACATGGCCAGTCCGGTCAAAATCCGTGACAACAAGGTCATGTCATCCTCTGGGCAGATCTCACGAATTGAAGATCGCGAGGAAGATCAGAACCGCAATCGAGAATACCGCGACGCGGACAGACCAGCGGATGAACCCGTCAAAGGTTTTCTCCTGGGCGGTGATATCCATTGTTCCGTGCTTGTGTTCAGCCATTTGAGACATCCCTTACAAATGTTTTCGAGTCGGTACCCGATTTGCCCGACCATGTCACTCATGCCAAGCGCGCAGTGTGTCGCGGCTCAGGCCTCCTGTTCCAATTCTGCCGCAAGCTGAAAGCCAATGCGTCGAGGCTTCACGTCGTGACGCAGAATAGGCATGGCGCGCAGCGTGACATTGAGCTGCGACACATGCTGGATCAACTGCATCCGGCCACCCTCGGCGTCCCTGCCATAGAACGTAACGATATCGGGGTCGAAATATCCCAAACCTTCGATCCGCAGAACACCGGTGTCATTTCCGGCAAAGCCCATTGCAACCTCATGTTCATTGTCGAGCTGCTCTTCAAAGTTCTGGATATAGAGGATCAGCCGCTCATAGGCCCATTCGGCGGCGCTTTTCTGCTTCACCGGCTTGCGGGTCATCGAATGGGGCAGCGGCTTTTCGCCGGTCTCACCACAGCCCTTGGCATGCGCCTCGACCTGACGTGGCAGCGCGTCATTCTCGGCCACCTCCGCGGTGGTGTGTATGTCCTGTCTCATCCCTCGGTGCCTCTCAGATCGGCAATGCGGTGGTTTCCTTGATCTCCTCCATAACGAAACTGGCCGAGATATCCGAGAGCGGAATCCGCGCGATCACGCGCTTGTAGAATGCGTCATAGGCAGGAACATCGGCCACGCGGACACGCAGCAGGTAGTCAAGATCGCCCGTCATGCGATAGGCACCCACCACCTCGGGCATGGTACGCACCGCCTTGTGAAAGCTGTCCAGCCAATCCGCATCATGGCGTCCCGCACGGATCATCACCATCACTTCGAGCGGGCAGCCAAGCTTGCCAGGATCGGTCAGCGCCACGCGACCCGTGATGATCCCGGCCTGCTCCATCGCCTTGATCCGCCGCCAGCAGGCGTTGCGCGACAGCGCCACCTGATCGGCAATCGTTTCAACACTCAGACTGGCATCCCGTTGCAGGATACGCAGAATTGCCTTGTCGAATTGATCTAATTGAGTCGAGTTCATGAGAATTTATCCCAACCAACCATTGGTTTGACAAGAGCCGCGCAAGGTCGGACCTGTTTCCGTCACCGGAAACAGGCGATGCGTAGACGCATCGCCTGTTGAAAAGTTAATATAAGGTTAAAGGGGCCGGATCGGTCCCAATGTTTCGCGCGCGAAACATTGGGGAAGACCCGCTGACCTATTCGCCCGGCGGTTTGGCAAGCCGCACCACAGAGGTTTCGGGTTCGTCCTTGGCCAGTTCCTCGAAATCGAAATTGTCCAGCCGCCGCGCCCGACGCCCCGCCTTGTCTGCACTGATCTTGATATCCGCGATATCCTTGGCCGCCTGTCCAAAATGCCGATCAAGATTCTCGACACGCGTGCCCAGGCGGTCCACATCCGCATAAAGCAGGCTCAGCTCTTTTCGGATCGCCCCCGCCTGTTCCTGCATCCGCGCATCCTTGAGGATCGCCCGCATTGTGTTCAGCGTCGCCATGCAGGTCGTCGGAGACACGATCCAAACCCGCGCATTGAACCCCTCGCGCACCACTTCCGGAAAGTTCGCATGCAGTTCCGCATAGACCGCCTCGGACGGCAGAAACATAAGCGCACCATCGGCGGTCTCCCCTTCGATGATGTACTTCTCTGAGATGTCCTTGATGTGCTTTCGCAGCGAAAGCCTCAACTGCTGCGCCGCGCGATTCAGCTGATCCTGCGAGTCCGCACGGCGCAGGGTCTCATAGGCTTCCAATGGAAACTTGCTGTCGATCGCGATCGGTCCCGGCGGGTTCGGCAGGTGAATCAGGCAATCCGCCCGCTTCCCGTTCGACAGCGTCGCCTGCAGTGTGTAGCTGTCTTTGGGCAGCGCCTTGCCGACGATATCCGTCAGCTGAATCTCTCCGAACGCCCCACGTGTCTGCTTGTTCGACAGGATGTCCTGAAGCGAGAGCACGTCACCTGACAGCTTGGTGATATTCTCTTGCGCCTTGTCGATGCTCTGCAACCGCTGTTGCAAGTCACCGAGGGACTGCGCCGTGCGCCGCGCAGAGCCGTGCAGGTTCTCGTTCATCTGCTCCTGAACCTGCGCCAGCCGCCGCTCCATCAGTTGCAGCATTGCGGTCTGGCTTTGGGCCTGCGCCTCAGACACGTGGGTCAGGCCACCGGACAGCCGTTCCTGCCCGTCGCTCAGGCTTTGCACGCGCTGTCCCACCTGCGCAAGCTGGTAAACCAAGGGCTCGCTCAGTTTCGCTGCGCGACGCGCCGACAGGAGCGACATGACGAGCAGCAGCAGCACCAAGGCCCCCAGTGCCAACCCCAGAAGGATGACCGGATCGCTCAGGTCGAGTATAAGATCACCGATCTGGATCATGTGCGGCCAAACAGTCTTTCAATGTCGCTGAGTTTGAGTTCGACATAGGTGGGTCGGCCGTGGTTGCACTGGCCGGAATAGGGCGTTGCTTCCATCTCGCGAAGCAGCGCGTTCATCTCTTCGGCCCGCATTTGGCGGCCCGAACGGATGGAGCCATGACAGGCCACCCGGCTGAGGATCGCCTCGATCCGGTCCTGCACCGCGCGCGCTTCGCCCTGATCGTCGAGTTCATCGAGGATGTCCCGCAGCAACGCGTCGGCATTCACCTCACCCAGTATGGCCGGAGTCTCGCGGACGACCACAGCCCCGCTTCCAAAGGGTTCGATGGTCAGGCCCATGCGGGTGAGATCGTCAGCGATCTCAAGCAACCGGGCGCTGTCGCCTTCACTCATCTCGACAACATCGGGGATCAGCAGCGCCTGCGCAGACACACCGTTCTGCGCCATCTGGCTTTTGAGTTTTTCGTACACCAACCGCTCATGCGCGGCGTGCTGGTCAACGATGACGATGCCATCCTCGGTCTGGGCAATGATATAGTTCTCATGCACCTGTCCCCGCGCCGCGCCAAGCGGAAGGTGTTCGCGCGGAGCCTCTTCGACTGCGGGCGCGCCCTCCTCGACCTCGACCACGCGTCCGGAATAGCTGGTTTGCATATCGGCAAACCCCGGCGCCTGCGCTTGGTAAGCCGTCTGTTTCGCGGCGAAACTCGGACGATCCATTTGGTAGATACGCGGTTGTCCCTGCGGTGTCTCCGGCCGCATCGCGCCCAACGTCGCGCCCGCGACCGTCGTGGACGCCCGGTGTCCGGCCTCAGCCAGAGCATGACGCAGCGCGGATACGATCAGGCCGCGCACCACGCCCGGCTCGCGGAACCGCACTTCGGATTTCGCCGGATGCACGTTCACATCTACCTTGTGCGGATCGCAATCAATGAAGAGCGCCACCGCCGGGTGGCGGTCACGGCTGAGGAAATCGGCATATGCCCCGCGCAAAGCGCCGATCAGCAGCTTGTCGCGCACGGGGCGACCATTGACGAAAAGGAACTGCGCCACGGCGGCGCCACGCGAATAGGTCGGCAACCCAGCCAGCCCGGTGAGGCGGATGCCTTCGCGCTCGGCGTCGATGGGAACGGCGTTGTCGGTGAACTCGCGGCCCATGACCTGCCCCAAGCGCCCGCGCAATGCGTCGAACAGATCGCCCGTCACCCCATCGGCGCGGAAGGTCACCCGCCCTTCGCCTCCGCCAGACACATCTCGGAGCGTGAAGCTGACCGAGGGTTCAGCCATCGCAAGCCGTTTGATCACATCAGAGATCGCCTGCATCTCGGCCCGATCTGAACGGAGAAATTTCAGACGCGCGGGTGTGGCAAAAAAGAGGTTGCGCAGAGCGACGACCGTGCCGCGTGAGAGGGCGGCAGGTTTGACGGGTTCCGTCTTGCCACCTGTGATGGAAAGCTCAGCGGCGCTATGACCCTCGGCACGGCTGGTGAGAGTCAGGCGACCGACAGCCCCAAGCGAAGCCAGCGCTTCGCCGCGAAACCCGAAGCTGTGGATGTTGAGCAGGTCCGAACCGTCGATCTTGGACGTGGCGTGACGGGCAATCGCAAGCGGCAGCTCCTCGGGCGGAATGCCGCAGCCATCGTCGGTGACACGGATCAACGTCTTACCGCCATCGGCAATGGCCACATCAACGCGCGTTGCTCCGGCATCAACGGCGTTTTCAACCAGTTCCTTCACGGCAGAGGCTGGGCGCTCGACGACCTCTCCTGCCGCAATACGGTTGATCGCGCTTTCCTCAAGCGGTTGAATTGAGGCGCGTATATTGGGTGCGTGCGAATTCATGCCACGAGATGTAGCATGGGTTTTGCGATTCTTCTATGGGAGGATCGCGGGTTTGGTGCGCTCAGGCGAATTTGAACAGAACACCCATCGCGCTGACATAGACGGCCATAAGAACCCAAAACCGGTATCTCATGTTTTTATTGATTTTGGACGTTCCCGCGACGCGCTTCGCAATTTCGGCGCGCATCTTGTCGCCCGCCAAAGACTGTTCTTGCTGGGTCACGCGAGGCTCAAAGTCCCTTCAGCCTTAGAAAAACGAGTGCTGCGGCGGATATGGATCAAATTTGGTGAAGGACGCGTTCATCATCTAACGAATTGACGCGGCTGCCCCCCGTGATAACAGGTTTGTCATGCTGGCCATCTTCCTTCAGACCCTGCCATTTTTCGCCCTGATCGCCGTGGGTTACGGCGCGGGAAAGACCGGGTTCTTTACCGAGGAAGCGACCGCTTATCTGACCAAATTCGTATTCTACTTCGCCCTGTCGGCGATGCTGTTCCGGTTTTCGGCCAATCTCTCGATTGCCGAGATCTTCGACTGGCGGCTTGCAGCCGGGTATCTTTGGGGCACGGCCTTTGTCTATGGCATCGGGATGGCGGTGGGATTTCTGCGCGGGATGAACACCGAGACCGCCGCCTTCGAGGGGCAGGTCGCGGCAATTGGGAACACTGGATTTCTGGGCGTGCCGATGCTGGCCCTGCTCATGGGCCAAGAGGCGGTCGGCCCGATCATCCTCGCGCTGACGATTGATCTCGTGGTGTTTTCGTCGCTGATCGTAATCCTTGTGGTCGGATCGCGCGAAGGGCGGATGTCGCTGCGGATTTTCAAGACGGTGGGAGTGGGACTTCTCAAGAACCCGATGATCGTGTCGATCGTGGCGGGGTTCATGGTGTCGGCCACAGGCGCGCCTATTCCAAACCCGGTCAACGAATTTTTGGGCATTCTGGGCGCTGCTGCGACGCCCGGCGCGCTTTTTGCGATTGGTGCCTCGCTGGCCAGCAAATCGGCGGAACGGCTGACCATTGCGGGCTGGCTCAGCTTTCTGAAGCTTGTCGTGCATCCAGCACTTGTCGCCATTGGCGTCTACTTCCTGTTCAACGCAGATCCCTACAAGGCTGGTGTGGTTGTCGCTGCCGCCGCCTTGCCAGTGGCGGGCAATGTGTTCATCTTGGCGCAGCATTACAAAGTGGCCCCACAACGCGTGTCGGCGGCCATTCTGATTTCGACGTCGGTCAGTATCGTGACCGTGTCCTACGTGATCAGCAAAGTTCTGGTATAGAAAGGGAGCACCATGGAAACCGTCTCGGAAAACAGAAGCTTTGGGGGCGTACAGGGCGTCTACAGCCACGCTTCGGAGGCTTGTGGCTGCGACATGACCTTTGGACTCTACCTGCCGCCAGCCGCGAAGGATGGCCCAGTGCCGGTGCTTTGGTACCTGTCCGGGCTGACCTGCACCCATGAGAACGCGATGACCAAGGCGGCCGCGCAGGGCTTTGCCGCTGACGCTGGCATGGCCGTGGTGTTCCCGGACACCTCGCCTCGTGGCGATGCAGTGGCAGATGACGAGGCGTATGATCTGGGCAAGGGCGCGGGGTTCTATGTCAACGCCACGCAGGACCCTTGGGCGCCGCACTTCAAGATGTGGGATTACGTGGCCAAGGAGTTGCCTGCCCTTCTGGGCAAGGAATTTGCGATTGATCTGGATCGACAGGCGATCACCGGGCATTCGATGGGCGGGCATGGCGCGCTGACGATTGCAATGGCGCATCCGGGGCGGTTTGCGTCCGTGTCCGCCTTTGCACCGATTGCCAACCCGAGCCAGAGCGATTGGGGACGCAAGCAGTTGGGTGCCTATCTTGGCGCGGATGAGAGCACATGGTCCACGCATGATGCGACGGTACAGATGCAAGCGGTTGGCTTTGACGGGCCGGTTCTGGTGGATCAGGGCGGGTCGGATCAGTTCCTCGAGTTGCTCAAGCCCGAAGCGCTGAGCCATGCGATGGCGGCGCGGCGGCAGGACGGGGTGTTTCGTATGCAGCAGGGCTATGATCATTCGTATTTCTTTGTGTCGACCTTCATCCCCGATCACATCGCGTTCCACGCTGACGCGCTGGGGCTGTGACGCGGGTTTTCGTGGATGCAGATGCCTGCCCGGTCAAAGCCGAGGCAGAGCGGGTTGCGACGCGGCACAAGGCGCAGATGTATCTGGTGTCAAACGGCGGGCTGAGGATGTCCGACAATCCGTTTGTCGAAGTGGTCGTGGTGCCCGATGGGCCGGACGTGGCGGATATGTGGATCGCAGATCGCGCCGGACCGGGGGATGTGGTGATCACCGGGGACATTCCTCTGGCGGCGCGTTGCGTCGAGAACGGAGCGCGGGTGCTCAAGCACAATGGCGAGCGGCTGGACGCGCGCAATATCGGGCAGGTGCTGGCGACGCGAGACCTGATGGCCGATCTGCGCGCGGCGGACCCGTTCCGTCAGGGCGGCGGGCGCGCTTTTTCCAAAGCGGATCGGTCCCGATTTCTGGATGCTTTGGAGCGCGAGATGCGGGCGGCGACGCAGGACAGGCCGCGCTAGGACTTGATGGGAGAGACAGCAATGACGACACCCGAGATCATACCCTTTGCCGAAGGTGAAGCGCAGTTGGACTGGATCGGTCTGACCGATGCGATGGCGGCAGGGCATGACTTGCCCAAAGCCGAGATCGCGGACAGTTTCCTTTATCGTGGGAACGATACCCTGTTGAACAGGGCGGCGTGGATCGACGGGCTGGGTCTGGCGGTCAAGTCAGCGACGATCTTTCCGGGCAATGCGGAGGCCGACCTGCCGACGATCAATGGCGGTGTGTCGCTCTATTCCGATGATGCTGGCGTTTTGCAGGCGATTGTCGATTTCCACCTCGTGACCAAGTGGAAGACCGCCGGGGACAGCCTGTTGGCAGCGCGTCGGTTGGCCCGCTCGGACAGTGTGGTGATCCTGATTGTCGGGGCTGGCACGGTTGCGCGGTCATTGGTCGAGGCCTATTCGGCGGCGTTTCCAGAGGCGCGGTTCCTGATTTGGAACCGGACAGGCGCGAAGGCACAGGAGTTGGCAGATGCCTTCGGGCATGTCACTGCGGTTGCAGATCTGGCCGAGGCGGTGGGACAGGCGGATATTGTCAGTTGTGCCACCATGTCGACTGAACCTGTTCTTGAGGGCGCGTGGCTGCGGCCGGGTACGCATGTGGACCTGATCGGGGCCTACCGGCCCGACATGCGCGAGGCGGATGATGCCGTGCTGACGCGGGGACGGCTGTTCGTGGATTCCTTCGATACGACCGTTGGGCATATCGGAGAGCTCAAGGACCCGATTGCGCGGGGTGTGATCCGTGAAGCTGACATTGTGGCGGATTACTATGATCTGGGCGCGTTTGTCCGTCATTCCGACGACGAGATCACGGTGTTCAAGAATGGCGGCGGGGCGCATCTGGACCTGATGGTCAGCAACTACATTCTGGAGCGCTGGCGCGACCGGTGAGGGCGGGGCCACGATGCGTCAACGCATCGCGCGTTTCCGTCAACGGAAACGCGCCCCTGTCAGGTGCCGCGCGGAATTTTGAATAGATCACGGCGGGCGCGGTTTGAGGCGAAATCAGTGTGGCGTCAACCGGGCGTGGCGGAGGATCGGGTCGCCTTGTGCCGCAATGCGTTCGATGGCCTTTGCAAGCGGTTCATATGTGACAGACATCGAATGCGCATTTGCATGTAGCAGCGTGTCAGGATCGGACACCCAGCCGACATGGCCTTTCCAGAACAGCAGATCGCCGCGCTTCGCAGGCGTGCCAGGGTCCAGCGTTTCGCCCAATTGTGCCATTTGCTGATCGCTGTCGCCTGGGCATGGCAGTCCGCAAGCTTTACAGGCGATCTGCACAAGTCCGGAACAATCTATCCCGAATGCGGAATTGCCGCCCCAGACATAGGGTGTGCCGAGCAGGAGCTCGGCCACTGAGACCGGATCCGTTGCCCGCCTGTCAAGCGGCGTCAGGTGTCGGCTTGGGACATAGAGAGCATGCGGCGCACCGTTGAGCGTCGCCCATGTCCCATCACTGCCTTTGACCCGAACCTCGGAACCAAGCGACAGTGGGATTTGCTTGGCACGGGTGGCTTTGAAATCTGGCTCGGTCAGCGCCATCGTCTGGCGAACAGATATGCGATGTGTTGCCGGGCTCTTGCTCGGCTCGAGGTTCTGCTCCTCTATATAGCCTGCATAACCGTCGTAGAGTGTATAGCCGAAGGCCCAGCCGTCGCTGACCTCCAGCACGTTAAAACACTGGCCCCAGAGAAGCTCTCGATCGCGCTCGCCAAAAGGAGCGCCGCATATGGCCGCCAAAGGGGGCCGTGACACCTGATGAAGCGTGCCATCCGTATAGACATCAGCCTCGGACCGCCCGAGCAAGCTGGAATGAGCGACCCGTCCATTCGACCAGAGGGATCGTCGGTCGCTCATAGATCAAGTATGACCGGCAACGCATCAAACAGCGCGCGTGCGCCCTGCAAGGCACCACCTTTCGGTCGGCCGGGCGCAGCTGTCGGTTGCCAGCCATAGATATCAAAATGGATGTAGCGGTCGCTTTCGTTCACAAATCGGCGCAGGAACAAAGCTGCCGTGATCGATCCGGCAAACCCGCCTTTGGGAGCGTTGTCGAGATCGGCAATACCCGGTTCGATCATGCTTTCATACGGGTCATGGAATGGCATGCGCCAGACCGGGTCAGCCATGCGCCGCGCCGAGAGATCGAGCGACGTCGCGGCAACATCATCATCCGTGTAATAAGGCGCAAGATCAGGGCCAACGGCGACCCGTGCCGCACCTGTGAGCGTTGCCATGGACACGATCAGATCAGGCCCGTCTTCAGACCCGAGCGTGAGTGCATCTGCGAGCACCAAGCGCCCTTCGGCATCGGTGTTGTTGATCTCTACGGTGAGGCCTTTGCGCGAGGTCAGGATGTCCTGAGGTCGAAAGCTGTTGCCGCTGATCGCGTTTTCAACCGCCGGGATCAGAACACGCAGGCGTACATCGAGACCATAGGCCATGATCATATGCGCAAGACCCAGCACATTGGCCGCGCCGCCCATATCCTTTTTCATCAAACCCATAGAACTGCCCGGTTTGATGTTCAGCCCGCCGGTATCGAAACACACGCCCTTGCCCACCAGAGTGAGCTTGGGGCCACGGTTGCCCCACGACATGTCAATCAACCGGGGCGACCGGTCAGACGCGCGACCCACCGTGTGAATCATCGGGAAGTTGGCCGTGAGCAGCGCGTCGCCGGTGATGACGGAGATCCTTGCGTCGTGTTTGTCGGCCAGTGCGCGCGCGGCCGATTCAAGTTCCTCTGGCCCCATGTCAGAGGCGGGGGTGTTGATCAGGTCGCGGGTCAGAAATTCCGCCTCTGCCAGAGCCGTTATGCGGGCGGCGTCCGTGCCAGCCGGAGCCACCAATGTTGGATGCTCGGTCGTGCTCGACTGGTAGCGGCCAAAGCTGTAGCTTGCCAGCAGCCAGCCTAGCGTCTCTTGTTCGATCTGGTCGTCGTCGATGCCGCACTCGATATGGTAGGTTCCGGGAGCAAGCTTGGGCAGTGCGGCTGCCAATGCAAAACGGTCACGCTTGCGGGTTGCGGGAGTGCCATAACCCACAAGCACCTTTTCTGGATGGCCGGCCTCATCCGGGATCATGAGCACAGCGCCAATCCCGCCTTTGAAGGCGGTCGCGTCGACCCAGGTGCGGACGCGGTCGCTTTGCTGACCGGCCCAGAGTGCCACTTCATCAGCTCCGAGAACGTAGATAGGCACAGATTGAGTGCCCGCAGGCGCGAGTGAAACGGTCATGGACTTCCCCTTCTCCAACAGGAGCGAGGGTACGCCCTTGGACACCCGCTGCAAGCGGAATCAGAGCGAAAGATCAATCCCGAGATCAGCGCAGGATATCGCGGATTCACCGAACTGCAAAAAACGGGACAGGGTCGCAGCCAGTGCCACTGGATCAGACTGATCAATACAGGTCACAACATCGCGGCCAATGCGGGCGAGCGTCGGCAACCCTATCTGGACGGCAATCGGAATGACGGCGTGCACGGATTTTCGCAATGCGCCATGGTCTCCGGCGCTATAGGCGTTGCGAATGTGAATGAATCTTTGTGCGATGTCTTCCAGGGCACGGCAGAAGATGTTTTCGGCGACATCGGGCCCAAGATCGCGGCTCAGGGCATCGAGGGTTGTTTCGTCAAAATATGCTGCGTCGCGCGGATGCAAAACCGAAATTTCATGCATCGTCTTTTTCCTTTCTCACCCCAACCGAGGGCGAGATATCTCAGACGCGCGCTTCCATTTGGTAAGCCCGCGACGGTTTTTCCCTCGAATTCAGTTTGATTTCGACGTATCCCGCAGAGAGAAAAGGCCTGAGAGGCGGAGGATTTCATGGACGCTGCGAAGCCGCTGCCCGCGTATCTTATTCAACGATATCAGGGCTGGAAGGCCACGACCTATTCGGACAACCGCGCCTGGTACAAGCGGTTGGCAACAGAGGGTCAGCGACCGCGCGCGATGGTGATTTCGTGCTGTGACAGCCGTGTCCATGTGACCTCGATTTTTGGGGCCGATCAGGGCGAATTCTTCATCCACCGCAATATTGCCAATCTGGTGCCCCCCTATGAGCCGGACGGCGATCACCACGGAACGTCAGCAGCTGTCGAATATGCCGTGACGGCATTGAACGTTGCGCACCTGATCGTTCTGGGTCATTCGAATTGCGGCGGCGTTCAAGGTTGTTTGGACATGTGTTCGGGCAATGCTCCGCACCTCGAGGAACAGTCGAGCTTTGTCGGGCGGTGGATGGATATCTTGCGACCGGGTTATGAGCGGATCAAGGCGATGAATACGCCAGAGGGTCAGGTGCGTGCGCTTGAAAAGGAATCGGTCATCGTATCGCTTGAAAACTTGATGACCTTCCCGTTTATCCGCTCGGCGGTCGAAGACGAGCTGCTCACGCTGCACGGTCTCTGGACCGATATTGGCGAGGGCGGGCTGGAATACTTTGACCCAAAAACGCGGGCATTCCACCCGGTCTGATCACTGTTGCAGCGTTGCGCTTTCGCCGCTGAAATCCGTGCGCAGTTTCGGGCGCCCCAAGCGTTCGGCCAGTCGGGACAGTGGCGAGCCGATCATTGAGCCTGTGCACACCGGACGTCCGGCGTCATCTTCAAGCACGAGATGGCCGTTTCGGAACGTGATTTCGTAGCCTTTTGACGCGAGACGTTCGCACAAATCGCCCCAACTGGTCGCCTTTTCGAAATGTGGCAGAAGAACAGTTCGCAGCAGCATCGCTGTTTCACTGTCGAGAGGGATCGGCATGCCGGACGAAGCGTCGGCGTCGAGAGGGGCAGACTGTATGGCCATCTGAGGCACCTTTACGAATTTCTGTCACATGCAAAAAGCGTGCGAGCCAATTGCGGCAAGAATGGGGCAGCGGTAAGAACCGCTCATTGGTGTGAAGAACACGCAACAGACGGAAGGGTTCCGTGATTTCTGGATTTGCTTCAGAACTGTGTCTGGCAGTTTAGCTGGCAATAGCGAAATCCGGTTGCTGCAATGCGTCTGCGTCTGGCCTGTACTGGGCAATTGAAACACCGCCCAGATTGGCGATTTGCCGTCTGAAACGTCTGGTTTTCCCGGCCAGAATGTTTTCAATCAAGGGTCCAAGGACACCACTTGAACGCAGTTCCGACGCAAGTCGGTGATCAGCGCCCGGCAGAATGAAGTGCGAAATGCCGGGCTTTCTGGGAAAGCGCAGCGCATGCGCAAGTTCGCGGTTTTCGTCACCGTGGAAAATGAAATACTTGGTCGCTTCCGGCCTCAGCGCTTCTACCCTCGGAAAGTGAAAGGTGCGGATGCGTTTGCGGAAGTAGTGCCACCGATCCTCTTCCGGAACGTCGTCAGGATGCACCGAATATTGCGGCGTGAAGGCGATGACCTTTTCAAAACCGAAGTAGCGCGAAAGGTGCAGCGCCATTGTGCCTCCCATCGAGTTTCCAAGCGCAATGACGCGGGCTGCTTTGACATGGTCGGCGGTAGCCTGAATGCAGCGCAGGATCTGACCTGCCATCCCATCGCCGTTCAACCAACTGCGGGACATGTCGCTTACAAATAGTACGTGGTTCTGCCGATCGGCGGATGCGATGCCTGGGAATTCCGGCGGCGGCTCAACACTGCGCTGTTTGCCGACCCCGGAGAAGCTTACGATAAGGTCGGCGCTTTCCCCTTTGAGGTAACGAATCCGAAGCGGGCCGCTTTCGTAGACTAAGGGAATTGCATTTTCATACATCGGAACCGGCCCGTCTCTACACAGTACACGTATTCTTGGGTACGGACCAAGGCGAGCCATTTTTAGGCAAAGATATGAAGAATGGTGACATCCGAGGGTGTCACGAACCGTCTTGCGTTGCCTGTTCTGGATGCTTTTTCAGATCGTATGCAGCACACAAAAAAGGCGCCGCAAAATGCGGCGCCTTGACTGCGATTCTTATTGAAATCAACCCTTTTTGAGCACTTCGCGCCCCAGCACTTCAGCAATCTGCACTGCGTTCAGAGCGGCACCCTTTCGCAGGTTGTCTGACACGCACCACAGGTTGATGCCATTGTCGATGGTGCTGTCCTGGCGAATGCGGCTGATGAAGGTCGCGTAATCGCCCACACATTCCTTGGGCGTCACGTAGCCACCGTCTTCGCGCTTGTCGATGACCATGATACCCGGTGCTTCGCGCAGGATGTCACGGGCCTCGTCTTCGTCAAGGTGATCTTCGAACTCGATGTTGATCGCCTCGGAGTGGCCGACGAACACCGGAACGCGTACGCAGGTGGCCGTGACCTTGATCGACGGATCAACGATCTTTTTCGTCTCGGCGACCATCTTCCACTCTTCTTTGGTGGAGCCGTCTTCGAGGAACACGTCGATATGCGGTATCACATTAAACGCGATGTCCTTGGGGTAGACCTTGCGCTGGTAGTCATCCGTCGGGTTGTAAACCGACTTGGTCTGATCCCAGAGCTCGTCAATCGCCTCTTTCCCGGAGCCGGACACCGATTGATAGGTGCTGACAACAACGCGTTTGATGCGCGCGCGGTCATGCAACGGCTTGAGCGCCACAACCATCTGCGCGGTCGAGCAGTTCGGGTTGGCGATGATGTTTTTCTTGGAATAGCCGTGGACCGCCTGTGCGTTCACTTCGGGAACGATCAGCGGCACATCGGGGTCATAGCGATAGAGCGACGAGTTGTCGATCACGACGCAACCCGCCTTGGCAGCGATGGGTGCGTATTTCTTGGTCGCTTCTGAACCGACGGCAAACAGGGCGAAATCCCAGCCAGTGAAGTCGAACGTGTCGAGATCCTGTGTCTTCAGCGTCTTGTCGCCAAAGCTGACCTCCGTACCCAAGGACCGGCGCGACGCAAGCACGGCGATCTCGTCAACGGGGAACTGGCGCTCGTCCAGAATATTCAGCATTTCGCGGCCCACATTACCAGTGGCGCCTGCAACGACGACTCTGTAGCCCATTTGGCTCTCCTTTCACTTGCCAGCCCTTGTGTCGTGTCGGGGCTGGACTGAACGTGGCTCATACAGGACTTGCTGCGTGTGCGAAAGGGTGTTGCGTAAGGCGCGAATTTTGCTGGGAACGCGCTGTGAAAGCACGATAGCGACATTCTTGAAATCCAAAGCTTCACCGCAAAAAGGCAAAATTTTTCGCCGCATTCCCTTCCAATGCGTACCCTGCCTGCACTTCAGAATGTACCTTTTAACCAACTTTTTGGTCCAATGTCAGAATCTCAAACGCATCTCATTCTCGTGGTGCACGGGATTGGCGAGCATTCCTGTGGTGAAACCGTCGATCAAATTGTGGCCGGGGCGATGGCGCGACACCCGGCGCGACCTGCCTCAGACCTGACCGACGCACCCATCCGTTCGGTCGTCGCATATATGCCGGATTGAGAAAGACTTCTCGAAACTGTCCGATGATTCGGTCGAAGATGTCTTTACCTGACACACTTTTTCACTGGAGCCGACAGACGACGCGCAACAGCGTGCGGTGTTTGTCGAAGTGCCCCGGTCGGGCATGTCGCGCGCGCCGAAGCGGGCGATTGCGACGATCCTCGATCTGCTCAAGCTGATCCTCGGCCTTGGCCATGTTGCGACGGACAATGTCGAGAACACCAAATCGCACTTGTTTCATCGCGGTCTTGTGCATCTGTTCAACTGGGTGTGCTACGGCGGCATTGCAGTGTTCAATGCAATGCCGCTTGTGGGGACGGCGCTGCGGCTCGGGCATGATTATCTGTCCGGTACCGGATATTTTGCCGTGGTCGGTTTAACTGCCGGAGTCGGTGTCGCACTGTGGGCCTTTTTAAAACATCTCGCCAAAGAACATCCGACAGTTCTGGTGACAGTTTTCATGCGCGAGCGGCTGTCGCAGGGGCTGGTGTGGCCAGCCACTACTTCACCGGCAAACGGGTATGGACCCTGATGTGAGGAACGGTTGGTTTCGGCCTGGTCTCTGATCCGCCCCGGACGCGCTGATCAGCGGCCCGGAATATCCGAGCGCGGCGGCGCGGGTTCCCAGTTTTCGATAATCTCGGCCGCTTCATCTGCAGACTCGACAAATCGGAACAGATCGAGGTCCTTTGGGCTGATCGTGCCTGCGTCGGCCAAAGCATCCCAATTGATGATCTTTTCCCAGAACGTTCGACCAAAGAGAAGGAACGGCACACGCTGCATCCGACCGGTCTGGATCAGGGTCAGAGACTCGAACATTTCGTCCAGCGTGCCGAACCCACCCGGGAAGACACAGATCGCCCGGGCGCGCATGAGGAAATGCATCTTGCGAATGGCGAAATAATGAAAATTGAAGCAGAGCTCGGGTGTCACGTATTCGTTCGGAGCCTGTTCGTGTGGCAGCACAATATTGAGACCGATGGATTTGCCACCCTCATCTGCAGCGCCACGGTTGCCGGCCTCCATAACGCCGGGCCCACCGCCGGTCACAATGACAAATTCGCGGTTTTGGCTCTCAATGGACTTGCGCGTCATCAGCCGGGCAAACCGGCGCGCTTCATCGTAGAAATGTGACAGATCAGACAGGGTTTGTGTGCGGGCCGTGTCGGCCTCGGACGGGCGCGGAATGCGCGCGCCGCCGAAAAGGACTATGGTGCTGTCGATCTGGTGTTCATCCAGCATCAGCTGCGGCTTGAGCAGTTCAAGCTGTAACCGCACGGGGCGGAGTTCGTCACGACAGAGAAAATCATCGTCCGCAAACGCCAGACGATACGCCGGAGACCGGGTCTGCGGTGTGTCCGGCACATGGCTCGCGGTACTGCGATCCAGTCCGGCGTCACGAAATGGGCTATTGCGGTGATCATTCATCTGGATCGGTTCCTTGTTCGATTGCCCTCAGACCTATAGCGTCCACGCCAGAGTGACCAGAGAGGCGCCCCCATGCAATGGCAGGATAATATCGAAGCAGCATATCAGCGGATTGCCGGACGCATTGTGCAGACACCAGTTCTGCAAAGCGCTGCATTCGGGCGGGACATCGCTCTAAAACTCGAACAGATGCAGCACACAGGCAGCTTCAAGACGCGAGGTGCGTTCAATACTTTGCTGGCGGAGGATGTCCCCGAGGCCGGCGTTGTTGCAGCGTCGGGTGGAAACCACGGGGCTGCCGTCGCTTTTGCTGCGCGGCAATTGGGACACCGGGCCCGTATATTCGTGCCTGAGATGGCAGGACCTTCGAAGATTGCTTTGATCGAGCGGACCGGTGCTGAGCTGACAGTCGTTCCCGGCGAATACGCAAACGCTTTGGAACTGGCCCAGCGCGAAGCTGCGGAAGGCGGTGCAATGCAGATCCATGCCTATGATGCGCCGCTGACCGTGGCAGGTCAGGGGACAGTGATGCTTGAATGGGAACGCCAGGGCCTCGACGCCGATACCGTGCTGATCGCAGTTGGCGGCGGGGGCCTGATCGGCGGCGCGCTGGCTTGGCTGGGCGGACGCCGGAAAATTGTGGCGGTAGAACCGATGACCTCTTGCGCACTTAATGAAGCGCTCGAAAAAGGTGCCCCGGTTGATGTGCCGGTATCAGGCGTCGCAGCAAACGCACTGGGAGCGCGACGCATCGGGCAGATCTGTTTCGATCTTGCCAAAGATGCGCACGTTGAGAGCGTTCTGGTCTCAGACGGCGCAATCATTCAGGCGCAGCAAGCTCTGTGGCAGGCGCACCGTCAGCTGGTCGAACCGGCGGGTGCAACGGCCCTGGCCGCGCTGATGTCGGGCGCATATGTGCCTGACCCCCAAGAGCGCGTCGCGGTTCTGGTGTGCGGCGGAAACATAGCACCGGATCCCCAGATCGCTTAAGCGCTAGTTCAGGAAACGCCGATAATCTGTGGCGTAAACTCGATGTAAGTCGTCTTTTGAGTTTCCAACCTGTCTTGCGGTCTGGCAGACAGCGGAAACCAAGCAGCTTGGACTTGTCGGAGCTCAGAAGATCAGCGCGTCGTCAAGGCCTCTGCTCCAGATCACAAGTGCTGTCGATTGGTGCGCCGAACGAAGCAGCACTTCCCCGGACACTTCCACACTTTTCCCTAAACGCAGGGCAGGCAAGCACATGCGTTGCGCCTTGGCGCTCTGCAGCTTATAGGCAAAGCGATTTCGGGGATAACGACGTGAGGAGCGCATCCATGTCCAACGCACAGCTTGAAGCCGCCATCGAAGCCGCGTGGGACGCGCGCGATACGATCACACCATCCACTGGTGGGGAAACCCGCGAGGCGATTGAAGACACGCTCAACGCGCTGGACAGCGGATCGCTGCGGGTCGCTGAGAAACAGGATGATGGCAGCTGGCACGTCAACCAGTGGGCCAAGAAAGCCGTGCTTTTGGGGTTCCGTATCAAGGATATGGAGCAGCATGACAACGGCCCGCAAGGTGGCGGCTGGTGGGATAAGGTCGACAGCAAGTTCAAGGGCTGGGGCGACAACCAATGGCGCTCGGCAGGTTTCCGTGCCGTGCCGAACTGCGTCGTCCGCAAATCGGCCTACATCGCGCCCGGCGTGGTGCTGATGCCGTCCTTCGTGAACCTTGGCGCTTATGTCGACGAGGGCACAATGGTGGACACTTGGGCAACCGTTGGCTCTTGCGCGCAGATCGGCAAGAACACGCATCTGTCGGGCGGTGTCGGCATTGGCGGCGTGCTGGAGCCAATGCAAGCCGGCCCGACCATCATCGAAGACAACTGCTTTATCGGTGCCCGCTCCGAAGTGGTTGAAGGCTGCATCGTGCGTGAAGGCTCGGTTCTGGGCATGGGTGTGTTCATCGGCAAGTCGACCAAGATCGTCGACCGTGAAACCGGCGAAGTGACATATGGTGAGGTGCCGCCCTATTCCGTGGTTGTCGCGGGGTCGATGCCGTCGAAGAACAATATCAGCCTGTATTGCGCGGTGATCGTAAAGCGGGTCGACGAAAAAACCCGCTCGAAGACTGGCATCAACGAGCTGCTGCGCGATTGATATTGGCGGTGCGTGCGCGCACGCACCCTACGCCTTTTTGGCGGGCTTCTCACCGATTGGGCCGCCCGCCTTTTTCCAACCGCCGAAGCCGTCCGTGATGTGGCTGACATTCTCAAGACCCATCTCTTGCGCAACCTTAGCGGATAGCGCCGACCGCCAGCCAGACGCACAATAGAACACAAATCTGTTCCCACTTTGAAATTGCGGCTTCGCGTAGGGGCTGTCTGGATCAATCCAGAATTCCAACATACCTCTCGGGCAATGAAACGCTCCCGGGATCATGCCTTCGCGCTCTAGCTCCCTCGGGTCGCGCAGATCGACAAAAGTCACGCCGTCCTGTCCATGCATGGCCAGAAGCTCGGATGCTGGAGCATGCTGAACAACTTCATTGGCGGCGGCAACCATGTCCTTCACGGATTTCATATCATCCCTCCCCTTTTTCTGCGCAGTATGCCCAGCGCCGTCATTGCGACAACCCTCGACGCACAGCGGGTTTCATGGCAGATGCGAGATGGATTGCAAAGGAGACGCCGGGCAATGAGCGATACCCTAAAGAAGCACAAGAAACCACATTCCGTGTATACGCTTGTGGTCGAGGTAGGTCGCAAATCCGGCGACGGTTTGCCCAAGGGTGCCACAGGGGCCGGTCTGATGTGCTACGCGTCAGGTGTCGACGAAGCCGAAGCCGTCCGCGAGACCGTCGCCATCCTCAAGCAGGCCGATATGGCGCCACTGGATGTCACAGGCTACGGCACGCTTGAAGACCGCAAGGCACAAGGCCATGAGATTGAGCCCGACGAGATCGACCTTATGCAGAAAGCGCTCGATGA
>QCWH01000006.1:0-53561 GCA_003149565.1 Marivita sp. XM-24bin2 | reverse complement strand
TTGTGGCACAGGTAACGCCATATTTTGGCGAGGACGCGCGCGATTAGGCCGCGCGCGCTTCGGCAAGTGTGATGGCTTCGAAAGAACGCAGGACCTGATACCCGGCACGGTGATGTTCCGGCAAAAGGGCGCGGGGCAGATCGCTTAGTACAGAGGCGCTCAGGAGCGCCTTGTCCCGCCGCATGCGCCCAATATAGAGCGATTCCAACGCTGCATCCGGGATACGCACAGCGTCATGATGCGGCAAGAGTACCTGGTGATATGTGACGAACCGAGGCGCTGGTTCAAAGTGCCCCGCATAGCCGTTGACCAACGCGGAAGCCGGGATCAACACCTCTTCCCGCCCAAAGAGGTACTCGACCTCGGGTCCACTCACCAACAATCGCTGATGCCGGGACACGACCACATCCTGCTCCAGGCCGAAATACGGTGCGCGCAAGCGGACGGGTCGAAAGGATCCGAGGCTGGGCACTTCCCGCCGCACAGCATTCAGGACGGGCACCAATTTTCCACTGGCCGCCCGCACCACATCGCCCTGCTTTAAATTTGTAGCGAGCCGCAAGCCTTGGGCGGTTTCGATGGGAACGGATGGCGACAATGTCGGCATTGGCCCGACCGGTTCAATATCGGTGGAGAGCGCGACGAAGATGACGTCGGGATCAACCTCGGTGAGACCTGTCGGGCAGGCAAGGGCTACCAGATCCGACAACAAGGGCGGTTGCGTGATACCAAAATGCCGGATCAAGACGTGCTCGGTTTCGGGCCGCTCAACAACCAGGCGCCCCAGCTTTTTGACGACATCCCAACTGATGGTGACCTGCAAGGTGTCGGTCCGCGCTTCTCGGCCCCGTTCCAACACTTCGTGCACCACCTCATCGCCCTGAGCGATGACCAGCACAACGCTGCCATGTGGTGTCGACATCAGCGAAAAGCTTGCGGCTGACGTGCCATCCCGCTTGTAGCTGATCAGGTTCTGAGGCCGACCTTCCGGTGACAGACGCGTTTCAAGAACCACCGACCCACGCG
This sequence comes from Marivita sp. XM-24bin2, assembly GCA_003149565.1. Lineage (GTDB taxonomy): Bacteria > Pseudomonadota > Alphaproteobacteria > Rhodobacterales > Rhodobacteraceae > Marivita. The sequence goes on along the minus strand of QCWH01000006.1, from coordinate 52,535 downwards.
GCGCACAGGCCCGTTGCCGCTTCGTGAGAATGTCTTCGACTTCTTCCCGGATCCAAGGCTGACGTGTCGCACCATCGAAAAGCGCGAACCACGTCATGCTGCCGCTCCGGTCAATATTTGGGTTTCGTACTTCTTGAGGCTTTGCCGGACTGCTGCGAAGTAACCTTTGCCAGTGGTTTCCTGGGACGTGGAAAAAGCTTTATTTGGGTCGCTCAAATTCCACATGACCGAAGTGGTACGAGCGGTCGAGAGGACTGCGGCCGCACAGATCACGTTCAACACCGTGGCCACCGCAGCAAAGACTGCGTGGACCATTGCAAACGCGCTGGCATGTGTGGTGTCGGTAAGCTCCACGTCTGTCGCCATTTCTGCCTCGAAGAGACTCAGGGCGTGATTACTTTTTACGCGGACAAACAACGGCCGATGCCCCCACCGTGCCGTCTCCAATGACGTCTTACTGCTCAGCCCCGAGCTTTTTATATTTATTAGGTAGACGTTAACACTGCGCGACGTGCGATGTCATCTTGTTGGATTCACGTCACGCCCCAATACACCTGTAAATTGAGTCTTTTTCGCCACATTTGCCTCTGCCGCCCAGAGGCGATAGCCACGATGCGAAACCAATTTGAAGGTATGACCCCATGCGTGACACCGATCCTGTAGACCTGACCGCGGCACTGGTGCGCTGCCCATCGGTGACGCCCGAAGAAGGCGGCGCGCTGGTTCTGCTGCAAGACCTGCTGGAGGGCGCCGGGTTCATCTGTACGCGAGTGGATCGCGGACAGGTATCTAACCTGTTTGCACGTTGGGGTGACAAGGGCCATGCCCGGACCTTCGGCTTCAACGGCCATACGGATGTCGTGCCACTTGGCAACCCCGATGACTGGTCGATGCCTCCCTTCGGAGCCGAGATCAAAGACGGTATGATGTACGGGCGTGGGTCCACCGACATGAAATCGGGCGTCGCGGCCTTTGCTGCCGCTGCGGTGGATTTTGTACAAAACACTCCCCCAGATGGCGCGGTGATCCTGACCATCACCGGTGACGAAGAGGGCGATGCCATCGACGGGACAATGGCGCTGCTTGACTGGATGGAGATCCATGACGAGCGGATGAACGTTTGTCTTGTCGGCGAACCCACAAATCCGAACCATATGGGCGAGATGATGAAGATCGGAAGGCGCGGTTCGCTGAATGCGTGGTTCACGGTAGCGGGCAAACAAGGTCATTCCGCCTATCCGCACCGGGCCCTGAACCCGATGCCCGCAATGGCGCGCCTGATGGATCGGCTGGCGTCGCACGAATTGGATCAGGGGACGGATCATTTCGACGCCTCGACGCTGGCTGTCGTGACCATCGACACCGGAAATGCAGCGACCAACGTGATCCCTGCCGAGACACGGGCCTGCATCAACATCCGCTTCAACGACATTCACACAGGTGAAGGCCTGTCCTACTGGCTGCGCGACGAAGCCGCCAAGGTGGATGCAGAGTACGGCACCATGACCGATGTAAAGGTCAAGATCTCCGGTGAGGCGTTCCTGACCCCGCCAGGACCGCTGTCCGATCTGGTGGCCAAGGCAGTCGAGGCGGAAACCGGCGTTACGCCCGAGCTGTCCACGTCCGGAGGCACCTCGGATGCACGCTTCGTCAAGAACCACTGCCCGGTGGTGGAGTTCGGCCTTGTGGGCAAGACCATGCATGCAGTTGATGAACGGGTCGAGGTGGAGCAAATCGTGCAACTCAAGGCAATCTACACCCGCATCTTGCAGGACTATTTCGCTCAATGACCTTGACCGTGTCGCGGGTCATGGACCCGACAGAGTGCTATGCGATCCGGTACGCGGTCTTTGTCGGAGAACAGAAGGTTCCGATTGATCTGGAGCGTGACGAACTGGACGCGACAGCGGTTCATCTTCTGGCGCGCGATGGCGCTCAGCCGGTTGGCGCAGCGCGGATCGTGATCAAAGGCGACACTGGCAAGATCGGCCGCGTCTGCGTGCTTAAGCAGGCGCGCGGCACCGGGCTTGGCGCAGCGTTGATCCGCGAGTCGCTGGAGATCCTGCGCAGCACCCCAAGCGTCACCCGCGCCGCATTGGGTGCACAGATCAACGCTTTAGGCTTCTACGAAAAGCTTGGCTTTACCGCCTATGGTGAGGTTTTTGACGATGCCGGGATCGATCATCGCATGATGGAGCTGCGCTTCGACATCTGACGCGACTTTCGCCATGACGCGCCCCCAAGCGCGTGCTACCTGAGTCGTATGAGCAAATTGCCGACCAAGGCGGACATCCTCGATTGGATCGCCGCCAACCCGACCCTCACTGCGAAACGCGACATTGCCAAGGCCTTTGGCATCAAAGGCGCAGCGCGAATTGACCTGAAACGCCTGCTGAAAGAGCTGGAGGAAGAAGGTCACCTTGAGAAGCGCAAGAAGACTTATCGCGACCCGGATCGCCTGCCGCCCGTGAGCGTGTTGCAAGTCAAAGCGCCGACTCCGGACGGCGATCTCTTTGCCCGGCCTCTGGAGTGGCACGGTGAAGGGGTTGAACCCATCGTACTCGTCGTGCCGCGCGCCAGCGATCCAGCGCTTGGCGAGGGCGACCGCATCCTTGCCCGGATGCAGGTCGTGCATGAGGAAGACCACAATTACGAAGCCCGCCTGATCCGCCGTATCGGTAGCAACCCGCGCAAGGTGGTGGGGATCTTTGCCAAGACCTCGGAAGGCGGGCGGATCAAGCCGATCGACAAAGGGTCCGACAAGGAATGGATGGTTGCGCCAGACGCGACGGGCGGGGCCAAGGACGGCGAATTGGTCGAGGCGGAACAGGCCGGGCCAGCGGGGCGCATGGGCCTGCCGCGTGCGCGCATCACCGAACGGCTGGGCGACCCGTCTGCCCCCCGCGCCGTTTCGCTGATCGCCATTCACCAGCATGGCATCCCCGACAGTTTTCCCGACGATGTGATCGCCGAGGCGGATGCGATGAAGCCCGCGGGGCTAAAAGGTCGAACCGACATGCGGGACATGCCGCTGATCACAATCGACCCGGTGGATGCGCGCGACCGTGACGATGCCTGTCTCGCCTATCCGGATGATGACCCGAAGAATCAAGGCGGCCACGTGATCTGGGTCGCCATTGCCGATGTGTCCCATTACGTGACGCCGGGATCGGCGCTCGACCAGGAGGCACGCAAGCGCGGCAATTCCAGCTACTTTCCCGACCGTGTGGTGCCGATGCTTCCCGACCGCCTGTCTGGCGATCTGTGTTCGCTGCACGAAGGCGTGCCGCGCGCTTGTGTGGCGGTGCGCATGGTGATCGATGCGCATGGTAACAAGATCAGCCACGGCTTTCAGCGCGGGCTGATGCGGTCAGTGGCGTCGCTCGACTATCGCACTGTGCAAGACGCGATGGACGGCAACCCGAACGACAAGACAGCACCCTTGTTGGACGACGTGATCCGCCCGCTTTATGCAGCCTATGCTGCGCTGCGCGAGGCGCGGAAGCGGCGTCAACCGCTCGACCTCGATCTGCCGGAGCGCAAGATCGTGTTGGCTGAAGACGGCACAGTGCAGTCTGTCAACTTTGCCGACCGTCTGGATGCGCATCGTCTGATCGAGGAATTCATGGTGCTGGCCAATGTCTGCGCAGCCGAAACCCTGATCGCCAAACGCACGCCACTGCTGTTCCGCGTACACGAAGAACCGCCGCCGGAGAAGATGGAGAGCTTGCGCGAAACCGCCGAAGCGGCAGGGCTGACGCTGGCCAAGGGACAAGTGCTCAAGACCGCGCAACTCAACCGCCTGCTCCATGATGCGGCGGGTTCAGACGAGGCCGAATTGATCAACCTCGCCACGCTGCGGTCGATGACACAGGCCTATTACAACCCCGAGAATTTCGGGCATTTTGGCCTCGCGCTTCAGAACTACGCGCATTTCACCTCGCCCATCCGGCGGTATTCCGACCTGATCGTGCACCGCGCGCTTATAAAGGCGCATAACTGGGGCGATGACGGGTTGTCGCCCGAGGATATCGAGCGGCTGGAAGCCACTGCACAGCATATCAGCGACACGGAACGCCGGTCGATGATGGCGGAACGCGATACCACAGACCGCTATCTCGCGGCCTTCCTGTCAGACCGCATCGGTGCCGAATTCAGCGGGCGGATCAGCGGCATCGCGCGGTTTGGTGTGTTTGTAAAGCTGGACGAGACCGGCGCTGACGGGCTGATCCCGATCCGATCACTGGGCAACGAGTATTTCCATTTCGATGCCGATGCCGGAACGCTGATGGGCTCGGACACCGGCGTGATGATCAGTCTTGGTCAGCGCGTGACCGTCAAACTGATCGACGCGGCGCCCGTCACCGGGGGAATCGGGTTGGAACTGCTGACCCTTGAAGACGCAAAACTGCCCGGTGGCTCTGGCAAAGGTCGCATGGGGCGCGGAACACGCCCCAAAGGCAAAGGTGGTCCCAAGCGCAAAGTAGCCAAGTCGAAAAAGAAAGACGCCAAAACCAAACGCAAGGTCACGAGGCGGCGGCGGAACGGGTGATCGCAATGGCGAGAGACCGCTTGTTCGTACCGAGACTGCTTCGCAAAAGATACCTTTCCCGCTAGTATTTGCAAAAGTCCGGTAAACGGACCTGAGCAGTGGGATACACTGATATGCGCATCGGGATAGTTGTCTCAGTTTTGGCACTGCTGACAGGATTGGCTCAAGCTGGTCCGTTCGAGCAGTCAATTCGCCCCCTAAGCCGCACACCACCCGCCGCCGAGGTAAGCCGAAGCGCAGTTTCACTCGTATCAATGATTGCCCCACGAAACTCTTTGCGGCCTGCATTGCGACTAACCATAGCACCAACTGTGGAACCTGTTATCCCCACGGCCACGCATTCTGGTTTTGCAGGCTGGGTCACGGACTTCCGCACCCGCGCTCTTCGGCAAGGCATATCGGCCGACGTATTCGACCGCGCCTTTGCCCGCCTGCAATACGATGCCGACGTGATCCGCCGCGACCGAAACCAGTCGGAATTCACCAAGACGATCTGGGATTACCTCGACAGCGCGGCATCGGATGCACGTGTCAAAAACGGCAAGGCGGCGCTGCGCATACACGGCGTGCTACTGGACCAGATCGAAGCAAAATTCGGTGTCGACAAGGATGTGGTTGTCGCGATCTGGGGGCTGGAAAGCGCATACGGTACGTTTCGGGGATCGAACTCGGTCATACGGTCTCTGGCCACCTTGGCCTTTGACGCCCGTAGGAGTGATTTTTTCGAAGATCAATTGATCGAAGCGCTGAAGATCCTGCAAAGCGGAGATGTGCGGCTTGCGGATTTCAAAGGCAGCTGGGCCGGTGCAATGGGACACACGCAGTTTATCCCGACCTCCTACCAATCGCTGGCTGTGGATTTCGATGGTGACGGCAAGCGTGACATCTGGTCGGACGATCCTGCCGATGCGCTGGCCTCGACCGCGAACTACCTTGCCAGGAACGGCTGGATCAAAGGCATGCCCTGGGGCGTGGAGGTGCGGATTCCGCAAGGCTTTGACTACACGCTGGCGAACCGCGACATCCTGCGCATGCCTTCTGACTGGGCAAAGATCGGAATTGTCGATCTGGACGGCAATGCGGTTCCGGATCATGGGTCAGCCTCTGTCCTGTTGCCCGCAGGGGCAAAGGGTGCAGCGTTTCTGATCTTCAAGAATTTCGACGTGATCGAAACCTACAACACGGCCGATGCCTACGTAATCGGGGTCGGTCATCTGAGCGACCGCATCTCCGGGGCAGGCCCGATACGGTCGAATTGGCCACGCGAGGACCGCGCGCTGAGTTTTGCGGAGCGCAAGGAAATGCAGCGCCTTCTGACTGCTAAGGGCTTTGATACGAAAAAGATCGATGGGAAAATTGGGCCACTGACAATTAACGCCGTCCGGGAATTTCAGACGTCAATCGGAGATATCCCAGACGGCTATGCCTCTTTGAACATCCTCAAGCAGCTGCGTTAGCACCCTGACCAGAGGTATAGCCCGCTACCCACGATCGGCATTGGGGGCCAAAACGTGCGGGCAACACTGATCGTTCTGGCGCACCCAGCAGATGCCATTGCAGGATCGGACCAACACCCGCGACTGCCTTTTCTACGCAGATACCGATTTTGACGAGGCCGGGACGCTTTACGCCGATACGCCGATACGCCGATACGCCGATACGCCGATACGCCGATACGCCAAGCTATTGGTCAATTATTAATCACACTACACGCCACGAAACGTAGAGTGTTTGCGTCCTGTCGACGCGCGACCTAAACGCAACGCAGGCGTCACCGCCAGCCTCAGGAAGGAAACCGTCATGATCCTGAAGATCGACGTGCATCTGAACTATCGCGTGTCGCGACCGACCGACCTGCTGTTACAGATTGAGGCCGCGCAGCTGCCCGAGCAAAAGATCCGGCAGACCCAAACTGATTTTTCAGACGTCAGCCACTTCGCACGTGTCGCGGCGGACGATGATGTGGGCGAACGGATTTGGCTGAGAGCCGAGGGCGACTTCCGATGCGACTACAGCGCCACAATCGAGATTGAGCGCCTGAGCCCCGACCTTGCCAATATTCCTTCAACTCCTCCGCATCTTTTGCCGGGCGAAGCCGTTCGCTACCTCATGCCGTCGCGCTATTGCCCATCGGACGAATTCCAAGCCTTTGTTTCGGCAGAGTTCGGCCATCTGTCAGGCGGCGCACAGATCGCCGCGATGCGGGACTGGATCAACGCAGCATTCAGCTATGTACCCGGCGTCAGCAATCCGCAAACAACGGCATTGGACAGCTTTGTGCAGCGGCAGGGTATCTGCCGGGATTACGCGCATGTTCTGGTGACACTGGCCCGCGCTGCGATGATCCCAGCGCGTTTTGCAAGCGTCTATGCGCCAGGCGTTACACCACCCGATTTTCATGCAGTGGCAGAGGTCTACCTCGACGGCAGCTGGCATCTGGTCGATCCCACAAACATGGGAGGGCCAGACTCGATCGTCTTGATAGGTGTTGGAGCTGATGCTGCGAATGTGGCCTTTCTCAACATCTTTGGGCGAGCCGAACTGGTCACACAAAGCGTGTCGGTCCGGCCTGCGTAATTCCGCCCGCGTTCAGATATCGCTCAAGTCCGTCCAGCAGAACGCTGCATTGAGCGCCTTGACCCGTCCAATCGAGGGAAGGGCAAAATGGCTGCCCAACACAATGCAATCTGTCTCTGATGCGGTTTCAAGCAATTTGCGCCGTGACGACACCGCTTGCTCGGCATCAACATCGAACCGGAAATGCCACTCGGGATGCCAACACTGCGCCGCCGTATGCAACGCGTCGCCGGTGATGATCGCCTCTTTTCCCATGCTGGCAATTCTGACCGAAACGTGCCCGGGCGTATGCCCCGGGGTCGGGATCAGCCTGACACACTCGCCCAGAGCATGCCCGTCCTGAAAAAACTCGGCCTGGCCTGCCGCAATCACAGGCAGCACGCTTTCGGCATACAGATCACTGTTCCGGACCTTGGGCACAGATTCATCTTCTGCAGGCATGAGATAGCGGGCATTTGGAAATGTCGGAACCCAGCGCCCGTCGTGAAGCTGCGTGTTCCACCCCACATGGTCGCTGTGCAGATGAGTGCACAACACGTAATCCACATCCGCGACACCAAGACCTGCCGCAGCCAAAGCTGCCAAGAACCGTCCATCAGATCTCATATGCCAGTCCGGAAAGGCCGGAATGTTTTTGCCGTTACCCACACAGCTGTCGATCAGAATGCGATGGTGCGGAGTGATGAGCAGGAACCCCTGTATCGGTAGAATGAGGCGATCAGACACCTTGCAGACGCCTTTGGCGACATGGCGTTCGATGATCTGGCTCACGTCCGGGCCCGCGTTCGGAAACAGGTACTCTGGCGTCATGAAGGGGCCGTGTATATCCAGAAGACGCCAGACTTCGACCTCACCAATCTTGCACAGCATCAGACAGCCTATTCAGTCAGCCGGTTATTGCGGTACGCAGGGTTCACCCCGAAAACAGGCCAGAGCAGTTGCTTCCTGCTCTGGGGATGGGTCAGCATATGTCATTCCGGGACAAGGACTAAGCTCCATCACCCACTGGCGATCTTCCTGTCTCAGAAAGGCCAAATGTTCGCCTTTTGACGTGCTGCCGCACCACGGGCCCAGACAGGATACGCGCAGGATCACATCCCGTTCGAACCGTTTGGTGAACCCATCCTTGGTCAGGGAATACCCCGACAGCCAACCATCGACATCCACGCGGTCACGTGAGCGCGAACTGCGCTGTTCGGTGCGCTCGGGCAGCACGGCTTCATCAAAGAACAGATCGCCTTTGACGAGGATATAAGTGTCATCGGATTGCGCGGCCTTCTGGTAATCACGGGTGATGTCCGGCGCCAGGCAACTGAGCGCAAATGCGGGTTGTGACAGCGCGATCAAACCAGCAAGGACGCAACCGAACCGCATCACAGGTGATCTCGGAAAGCTGCCAGCACCCGTTCATAAACGTGACGTTTGAAGGGCACGATATTGTTGATCAACTGATCAGGTGCCATCCACTGCCAGCGGCTGAATTCCTGATGCTCCGTTGCGATGTCGATCTGATCATCGGTGCCGTTGAATCGCATCAGGAACCATTTCTGTTCCTGCCCCCGATAGCGTCCCTTCCAGAGCTTTCCGACAAGATCATTCGGCAGGTCATAAGGAATCCAGTCCTTCGTCTCTGCCTCGATCTTGACCAGAGAGGCCCGCACACCGGTTTCCTCCCACAGCTCACGCAGCGCCGCATCGCGCGGGCTTTCACCCTTGTCCACACCACCCTGCGGCATCTGCCAGGCGGGTCCGGGATTATCGAGGCGCTGCCCGACGAAAACGTTACCGTCCCTGTTCACCAACATTACGCCAACGCACGGGCGATAGGGAAGCTTGGCAATCTCTTCGGGGGTCATCTTGCGGCCTTTGCAAAAAAACGGCGCCGGACAGTCCTGCGCCGCTTTGGTCTCTTAGTCGTTAGACGGCTGAAGCGCGGTCAAACCCTTGAGGATGTCAATGGCGTAGGCCAGCTGGTAATCCTCTTCGCGTAGCGCTGCGGCGGCTTCGGCCTTGGCACGGTCGGCCTCAATCTGCTGAACCTCGTCCTCGCTCAGGCTGTCATTGTCGAGGCTGCCACGCAGGTCGGCCTCGGACCGGTTGAAGACGTTTGATTCTTCCTCGTCCTCGGTGCCAGCAGCAGGACGACGCGGTTGAGCCACAACAATATCAGGCGACACGCCCAGCGCCTGGATCGAGCGACCCGACGGCGTGTAATAACGCGCAGTGGTCAAGCGCATGGCGCCATCTCCCCGCAGCGGCATAACCGTCTGAACCGACCCCTTGCCGAAAGATTTGGTGCCCACGACAATCGCGCGGCGGTGATCCTGCAGCGCGCCGGCCACAATCTCGGACGCCGATGCAGAGCCGCCGTTGATCAGAACAACAATCGGTTTTCCTTCAGCCAGATCACCGGGTGTTGCATTGTAACGGTCACCATCTTCGGGGTTGCGGCCCCGTGTGCTGACGATTTCACCTTTTTCGAGGAATGCGTCACTGACACGGATGGCCTGATTAAGCAGACCGCCTGGGTTGTTGCGCAGATCAAGCACGATACCTTCGACATTTTCCATACCTCCGGCAGCTTCGACCTGCTCGGCGAGGCCTTCTTCGAGGTTGGCATAGGTCTGGTCGTTGAATGTCGTCACACGCAGAACCACCGCATCTCCTTCTAGTCGGGTGCGCACAGCAGTCAGTTTAATCGTGTCGCGGATAATCGAAACCTCGAATGGCTCGGCTTCTCCCTCGCGGACAACCGTGATGATGATCTCGGACCCGACCGGCCCGCGCATCATGTCCACCGCCTCATCAAGGGTAAGCCCCAGAACCGAGTCGCCGTCCACATGGGTGATGAAATCACCGGCCTCGATGCCGGCGTCGTCGGCGGGCGTTCCGTCGATCGGAGAGACAACCTTTACAAAGCCCTCTTCCTGCGTGACTTCAATCCCGAGGCCGCCAAACTCGCCCCGGGTCTGCACCCGCATGTCTGCAGCGTCATCCGGAGACAGATAGCTCGAATGCGGGTCAAGCGAGGTCAGCATGCCATCAATGGCCGCTTCGATCAGATCACCGGCATCCACTTCTTCGACATATTGTGCGCGGATGCGTTCGAAGATGTCCCCGAACAGATCAAGCTGTTCGTATACGTTAGTGGTGCGGGCGCTTTCCTGCGCAACCAACGGACCCACGAATTGCGTCGTGGCCACGATGCCTGCAAGTGCGCCGCCCATGGCCGCCATGACTACTTTTTTCATTCGGTCCTTCCCTTATTCTCCGTGAACCACCCAAGGGGGTCCTCTGGCGTATCGCCCAATCTGACCTCTATATAGAGCGTTTCAGACAGCGCTTCGCCAGCCCTTTCACTGGATGGTGATTGAATATCGTTGGTTTCACTGGCCGGGCCGCCCATCAAACCCACAGGACTGCCCTCTGGCAACACCTGTCCGGTCTCTCCGAACACCGAGTCGAGACCGGCAAAAACGAATAGCATGTTGGGCTCGGGCTCGAGCATGCTCACGAGCCCATAATCGAGCAGTGGCCCCCGGTATCGGATCGTCGCGGCGGTGGGTGTCGTGACCAGAGCGCGCGGTCTCGTGGCGATCAGGACACCAGGTCGGGTTACCCCTGCCGCATCGGTTTCGCCGGCGCGGCGGAGAACCTCACCGGCAACAGGTAGCGGCAACTGCCCTTTGCGATTGCGGGCCGAGGGCAAATCCAGATCGGCCTCATTCTCGGAAATCTGGCTTAATCCGGCGGCAAACCCGTCCAGCGTTTCCGTTGCTGCGATCAGAAGTGCCGTCTTGACCGAGTCTTCGGTAAACTTCTGCGGCAGGTCTGTGCGGTCGGCCATCGCCTGACTGAGCGCTGTGCGCGCTTTTTGAATGTTCGCCAAGCCGGTTTGCAACGTGTTTGCAGCGTCCTGCTGAAGCTGCCTGAGCACAGTCGCCTCTTCAACATCGGCCCGAAGGTCAGCCGCCGCTTCGGACAAAGCCGGAGTGACAGACGCCATAAGCAAGCCCGCACGCGCCGCGCCAATCGGTCCGTCGGGATGCACAAAATTCTGCGGCCGTGCATCCGGCCCCAAAGTCGACAAGGCCGCCAGAAGCCGCGTGACTTCGGCATCTCTAGCATTCAGCGCGCGGCGCAGTTCGGTTTCGCGGATTGACGCCGCGCGCAATCCGTCGCGCATCGCGGCCAGCCCGATCTCGAAGGCTTGTACCGTTTCCGTCAGCGCGCGGACCCGGTCCCGGGCATTCTCTGCGGCATCCAGTTTGGCAGTCGCTTGCTCCAATTGTGCCATCGCATTGCGCGCAGCTTCGGCCGGGGTCTGGGCCGATAGAGGCAGGCCGATCAGGCAGAGAAGAAGCGCCAGATGCCTCATGTGCGGATCAAGTTTGTCCCGGTCATCTCGTCCGGTTGCGGCAGCCCCATCAGCGCCAGCAGTGTCGGTGCCAGATCGGCCAACCGTCCGTCGGCCAACGTTGCACCCTCTGGGCCGCCATAGAGCACCACTGGAACGAGGTTCGTTGTGTGCGCCGTATGCGGCCCGCCGGTTTCGGGATCGACCATGGTTTCACAGTTTCCATGATCAGCGGTGACAATCATCGCGCCACCGGCCTTTTCGACAGCGGCCAGCACCTTGCCCAACCCCGCATCTACTGCCTCGCAGGCCTTGATCGCCGCGTCGAGATCTCCGGTGTGACCGACCATATCGGGATTGGCGTAGTTGGTGACGATCAGATCGTACCCCGCCTCGATGGCAGAAACGAATTTCTCGGTCACCTCATCCGCCGACATCTCGGGTTGCATGTCATAGGTCGCCACATTCGGGCTTTTCGGCATGAACCGGTCTTCCCCCTCTTCCGGCGTTTCCTGCCCGCCATTCAGGAAAAAGGTCACATGAGGATATTTCTCGGTTTCAGCCAGCCGGAACTGCTTTTTGTCATGTTTCGAGACCCATTCGCCGAGCGTGTTGTTGATCTCCTGCTTCGGATAGGCGGTGGTCATGTAGGCGTTGTGCGCCTTGGAGTAATCCACCATGCCCAGAAGACCGGACAGGTCCGGCTGATCCCGCTCGAACCCGTCGAAGTTCGGATCGCCAATGGCCGCAAGTATCTCGCGCGCGCGGTCGGCCCGGAAATTGAGGCAAAAGAACCCGTCACCCTTTGCCAGGCCGCTGTAGTCGCCGATCACGCAAGGCTCGATAAACTCGTCATTCTGACCATTGCTGTAGGCATTATCCACCGCTTGGAGCGCGGTATCGGCACTGTTCCCGTGCCCAAGGATCATCGCGTTATACGCACGCTCGACCCGATCCCAGCGTGTGTCGCGGTCCATCGCGTAATAGCGGCCGATCACGGTGCCGATGCTGGCACCCTCCGGCAGGCTGCCTGCCAGATCGTCGACGAACCCGTTGGCCGAGGTCGGCGCGACGTCGCGCCCGTCGGTAATTGCGTGCAGAACCACCTCCACGCCCTGATCCGTCAGAGCCTTCACCGCCGCCTTGATGTGGCTGATATGCCCATGCACCCCGCCATCCGAGACCACACCCATGACATGCGCCCGGCCACCCGCGTCTTTGACCGCCTTGGCAAACGCGAGGATCGCAGCATTTTCGAAAAAGCTGCCGTCTTCGATGGCAAGATCGATCTGGCCAAGGTCCATCGCCACCACGCGACCAGCCCCGATATTGGTGTGACCGACCTCGGAATTGCCCATCTGCCCGCTGGGCAAACCCACATCTGGCCCGTGTGTGACCAACGTCGCATTGGGGCAGGTCGCCATCAGATGATCCATCGTCGGTGTATCGGCCAGCTTCGGCGCGTTCGCTGTGGGATCGTCGCGCAGGCCCCAGCCGTCAAGGATGGTCAGAACGACAGGTTTCGGAGTGGTCATATGCGGTGTCCTCTGCTCGGCCCGATCTTTCGCGCGGTGTAGCAGAGGTGGCGCGGGATGTGGAGAGGGCGCTTGATCCGGTTGATCGAACCGCTGACGCGGTCCGATCTGTTGGGGGCTCTGCCCCCAAACCCCCGGCATATTTATGAAAAGAAGAATTATAGGAGACCGGTTCCAAACATCCGCCATCCTGCGAGCCAACGGGTCAAGGTGGTGATCGCGCAAAGCGTAGCGAAGGCATAGGCGAGCCACGGAAAAGCCGCCGGGACAAGGCACATGGCGACGAAGAGCGCGATGGTCTCGGTGCCTTCAGTCAGCCCACCGAGGTAATAAATGCCCTTGGTCGGGTAGTCCTCGGACGTGATTTTGCGTTTTTCGGCGATGATGGAGAATGCCAGAAAGCTCGATCCCGTGCCAATGAAGCTACAGATCAGAACAGCGGCAGGCAGCGCGTTTGAACTCGGCTCATGCAAAGCAAATCCAAGCGGGAAAAGCCCGTAGAACATGAAATCCAGCGCGATGTCGAGAAAGGCACCACGATCGGTGGGGTGGGTCAGCCGCGCCACCGCACCGTCCAGACCATCCGCAAGCCTGTTCATCAGCAAGCACAGAAACGCCAGACCAAACAGACCCATCCAAGCAGCGACCACGCCCAGAAGCCCGATCCCGAAGCCCACCAGCGTGACCTGATCGGCGCTGATCCCCCGCGCGACAAGTGCCCGCGCCGGGCGATCGATGGCGCGTTTTACAAATGGCAGAAGGGCGGCGTCGATCATGGGTGGGGCCTGGCGCAGAGTGGTTGAGTTCTGCCTTAGCGGCGTGAGACCTGCACGGCCAATGAAATCTTTCACACCTGTTTGTCATTTGACCGGATCGGGGTAGTGCTGGTCTTAACTGGCAAACCGGGGCGTTTGCCTCCAAGATCAGGACCATACTCATGCGCACACTGCTTGCTGCCACTCTCGCCACTTTCACTGCCCTTGCAGCCCACGCCGAACCCGACCCGTCGGATTGGGACGCGGTAACCGATGAGGCGCGCGGCCAGACCGTCTATTGGAACGCGTGGGGCGGGTCGGACACGATCAACACCTTTATCTCTTGGATCGGCGACCGGGTGAACGAAGAGTATGGCGTCACGCTGGAGCATGTGAAGCTGTCCGACACCGCCGATGCGGTCAGCCGCGTGCTGGCGGAAAAGAGCGCGGGTAAGAACGAAGGCGGCGCAATCGACATGATCTGGATTAACGGTGAAAACTTCGCCGCAATGAAAGAACAGGATCTGCTGTTCGGCCCTTGGGTCGAAGCGATGCCCAGCTGGGCGAATGTGGATGTCGCGGGCAAACCGGCGGTGATCTCGGACTTTACCGTGCCCACCGATGGACTCGAAGCGCCTTGGGGCATGGCGCAGGTGGTGTTCTATTACGACACCGCGCGACTGGAGACCCCGCCCACCACGATGGAGGCGCTGGCCGCCTATGCCGCCGCCAACCCGGGGCGGTTCACCTATCCGCAGCCGCCGAACTTCCTTGGCTCGACCTTTCTCAAGCAGGCGCTGATCGAGTTTGTGCCGGATGCCTCGGTGCTGCAATCGCCGGTCGAAGAGGCTGACTACAACGCGGCAACCGCCGAATTCTGGACATTCCTCGACGGTCTCACACCGACCCTCTGGCGTCAGGGCCGCGCGTATCCGCAGAACGAGTCCCGTCAGATCCAGCTGATGGCCGATGGCGAGATCGACCTCGCGATCAGCTTCAACCCGAACGAAGCCAGTAACGCGATTGCAAATGGCCAGTTGCAGGACTCCGTGCGCAGCTTTGTGATGGACGCGGGCTCCATCGGAAATGCCAGCTTTGTGGCCATCCCCTACAATGCCAATGCGAAGGCTGGGGCAATGGTCGTGGCCAATTTCATGATGTCCCCCGAGGCACAGGCGATGATGCAGGACCCGGAAGTCTGGGGTCTGGGCACCGTGCTCGATCTGACAAAGCTGTCGGGTGAGGACCGCGCGCGCTTTGATGCGCTGGAGCTGGGCATTGCCACCCTGCCGCCCGCAGAGCTGGGCGCGACCCTGCCGGAACCGCACCCTAGCTGGATGGTCAAGCTTGAGGAAGACTGGACCGAGCGGTACGGCGTCGCGCAATAGGCCCAGCGTGAACCCACGCTGCGACACGCCATCGGCGCGGGCCCGGTTTCTACCCTGGGCCCCGCTTCTGACCCTTGCCATCATGCTAGGCCCGGTGGCGGCCGGGGTGCTGGGCACCGTGGCTCCCGCCTTCGGCTACATGCCAGCCTTGGGGGGTGACGGGCTCACTCTGAACGCGTTCGCAATGCTCTTCGACTGGCCCGGAATCACCCGCGCCAGCACCCTCAGCATGACCACAGGCTTGGCCGCCACGGCTTTGTCCCTGCTCCTCGTCGCGCTGATCTGCGCGGCATGGAGCGGCTCCCGTGCGTTTCGCATCATCGAACGGATGCTGTCGCCGCTCCTGTCGGTACCGCACGCTGCCGCCGCATTTGGTCTGGCCTTCCTCATCGCACCATCAGGTTGGATCGCGCGTGCCACCTCGCCGTGGCTCACCGGATGGGACAGACCGCCCGACCTCTTGATACTGCAAGATCCCTACGGAATGTCCCTGATCGCCGGGCTGGTGGTCAAAGAAGTGCCGTTCCTCTTGCTCATGACCCTGGCCGCACTCAGCCAAATCCGCACGCAACAGGCGCGCGACACTGCGCTCGCGCTTGGCTATTCTCCCGTCACGGCGTGGCTCAAAGCCGTCTTCCCGCGGGTCTATGCTCAGATCAGGCTTCCGGTCTTCGCAGTTCTGGCCTTCTCCATGACGGTTGTGGACGTGTCTCTGATCCTTGGGCCGACAACACCAACGACACTGTCCGTACAGATCCTCAAATGGATGAACGACCCCGATCTGAGCATGCGGTTCCTCGCCTCTGCTGCAGCCGTCTGGCAGCTTGCACTGGTTGTGGCTGCGCTGCTGCTGTGGCGTCTTGGCGAAATCACCATCGCCGCGCTGGGCCGCCGCTGGGTGGCGTCTGGTGCACGCGGCGGTGCGACGCGTGTGGTCCAAACCGTTTCCATCGCGGCAGCAACACTCAGCGCGGGCACCATCGTGTTCGGCATCTTTGGCCTGCTCGTTTGGTCTTTCGCGGGGTTCTGGAGCTTTCCCGACCTGCTTCCCGGGGCCTTTACGCTCAAGACATGGATGCGCCACGCGATGAACCTTTGGCCCATTGTGACAGAAACCCTGATCATCGCCTCGGTCGCCACGCTGATCGCCTTGCTTTTGACGTTGGCCTGTCTCGAAGCGGAAGAGCGGTACGGGCTCCGACCGGGCAGCCGTGCGCTGTGGCTGCTCTACGTGCCACTGATCGTCCCGCAGATCGCCTTTCTGACCGGCCTTCAGACACTGGCCATCTTCACTGGGATCGACGGCAACCGCATGGCTGTGATTGCGGTGCACATCATCTTCGTCCTGCCCTATGTATTCTTGTCGCTGGCCGATCCGTTCCGCGCGTGGGATGCGCGCTATGGGCATGTCGCGCGCGCCTTGGGTGCGGGCTGCGACGGGGTGCTCTGGCGGGTGCGGCTGCCGATGCTGCTTCGCCCGATCCTGACAGCTGCCGCTGTCGGGTTTGCCGTCTCCATCGGGCAATACCTGCCCACCTTGCTGGCCGGCGCAGGCCGCGTGCAGACCCTGACGACCGAAGCCGTCGCATTGGCCTCCGGGGGTGACCGGCGTGTGATTTCGGTCTATGCGCTCAGCCAGACGGCACTGGCGCTGCTGCCCTTTGCCTTTGCTCTGTTCATTCCCGCCATTGTCTGGCGCAATCGCAAAGGGCTGCGCCATGCCTGATCCTGGACTAACCCTCAATAGTGTGGTGATCCGACGCGACGGGCGCACACTGGTAGACATCTCGGATCATGTCGACCCGGGCGAGGTCTTGACAGTGATGGGACCAAGCGGGTCGGGCAAGTCAACGCTCCTGTCTTATATCATCGGCAGCCTCGATGGTGGGTTCGAGGCCAAGGGGCTGGTGCTGCTGAACGGCACCGACATCACCGAACTAGCGCCCGAACAACGGCATGTCGGCATCCTCTTTCAAGACGAATTGCTGTTCCCGCATCTGTCCGTTGGCGAAAACCTGGCCTTTGGTCTCCGCGCTTCTGTAAAAGGCCGAGCCGCGCGCCAAGATCAGATCAACGTCGCACTGGAGGATATAGGTCTCGCTGGATTTGCCGACCGCGACCCGGGAACCCTGTCTGGCGGCCAAAAGGCTCGGGTGGCATTGATGCGAATGCTGCTGTCCGACCCCAAGGCGCTGTTGCTGGATGAGCCCTTCTCAAGGCTTGACACAGAACGTCGCGACCAGATCCGGGCGCTTGTGTTTGATCAGGCCCGCGCCAAAGGGCTTCCCGTGTTGCTTGTCACCCATGATCACGCGGATGCCGACGCAGCCGGTGGCCGGGTGCACAGACTGGGCTAAGGCGCGGATTGGGTCATTTGCCTTGGCGGGCGGGCGTGATCTGCGCCGGGTCGAACCGCAGCTTCAGAGCGTGGAACAATTCCACCGGCAAAATGCCAAAACATTTGGCATAGCGCGGGATCAAACGGGCCGGTTGCGACAGCGCGCGCCAGAGCCATTCCATGGCGATGGCCCGAACCCAAGCCGGTGCGCGGACCTGTGCGCCCGAGAAAAAATCGAGCCCAGCGCCAATGGACACAAAACCGACATGGCCCAGTTTGCGCCGACCATGGGCCGCAAACAGTTCCTGCTTGGGCGCGCCCAGCGCAAGAAACGCCATGTCCGCTCCCGCCTCGTGCAACGCATCAAGCACAGAATCCGCAGAGGAGCCGGCCGGATCAAACCCCATCGGAGGCGCAATCGTTGCCACGATCCGTGTACCGGGCACTTTCCGCTCAAGATAGGTCTTCGCCGCAGCAAGCGTATCATCCGTGCTGCCCACCAGCGCCAGCGTCTTACCATGCGCCGCGGCGATCCGAACGAGGGGCAGAATCGCGTCCGAGCCGGGGATCAACGACACCGGGCGCCCTGCGAGTTTCGACATCCAGACAATCGGATTGCCGTCTGCAACCACCAGATCCTGCGCAGCATAAGCGTCGCGAAAGCGCACATCCTTACGTAATTTTACCAAATGGTCCAAATTAATCGTGGCAAGCGAAAAGCCCTCTCCCGCGCGCAGGCGCGACGAAATCTGCCGTTCAAGAACGACCCAATCCGGAACATTGACGGCTACGTCAAAAGCGTCTCCCCAAAAGCGCATCAGCGCCTCCTGTCTGGTCAGTTCCAAGGGATCTACGTGCGTCATGCGGCCAAATCGCGGCCACAGCGCCGCAAAATCAAGACATTCCCGCAAAAAATATCCTAAGACACACAGGAAAAGCGGCGTTTGTCGAAATATGACCATGATTGGATGGTCTAAACCCAGCGGAAATGACGCGCATAACCACGTGAGCACCAAGTGAACAACACCCGATTCCGTTTTGTCCGTGCTTCGGTCAGCGGTCGCCTCCCGGTATGGAGCGCGGCATGAGCGGTGTTGTCTCAATCATAGGCTGCGGCTTCGTCGCTGATCTTTACATGCGGTCGCTTCGGGCGATGGACGGGATCACCGTAGCCGGGGTCTATGACAAGAACCCGACGCGTCTTGCCCAATTCTGTGCCTTTTGGAACGTGCCATCCGTCGAGTCGCTGGACGAGCTGCTCGACAGACATCCTCGGGATGGGGTGGTCCTCAATCTGACCAATCCGTCTGCGCATTACGAAGTGAATACCGCTTGCCTTGCCGCGGGCTGTCACACCTACTCTGAAAAACCTCTGGCGATGAGTGTCGACGACGCCAAAGCTCTGCACGCGCAGGCGCAGGCCGCCGGGCTGATGCTCGCGTCGGCTCCATGCAGCGTCTTGGGTGAGTCTGCCCAAACACTGGGTCAAGCGCTGCGCAATGGGATCGCGGGAACACCCCGTGCGATCTATGCAGAACTGGATGACGGATTTGTGCCGCAAGCGGCCTACAAGAAATGGATCTCCGAATCCGGCGCACCTTGGCCGTTCGAAGACGAATTCCGCGTCGGCTGCACGCTGGAGCATGCCGGCTACTACCTTGGCTGGCTGATCTCATGGTTTGGATCGGTGCGCACCGTGGTTGCGGCGTCGGCTGAGACCATTCCCGGCAAGGAAGGCACCGGGCCATTTGCGCCGGACCTTTCGGTTGCCACGCTGTTCTTCGAAAACGGGCCGATGACGCGTCTCACCTGCTCCATCGTGGCCCCGCATGACCACCAAATCCGCATCATCGGCGATGACGGTGTCTTGGCCTGCAAGGCGGCGTGGGACAATTCCGCCAAGGTCACCTTTGCCAAACGCATGACCATCCGCCGCCGCCTGATGGAGTCGCCATTCCCGAAAACCATCAAGCTGCGCCAGCCGACCCACCCCAAAGTCAAGCGCTGGGGAGCGGCTGCGATGAACTTCATGCTGGGACCTGCGGAGATGCTCGACGCGATCCGCGAAGGCCGCCCGTCGCGCCTCTCGAACGACTTTGCCCTGCACATGACCGAGGTCACGCTGGCAATGCAGAACGCTGGCGAAACGTTGGGCGCGCAAGCCATGACCACCCGCTGTGATCCAATGGAGCCTATGCCATGGGCGCAGTGAAACGTGTTCTCATCACAGGCGCTTCGGGCTTCATCGGACGCGCAACGGTCGACGCCGCGCTAGACGCGGGGCTGGAGGTCGTTGCCGTGCAAAGGCGCGTCGGGGCGGACCGTACGGATGTAACGTACGTTTCGGTCGACCTCACCGTACGAGACAGCGTGGAGACCCTGTCGTCTGCCATGGCTGGATGTGACGCGGTCATCCACTTGGCTGCAGCCATGTCCGGCGATCCCACAGATCATGCGCGGTTGACGCTTGCGGGCACCGAACACGTCATCGCAGCCATGAAGAACGCCGGTATCGGTCACCTCACGCTGGCCAGTTCGCTGGCGGTTTATGACACATCCACAGTGGCGATTGGCGCAGTGCTGACCGACACAACACCGCTTGTGACAACAGACACTCCGCGCGATGCATATTCGGATGCGAAAGCCCAGCAAGAGACCCTTGTTTCGAACGCCGGATTCGATTCGGTGACTGTGGTACGGCCGGGTATCGTCTACGACGCGGACCACCTCTGGAACGCGCATCTGGGTGTTGGTGCAGGACCGGCTTTGTTCCGCGCCGCGGCGGATGATCCCTTGCCGATGTGCCATGTCCAAAGATGCGCCGCCGCGCTTGTAAAGGGAACCCTGAAACAGGTTCACGACACGATCACTTTGGTTGATCGCAATTTGCCGGCGCGTGGACAAGTGATTGCAAAGCTTCAAGAAAGCGGCTGGCCCAAACAGATCCTGCCACTCCCCACAGGACTTCTGTGGACCACAGCGCGCATGCTTGGCCCAGTGTCGTCCAAACTTCCGGGCCTGCTACGCGCACCGGTCCTGCGGCAACGCCTGCTACCGATGACCTATCGCTTCCATCCACCAGAAGAGCTTGATCTGCCCGATCCTTCTCCCGCATGGGAGGCACGTTTATGAGCTTACCCAAAATCGCCTATCTGACCGGAGAATACCCCCGTGCGAGCGACACGTTCATCCAGCGCGAGGTCGCCAACCTGCGCGCGCTGGGGCACGAAGTTCTGACCTGTTCGATCCGTACAACCGGCGCAGAACATCTCGTCGGCCCGGAACAATGCGAAGAGCACGCACGCACGTTCAAGGTGCTGGATGCGATGCGCAATCCGAAAACCACGCTGAAGGCGCATTGGCGGTGGATAAAAACACCGGGGCGCTACCTGTCGGCGCTAGGGTTGGCGTGGAAGACTGCACCGAAGGGCATCAAGGGGCGGCTTTATAACCTGATCTATTTCGTCGAGGCCGGAGTGCTTGCCGACAAGCTGGCAGACGAGGGCGTGACCCATCTGCACAACCACATTGCAAAGGCATCCTGCACGGTGGCGATGCTGGCGGGTGAACTCTCAGGGCTGCGCTGGAGCTTTACGATCCACGGGCCCGACATCTTTTTCGAACCACACCATTGGCGGATAGACGAAAAGGCTGCTCGAGCAGCCTTTGTCGCGTGCATCAGCCATTTCTGTCGGTCGCAACTCATGTGTTTTGCGGATGCGCAACACTGGTACAAACTGCACATCGTTCATTGCGGTGTGGACCCGTCCCGGTATGCGCCCAAGCCGGTTCGAACCGGCTTGACGGCACTCTTTGTCGGTCGGCTCGCTGGCGTCAAAGGTGTGCCGATCCTGATCGACGCAATAGCACGCTTAGGCAAAACATACCCTGACCTGACCCTGCGCCTTGTCGGCGACGGACCGGACCGAAAAGCGCTGGAAAGTGAGGTCGCCAAGCGGGGTTTGCAGGATCGGATCATCTTTCTGGGATACAGATCACAGGCCGAGGTGGCCGAGGAACTGGCGCGTGCGGATGTCTTTGTCCTGCCCAGCTTTGCCGAAGGCGTACCCGTCGTACTGATGGAAGCGATGGCCTCGCAGGTGCCGGTACTGACGACGCGCATCGCTGGTATTCCCGAGTTGGTTGAAGACGGGGTAAGCGGTCGCCTTGTTCCGCCCGGCGATGTGGAGGCCTTTGCCGAGGCTCTGGATGCCTTGCTGTCGGATGCCGAGTTGCGTCAGGCATACGGTGCGGCGGGACGGGCCAAAGTGGTCTCGGAATATGACGCCGCGCAGGAAGCGAAGTGGTTGTCAGAACTGATCGCTTCCGCCAGCGAAGGGCGTACGGTGCCATCCCTCCGCCTGTCCGCGGACGCTGCGTCATGAGTGTGGATGTCGTTCTGATCGGTCGCAACGAGGGGCAAAAACTCGTTCGGTCACTGGCCTCAGTCGCACCACATGCACGGCGAATGGTATATGTGGACAGTGGCTCTACCGACCAGAGCCTTGCCAGCGCAGAACAGGCTGGCGCGATTGTTGTTCGGCTTGACATGTCTGTGCCGTTCACGGCAGCCCGCGCTCGAAACGAAGGGTTCGCCGCACTGTTGGCCCAAGACGATCCACCTGATGTAGTGCAGTTTCTTGATGGTGATTGCATTCTGGCGGATGTTTGGCTTGCAAAGGCCGAGGAACATTTGCGGGCCGAGACCGATCTCGCGCTGGTCACTGGCCGGCAGCGCGAGATGCGGCGCGATGCGAGCGTGTTCAACCAGATGTTCGACGTGGAATGGTCGCGCGCGGCAGGAGAGATCCTCGCCTGCCCCGGCAACATGATGGTGCGTGTCGAAGCCTTTGAAGAGGTTGGAGGGTTCAATCCCTCAGTGATCGCCGCCGAGGACGACGAGTTCTGCACACGGCTGCGCAAGGCAGGTTGGCGGTTGATGCGGATTTCCGAGCCAATGGCCGAGCATGATGCCAACATGATGCGATTTAGCCAATGGTGGAAACGGGCCGAACGCACCGGGCATGGGTTTGCGCAGGTGGGCCATTTGCACCCCGACTACTTCGTGCGTGAACGCCAGCGAGCTTGGGTCTATGGGTTGATCCTGCCGATACTGGCTGTGGTCGGCAGTCTTTCATCCCCCGCGATAACGGTTCTGGTTCTGGGCCTCTATGCGCTGTCCTATTGGAAAACGACGCGTGGTTTGGTCGTCGAAGGCTTACCGAAAAAGGAGGCGCGTGCGCACGCAGTGTACCTAACGCTGTCGAAGTTTCCAAATGTGATCGGCATGATCCGCTATCACTGGCGGCGTCTGAACAACATGCAGATGCGCATCATTGAATACAAGTAAGGGGTTGAGGCGAATGGCGTCTTCGAAAATTCGCGTTGGTCTGATCGGGGCCGGATATATCGCAAGCTGGCACGCTGACGCCTTGCGGGCGACCGATGGAGTCGAGATCACTGCCGTATGCGATCTATCCGAAACAGCGGCCAAAGGCTTGGCCGAGACCTTGGGAGTGCACGCCTTTGGCGACGTAGCTGACCTGATCGAGGCCAAGGTCTGCGATGCGGTTCACATCCTGACGCCGCCACATCTGCATCATGCGCTGGCCATCCAGTGTCTCGAGGCGAAGCTGCATGTGTTGGTGGAGAAGCCAGTGGCAACCTCGGCTCTGGAGACGGCTGAGATCGAGACAGTCGCACAAGAGCATGGCGTGCGCTTCCACGCAGGACACAACTTCATGGGGCTTCCGTCCTATGACCGGCTCAAGGACATTTTGGCGCGCGGAGAACTGGGTCGCGTGTCAGTGGCCGAGGTGCATTGGTGCCTACCGCTTGCGCCATTGCGTTCAGGGCCGTTTGGGATCTGGTTACTGCGGGAGCCGAAGAACTTGCTTCTGGAGCTGGGGCCGCATCTGATGGGCTTCATTGTAGACCTGTTCGGAGAGCCAGACATCAAGTCCGTTCATCTGTCCAAACCAGTCGATCTGCCGGGTGACGACACACGGCATCAGGCGTGGCGCATTATGGCGCAGGCCGGGGATGTGGATGTGGCGCTGACCATTTCGATGGTCGAAACGATTGACGACCGATCTTTGACACTGCGTGGATCATCCGGTCGGGTGCGATTGGATTTTGCCGCCGATACTTTGGTTGTCGAACGCGAAAACGCATCCGATCTGGTGCTGAACCCATTGCGACGGCAGTTGGACCTTTCGTGGCAGCATCTGCGTGAAGGTCTCGGCAATATGTTCACTCAGGTGGTCTCTTTGAACCGCAAATCACCCTACGCGCTGAGCTTTCAGGGAATGGATGCGGCGATCTATGACTCGCTGCGGACGGGTAAGGCTCCTGATGTGCGGTTCTCTGGCGAGAGCGCAGTCAAGGTGATGACGGCGCTGGATCAAGCTTTGGCTCTCATCCCTGCGGAACAGTTAAAAGCGGCGGAACCTAAGACCAAGACCCGCGACCCAAAGCCGACCGCAATGGTGATTGGCGGCACCGGATTTATCGGGCGGGCGTTGACCCGTGCGCTTGTGGCCAAGGGGCAGGATGTGAGGGTGCTGAGCCGCGGTCGGTTTGGCCCCTTCCCTGACTTGCCGGACCAGGTCGAAACTGTGGGTGTCTCGCTCTACGACAAGGCAGCGTTAGTCCAGGCGATGCAAGGGATCGAGGTGGTCTATAACCTTGCGCGCTCGCTTGAAGGGACTTGGGACGAGGCGCTTGAGCATGACGTTGGCGTGGCTGTTCGCATCGCCGAAGCCTGTCAGGAGGCTGGTGTGAAGCGCCTGGTATATACAGGTACGATCGCCAGCTACGACATGTCCTCACCACAGCAAAAGATCACCGAGGACGTGGGCTTCCCGGCAGATATGGGCGACCGGAACATGTACGCGCGGTCCAAGGCGGAATGCGAAAAACGCCTGATGGAGATGCACCGGCGGGACGGTCTGCCTCTTGTTATCGCTCGGCCGGGGATTGTGGTCGGGCAAGGCGGACCGCTTCAGCACTGGGGAATCGGGCGCTGGCATGGCGCGGGCGCGGTGCGGATCTGGGGCGATGGGCTCAACATCCTGCCCTTCGTTCTCATCGACGACGTGGCTGACGGGTTAATCCTGATGGGTGAACATCCTGATGCTGTAGGTCAAAGCTACAACCTGGTCGGAGAGCCAATGCTGACGGCGAAAGGCTATTTCGACGCGATCCATGAAAAACTGGGGGCGCAGATCCGGGTAAGCACCGGAAATCTGACGCTTTTCTGGGCCACGGATGCCATCAAACATATGCTCAAAGTTTACGCCTTGCAACGGCGTGGGCTGACGCGTCCCTCCTTGGCGGATTGGAAGAGCCGGGCACATCTGTCTCCCTTTGTGAACACAAAACCAAAGCAGGAGCTTGGATGGACGCCCGAGCAAGACAAGGCACGATTCATTGAAGAGGCGATCGGGAAAGCAAATCTTTTTGGGTTTTGATCGCCTTCATTTGATAAACAATCCCCTCAAATCCGACGTATTCTTGACAGAATACCCTGTCATGGGTGGGGTGCGCGACTTAGGCCGCGTTGTATAGGACCGGAAGGTAATGATGCCGCGTAACGAGGCTGAGAAATGACCGAGCAGCCCAAATTCCAGCGCCGCAAGCGGCGTGGGGCGGATGCGCCTGTCGACACGCCTGATCACCGTCCATCCAACGCTCAAAAGCCGGACTTTGCCGGAGATCGAGCTTCCAAGCCGGAACCTGCAGCCCCGGCGCCGCGCAAAAGCAAGATAAAGGCCATCAAGAAACACCCTGCTCCAAAAGCAGCGGCACCTGTATCAGCGAAACGTATCTCTGCAGACAGCGATAGCCGGCCGGAACCAGCCAGAGATCACGACACACCGGTGCCAGGACAACCGGTAAAACCGCGAACGGTGGAAGTTTCTAAGCCTCCTCTGATCTTGGAACGCAGGCCCGAGCCTAAGGTGCAGTCACAACCTGTTTTCGATCCGGAAACCGCATGGTACAGCATTGACCGCTTTCCGCTCGATCCACAGCGGCTTGCCGCTCGGAACGTGATCACAGCATTGCGCGAAGACCCATCACATTCGCGTTTCGATATCCTGCGGACCCGTATGCTGCAGGCGCTTTCGGAAAACGGCTGGAGGCGGGTTGCGATTACATCTCCGACGAAAGACTGCGGCAAGACTTTTACGGCGGCCAATCTGGCCGTCAGCCTGTCACGACACGAAACCTGCCGGACGGTCCTGCTGGATCTTGATATGCGCAGCCCGAGTCTGCACAATGTCTTCGGAGTCTCTGACACTGGCGCTATTGGCGATATGCTGCGTGGGAAGATTTCGCCTGAGGCCCATCTGCAAGGCTTCGCACCCAATACGATTTCCGCAGGTTCCCATGTCGCCGTTGGGTTCAACGGCATTGTTGAACCTTATGCGTCGGAACTTTTGCAGGATCCATCAACTGAAGCGGTTCTGGACGAAATCGAAGCAGCCTTTCAGCCGGACGTCATGCTGTTCGACCTACCGCCAGCGTTGCTCAATGACGATGTTATTGCGATGCGACCGCATGTGGATGCACTGCTCATCGTGGCCGCTGGAGGGATAACCCGAGCCAAGGACATCAAGGAAACTGAACGTCGTCTAGGTGAGAACATGCCACTGCTCGGAGTGGTGCTTAACAAGGCTGAACACATTGAGACCAGCGAATACTCTTATTGAGACGCTAATGCGCGTTTCGAGGGCTCCGCGCCAAGCTCGCAAGGGCGCTAACCGATTTGGTAATAAGACCAATCACACCAAGTGCGATTGCCGCCAGAACACCCCAAACGATCTTCCAGCCACGTCGCTTCTTTTGCGAGGGAAATGCTCTCGACTTTTCGAGAACGGGTACGGAGATCACGGGTCGAATTCCCAGAATGCGCTCCATCTGCGAGG
Organism: Marivita sp. XM-24bin2; assembly: GCA_003149565.1. GTDB lineage: Bacteria > Pseudomonadota > Alphaproteobacteria > Rhodobacterales > Rhodobacteraceae > Marivita. The sequence continues at coordinate 26,103 of QCWH01000006.1, read as the reverse complement.
CAGTGCGGATCGGCGGGTTCAGAAGTTCGAGAACAAATGCGACACCAACAGCCAACATTACGCTGACCACGCCGCCGAGCATGGCAACCGACCTTTTACTGCGTGAGACCGCGTAAGCCGGAACAATTGCCTTCTCGAGGACTTCGAAACGGGCAAGCTGACGCTGTTCTTCAAGGCTCTGGCTCATTTGAGCGTCCGCCTTGCGACGGGCGATGACCGTAAATTGTTCGTTCAACTGTGACAGTTCGCGCTGCAAGGACGCCAACTCGCGTTCAATCGCGGGTGCGCGCGCCAAAAGCGCGTTGATCTGGTCTGTCCGCGTTTCGATCAGATTGATCTGATCCTGCAAAAGACCAATCTCACGTTCAAGCGCTTCAGGGCGCGTGCGTGCGCTGTTGGATTCCAGGCTCAGGATTTGTTGGCGGAGGGTCAAAAGCGATGAATTGAGGGTTGTGAGTTCACCTTGCAAAACTGTGATGTTAGCCGGCAGCACTTCGGCGTTGGCCGATTTGAAATCTGCAATCATGCTCTCGGCGGCTGCAATCTCTTCGCGGATGCGCGCTTCTTCGGCATTGAAAAATTCGAGTTCGATCTGAGCACGCTCCACGCTGCGGCTGCGGGCCTCGTCCATAACACGGGCCAAAACTTCGTTGGCGACATCTGCGGCCTTCTGCGGATCGCTCAGATTGGCTGTGATCACCATGCCGGAAACGGATTGCACAGGCTGCCACGGCTCGCCGCCACCAATGGCTTCCACCGTCACCGCGCGACGCATTGCGTCCAAGCGCATTGTTGGCGTCATCCCCGGAATATTGTTGAAAAGATCATACTTATCCATGATCTCGGTCAGAGACCCACGCGACATCACACGCTGTTCGATGAGTTGAACTGTACGGCGCGCGTCGAGACTCGCACGGTTGTCCACCATTGCACCGACACTTGTATTTGTCCCCGCAACTTGCGCATCTTCAATCTGAACGACCGCAATCGCATTGTACACCGGCACGCGCGTCAAAGCGACGGCCAGCGAAATCACACAGCCGATGAAGGTGATCCCGATGATCAACCAAAGACGCCGCTTAAGAGCGGAGAACACCTCTTCGAACGACTGAAAATACAGCACGCGCTCAACTCCAGTACAAAGGCCCCCGCCTTGCTCAATTCGGGTCACGCTGTGACCATGCGCCCTAAGCAAGACATAATTTAGTCAAAACAAGGCAGAATTGCGACCGTTAAAACCGAAAGATATGGAAACAACGCGTTTCCTCCCAACCGGTCGCTGCGGCTGAAACCTATTGTAAAACAACAGCATTTTGCGGAATCCCAGTAACCGGCAACGAAGACACAACATCCCAGACAGTTTGCTGCATGAGACGCGCCAAATCCGGCCCTGGCGCGGTGGCCGCCATCCCATCGGCGCGCAAAAGTTCTGCCGGAAGACCGACGGGCGATCTTTGATACAGGACAGCGAAATGCGTTATCGCAACCAGATATGCGCCCAGATCATTGATGTGGATGGGATCAAGCGCGCCGTCTTCGGCTCGCGCGAAAAGGTCCTTGCGTGATGTCACGCCATCGACACCTTCACTGTCCTCAATCCGCCGAACGAACTCGGCCATGACGCGACCGGCAGGTATAACGTAGACCGGGGACGCATCCGGCAATTCAGCCATTGTCCGTGCAAGCAATACGCCTTCCCAGTATTTAGCCGGGTCAGTATCCAAGCGGTACATCCAGCCCTGAGGGTCGGTCAATTCGTGCCAGGTTTCATACAGAAATATGCGAATATCCGGATTGGCATCACGTGCAGCAGCCACCCATTTCTCTAAATAGAGAGGCGCATCGAAATGGGCGATAGCTGCTTCGATCTCAACCATCTCGGTCAGAACGAATGCATCAAAATCGCCACTGGACAAAGCCTCTTTGGCGTCACGGTAATGCGCGTGTGCATTTTCGGTTTCGAAGCCCTGAATTGGTTCGTCTGCATTCCAATGCGCCCTGAGCGGCGTGCCCCATCCAAGCTGTGATGCATGTGAATGCTCCGCTAACTGCGCCAGCATCGCGGGCATGTCTTGGCCAACCAATGAATGTCCAAGGTGGAAGACATTTAAAGGGCCTTCTGGCGGCGACAGAGGTGTCTCGTAGCGAGCCGCCATTTGCTCGGGCGTCAGCGCTTTGGGAGCAGAAAACTGAATCCACGCCAAAGCACCGCAGCCAACTGCGACAAGACCCGCGAATAAGGAACGCTTGCCACGCATCGCTTAAGCCTGTCGCCTTGCGCGCATTGCACGTCTGCGCGCCATCGCATCTGCGCGCATTTGCGCACGATCAGATTGTGCCTTTGATGTCATCGACACGACAGGCGCTGCATCCGGTCCCCTTGGAGCGACAGTGCCGTTCAACTTTGCAACGCGATCCGCTAAGGCTGATAGTGTTGGAAATTGGAAAATGTCGGTGATCGAAAGCTTTCCGACATGCAAGCGATCCCGCAAAGCGCGATGTGTCTGAACCGCCAAAAGAGAGTGCCCGCCAAGGTCAAAGAAATTCGCGTCGGGCGGGATTGACTGCAGACCGAGCACCTCGCTCCAGATTGCGGCAATGCGGTCGCGAAGCGCATCGTCGGCCTGACCGGCGTTTGGCGAAGAAGCAACCATGGGGGATGCCGGTTTTGATCGAAGCGGCACTTTTTGTGGTGCCGGCAGAGCCTTGCGATCAATCTTCTGGTTCGGTGTCAGAGGAAAGGCATCCAGCACGACAAAATGCGCCGGAACCATGTAATCGGGCAAACGCTCTGCCAACGCGGCGCGCAATACAGAGATGTCAAGTTCGCGGCACGTCTTCAGATATGCCACCAAACGAACATCGCCGGGTGCGTCTTCCCGCGCCAGGACGACGGCGTTTGTAACACGATCATCGTCCTGCAGAGCGCTTTCAATCTCGCCCAACTCAATCCGGAAACCGCGCAGTTTGATCTGCTGGTCCGCCCGCCCAAGGAAGTCTAGCCGTCCATCCGACCGGCGCTGAACAAGATCGCCGGTTCGATACATGCGGCCTTCGGCGAAGGGATTCTCGCGGAAACGATCGGCAGTCATCTCATCACGCTGCCAATAGCCGCGTGTTACACCTTTGCCGCCGATCCAAAGCTCGCCCTCTTCGCCGATACCCACTGGGTTCAGGTCGTCATCAAGAACGTAGAGTTGTGTGTTGGAGATGGGGCGACCGATATTGACCGTAGCATCCTCGCTTGTCGCGACTTCCGATGAAGACCAGATCGTTGTTTCGGTCGGCCCATACATATTGGTAATCTTCGCATCTGTAGCTTTGCCGAGTTCAGAGACCAACGCACCAGAAAGCGCTTCGCCACCCAAAAAAAGGTGTTTGACCCCACGCAGAGCCGCGCGAGCATCATCATCCATAGCAATCATCCGCGCCATAGACGGGGTGCACTGCAGATGTGTGACGTGATGGCGGTCAAGCATTGCTGCAATCGAGAAATCCGAATCCTCGTGATCGCGTGTCGGAGTACATTTCCGGACCACTTCGGCCAAGGGTCGCAGCCCTTCGAGAACCTGATCTGTTGCGATGCCGTAGTCGATCAGGCAGGCAATCTCTGAAACACCGATGGCTTGCAGCTGTTCGACGCGGGCCAAAGCATCTTCGATCGTTCCAAACAGTCCTGAGTCGTTAAAATAACGCTCGAATGCGAAATCCAGAATGCCTTCGAGATCATCTTCGCTCAGGTCGCCCAGGTTGAGTTCGAAGGCATTCTTGACACCTTCAGGCCGTTTGAATGCCGGAAACGCCCAAGCATATTGCTTGATCAATCCAGCCGCTGACCGGAGGTAATCTTTCATTGGTTCGCGCGCGATTTCGCGGGCTTGCTCACGCGTTGCCGCAAGGCAGGTGTGCAGCATCAATGTGACAGTAAAGTCATCCGGATTGTGCCCAGCCTCGCGCAGCGCATTGCGGTAGATCGCGATTTTGTCGGCCACCTCATCAATCGACTGCCCCAAAAGGTGCGTCAGAACGTTCGCGCCATTTGCCCCCGCTTCGCGCCATGTGTCGGGGTTGCCGGCCGTAGTCACCCAGATCGGCAGTTCGTTTGATACAGGCCGCGGCTGCGTGACCACCTCGTGCATCTGACCGTCTTTGCGCGGAAAGGCCACTGCTTCTCCACGCCAGAGTTTGCGCACTTGACCAATGGCTTCGAACATAGCGGGTTTGTTGTCGGGCGGCGTGTTTTCAGGACGCAGCACGAAATCGTCCGGTTGCCATCCACTTGCAATCGCAAGCCCAGCCCGACCATTTGTCAGATTGTCGATCACCGCCCATTCTTCGGCGATGCGGGCCGGGTGGTGAAGCGGCGCAACACAACTCCCAGCACGGACCCCAATCTGCTTGGTCACAGCGGCAACCGCCGCTCCTGTCACCGATGGATTTGGATAGGGACCACCGAAGGCATGGAAATGACGTTCCGGCGTCCACACCGCGCAGAAACCATTTTCGTCTGCGAATTTCGCGCCTTCAAGCAAGAGGCGGTATTTATCCCGCCCCACCCCATCGTCATTGCCCCAATAGTAGATGGAGAATTCCATTCCATCGCTGCTTTTCCGCGCAGCACCGCCAGAGATCACGCCACGCTGACTTGCACTTGGCAGCACAACTTTGATGCCCCGCGCCATCGTGTAGAAGAGTTCAAGTACCGATATATCAAAGCTGAGACTTGTGACCGCCAGCCAGGCAGCGTCGTCACGATCCGGAACGATTGCGTCCATGCCAGCGTAGAAGTTCATGACATTGCGATGTTCAACCATGACGCCTTTTGGCACTCCGGTCGAACCTGACGTGTAAATGACATATGCCAAGTTATCACCGCTTGCGACCGGCGGTGGATTTTCGGTACGAGCGGACGCCAAACGCGGATCGCGGTCAATAACTAGAAGCTCGGCCGGTGTGTCCGGTAACTTGTCACGAAGGTCATGTTCGGTAATGACAACCCCAGCACCACTGTCCTTCAAGTAATGAGCCAACCTGTCCTGCGGGTAGTCTGGGTCGAGGGGGAGGTAAGCAGCCCCAGCTTTAAGCACAGCCAGAGCGGCTGCAATCAGATCAGGCCCTCGGCTGCAATGCAGGCCAACCATCATGTCCGGACCAACACCCATTGATCTCAGCACATACGCAACTCGGTTTGCGTGCTCATTCAAAACCGAATAGCTGATTTCACTGTTCTGAAATACAAGCGCAACGGCGTCAGGCGTCAGTGCAACCTGCGCCTCGAAGGCCTCGTGCATGGTCGCGGGGGCATCAAACGGAGTCGCACTCGTATTGAACCCATAGAGGACGTCATCAAGCTCCTGTGGTGGCAAAGTTGCTATGTTTTCGGGGGACTGTCCCTCGTCAAGTTGTTCGGCGATCCACTGAACGCGCCGGACAACAACATCTGCGAAATCAGGGACAATTTGACCTTGATCGACGTGGACCGCAATCGACTCACCTGAAGCCTCGAAAGTGATCGCCACACCGGGGATCGGCCCTGCGTTGAGTGATAATCCCACTGCCGGAATTGCAAGTTCCGAAATTGCAGGTGTCCGAAGGGGCAGGTCAGCGGCAAAACCTGTTACGACATCTGGAACGCCTGTCATAAGCGTCTGAGCTTTTACAGGGACCCATGCTGACAGGATATCTGGGTTTGCAACTGCCCGCAGCGCCGGGTTCGTAAGGGCCACCACGCTTCCTGGATTGGGGGCCATGCGCGCGCACAGGCAGGCCAGTGCGGCCGGCAACTGTTCCGCCGGGATCGCACATGTCGTCGATGAAATTGCCGGTTTCCCTGACGCCTTGAAGGACAACGACACCGGCACCGCCATTTCAAGAGCGCGCCTCCAGCGAGCATCTTCTTGTGCAACGAGGCGCATTGCTTCGGTCAGTGAGGTTCGTTCTGCTTCGCTCAGGAACGGAAGGCTGTCTCCAACACTGACTTTCTCGGCAGGATTGATCCGCTTGCCGTCTGACAGTGTCAGTCCGGTCAGTTTCAATGCTGCATCTGAAAACGCGACCGTCAGAGACGTGTCATCTACGGATATGACAGTGCCAGCAGCCGCGCTGCTCTCGGTCTCGGTAGCGCCATTAACGTGCAAGATACCATGTTTGGTTAGCACCTTCGGCGTACACAGCGGGTTCAAGTATGGCCCGTGATCCAAGGCCCGGATCAACTGCATCGCAGCTGCGGCTGGCTGGTCAAAACGCAGTATACCATTGGCCTCGGGCCTGTCGTTCAATGCATGATAGCTGCGGTAGGTCATGTCCTGTGCACGACGATTTGGCAGATCATTGGCCAATTCGCTCAACACATCGGGGAAACTTGTCAGGCCAGCTTCATAGCACTTTGTGTTCAGTGTCAGCGCTGTATCTTCGGGAGCGATCTCGAATTCACGCTGAACAAGAATGTCACCCGTATCCACGCCGTCGTCGATCAGATGCCACGTGATGCCATGCGTTTTCTCACCATCAATCAGTGCCCAGATCGGAGCATTCAAACCCGCGCGTTTTGGCAGTGGCCCGTCATGGAAGTTGACGGCGCCCTTGCGACCAAGCGCCAAAACATCCGGAGGCAGGATCTTGAGATTGGCGATGCTCAAGACCCAATCGACCGACATATTCCCAAGGCGTTGCGACAGATCAGGTCCATGAGGTTCGCATCTTATCGAACGGCCCCTTGCCCAGGACGTGACATCTGGATCGTCTGTGATCAAGGCAACCAACTTGTGCCCTTCGGACAAAAGAGTTTCCGCGCAATGCTGTGTCAGGCTTTGATCGCCGATGATTATGCAGTCGAATGAGGTCATGGATCAATCCACGCTGGTCTGAAGGGGAGGGACAGGGGGCCGGTTGATAGCTCCGACGGAAGCATCCGGCGTGGGCCGCCAGAATGCACGAATGTCATGCGCGACCAAATCCCGAAGAAATCGCTTGGCTCCTGTAATCGGTTTGCCTTCGATGATACGTCGCACCCGCCAGAGCGTTGTGCCAAGGACGTTAAGCGCGGTCGCCGCTATTGCGTAAAACCGCCCATATGTTTTGCTGAAATAATACCAGCGGCTCTGGTACCAGTATGAAGGTGTTCGCGTCCAAGTACCCATGCCGGTGGAAACTGATCCAATATGGCACACTCGGCTTTCGCGCACGAAGTGAACCTCATTGCCAGCGCTGTGCGCCCGCATGCACAAATCCGTTTCCTCGAAATAGAGGAAGAACTGTTCGTCAAACAAACCGACTTCTTTGAATAGGCTGGTCCGGGCCAGCATTGAAGCACCAGACACCCACCCGACAGGCCCCGAGCGTTCGGGCACATGCAGGGGAAGAACATATTTCTTAAGAAGACGCGTGACAGGACCGAATTTGATCGTGGACTCAAACTCTGAGGCGAGCCCCGGGAACCGGAATGCGCTGCAATGGTCCTCGCCGTCCTCGCCATAGATCCAGCTCCCGGCGATGGCCACTTTGGGATTCCGTTGCACATGGTCAACCAGCGCCTTGATCGTATCACGCTCGGCTTTTGCGTCTGGATTCAAAATATAGACGAATTCAGCAGATGGACAGATTTTCAGACCAGCTCGAATGCCGAAGTTATTGCCTGCTCCGTAGCCGGAATTCCGACCGGATTGCAGAACCTGCACATCGAGGTGCGTTGACCAAGTCACCTCAGCCACAAGGTCGCTCATCGTCTTGAACGAGTTGTCAGGCGAAGCGTTGTCAACAAGTAGGATCACGCCTCCGAACTCGTCCATCGCGTCCGCAGCCGATTGTGCGGCGCGCACTGCCAACTCTGGCGTTTTGTAATTGAGGACAACGACCACGATATCTGTCATATCGACTACTCCGCTGCCTCCACGGATTTGAAGGCCAGCACTCGCCCCCTCCCGCCGACAGACGCCTCGGTCTTTGTGATGACGTTCCGCAAATAGCTCGCCAAGACACGGACATTCGGTTCCAGCACCATGCTGTCATGATCGCCAGGCACTTCGAACACTTCAATCTGAGGCGTGTATTGCCCCCAATCGTTGTCGTCGAACAAATACGACCTTTCGTGGCTGACAAGTTTACCGCCAGAGACGGTCCACTTTCCGATGAGCGGTGGCCGGAAAAGCGCAATCCGCCCAGACCAAGGCACAACCTCATAGTTGGCAACGGCCTGCAAAAAGGCTTGCTCTATCTCGGCGTTGTGGAAATTGTGGGCGGTGCTGGTTTCTTCAATCGCTCTCCGCTTTTCGATCTCCCACCGGATGCGGTTGCGCACCCAGATAAACGGATAGCTCATGCCTTTTCGCTGGACCTCCTGCCACTGGATCAAGAGCCGGTCTTTACGCTCAAGCGGACGGCGTCGAGGCAGCGGTGTATCAAGCAAAACCACCTGAGCAACCTCGTCACCCATCGCGTGCAATTGATGTGCAATCTCATAGGCTGTGATGCCACCGCCGGAGAATCCACCGACGTAGTAAGGACCTTCCGGCTGAACCTGTTTCATTTCAGCAATGTAATCGCGGGCGGCTTCTTTGATCGAACTATGCGGACTTTCGTCGCCGTAGAGACCCTTGGCCTGAAGTCCGTAAAATGGCCGGTCTGCCCCGAGCAGTTGTGCCAGATGACGCAGGTTCAAGACGTTTCCGAACATACCTGCAACGAGGAAGAAGGGCGATTTTGCGCCACCCTCACCGTCATGCATGGCGACAATATGCTTAAAGCGACGCACCTTAGGCTTTGGTTTCTTTTGCGGCGCATCGGCAGTTTCCGTGATTCCGGTGCGGTCCTTAATCAGCGACGCGCAGTCACGGATTGTCGGTGCCTCGAACAGGATCGATATGGGAAAATCAACGCTGTAGGTTTTACGCACCTTTGCGAAAAGACGCACAGCAATAAGGGAATGCCCACCAAGATCGAAGAAGCTGTCCTCTACACCGACCTTCTGAACTCCAAGAAGCTCTTCCCAAATCCCGACAAGAGTGCGTTCGATCTCGGTTTCTGGCGCGACATAGGCTCCATCAAGCTCGGGACGATCAAACTTCTGCGTATCGGACTGCGGCTCTCCGGAAATCGCAGCCTGTTCAATCAGTGCAGGTAAATCGAGGGAGGAAATGTAGATCTGCGGGTCATTTCGTCCCAATGCACGGATAAATGCCTGCGCGCCATCGGCTGGTGGAATCCCTTGGGACAGATTGTATTGAAGCCGCTCTTCCGCAGGCGACAACGGCTGGCGCGATTTTCTCAGGTCTACGGGTTCAAACTCGGTTTTACCAACCTTAAACGGTGCGGAAAGAGAGGCCATGTCCGCAAGGCGCTTGATGGAGAAGCCTTCGATTTCCATGCAAACCGTTCCGTCGGGCATGGCAATCGTAATATCGAAGGACGCGGTTTCATCTGCATTCCGGTTACTGCCGGCCGAACGAACCCAACTTACAACGCGATCCGGCAGTTTTTGATAGACGTGGACGGTGTCGTAGGACACCGGTACCCAAAGATTATCCGAGCGATAGCCATCAATAAGCTCCATCGCCCAACCGGTGGCGATATCCAGCAAGCCAGGATGCAAATGCCAGTCTTCTCCATCCGAAACTGCAGGATTCAGCGAAAGATCGGCAACACCTTCCCCAGCGCCATAAGCACAACTGTTCAAGACCTTCCAATGAGGGCCGAACTTTAGTTGTGTCTCCTGCGCGGCTGCCAGCTTTTTCCCGGTGCTGGCCGCCCGTGCAGCACCACAGCGCGCGCGGATTGCCTGAATATCAATGGGTTTTGGCGGGACTTCGGGAATCAGCGAGAGATCAGCGGTGACGATGGGTGCATATCCATCCCGTCCGTCCAACATGCAGCTTCCCAAGACATCCATATGATATCCGTCATCCCGGCGCGACAAGCGCACGCGGATGTCACGATGTCCCCCATCAGGCACATGCAAGGGTCGCAGGAATGTCATATTGCGGATAGCAAAGCTGCTGGTTTCGCCCTGCCCGCGAAGTGCTTTGGATGCCAAGGTCAAATAACCCGCACCAGGGAACAAGGCATCGCCCTGTTTGGTCCGGTGCTCATCAATGAACCAATCATCCGCCGAATAACGCGCTTCGAACAGGCGATGCCCGGAGGGGTCAAACCCGGTCTTGTCGAGAAGCGGGAGGTCAACGTCGAAAAACGCAATCGAAGCGGTATCGCCTGCCCGGTCGGCAATCGCTGACGCGGCCATGCCAACCTCGGACCAAATTCCCCAATTGATTGCTAGAACTTGTGTCTTTCCGCCTTTTCGAGACTGCGCATAGGCGTTCATGTATTCGTTCGCAGCGACATAATCGATCTGTCCGACCGGGGCCGTCTGCGTGGAGGATGACGAGAACAACACGATGAAATCAGTCGTTCCATCAGGGAAAAGCTGATCCAGGACCTTTGTGCCGTGAATTTTTGCCGAGAATACCTTTTCCACTGACCCTGTGGATTTGGCCAGCAACGGCGCATCATCCATCACACCGGCCGCATGTATCACTCCGTCGATCCGGTCGCTGTTTTGGAGCGTCTCTTCAACGACCTTTGTCATTTCAGGCAAATTGCATGTGTCGGCCGAGAATGTCGAAACGCGAGCTCCGGCCGCTTCGAGGTCTTTAACCGCACGAATACGCCGAGCGATCTTATCCTGCGGCGCATGCCTCTGAAGATAGCGATCCCAGTCGCCTCGCAGTGGCAAAGGTTCACGTGCGGTCAGGACCAAGTGACATCCCTGTTCAGCCAAAGCGTTGGCAACCGTCAGGCCGATGCCACCAAATCCACCTGTGATCAGGTAGGTGCCACCCGGTTTAATCTTGTGATCATCGACAGTTTTCAGATTTGATTTGGTCAATGATTGTTCGTACCGGCGGCCTGATCGGAAAACGGCTACAGTCGATGATGGCTCCGCAATCATTTCTTCCAGCACCTGATTTGTCAGGTCGCTGCATGTATGAGGTGAGTCTGGCCGGAATTTCGCGCGCCCCAAAAGGCCGCCACCCTTGCCTTGCGGCAGAACCAGATCAACCGATGCAAGCGTGAGGCCCGGAATTTCACGTGGAATGACACGCACCGGGCCTGCGATGATCGCCTTCTCGGGCGAAACAAGCCGTTCAGAGCCGAAGGCTGCGGCGCCATTCGTAAAGACCGTGATTTGGGTCGGCTTCGGCAATGTATCGTCAGCTATGGCCTGCGCGATGAACATCAAAGAATAGAACCCATGCTCCTGCATCCTATGGAAGAAGCTGGACCCTGGCCGATGACTTTGATCTTTCGTGACGCCCCAGAAATGCGCGATGCGGCTGGGGACCAAACCCCGTGACAGCATATCCCGGAACAAGAGGTCGTAGCCTTCGCGCCCCCGTTCCGGAGCTAGAACATAGGTGGTGTCGTCAAGCCGAGCAAAACTGTCACCCGGCCATACCTCGACAATGGAGTGACCGGCTTCGCGTAATCGTTTAGCGGCTGCTTTGGCAACGCCGGCGTCATCCATAAAGACCAGCCAGCTTTGCAAGCCCGCCTGATCCAAGCCACTTTGCACATCGACCGGAGCTGCCGCATATTTTGGTCGCCACGCAGGCAGCCAAGCCCAGTTTTCCACGCCGTCGATCCGCGTCAGGAAACTAGAGACAGTGTCGCTCTGTGGTTTTCCAGGATCGATGAAATACCGTGAGCGTTGGAAGGCGTAGGTCGGTAAAGGCACACGATTGCGTCGCGCGTCGCCCCAAATCTGGTCCCAGTCGAACTCTCCACCCAAAGCCCAAATGCGGCCCAAGACCTCAAGCATGTGACGGTCATCTTCGATCGTTTCATCAGGATGACGCAAGCTCGAGAGAACCTGATTGGCTTGGATATCTTCCGACTGGCGCGCCAGCGCTGACAGCGCTTTGCCCGGTCCGACCTCAAGATAAATCCGATTGGGCCGCGCAGATAGCGTATCCAAACATTTCGCAAACAACACGGTTCCGCGCAGATGCGACACCCAATAATCCGGACTGGTGGCCTGCATGTCCGTCATCATCTCCCCGGTTCGGTTCGAGGTGATGGGGATTTGTGGCGGATTCAGTGCTATGTTCTTCAGGTATTCACGGAACCGATCCAAAATCGGATCGAGCATTCTTGAATGCGCTGCGATATTGATCGGGATACGTTGAAATTCGACGTCTTGCCGTTTCAATTCAGTTTCAAGCGTCATCAAGGCGGCACTTGGTCCGGAAGCGACACTGAGACCGGGGCTGTTTACAGCGCCGAGATCAAGCGTGTCGCCAAGAAGCGGTCGTAATTCGTCCGCAGGCAACGCCACGGAAATCATGCCACCTTTATCGACACTGTCGAACAGTGTTCCGCGCAAATGAACAAGGCCAATACAATCTTCGAATGACATCACTCCAGCGACACAAGCTGCAGTGTTCTCTCCCATAGAATGCCCAGCCACAGCAGTTGGCTGGATACCCCAACTCATCCAAAGTTGTGCCAGCGCGTATTCGACGATCATGATTAGTGGAAGCTGTAGCGAAGGTTGCCGCAGAGCCTCTGTCGCCTGTGCCTCTTTCCCGACTTCAGGAAGCCAAAGCGCACGAATATCTCGGTCTTCCAAAGTCTGGAGATGATCGAGGCCACGATCCATCCATTCTGCGAAGACCGGCTCGGTTTCGTACAAATCGCGCGCCATTCCAGCGTATTGCGCACCACCACCTGGAAACAGGAACACCACGTCCGGCTGCGTCATGGCATCGTGCGAGTGCACGCGACTTGGCTCCGACTGTTCAAGCAATGCCGCTGCTTCGAGATGGTTACTGGCTACAACCACGCGACGCCTATCGAAACCCCGCCGCCCGTTCTTGAGAGTCCACGCCACATCTGCAAAATCTTGATCGGGATTGGCGCGCAGATGCGCGGCCAATTGCGCTGTATTGGCATCAAGCGCAGCTTTTGTTCGCCCCGATACGGTGATAATTTGAAAAGGCCAGTCGCTTGCCTCTGACGCGGGCAGCTCGGGCGCCTCCTGCACTACGACGTGAGCATTTGTTCCGCCAACTCCGAGGGAATTGACCCCAGCTGTACGCGGATGGTTCCTGCGCGGCCAATCGGTGAGACGGTCGTTCACACGGAAGGGCGAAGTCTCGAAGTCGATGGTCGGGTTCGGTTTTTCAAAACCCAGACTTGGTGGCATTTGGTGATGGTGAAGCGCCATAGACACCTTGATCAAACTGGCCACACCCGCCGCCGTGTCGAGATGGCCGATGTTGGTTTTCACTGATCCGATCCGGCAGTGGCCGACACTGTCACTGGTCGCATGAAACGCCTGCGTCAGCGCGGCAACTTCTATCGGGTCCCCAAGATAGGTCCCGGTGCCGTGACATTCCACATAGTCAATGCTGTCTGCCGAGATACCCGCAACAGCATGAGCCTCGGCAATTGCATCGGCCTGACCTTCAACCGAAGGGGCGAGGTAACCAGCCTTTGCTGCACCATCATTGTTGACTGCACTGCCTTTGATGACGGCCCATATATGATCCCCATCTGCAACGGCGTCCGACAAACGTCTCAGTACGACGACGCCAGCACCGGATCCAAAGACAGTGCCCCGTGCGCGATGATCGAAGGCATGGCATTGGCCATCCGGCGAGAGAATTTCGTTCTCCTTATAAAGGTAGCCTTGTGCATGCGGAAGCTCGATTGTCACGCCACCCGCCAGCGCAAGATCACACTCTCCATTCAGCAAGGCCTGACACGCATAATGTGTTGCAACCAGCGAAGTCGAACATGCTGTCTGCACACTGACGGACGGCCCATCCAAATCAAAGATGTGGCTCACACGGGTGGTGAGAAAGTCTTTGTCATTCCCAGTGTGGCGCAACAAAAACATGCCCGTGCCATCAACCAGATCCGGGTTCGAGCAGAGATTAAAGTAAAAATAGCTACCCATGCCACAACCACCGAAAATCCCGATACGGCCTTCGTGACGGTCAGGCATGTGGCCCGCATTTTCGAGCGCCTCCCATGCGCACTCAAGGAACTGACGATGCTGCGGATCCATAATCGCCGCATCTCTTGGAGACAGCCCAAAAAACTCAGCGTCAAAGTAATCGAAACGTTCCAAGGTGGCCGCATAAGGGACATAATCCCTGTGGCGCATCAGCCCCGGCGGCACGCCAGCTTCAGTCAATTCCTCATCGCTCAGACGGCGGATCGAAGAAACGCCGTCCCGCAAGTTTCGCCAATATTGTGCCAGCGATGCCGCCCCAGGTAAGTGTGCGGACATACCGACAATGGCGATATCCGCATCCGCGCCTTCAATTGACGCGGTTGTGTCATTCGTCATGGCCATACCCTTTTCCCGAGTTCCGGTAGTATTGCATAAATATGATGAAAGTTGGGCGCGCAGCCGGATGAACTGTGGTGTCTTTTGATGAACTGCTAGACAGCCATCATTGTCTAGAGAGCGAAACCACCGCATCCATATTCGTCCAAAGCGCAAAGGCAATAATTGCGGCTCCGACACATGCATAGACTGCGTCATGCTTGGGATCCCAAGCACCTGAGTGCCGTGCCAGCCAAACAAAAAACGGGTATTGCACAAGTCCGGCAACGCCTTGGCCGATCAAAGCTCCAAGCAGACCGCCAAGGGTCAGGCCGATATAGAGGCAACTTAGCGTCAAAGCGGCCCGCACCGCAGATAGCAAAAAGAAACGCCGGGAATCGCCCAATGCCAATGCCGCTTGATCATATGTCAAAACAATGATCTGCGGCATCTGCATGGCCGCTATCATGACGACCACAGCCCCAGCGGGTAGGTAGCGAGGATCGTACATGAGATCGACCAAGAGGACTCCCGCGACCGACAAACCGCCGCACAACGTCATGATACCCGCGGACAAGAAAAACCGCATCTTCTGCAGCTTATGAAAATTCTCGAGGCTTCCGGATGGTGGGCGCTCCCGATAGATCGGAATCAGGATTTTCCGTGTCAGCATGCTACCCATGAGCAGTGGAAAACTCGCGAGGAAGAACCCGATATTATAGATACCGAATTGCTCCAGGGTGAGGAATTTACCCAAGAGCAGCTTGTCCCCTTGAGTGAACAAAAAGCCGCAGATCGTGCTGAGAAAAATCCATTTTCCGAAACTGATTAATTCATCGGCGGCTGCGCGCTCCCACTGGAAGCGGTTTCGCTGCCCCGGGAGAAAGAGATTGTAGGCCAGAAGCACTAATACAGAGGATATTATTCCACTGATCACAAGAGCCCAGACGGTTTGCAGGGTCCACGCCAGAACAACAGCAATCACGACGGTCAGTGCTTGCACGGCCAAGTCCAGACCGGTCATGCGCCCTATGAGCAAATGCCGATTTGCGGTATCAATCCGGGTTGGATTGAACCCAGTGATCAGTAACGTGATGCCTGCGCAAGGCAAAATCCATGCGAGCAACGGTTCGCCGTAAATTGATGCAACGGGTACGGCGAGCAGACATGCGACACCCCAAAGAAGGACGCCTCGGATGACTTGGATGGTCCAGGCCGTGTCCAGGAATTTCTGATCATCGCCACGCTTCGACTGCATGATTGCAGGGCTCACCCCAACATCCGAAAACATTGCCAGCCCCTGTAGGATCACTGAAACGAGAGCCATCATCCCAAAGGCTTCAGGAAAGAGCAGTCGCGTCAGGATCAGATTTGAGGCCAGGCGTAAAACCTGCCCGAGCGCGTAGCCACCTAAGGTGAACACAGAGCTGCGTATGAAACGCGCTTTAAGGGAGCTCCCGCGAAATCTTGATATCAATACGTATGTCACCGTCCTCGAGTCCAGCCACTTGCCTGGCGCTCGGGAAGTCGAACCGCCATCGCAACACCAGCGTAAACGGCGAAACCAATCGGGTCTTGTAGCGCAAGCTTCAACTTGTCGCGGAGTGTAAAAGCCGGCTTGTCGTCATTTCCAAGCAATTCGGGATACACTTCGCGTATCTCATCTACACCTGCATTCTGCCGTCGGCGTACGCGCACCAGGTTCGGCCAACCCTCCACAAGAGGCCAGGTATATGTCGCAGGAACGCTAACCCGCTCTTCCGGGCGAAAGCTCAATCTCACGAACGTATCGTCAGAGATGATATCAGGAAAAACAGCCCACCGCGTCCGGCCGGCAGAATTCACTGCAAAGAGCCCTGCCCCCGGAACACCATGCCGCATAAACGGGACCTGTTCGTAAATACGCGCGTAGGCGCGGGTCGCCCAACTGTCTGCTTCGGCCAAAACCAAGGTTCCACTCGCATAGCGCGGCTCTTCGGTGTCAAGCGCGTCGAATACCTGGCTGAGCACGTTTTTTGAAACCTCGACGTCTGCATCAAGATAAACGCGGATATCACCGCGTGCGACGGCATCCCCCGCATTCAATGCGGCCAGCTTTCCACCTTCCTCACGCTCCAGAACCCGCAAATCCAAACCTGTCTCGGAAAACTGTCGCTCTAACGCCAAAGTCTCCGCAACTGTGCGATCACGGCTCCCGTTCGAAATGACGATGGTCTCGAATGGTTCCTCGCGATGCCAAGCGCTTCGCACGACCGCCTCAAGGCACGTTCGGATCAAAGCCTCTTCATTCGATGCGGGGATCAAGACACTGAGGCGTGGCATAGGCTTTGCTGGATGACCGCGCGTTTGAAGCGGCATGATATGGCATTCCCTATTCAGCCAAGACCCTGCAGATTACGGTCGCAGATCGCAGGAGATAGTGTCATTTTTATGGATAAAGTAGAACAAATTTCACAGCAACCGATGTCGTTAGTCCGCGTGTAAACGCAGAGCCTGCCAGCGGGGGTTGTCATCGCTAAGATGGCGCAACGCACCCCAACTGCCCCATTTGCTTGGGTTTGCAACGTCAACGAAAGCATTGAAGGGGCTGTCTGTGAGTGTCGCCCAAACAGCCATAGCCTCGCGATACAAGTCCGCCATGTGCTGCGAATAGTTGAATGAAATCAGGAAAGAAACCAATCGTTCATCCTCGACGGCAGCACCAAAAGCCGCTGCGTGCGTACCTCCTTCATACATAACCAGCTCCAACCCATTTTCGGATGCGACAGCAGCATGGTAGGGCCACAGATCTTGCGTCAGCTCACGTAGAGAACCCTGTTTTACCTTAAGAGCCGCGATCTCTCCTACTCCATCAAATTGGTGCTTCACGATATACTCACGCAAAGCGACACGGGACAAACCTTCAGCGCGTCCCTTTGCTTCGGCATTTGCTTGCGCCTTGTCCAATGCCACGCCAAGGGTCTCGGGCAACCCCAGTTCACCACCGAAGTATCCAGTGACCGCGTAGGCGTCAAACATCCGTAAGGGCTCATATCCCAAAAAGGCCGTCGCGCGCTCACCCAAGAGTATTGACTGCTCTAACTCCGGCCAGCCTGTGTGCACCGCAACAACACGCTTGAGTCGCTCGTTTGCTTCGTCACCATAGACATCGCTCCAAATCTCCATGATCTGTGCCGAACGCAGGCCATAATACTGAACCCAGCCATCGCCGGTTTCACCCCAAAGCTTCTCTGCTTGACGCCCAGCCCAAAGAGCCTGCTCGAATATAAAATTCCAGACTTCATTGGAGTACTCGACATAAACCATGCGCTGGGGATCAAGGTCCGATTTAATCCTCTCTGCAAATTGCCGAACGAGTTGATCGTCAGCCATGTGAGGGATGTTGAACCAAGGGTCAGACTGAAGAGTGTTGGCCAAAGCAACCATAACTCCAAGCGGTACGCCTCTCCAGACATAGCTGAAATCGTTTTCTTCCGGAAGTTGTCCCCAAGTCTCAATCGGTGACCCGTTGGTAAACATCCAATCCATGAATCTGACATTGGACACGGACCCCAATCTTTCAATCCAATCAGGATTAAACAGCTCCCCCCTTTCCGCAGCTTCGAAATATTTCTCCTGTACCACGCGGATATTTCGGATCGGATCGCTGGCATCTGTAGCATTGATGGCAATACCAACAGCGCCAGGACCGGGAGTATATTGAAAGACTCTAAGCCCAGGTTCGCTTCTGATCACACGCGCCCGACCATTGACAGTCAATTGGCCCTGTCCCTCAAATGTAAGGACGTAGCGACCAGACAGGTGTTCGGCTTCGGCTGGCTGATCGGTCAGGATAAGGCTCTCGAGACTCGTAGCTTTGCCAGGGATCCGCTCAGGCCATCCACTTTCATCAAAGACACCCGCCGAGAGCATCTCCTCAAACTCCATTCCGCCCCATTGATTGGGAAGATGTCCAATCCAGGGTCGTGCCGTCTTCATCAAGTCAAGAAACGGATGCTGTGTCGACCAATCGGAAATACCATTCAGACCGAAGGCTACTCGTCCCCGTGAGTCTGCGTCTTGTGCGAACAAAGGCGCGCTGGCTAAGGCCAACCAGATCAAGAAAAGGACTTTTCCTACACGTTCCAAAATTCGTCCTGTTGCACTTTTCCAGGCCTGCATCGTCACAGCTAGGCAAGCGGTCTACTGCGCAAGCGCATCCGTCAAGATTTGTCTCACAGATTTTGCTCTGTCCAGATATTCCTGAGCAATGGCTACTGTCCATCCGTTTGCCAGTTCCTTGGCAGCCGGGTTGAGTTGCTCTTCCTGCGGGTCGCGTCTCAAAGCCATCTGCGGACGTACCGCGCTGACATCCTCAACGGTGCCTGTGCCCTCGGCGTCAATCGACTTTGGCATGACGACCTCATTCTCAAAGAGCATTGCATGCTCCCGAAATCCTTCTTTCTTCAAACGTTCTGCAACATTTTGCGAGGACCCAATAGACACAGACGCTTTGAGGTCTGGCAAGGCAGTTAAAGTAACTTGAAGAAATGTAACGCTATCTGCGTGATCTGTGAGATGGTTGATGAATTCACGTACTTTTGCCGTTTTCTGCTCAGAAGAGATCCGGGGCCCAGCGGCCAAAGCATCAAGCGCATCAAAATATCGTCGATGCTCCAGCAACGAAGCGAAAGCAACAAGCCAGCTATCCACTTCATTCGGAGTTTGCCGCAACTCTATAGATACCGCAGCCAAACCATCTGGATCAGGCACTTCGTCTTCGTTGGAGACAACGTCAGGCACCCGCTCAGACAATGCCTTCTCGTCCGCCAGGTGAGCAGCCAAGTCGTCGAAACCTGACAATGACCTTTCATCCAAAAGCCTATCCATTCGCGGGTATAGAAGCAGCTTTAGCCCCAGCGGCAGATCGGAAAATACCGTCAGAGTGTCAATTACTCTGCTTTGAGGAATTTCTGTCGAATTTTGGCTCGTGGAAATTAAAAAATCCTCCAACGGATTACAATCACCTAGCCTGCCTGATTTCACCGCAGCGGCGCCCTTCAAGGCCTGAACAAATTCTTCAAAAGCATTGAGCGCCGGGCCATCCGGCTCGGTTAGAAGGAATGCACCATATGCCTCTTCCACCAATCCAAGTGCGAGAAAACTGACAGCCAACGCGCTCCCAATAGTGCCATCTTCCTGGGCCAGCAGCGCAGCATCAATATTATCCCGATCATTTGAAAAACTACCCTCGTTTTGCGATTGGTTTACGACCTCTTCCCAGACCACCTCAGACCAGTGACAGCGATCAATATGCTCAGATCTCGAATAACCGTTAGATGCGACAGGCAACGCCTTTTCGTCCCCCAAAGAATCTGCCTTAGCCATCATTGAAAACCCATGAATGTGAGCTGATTGATTGATCTGCGACGCGACCGTTCTGCTGATCTTCCTTACCAAGGCGTGGTCCACTCCGAACAGATCACGGCGGTTCGGTGCGGGTAGAATAGACAGCGGAAATGTACCCGATTTTTTGGGCAAAACAGGAATGGAAACTCCCGGCTCTTCAGTTCGTTCTGTGATATCCACGACCAACAATTTCTCGCTGTGCCGCGACACCAAAACGTCGCAGTGACATTTAAGAGAGAATTCAAGCGCATTGCCAGACGGCACGATGGCCTTCAAGCGGTCGGCGCTAAGGCGATCGAAGAGACGACTGAGATCGACAGATGAGAATCCGGGCGAAAGAATAAGCTTCTCGGTTCCATCGGGAAGTCGATTCTTTTGAAAACCCTCAATGTCACGAGTTGTCGAAATGGTTATACGTGTGAAGCTACCGTGCTCACCACCACGGATGACGGCGTTATTTGCCGCCAGAACATGCGGTATCCCGAACCCCAAAAACGCAAGCATAAGCACCAAAATCTTATGCATTGACTTTTAGGGACCGCAGAGCGTCATCCAGGGCAGAGAACCCTGGTCTAAAATGGTGCGGAATACTCTGCCGCGCGACTTCAAGGCACATCTTGGGTGGGTGCTGATGAAAGTGGGAAACGAACACCTCTTTGATCGTGCGATAGAAATTGATGTCATCATCTGCCGCAGCTTTCACCTTGAGGGCGAAAGGTGCCACAAGACAGTACGCTAGAAATACTCCTAGAAATGTTCCGACAAGCGCACCACCAATCAGCTTCCCCAGAACCTCTGGGGGTTGGTCGATGGAACCCATTGTCTTAATTACGCCCAGTACCGCCGCAACGATACCCAATGCCGGTAGCCCGTCTGCAATCGACTGAAGACCATGTACCGATTGTTCCAGATGATGTTTGGTTTCCTCGATTTTCTTGTCCAAAAGCTCTTCAACTTGCATTGGGTCATCGTAATTCATTGACGCGGATCGTAGTGTATCGCAAATAATCTCCAGGGCGACTGCATCATTCAGAAGTTTTGGGAACTGCGAAAAAATATCCGAAGCCTCGGGCTTGTCGATATGCGATTCCAACGCAATCGGGTTCTTCCTTGCCAAACTGATCAGTTGATAAAGAATTTGCAAAAGCTGATTGTAATCTTCTGCCTTCCATTGACTACCCTTAAACACCTTAAGAGTGTCGATTCCAGTCTGCTTCAGAGAGGCGAAAGTGTTTCCGACAGCAAACGCGCCAACAGCCGCGCCGCCTATCATCATCATTTCGAATGGAAGAGATTTAAGAATGATCCCCAACTTACCGCCAGCAAGGAGATACCCGCCAAAGACCATTACAAACGTGAATGCGATGCCTGCAAATGCAATCATTCAGCTAGTTCCTTATGTCGGCCAAAACGCAGTCACATTACGACGAATTCTGCGTGCAACGCGCCCGCGGCCTTGATCGTCTTCAAGATATCGATGAGGTCATTCGGAGTGATGCCGAGCGCGTTCAGACCTGTAACCACGTCAGAAAGTGTTGTACTTCCCGGCACCTCAGCAAGGGAGACGACGGGAGCGTTGTCAATTTGCGCTGTAGAGCGGGGGACCACAACGGTTTCTCCTTCTGCAAAAGGATTGGGTTGCACAACAACCGGTTGCTCTTGCACGGTCAGGGTCAGGTTTCCCTTGGACACGGCAACACGCGACACCCTGACATTCTCGCTTATGACGATCGTGCCAGAGCGCTGATCCACCACAACGCGAGCCAGCGTATCAGGTTCGATCCTAAGAGTTTCGATCTTTGCCAAAAGGTGCGAAGGCGATTTTATTCCAGTGACCGCAAGATCAACCTTGATCGTCCCGGAATCCGTCATAGCCGCAATAGGCTTACCCGAGGCAAGATTGATCGCACGCTCCACGCGATATGCTGTTGAAAAGTCGGGACTCTTGAGCGCAACGGTTAGGGTTTGCAGATTGTTGAAGTCAAACGAGACTTCTCGCTCTACGATACCGCCCGATGGGATGCTTCCTGCCGTTGGAACGCCTTGCACGGTCTTTGCCGCATCGCCTTCTGCTACGACCCCACCTGCGATGATAGAACCTTGAGCGACCGCGTAGATTTGACCATCGGCCGCGTTCAGCGGAGTCATGACCAAAGTGCCACCTCTCAGGCTGGAAGCATCGCCAATTGCCGAAACCGTTACGTCAATCGTACTTCCTGCTCGTGCAAAAGGTTGTAACTGCCCCGTGACAATAACAGCTGCTACGTTCTTGGCGCGAAACTGTTCTCCGGTGACATTGACTCCGAGCCTTTCGAGAATGTTGGACATCATGTCCTCCGTAAACGGGGAGTTCCGCAGACCGTCACCCGTTCCGTCGAGTCCTACAACCAGACCATAGCCAACAAGGTCATTTCCCCGAACGCCCTCGAACGTGGCCAGGTCTTTTAACCGGACCCCCTGCGCCCAAACCAACTGCGGCAATATCAACAAAATGGCGACGTAGATCAGCGCCCTCATCTCAGATACTCTGCCAAGGAAGTTCGACCCTGCCTTGCAGCGATGCGATAGAACACGTCAAGCTGCTGTTGTGCTGACTCGAATTTGGACGCCGCCTCAAACTGGTCAATTCCGATCAAGGAGAGCCTGTCGCGCTCAATACGGCTAATTTCCATCTCCGTAGCGATTTTAGCGTTTTCGATGCTGGCTTCAATCAGACCCAGTCCAGCGCGTTCTTCAGTCAGGCTCAGATCGATTTGACGCAATGCGTTGTAGCCGTCCGTCAACAGCTTTTTTTGGTCTGTGGTGCCCAGCGCAATAGATGAATCTGTTGCAAATGCTGCGATTCCAAGCGCTTGAATTAAACCGCGAACGGATTCTCCATCCGCCCGGAGACCAAATTTAGCGCTTTCGCCATTCCCAATCGGCATTTGAAGAAATCCAGTATCCGAGCCGGCGTAGGCCAGCGTTTCGAAAGCGCCTCCGGAAGTTTCGAACCAAGTATTGATTGCATTTCTGACATCACCAACTGTGGTTGCGCCAGAGACTTCACTCCGCAACATCGCAACGAGTGAAATTCCATCGGGGAGCGGCTTGGATTGTGTATCTGACCCTGCAAACAGGTATTTTCCACCAATTTTGGAATTCAAAGCGTTGACGATATCAATCATGGCTTGTGCGGCTTTTTCCGAAAGTACTTTTAATTCAGACGCGCTTTGCATTTGGGAAGCCAGTGCCAAGCTATTGATCAACTGACTTGATTGATCTTGAATTTCGGCCAGTACAGTTTGACTGGCGCTTGCAAAAACACGCGCCTCGGCAATCCCATGCTTATGCTGGCCAAGAAGCTCCATTTTTCGATCAAGAAGAGAAACAGCTATTGAGGCACCACCAAGATGCTGTGCGATGTCGTTTGTCAAACCAGTCGTCGTTTCCTGTCCGGCAATATCAGCGCTGGTCCGCAACCGGCTCTGCATTTGTTTGGACAACATGAATTGTGCAAGATCGCCAATAGGACGCATGCGAAACTCCTTCAAATTTTGAGTAATTCGGAAAGCATGTCGTCAACCACCTGTACGACACGGGCGTTGGCCGCATAGGACTTTTCAAGTTCGATCAGTTTCTGCAGCTCTTGGTCTGTATTCACACCATCTACCGCGACAGCCTGTCGGGCATGATTGAGCTGAGCGCTTGCGGTATCGAGGATCTCACTTGAACGCACCCGCGTCGCGGCCGCTCCGTTGCTCATTTCTTGTACGTGATCAACAAGCCCACGTGGTGCATCCCCGAGAATGCCTGACGCTGGCAGCTTTGGAACGACCACTTGATCGCGCAGTGCCAGAAGGAGATTGGATTCTCCAACATCGCCCTGCACGGAAGCATTAATGCCGTCTCGCCATCGCCAGATTTCGCCTGAAGACGCAGCAAGTGCGGAATTCAAAGTGATGCGGCCGGCGAGACCGGTTTGATCCGTTGGCAAAAATGCCGAGCCCGCATCTGTGAAGGTGCCGGCATCTCCGGGTCCAAGAGTAGGATCCGGACCACCGGGACCAAACAATTCCACAGCTTCACGCGCGATCGCATCCAATCGCTCCTGAGCCGCTGGTGCGTTTTTATCGCGCAGCAGGAATTGCGCCTCCAGCGCGCCTCCAGTCATCCGACCAGAACCGGGAATGTCAATTTCGTTTCCGTCTATTTGAAGCCTGGACAAAAGACCGTTAGCAACGGTCATATGAGGCATGGTGGTTGGCGAAGGTACGAAGCTGAACGTCGCCGCTGTATCATCCAAGAGCGTTCTGCCCTGCGTGGTGAAAATTGCAACGACTCCGCTTTCGCGTTGGACAACGCGAACCGGAACGATTTCAGACAAAATGTCGAGTGTTGCATCGCGCTGATCCATCAAGCCATGAACATCCTGACCCAAGTGAGTCGCTATCATGATCTGAGAGTTCAATTGTTCGAGTTGCGACAAACCGGAATTCAGCGCATCTACAAACGTTGCGATCTGCGCATCGGCGTTTGCGCGTAGCGTATCGATTCCGTGACTTGCCGCTCGTAAATCCGCTGAGAAAGCTTCGGCGGAATGCGAAATATTACGCAATCTGGTCTCAGAAGACGGGTCCGATGCTGCAGATATGAGGGCCGTCTCCAGACGGGTGAGCCTGTCAGAAAGTGATCTCGCTGTGTCAACGCTCCCAACAAGCTGCTCAAGGTCATTGCCAAACTTGGCTGCGACGGTAGCGGAGGCATGGCTGGCGATTGCGTGCCTTTTGTGATGAGCAAGTATGGGATCAAAGCTGCGTTCAACTCCAGCTATGTTGACGCCGCCTGAAGATTGAGTGGCGTTTGCCGAAAGCACTAAATCGCGGCGTCCATAGTGTTCGTTGAGCGCATTTGCGATATTCGAGGAAACGACAGTTGTTCCTCTTGCATTTGCGGTCAGGCCGCTCATGGCGTTCGATAGTGCTCCGGAGAGGCTCATGACGGTACCCTTTTCGGATCAGTGGATCAGCGTTTGATGTTTGTTGCTTCCTGCAACATCTCGTCCACGGTCTGGATCACCTTGGCGTTCGAAGAGTAAGCCCTTTGGGTCCGGATTAATTCCGTCAGTTCATTTGCAATATCCGTGGCAGATTCCTCTAGCGCGAAGGACAGTATGTCACCGGTCGATCCGTTTCCTGCGTCCCAGAGAAAGAAGCTGCCGCTTTCAGGTGTGGGCATATAGAGTTGGCTGCCGGCAGCCGCCATTCCGTTGGGGTTTGGGATATCCACCAAAGGCACCTGGTAAAGCGTCCGCGTTGTGCCCGTGTCGTAGAAGGCATTTACCAAACCGGTTTCATCGACCTCAACAGATGTCACTTTGCCAACCGGCGCCCCATCGCGGCTGATGTTGAAAGGTGCGAAGATATCCGAAAGCTGGGACAGGCCTTCATTCAGGCCCGGGCGCCCAATCGCGATATCAATTGGGCCGCTTGGAGCTGTGACCGTCAGAATCCCGGTTGCGGGATCGTACGGACCACCAGTCACATCCCCGACGCCCAACAGCGTGCCGCCTAAACTTCGCGCATCGTCGAACTCCAAGTCATACTCGCCAATGACAGTTGCTGGATCAGCACTGTCTACGATTTGGAGATTCCATTGGTTGGAGGTGCCTGTTCCCGGAACAGTTGGCGTGAAGGTAAACTCGAGTGTCTCAGCCCGACCAAGATTATCATAATATTCAACCGATTGGGTCAGCGGATTGCCCAAAGCGCCCGCCTCGGTTTCAGTAGCTGGCAAGTTGATCCCCAGCTCGATACGTGTCGTAGGCTCACCACTGAATTGATTGACATTGATACGAACCGGCTCAAGCGCTTCGCTGGTTGCACGCGGATAATTGGGAATACTGCCATCAAGGTTTGCCGGCCAACCAAGTAGCATTTGACCCGACGCGGTACGGAGATAGCCGTTTGCATCGGTTCGGAACGAACCTGTGGTGGTCAGAAACATCTGAGGCGTTTCGGAACCGGCAAGAACCTCTGTTGCCTGCGCCACGGGAAGGAACCCGCGCCCGCTGACCGCAAGATCAGTCGAATTTGACGTCGTAGTGATTGCGCTTTCTTGATCAATGTATCGCTGTGTCGTCGTCCTGACCCCGCCTGCAGTGTAGGTGCCACCGCCGGATGTTACGACCATTGAGTGAAAATTAGCCTCGACCCTTTTGTATCCAGGCGTCTGTGAATTGGCGATATTATCAGAGATTGTTGCTAACCGCGTCGCATGGGATGCAAGCCCGACGACCCCTGCGCTCAAGGATGAAGAAATCGACATGGAAACGCCTTTCTGGTGTGGTGGCTTTTGCTCAACACAGCACTACAGCGTACGGTTTAACGCGGACCTAACGGCTAAAA
>QCWH01000005.1:74877-136320 GCA_003149565.1 Marivita sp. XM-24bin2 | reverse complement strand
GGCATAAATGTCACCATAAGCGAAATTAGGAGCGGTCAAGGAGAGCCAAGCAAACTGTTGCTCGGGGTCTGGAAGGCTTCATTCCCGTCACATGGACTGACGCGACCAGCGCAGTCTTCGATACCAACTTGGCACCTCGGCTACTTGGCTGGGGAAGGGCAGGAGCCCGTTGTCATTCAATCCATAGGATGTTTTCCGAATGTTGGACTTTGTCAGTTCATCGACAATCCCGATATATGCGCTCGGGACGTTCGATGAAGTCATTATCCATGGCATTTCCTACCGTCCTCAATCCCGTCGAGACTGGGGCTATATCTTCATTCGCTCTGACGGGACGGGCGTCGCCGAAAGTTTCGACCACGGCAAGATTTCGCACTTTGTGCAGAAGGGGCTGCGAACGCACCGCCCCGATGCTTTTCTGCCGGACAACATGCGAGCCCGGCAAACGTCTGACACTGCTGTGCTTTCTGGTCTCGACGGAAAGCGGGCGCAGATGCTGGCTGTGCGTCTTGCGTTTGTCGAAGCTTTTCTGGAAGCCGAAACTGCAGGAACTGTGCGACGCACGGATGTCTCGATGCATATGTCGATGTTCAAGCTTCAGCGCCGCGCTATGGAGATTTTGTCGGACAGGCCGTCGGGTCGTGGGCAAACCGGGCGGCGACGGGACTCTGTTCAGCCGCCTTCTCCGAGTGCCTTGCGCCGATGGCTACGTTCTTTCGATGCGCATGGAACAATTGGGCTGTGTGACGCAAAACACTGGTCCGGCAATCGCGCAAAACGCATGGGCACAGAGGAACTGGCATTGATGGGGCCAGTGATTGCCGGGTTTGCGTCGTCACTACGACCGACTGTGAAGCAGATTTACAAGGAGATTTGCGCGGTTTTCGAAGCCGCAAATAGCGAGGGTGAAGGTCGGCAGAGCGAACCTTCCTGCCGTTCGCTGCGGGCGCGTCATCTTGTGCCTTGGTGACGCGGCATCCATAGGAGAGGGCGGAGTGTGGACCTTCGCTGCATGCTCAAAAATGACATGGCACGCTCGTAACAGTAGACCTTCAAGAACAGTCAAAACCGAATGATCTTCAGAGGCCTGCGCCCCTACCTTGAGGTTCAAACAATCTAACGCGGCGGTTTACATCGGTGTCCGCCATGGCATTTAAGGTCCGTCAGGCGTTGAGCACGTTCGCGGAGCAGCCGATCTTTGCGGGAATCGACGTGGTCGAGCCTCACCAAGAGACTTGTTGGCCAGCGCCGGCGCCCCATGCCCTCTGCAGGGGTCAGTCCTGGATGGCGATTTGGGATCAAACGTGCGTGTTGATCGATGCGGCAAAGCACAGTGCCGAGGGGCTTCCGACTGCAGCAAGCCATTTTCCGTTGCTGGCTCTTTCAGTCAAAGGCGGTCAATTCCGATCCGGGTGCGGGCAGACGCGTCTTAGAAAGAACGGCGTCAAGTACATCGGCACCTGGTAGCATCCGACAAAGAGCATGAGCGGTGCCGCCGCGTCGGATGGCACAGCGGCAAGAAACAGGGCAAGGTTGCGGTTTCCGGCTGCGATGACGACAGCGCCCGCCTCGCCGGTCGGAAGGGCGCGGCGGGCGGCTGCCCATGCCAAGAGGGTCTGGACAAAATAAAGCGCGAAGGCGCATGCGAAGGTCAGTGCCAGAAGACCCGGCGTGCCAAAGAGCGCCGGAGCGATTTCCGACATCAATCCAACCACCACCACCGCCATCGCCACCGCCATCGCCCCATCCAGAGCCGGTCGGCTTGCGGGTGCAGTCAGCGCTGGGAAAACGCGGCGGAGGCTGGCCGCAACACAGGCTGCGGCCCCGACCACCAGCAGCAATCGACACGCCGCAGCCGCCACGGCACCGGGGTCTGGAAAAAGCGGGAGCGTGGCGAAAACGGGGGCTGAGGTGAGGGGAAGAAGCGCCGTACCAAGCGTCAGCAGGCGAAGCGATACAGTGGCATCGGCGCCCGACATTACTGCAAGGCCCGGCGACCCGGTGATAGGTGCCGCTGCCATTGCCAGCACCGCGCCAATCGCGAGCGGCGTGTTCAGCCAGCCCAGCGTAAGCAAAAAAAGCCCGACCGCCAGCGGCAGGACCGCCTGCAGGGTGACGGTGACCAGAAACGAGCGGCCCCATGTCCCCCGCCTCGGTAGCGCCGCCGCCGGGCCTTCGCGGAGAGCGGCGAGACAGAGCATGACAGCAATCATGGGAACGATGGCCGGGGCCATCGCCCGCGCAAGACCGGGCAGGGCGATGCCGACGAGAAGCCCCGCGATCAGGAGCCAGCGCCCGCATCGCGCAGCACCCATGAGAGCGCGGACAATCACACTGTGGTCGCTGCCCGGGCGGCATGGTCGTAGCTGCCCGAGATCGCCCTGAGAAGTGCGGCCAGTCGGGACATTTCCTGCGGCTTGAAGCCCAACTCCTGCGCCAGGTCGATGAGCAGGGCCTCCCGCACCTCCCGATACCGCTCGCAAAGCGTGCGCCCCGCATCAGTGATCGCCACGGTTTTCTCCTTGCCCTTTTTCGCTGTCGTCACCAGCCCGCGCTCCGACAGTTTTCGAAGCGCATAGGCGATCAGGTGGGTGTCTTCGATGTGAAGCACAAGCCGGATGTCGGCCAATGTCTTGGGCCGGTTCCGGTGATGCACCTGATGCAGGATCAGTACCTCAAGCGGAGCCATGCCTGGTTCGCCCGCTGCGTTCATGCACCGGACAATCCAGCGTTGAAACGCGTGGTTCGACATCGTGAGCGCGTATTCGACCTCCGAAAGCTCCGGCAAGGACGATTGCGCAAGGTGCCATGAACTGACGATCGGACCGACGGGGTCCTGGTCTTTGGGTTGATCGATCATCGGGACATCATTGTAGAAGGCAGCCAGAGGGCTATTTCGGGAAAGACGGAGAGGATCGCCGTCGCGACGACCAATAGCACGAAGAAGGGGGCCGCGTAGCGCGCCACGGCAAAGATGTCCCGTCCGGTGATCGTCTGAATCACGAAGAGGTTGAAGCCAACCGGCGGCGTGATCTGGCTCATCTCTACCACCAGCACGAGGAAGATGCCGAACCAGATCGGATCGATGCCCGTGGCCGTGACCATTGGCAGAAAGATCGAAACCGTCAGAACCACAATGGAGATTCCGTCGAGAAACATCCCCATGATGATGAAGAAAACTGTCAGCATCGCCAGGAGCTGGTATTGCGACAGACCCATCTCGCCTATCATGCGCGCGAGTTCACGTGGGATCCCGGTGTAGCCCATCGCCACCGTCAGGAACGATGCCCCGGCGAGGATGAACGCGATCATGCACGTTGTGATGGTCGCGGCGCGCAGGCTGTCGAAGAGGCCGCGCAGGCTGAGCGCGTTTGTCGCCGCCGCAAGGATAATCGCCCCTGTGACACCGATAACGGCGGCCTCGGTCGGGCTTGCGACGCCCATGTAGATCGAACCGATGACGGCCACGATCAACCCCACGACCGGCAACAGGCGCGCCATTGCTCGGAACGCCTCTCGGCGATCTGTGGGCGGCTCTGCCTCAGGCATCTTGTCGGCATTCATGAGCGACCAGACCATGATGTAGCCGATGAAAAGCCCGGCCAACAGAGCGCCGGGGAGCACGCCGGCGAGGAACAGCCGCGCGATGGATTGTTCGGTCGCGGCGCCATAGACGATCAGGATGATCGACGGCGGGATCAGGAAGCCGAAGGTACCCGCGCCGGCGAGACTTCCGATCGCCATGCGCTCGTCATAGCCCCGGGCCTTCAACTCGGGCAGCGACATGCGGCCAATCGTGGCCGTGGTTGCGGCAGAGGAGCCTGAGACGGCGGCAAAGAGCCCGCAGGCCAGCACGTTTACATGCAACAGCTTGCCCGGCAACCGCGCGGTAAAGGGGGCAAGGCCGGAAAACATGTCTGAAGACAGCCGGGACCGGACAAGGATCTCACCCATCCAGATGAACATCGGAAGCGCCACGAGCCCCCAGATCGAAAGGCCGCCCCAGACCTTGGTGGCAAAGACAAGCTCGGGCGGGGCGGGTGCGGCGAGCACCATGGCCGTTAGCCCCACGGCGATCAGCGCGAAACCGACCCAGAGCCCAAGCGCCAGCGCGCCGAAGAGCACGACGAGCAGGATCGGTGCAAGCGTTGCGATTTCCATCACTTACCCTCCTCGGTGCGGGTTTCGGCGGCATCAAACGCAGTCGTTCCACCGGCCACAAGCGTGGCTGCTGCATCGAGCAGCGCCACGACCAAGAGGGCGAGCCCCGCGGTCATGACGCCTTGCGGAAGCGCCAGCGGGATCGGGATCGTGCCATAACTGACCGAGCCGAACCGGATGCTGTCGATGACCTGAAGGCCGCTCGACCAAGTTGCGAAAAGGGCAAGTGCCGCCGCGCCAAGCGCAACGAGCGCCCCGAGCCAGCGCGACACCGCCTCCGGCAGCGACCGGATCAGCAGCTTGACCCGCACATGGCTGCCCGCCTGCAATGTTCCGGCGAGACCCAGAAACACCGCGCCGGTGAACAGGAATGCGCCGATTTCTGCCAGAGACGGGATTGTCAGGCCCGGCGGCGACAGCGCAAGCGCCCGGGCCACCCGGTCGGCAAGCCGACCGAGGATCTGCGCCAGCACCAGCACGGCGATCAGGGCGAAGGTGATCGCGGCAAGCCAGAGCGCGATTTCGTATGTGCGGTCAAGGATGCGGCGCATGACGCTGACCTTTCCTAAGCGTGGGGCAAACAGCAAGGCGGGGCCCGGAGGCCCCGAACCACGATCACTGGTTGGACAGGTCGGCTTCAAAAGCCTTGATCACGGCAGCACCTTCCGCCCCGGCCTCTTCCAGCCATTCCTGCGTCATGGTCTCGCCGATCTCTGCCAGCTGGCCGGAGAGCTTTTCTGACGGTTGTGCGATGACCATGCCATTTTCCTCAAGCGTCGACATCTTGGAGGCGGTTTCCGCCGCGGACATCTCCCAGCCGCGCGTCTCGGCTTCGGCCGCCGCACGCATGATCGCCTCTTGGTCAGCTTCATCGAGCGCCTCGAAAGCGGCGGTGTTCACGATCACCATGTTCTTAGGCAGCCAGGCCTGCGTGTCAGTGTAGTTCGAGGTGAAGTCCCACGCCTGGCTCGAAACGCCGGTGGATGGCGAGGTGATCATCGCGGCCACGCGACCGGTGCTGAACGCGGTGGGAATGTCGCCTGTCTCGACCTGCGTCGGCACAGCGCCCATCAGCTGCGCCAGCCGCTCGGTCGCCGCGTTGTAGGCGCGGAAGGATGCGCCTTCGAGGTCTTCGGTGCTCTCGATCGGCGTCTGCGTGTAAATGCTCTGACCCGGCCACGGCACGGCAAACAAAAGCGTCAGCCCCTGTGCGGCGAGCTTTTCCTCGACCACCGGGCGCGATGCGGTCCAAAGCGCGCGACCCTCTTCATAGCTCGATGCCAGAAACGGAATCGAATCCACTGCGAAGATCGGATCTTCGTTGGCAAGGCGCGACATCAGAACCTCCCCCATCGGGGCAAGACCACGGCGCACGGAATCCTTGATTTCGGGATGCGCATAGAGCGAACCGGCCGAATGCACGGTGATGTCGATATCGGTCGCGGCCTCAACGGCGGCGGCGAACTCAGTGATATTCTGAGTGTGAAACACGCTGTCACCATAGGGCGTCGGCATGTCCCAGCTTTGGGCGGCGGCGGGCAGTGCGAGCGTCGCAACGGCAATCGCGGCGGGCAGGCTGCGGAAGGGGGTGAAGGTCATGGTCGTCTCCCGTTGGTAAAATTTCGTTGGCGGATAGCGTTTTTCTTCTGCCGGACCGGCCATCCTCAACCCGACTAAATCAAACGTTGACGTTTCATTTGCAATTTGTCAACGTTTTGCGACCAATTGCAAATTGACAAGGTAACGGCATGCATAGTGAACAGGCAGGCGAGACGACGAACGATGCGCTCGCGTCGGGGATCTGGGATTTCTGGATAGACCGCGGCGGCACTTTCACCGACGTGATCGGGCGCGCGCCGGATGGGGAACTGCGCGAGATGAAGCTGCTGTCCGAGAACCCCGGCGTCTATGACGACGCGGCCGTCGAGGGGATCCGCCGGTTTCTCGATGTGGCCCCGGGTGCTATTCCGCCAGAACGTGTCGGCACGGTCCGCATGGGCACCACCGTTGCCACCAATGCCCTGCTCGAACGCAAGGGTGACCGGACGCTCCTGCTGATTACTCGCGGATTTCGCGACGCGCTGCGCATCGGCTACCAGGCCCGGCCAGACATCTTCGCCAAGGAAATCGTGCTGCCCGAACTGCTCTACGACCGCGTCGAAGAAGTTGACGAGCGTGTCCGCGCCGACGGCACCGTCGAGCGTGCCATCGATCTCGACGCCGCACGGGCCGCCATGCAGGCAGCGCGAAAGGACGGGATCAAGGCGGTTGCCATCGTGCTAATGCATTCCTGGACGGCCCCCGATCACGAGCGCGCGCTTGAACAGGTCGCACGGGAAATTGGCTTTGCGCAAGTCTCGGTCAGCCACGAGGTCTCGCCGCTGATCAAGCTGGTTGGCCGGGGCGATACGACCGTTGTCGATGCCTATCTGACGCCGATCCTGTCGCGCTACGTCGAGCGAGTCGCCACGGCGCTCGGGGCCACACCGCCCGATGAGCCCGGCCCGACTTTGCAATTCATGATGTCGTCGGGCGGGCTCACCGCCGCAGACCGCTTCAAGGGCCGCGACGCTATCCTGTCGGGTCCGGCGGGCGGCGTCGTCGGCATGGCCCGCACTGGCCAGATCGCGGGAGAAGACCGCGTGATCGGTTTCGATATGGGCGGCACCTCAACCGATGTGGCGCATTTCGACGGCGATTTCGAACGCGCCTTCGAGACCGAGGTCGCTGGCGTGCGGATGCGCGCCCCGATGCTCCAGGTCCATACCGTTGCCGCGGGCGGGGGTTCCATCCTGCACGCTGACGAAGGCCGCTTTCGCGTCGGCCCGGACAGCGCAGGGGCCGATCCTGGCCCTGCGTGTTACCGGCGCGGGGGACCGCTCACTGTCACGGATGCGAATGTCATGCTGGGCAAGCTCAACGCCGATTTCTTCCCAGCAATCTTCGGACCCGAGCAGAACGAGCGGCTCGATCTCGCCGCTGTGACCGACGCCTTCACCACAATCGCCGAGCGTGAAGGAAAACAACCTGAGGAAGTCGCGGAAGGCTTCCTTCGGATCGCGGTCGAGAATATGGCCAACGCCATCAAGAAGATCAGCGTCCAGCGCGGCTACGACGTGACAAAATACCTGCTTAACGCCTTCGGTGGAGCGGGTGGACAGCATGCCTGCCTCGTGGCCGATGCGCTTGGCATGACCAAGGTCCTGGTGCATCCTCTGTCCGGCCTTCTCTCGGCCTATGGCATCGGGCTCGCCCGCGTGACCGAGGCCCGTCAACGCGGGATGGAGGTGGATCTCACACCCGACAGGCAGCCCGAGATCGAAGAAGTGCTGAACGCCTTGCGTGAAGACGTGCGTGGCGCATTGGCGGCACAGGGCGTGCCCGCCTGTGGCACCGAGATGGTCCCCCGGCTGCACCTTCGCTACGCTGGCACTGATACCGCCTTGCCCGTTCTCTGGAACGGTGATCTCGATGCGGCCCGGGACGATTTCGAGACAGCGCATCTATCCGAGTTCGGCTTCACCGACCCGGACGCTCGCCTCGTGATCGAGGCCGCCGAGATCGAGGGGCGCGCTGCCGAGGCTGCCGCCGACCCCGAACCGGCACGAAACACCGAGACCGGCACAGTAGAGATTGCGGCCGAGGTTCCGATCTTTTCGGGCGGACAGACCCATCAGGCACGTGTCGTGCGCCGGGAAGCCATGGGACCGGGCCTGTCCATCAAGGGGCCCGCCCTGATCATCGAGCCCAACCAGACTATCGTGGTCGAGCCAGGCTGGCGCGCCGAGGTCACGGCCCATAACCACGTGATGATGACCCGCGTTGACGTTGCCAGCCGGGCCGGGGCCATCGGTACAAAGGCCGACCCGGTCCTGTTGGAAGTGTTCAACAACCTCTTCATGAACATCGCCGAGCAGATGGGCGTCGCCCTTCAAAAGACCGCGCGGTCAGTCAACATCAAGGAACGGCTTGATTTTTCCTGTGCGGTGTTCGACGCGGACGGGGCTCTTGTGGCTAACGCACCGCACATGCCGGTGCATCTGGGTTCGATGGACCGCAGCGTCGAGACGGTCATTCGCCTCAATGAAGGTCAGATCAAGTCCGGCGACGTCTTCGCCCTAAACGCGCCCTACAACGGCGGCACCCACTTGCCAGACATCACCGTCGTCACCCCGGTCTTTGACGCGCAGGGGGCAGAGATTATGTTTTGGGTCGCCTCGCGCGGGCATCATGCCGATGTAGGCGGCGTGGCGCCAGGTTCCATGACCCCGCTTGCCACTACGGTGGACGAGGAAGGGGTTCTATTCGACAATGTCAGGCTAGTCGCGGAAGGCCGCTTCCGCGACGCGGAGATCCGCCGCATCCTGACCGATCATTCCTATCCTGCCCGCAACCCGGACCAGAACGTTGCCGACCTGAAGGCCCAGGTCGCCGCCAATGCCCGCGGCGTGGCAGAATTGCGCGCCATGATCGACCAATTCGGGCTGGAGGTCGTTCGGGCCTACATGGGCCATGTCCAAGACAACGCCGCGGCCGAGGTCTCGCGCGTGATCGGCAAGTTGGCGGACGGGGAGTACGAATACCCGACAGACACCGGCCAGACCATCAGAGTCCGGATCACCGTGGACCGCGACAAGGGCGAGGCGACGGTGGATTTCACCGGTACCTCCGAGGTGGAGCAGAACAATTTCAACGCACCCGAACCAGTAACCCGCGCAGCGGTGCTCTATGTCTTCAGGGTGATGGTGGAATCGCCAATCCCGATGAACGCCGGCTGCCTGCGACCGATCCGGATCGTGATCCCCGAAGGTTCAATGCTCTCGCCAACATATCCGGCCGCTGTCGTGGCTGGCAATGTCGAGACGTCGCAGCACGTCACCAACGCGCTTTTCGGGGCCTTAGGCGCCATTTCCAACAGCCAAGGCACGATGAACAACCTCACGTTCGGAAACGACCGCCACCAGTATTACGAGACACTTTGCTCGGGCAGCCCGGCAGGCGTGCTTTCGGACGGTACCGGCTTTTCGGGCACGTCGGGTGTGCATGTCCACATGACTAACTCGCGCCTCACCGACCCCGAGATCCTCGAAACCCGCTATCCGGTCCTGCTGGAGTACTTCCGGATCGATGCGGGATCAGGCGGCGGTGGGAAATGGCACGCGGGCGACGGTACGACGCGTCGCATTCGCTTTCTTGAGCCGATGGAACTCGCGATCCTGTCCTCGCACCGGCAACGCCCGCCGCAGGGACTGGCAGGGGGAGGCAACGGCCGCGTGGGACGCACGGAAATTCACCGCGCCGACGGCACCGTCGAAAACCTGCGCGCCGCCGACCAGACGGAGGTGGCGGCTGGTGACGCGGTGGTTGTGGTCACGCCAACCGCCGGGGGCTACGGCGCGGGTTGACACGCATTTTCCGGGTACGTCCATGTGGCCGTGGGTAACGGCGGTATCGGCGAAGACCTTGAAGACGCGTTCCTTTGGGACGCGCATTGCGCTGAAAGGGTGCGGTGGTCCGTTGAGGCTGATGGCCACGGTACCGGAAAACCGCCCATCTTCTGGTGCAGCCACTAAATCGGCAGCACGGTCCTGCAGGGTCATGCCGCCGAACCTCTCGATGAGATATTGAAGTATTGCGAAGGACGCCGTCAGAGTGGTGCCCGTATCAGGGTCGACGTTTGGACCGTGCCATAAGATGAAATCCTCGGGAAGCCCGGTTGCAGCCGGAGAAGATCCTGCCGTTGCCGAAATCCACGATACCGTCACGACGTTCAAAGGTTACGGGTATCGCCGCGTGACGGCCGAGCTTCGCCACCGCGGCATGATTGTAAACTCCAAGAAGGTCCGGCGTAGCATGCGGGAGAACGGATTGAATCCAAAGCGGAAACAACGCTATGTGATTACAACGGACAGCAATCACGACAGCCAGATTTATCCAAACGTTGCGCGCGGCTTCGAGGTCCATGGCCCCGACCAGCTTTGGGTTGGCGACATCACCTATATCGCCTTGGAAACCGGGTTTTGTTATCTCTCTGTCATCCTGGATGTCTGGTCACGCAAGGTCGTGGGCTACGCGCTCGGCAAACGTATCGACACGCGCCTCACGGTGGCGGCCCTGAACTCCGCGATCAAGAGCCGGTCCCCCCTGCCAGGCTGTGTGCTCCACTCCGACAGAGGCGTGCAATACGCGGCGAGTTCGCATCGGAAGATCCTGAAAGCTCGCGGGATGTTTGGGTCTATGAGCCGCCCTGGCAATCCATATGATAACCCATACGCCGAGAGCTTCATGAAGACACTCAAGGTCGAGGCGGTTTACGTCACAGAGTATGCAACCTTCGAAGACGTGGCCGCCGATCTGCCACGCTTCATCGAGGCCATTTACAACGAGAGGAGACTGCATTCCGCTCTGGGCTACACCAGCCCCAACCGCTATGAAGAAATACACGCTCCGGATTGGACAAAGTCAGCTGCTTAAACCGTCCACCCGCAGGGGCGCACTCCAACCGATGAGACACCCAGCGCGAAAGCCAGCCAGATCACCCCCCAGAGCATTCTGTCGACATATGGATTGTGGACGCGGGTGTTCAGGAACACACGTGCAAAGTTGGGGGCCAGCATGATCAGGAGCGTGCCCAGAGGGATCGACGCGAAACTGTTGAAGGCAGGGTTGTTGGGCCACAGGTACTGGAATGCCACACCATCGCCGTGCATTACGTAAAGCAGGGCTGTCAGCCAGGTCGCGACATAGGCGATAAAGACGCCGTGGCGGTAGATGGCAAATCCTATGATCGCGAGAAGCATCGGTAGGATAACCATCCCGTAATAAAGGAAATTCTTCGCCGTCCGCTGGGCTGCGGTAGAGGCGAAACTCAACTCGGTCTCGAAGCCAAACGCGATATGGCTGGACCCTTCCGACCAGAAATTGATGAAAAGCGTGGCCGCCTCACCCGGGTCAAGTGTCATTGGGGCGACCATCTCGGGATATTGTATGGGCCGTTTGTCGAACCCGTCTGTAACGCCCACATTGTACACGGTGTCGACCCGGCCGTCGTTGTAGACGACATGCACCGCCATAAATTGCTTGAAGTTCTCACGAAAATGGACGCGCCAGATGCTGACATCTTCGGTCACGTTCTGCAGCCGCAGTCGCAGCCAGACATGCTTGTCGATGTAACCAAAGTCGGGAAAGGCTGTCGTCACCGGCTGAAACGGTGGGCTTGATCCGCTCAGAACATCTTCAACCATCAGGTTTTTCGAAGCATCCAGCGTGTAATCAATATGCCCCTCCAGCGTCGCGGGCAAACGCGGGCCGTCTAGGACGACAACAGGGCTATCGGCCGACGCGCGCTGACAAGGTGATGTCTCCAATGGAGGATTCAACAGACCTGACCAAGCGGGAATTGCAGGTCCTAAACTGCATCGCGCGGGGTCTCTCGAATACGGGGACTGCGGACGAATTGGGCATCAGCGCCAAAACGGTCGAAACCCACAGGTCGAATCTGATGCCGAAACTTTCGGTCCATTCCTCGGCCACTTTGCTGATGAAATCGGTCAAGCTGGGACTGATTTCGGTTGATTGATTTCCGTTAGATTAACCGGTTTTCCCGGCTCAGGCACTCGGGCAATCACCCCAATTTTCGGGCTTTCACCAAAATTGGGGTGATCACCCGATATGCGGATGCCGTAGCGTCAGTTAGCGTGTCTTGCGTAGATGAGCGAGTGCCTACCTATTTCAAAGGAATTTCATTATGAGCGCAGGACCCGAACTTGTCGATTTTCAGGAAAACCTAAGCACAACCACCACCCGCCTGCAGACCGTCCGCGATGACCTCGAGGGCCTTCAACAGTCGCTCGACGGTGCAGCGCAGGTCGCGCAGAACTACCTGATCTTCCGCAAAATCCTGAAGCCACTGGACGCGGCCCTGTCCGCGGGTCGCACCGTGCTGGCCCTGTCCGAGAATGTCGCCCCACTCAGCGGGCCGTCAAGGGCTGTCAAGGATGTGCTCGACCTTATCCAGCCGCGCGTTGTGCAGATCAAGGATGCGACCGACCGCGCGCAAAAACTCGAACCGCTTTTGGCGAAGTTTGTCACGGTCGAACGTACGCTGGAAAACCAGATTGTGCCCGCTATCGCAAATGCGGACGACACGTTGGACCATGTCTTGACAGGGGTCGACGAGATCGTCTTTGCCTTCAACCAGGTCTCGACACCGAACGGTATCCCGCAACTGAACCCGAATGCAGGCACGTCGCGTCCGGGATCCGGGGACTTTGCAGGGCTTTTCACTGAGGTCGACGACTTTGTTGCGCCCGTAAACGGCCTGAACGGAACGGCGCAGGACGTGTTTGACGCCTATGACACGTCGAAGGACCTGCTGGACCAATTGACTGGCGTATTCGATATCGCTGATTTCTCTCACCTGTCGGAAATCTTCGGGGATCTTTTCGAGTTTGACGATCTGTTCACCGGTCTGGGAGAGGTGCTGGAGATTGT
The DNA here is from genome assembly GCA_003149565.1 of Marivita sp. XM-24bin2. GTDB lineage: Bacteria > Pseudomonadota > Alphaproteobacteria > Rhodobacterales > Rhodobacteraceae > Marivita. The sequence continues at coordinate 123,666 of QCWH01000005.1, read as the reverse complement.
CAATTCGGTGCTCGCCCCACTGCAGCCGCTTTTCGATGCCGTTCAGGCAGTGTTCGATCTGCTGGTGCAGCCGGTGGTGGATTTCCTGTCCGACGAGCTGGGCATCAACGAATTGTTTGACCTGCTGGCCGAGCAGCTTGAGCCGTTGTTCCCGGATGTGGACCTGTTCGACGGCTTCCTGTCCATCGCCACCGAACTCGAAAGCCTGCTCGACACGCTTGATGTCAACCTCTTCGAATTGCCCGACTTCGCTGACCTGTCGCTGGATGTCTTTGACACGTTCGAAGAAACCTTTGGCACCGTACAGGAAAGCGCGCTTGCGCTTCTTGACGGGATCCCGCTGCGGATCGACAGCCCCGAGGGCAACATCGTCTATGGCACCGGTGGAGATGAGGCGATTGATCCCTCTGGCGGTAATGACGATGTGCGCGCGAACGCGGGCAACGACATTATTGTGGCAAGCGCAGGTGGAGATACCATCGACGGCGGTGACGGGATCGACCGTCTGGTTTTTGCCGGGGAGTTGGCGGAATACGATTTCACGCGCGAGGGCTACAGCGAAGACCCCAATGCCGAGATCAGGCTGATCTTCACGCATACCAATGTCGGCGCGCATGGGTTCAACGAAGGGACCGAGATTGTCACCAATGTCGAGTTTTTCGACTTCGGGACCGAGACTTTTACGAAGGAGCAGTTTGAAAACGCAGTTGTCGGAGTGTCAGTGCTTGACGCCGATGGCCCAACGGGTCAGCGCACATCGGATGAGGGGGAACTGATCTTCCTCAATCCCGGCGGCACGCTCATCAGTGGTCTGACGCTGAACGGCAAGACGTTTGACAACATGAATGTCGTCTATGGGCTGGGTGGCGATGACCGCATTCAGGGAACAAATGGCAAAGACTTAATCTTCGGCGGCGCGGGTAACGACCTGTTGGTCCCTCGAGATGGGGAAGACGCGCTGGACGGTGGTCCGGGGACCGACACGTTCCAGATTTTCGATCTTGGCTTCAACTCCGCCGACCGCATCAACCTTACCGAAGGCACGGCGTTTGTACGCGGAGGCACGACCGAGCTGTTCGATGTTGAAAACGTGATCACCCAGCACGGCGGCACGGTCTGGCTCAATGGCAATGACGACGACAATGTTCTTTTCACGGGCGACGGGCGCGATCTGATATCCGGGAAGGGTGGCGATGATGCGATCTTCGGCAACGAAGGGCGCGACATATTGATGGGCGGTCTGGGTGTCGACACGCTGCGCGGCGGGGACAGCAATGACCTGCTTCTGGCGCTAAACACTTCAGACAATGGCGCGTCCGAGACCTATGACGGCGAAGGGGGTTTCGACAGCCTGAGCTATTCCAACTCTCAGCGTGATGTTCTGGATGCCATGGGCGACAACGAAAACAGCGGCGCAGTTTCAGCGGCTATGGTTGATGCGGGAGCGACCGGGCCTTTGATTGTTCGCGCAAGTGAAGGAGAGATCGACCGTATCGACAGCAATGGAAACGTTGTTGCGACTGATATCGCCATCAGAATTGAGAATTACATAGGCTCAGACACCGGCGACACACTTTACGGCGGTGGTACCGGGTTCAATCCGATCTCGATCAACGGCGGCGGTGGCAATGATGTGCTCTATACTTGGGGCTCGCGCGGCGTTTACGGCGGCGATGGCGACGACCTGATCATTGCCGAACGCAACCCTGATGGGGGCTTTCTGGGGAGCAACTTCGAGGGTGGTGGGGGCACCGACACGCTTGATTTGCGCAACGCGGCGGATGCCAAGTTCGTTTTGCTCACCAGCAGCGGCAGCGGTAATTTGAGGGTCATCATTGCCGACAAAGACGACGCAGGACGCCCCCGCGACGCCCGTGGCCAGAATATCAATCTTGATGGGTTCGAAGAAATCCTTCTGGGTGACAACAACGATTTTGTGGAATGGGGCACTGGCGGTAATGCCAGCATTCGCGGGGCGGATGGCGATGATGTCCTCCGCTCGGTCAGCAGCGACGGCACCCAAAGCCCGACCTTTTTCGGCGATGCTGGAAATGACACGATCATTCTCGACAACGGTGGTTCAGCCTTTGGCGGCGAAGGCGACGACCGCATCGAAGTCAATTCGAGTTCCAATCAAGACGTGCATGGCAACAGTGGCAATGATGTTTTTGTCATAACCCGCATGAACGGCACCCTGACCGGGGGCGATGGCTTTGACACGCTCGTCATCGGACCCGAGGAGACAAACGGCGTTACCGCAAACCTCGTTGACGGGACGGCCGAGTCCGAAAACAGCTTCTCCAGCATCCAACTGACCGGAATTAATGGAATCGAGTCGCTGGTGACATCCCGCGTTGGAGACACAGTGATCGGAACCAATGACGCCGAACGCATCAGTACCGTGGCCGGAAATGACTTTGTCAACGCTGGTGGTGGGGACGACCGCATCTTCGGCGGTTCCGGCAACGACCGTCTCTTTGGAGAGGCGGGCAACGACACCATCCATGCGGGTCAGGGCAGCGACACAGTGAACGGCGGCAATGGCATTGACACCGTGGACTACCGATTTGCCTCGGCCGATGGGCCCGAGGGCGAACTGATCGCATCGATCTTCGCCGGTGCGGTTGTCGATCTGGCCGCAGGTACGGGCGGTCGGGGCGGTGTGCAGGACACGCTGATCAGCATCGAAAACGTTTTTGGCACAAAGCTGAATGACAGCATCACAGGTGACAGCGGGGAAAACATCCTGTCGGGCGATGCAGGCTCTGACACGCTGAACGGCGCTGGCGGCGATGACCTGCTGATTGCGGGCGGCGGTGGCGTCTTTGGCGCGATTGATGTCATGAACGGCGATGCGGGCAATGATACGTTCCTTGTCGGATCGGGTGTTTTTGAAGTCGACGGAGGAACCGGACTCGACACGCTTGACTTCTCCGTAGCCACTGAACTGGCGGACGGGGGTGGCAAAACGCTATCCGTCATCATCGACCTGCGACGCGAGACCGTCTCGCGCGAGACCGAAACCAGCACCGTGGTCTGGGCCGATGACGGCACCCAATCGGCGCGCCAATTTGACGGGCAATCCATCCGACCCGAAGACGTGCTGCGATCTGACCCACTCTATGCGCTGGGCAGCGGGGACGCTGCGCTGCGACTTCCGGGTAAGGACGAGGACGATCCCGATCTGCCCAGTTTCGCCATCGAGATTGAAACCTCGATCGTAACGCGACCCAACGAGCCCAGCACGGTTACAGGGATTGAAAATGTAGTCGGCACCGCCGGCATGGACTTCCTGACCGGAAACGATGCAAACAATACCTTCTTTGGCGAGGACGGCAATGATGTGCTGCGCGGGCGTGAGGGCGATGATACGCTCGACGGCGGCGAGGGCCGCGACGCCGCTTACTTTGATGGTGATCAGGGACGCTACACCCTAACACTCGGACCCGATGGCCCGACCGTGACCGACCGTACCGGCGAGAATGGGACCGATACGCTGGTCGACATCGAACTGCTGGATTTCGAGACAAAAACCACCGGCGATCTGTTCAATCTGGAGGTCTTTGGCGGCCTCACCGGGCTGTCGGGCAACGACCTTGAGGCGTTCATCGAGCTTTACATCGCCTATTTCAACCGCGCGCCTGATGCGGTGGGCCTGTCGTTCTGGGGGACGGCTTTTGCGAACGGAGTCACGCTGGAAGAATCCGCGGGTTTCTTCATCGACCAAGAAGAAACCCGCGCGACGTATCCCGAGGGTCTGTCAAACAGCGACTTTGCCACGGCAGTCTACGCCAACGTGCTTGGACGGGTGGCCGATCAGGAGGGCTTCGACTTCTGGGTCGGCGCGCTCAACGAGCGCTCGGTTGGGCGCGACCAGTTCATCCTTGCCATCCTGGGCGGCGCCAAAGCCGATCCGCCTGCCAATGCCTCCCAAGAGTTCATCGACCAGCAACTGGCGGACCGCGTCTACCTTGAGAACAAGACCGACATCGGCACATATTTTGCCGTGACCCGGGGCATGTCCGACGTCGATAACGCCATCGCGGTTATGCAAACCTTTGACGGCAGTACTGACAGTATCGACGCCGCGATTGCAGCCACTGACGCTTTCTATGCTTCTGCGATCGATGCGGATGACGGCGAGTTTCTGCTGCAGATCGTCGGCGTCATAGACAATCCGTTCGCATAAAAGTGCGCCTGGGAGCGGGCAAAATTTGCGGGACTTCGGCAAGACTATAGTGGTTGATCAAGTGAGGGGTCTGCCAAGGATATTCGGATCACCGTCGAAATAACTGCTGGGATGGGAAATCGGCGGACAGGGGCGAGCGGTAGTTCTGCCTGCACGTCTGCGATCAGTGAGTTCACCACGGCTTGGAAATTGCAGTCGCAGCGAATGTCTCCTCTGACGGGCCGCACCGCAGCATCAACATCCACTGGCCAAAGGCAGCTTCGGGCCGATTTTGTTGAAAAACTCGGCATCTGAGCGCGAACGGTAAAAACAGCAGAATATCCTTTTGCACAACTCCCTTGTCGCAAAGATCATTTTCTGAAGCGGTACTCCTGAGAAAAGTGTTCCAAGAACTTCAGACAAATTTCGCCTGTTGGAGTTTTTCAACTCAATCGGCCGAAAGCTCTGCTCGAGCTTTTGCACCACGAAATTAGGGCCATCTCATAAAAAGGTTATTCCGCGACAAATGGAAGGCCCATCTCATCATACTTCGATATGATGTCTTTCAGCTCCTATGCCTTTACAGAAACTGGTTTGCATAGGTCTGAAACGTTCAGCTTCTCAACCGAGATCTCATCTCGTTATTAGCTGTCAAGGGTTAATATGTTTGTTCTGATCAAGCAATCATCCAAAATGAACCAAACGAGGGCTTATTGAGCGGCACTGGGCGCGAGAAGGTGCGCAAACGTTTGCGCAGAAATCTTTTTGGGAGCTCAACATGTCACAACCCCTATTTAACGTGCATTTCACTGCGGAGGGTGCGTGCGTGGGAAAGTTGCGCAACGAGGTCACTCTGACGGCGGTTCAACCATTCCAGGTGACCCGGATGCTCGCAACCGATGAGGGCAAGTTTCAAGGCGGGGAGGATACCGCTCCGACACCCCTTGAGTTTTTCCTGACGGGTCTGGTGGGCTGCCTGATGACCCAGATCAGGGTTTTTGCGAAGCGCCTCAAGGTGGATTTGGACGACGTCAAGGTCGATTGCCGCGCAAAGTGGGAGGCTTTGCCGGATGCTGTCGGACCCTATCAGGGCCGACCGGTCGGGTTCGAAATCGATGTCGATGTCACATCGTCGTCCGACCCGGAGCAAGTGGCCGAATTGATCGGTGCCGCGCGGCGCGGATGTTTCGTCGAGCAGACGCTCGGTCAACCGAATGAGATTGTTCACAGCCTGTCTGTGAACGGCAAGGCGTATGCAGCTGCAGAGTAGGCGCGCCAAACAGTCAGTCAATCAAGGGAGGAGACACATGACACATATTCAAACAAAGACTTCGAACGGGGCCGCAAAGCTCTTGTCGGGCGCTATTCTCGCCGCTGCGTTGGGCTTTTCATCACCAGTCTATGCGCAAGAGGAAATCGACGTCAGCATCGTCTCTGGCTTCTCGCCAGCGGTGGCTGCCGTCAAAATGTTGAAAGAGAGCTTCATGCCGGGCGTAGATGCACGGCTTGCGGAGAGCGGCAATTACGTCATCAACTGGCAGGAGGCCTTCTCGGGAACGCTTGCCAAGCCTGCTGGCGAATTGGAAGCGATCGAAACAGGTCTGGCAGATATGGGGGTCATCCCGACTGCCTTCCATGCCGACAAGCTGCCTGTCTATCAGATTGGCTATGTCACGCCGTTCACTACAACCGATCTGGTATTGATCCACGAAGTGGTCGATGGCCTTGTCGACAAGTACCCGGCGTTTCGGGATACGTGGACCAACCTGAACCAGGTTACGCTTTCCGCAAGTGGTATTCCGGACAATTACATCCTCTGCTCCGCTGAACCGATCAACTCGCTGAGTGACATTGATGGTCTGAAAGTCGCGGGCGCGGGCCCCAACCTGCGCTGGATCGAACCCGCTGGAGCGACGGGTGTCACGGGCAGCCTTGGGAACTTCTACCAGCTGGTCGAGACCGGCGTGGTCGATGCGATGCTGGTCTGGGGTGAAGCGGTGGTCTCGCTCAAATTCTACGAGGTCTGCGGAAACTACTTCAACGCCAACCTCGGCGGCGTGAACTCCTATGTTATCAATGCCAATCAGCAGGCGTGGGACAGCTACCCCGACGAGGTCAAGGAAGCGATGATCGCTGCGGCCAAGCAATACGGTATCGACATCGGGAACTTTGCGGCAGAGCTCGGCAGTCAGGCCCGCGAGACCTTCGTGGCCAATGGCGGCAGCGTGGTGGAAATCGACCCGCAGGAGCGCGCGGAATGGGCGGCCACTCTTCCTGATCTCGCACAAGAATGGGTTGATAACCTTGAAGCGCAAGGTGTCCCGGCTCAGGAAATCCTGGCCGAGTACATGCAGGCGATGCGGGACGCTGGTGAGCCCGTTGCACGGCAGTGGGACCAGTGACAGAGGATCGCACATCCACCAATGAAGGGGCTTCGGCCCCTTCAAAGGAGCCACCCACACCCGGTTTCACACCGTTCGTGATCGGCATGGATGCAGTCGGTGCGCTAATCGTCTTGGGCATGATGATCATCGTGAATGTCGATGTCTTTGGCCGTTGGCTCTTTGATGCCCCGCTTGCCGGAACTTTCGAGCTGACCGAGATGGGGATCGTGGCCGTCGTCTACCTGCAATTGGCCCATACCATTCGCGTGAAGCGTCTGACTCGTTCGGACACGTTTCTCAATTTCATCGCGCGGGTGAAGGGGAAATTGGCGGACCAGGCACTGCGCATGGTCTTCAACCTTGCAGGCGCGGTCATGCTTGCGGTGATTGCCTATGGCCAGTTCCCACGGCTGATCGATGCCTGGAGCAGGGGCTATTACAAGGGCAATGTCGGGATATTCACAGCGCCGACATGGCCTCTGGAGGGGATCATGCTCCTTGGGGCCACGGCAGCGTCGATCCAGTTCCTCGTTCTGGCCTCTCGCAATGCCAAGGCTTTGCGCGGCGGGTGATCCGCTGCCTTTGCCCAAACTCTCACAACATTTTCACCACGTGACCACCTTTGGAGGTGCCAAATGACTGGGCTGGAAATCGGTCTGATCTCGGTTGGGGCAATTGTCCTGCTGATCTATTCGGGAATGCATGTGGGCATCGCCCTGAGCCTGGTCTCGTTCCTGTCGGTGGCTCTTCAGAAGGACAGCCTGACGCTGGCCATGAAGCTTCTGACACTCGCGGCTGCTGACGGGATTGCTGATCAGACCTTTGCCGTGATCCCGCTCTTTGTCCTTATGGGGCTGATCATGAGTGCATCTGATGTGGGCAGGGATGCCTACGATGTCGGGGATTATTTCCTGAGGCGCGTCCGGGGTGGCCTAGGGATTGCCACAGTGGGTTCCAATGCCGTGTTTGCTGCTGTCACGGGCGTATCTATTGCCTCGGCAGCCGTGTTCACCCGCGTGGCGGTTCCCGAGATGCTGCGTCTTGGATACAGCCCACGCTTTGCCGTTGGTACGGTCGCGGGCAGCTCGGTTCTGGGGATGTTGATCCCGCCCAGCATCCTGTTGATCATCTACGCCATTCTGACAGAGCAATCGATCGGGATGATGTTCTTTGCGGGCATTGGTCCGGGCATCCTGCTCTCGACGGTCTACTGCCTTGGCATCATCGGCATGGCGTATTTCATGCCGTGGTTTGTTTATGACCAGACAGGGCGGTTTTCGGATCAGGCGGCCATTGCCGAAAGTGATCCAAGGGATCGGCACAGCCTTTTTGAAATTCTGCTCAAGTTCCTGCCGTTGATGGGATTGGTCTTTATCGTCCTGGGCGGCATCTACGGCGGCATCTTCACGCCGACAGAAGCGGGGGCTGTTGGCGCGATCTGCGCTCTCGTGCTGGCCGTGGCCCGCAAGAAGATGAGCCTGAAGGCGTTCTGGAAAGTGCTGTTGGAGACCGGACACATTACGGCCTCGATCTGTTTCCTGATCATTGCTGCGACCATGTACAGCCGTTCCTTGGCCTTGGCTGGCGTTCCAACGGAGATCGGAGGCCTTGTCCAAACGGCGACAGACCAGTTCCTGTTGGTGGTGCTGATCTACGTGTTGGTGGTGCTGATCCTTGGCACGATCATCGACTCTGTCTCCATCATTCTGATCATGGTGCCGCTCTTTCTTCCAGTGATGCAGGGGTTCGAAGCAGACCCGATCTGGTTCGGCATTCTGACGGTCATAGCCGTGGAAGTGGGGCTGCTGACGCCACCCTTGGGCATTGCCTGTTTCGTGATCAAGGGCTGTATTGAAGACCCTCGAATAACATTGGGTGATGTGTTCATGGGGGCGGTGCCATTCGCGCTGATGATGATCTTTGTCCTCGGTTTGATCACTGCTTGGCCGCATCTCGTCTATATCAACCAATGGATCTAATCTTGGGCGGAACCAGTTTCAAAGACGTGGGCGGGCACAATGGCAGATGGCAAGACAAAACGCGCTGACAACCGGGCGACACGTGTGAAGCTGTCTGATGTCGCGGCGGCTTCGGGCGTCCATTATTCGACCGTGTCACGTGTCTTGCGACCGGGGTCGAAGGGCCGGATTTCTGATGATGTCGCGAAACGCGTGCGAACCGTGGCCAAGGAGCTTGGCTATCACCCCAACTCGGTTGCGGCGAGTTTGCGCACCCAATCCACGCGCTCGATTGGCTTGATTGTCCATGACATGAATGACCCGGTCTATCCCCCGATCCTGAGCGGGATTGAAGAGGCACTGTCACCGCAGGGCTTCGCTGTACTCGTCAGCAACACCGGTTATAACCTCGAAGTGGAGCTCGACATCGTCAATCGCATGGCCGCGCGGCTGGTCGATGGGATATTTCTCGCGACAACACGGTTGCAGGACCCAGTTGTCGAGCGCTGCCAGGGGCTCGGCATCCCGCTGGTGTCGCTCCTGCGTCAGACGGAACAGGAAACATCACCTGCCGTCATAAACGACTGCTATGGCGGCATGCAGGCGATGACAGAACATGTCCTCGCGTCCGGCTATCGCGATATAGCGGTCATTTTGGCGCCTCAGTACCTGTCGACCGCGCGGGAACGCTGGCAAGGGATCAAGGACACACTGGATCGAGCGGGGGTGGCACTCCCGGACCACCGCATTGCTGCCGTCCCGCGCATGTCGGCGGAGGAAGGAAAGCGGGCAACAGAGACCCTTCTGACCGCTCGAGCAAGCGCTCCGGACGTCATCATTTGCGTAAACGATCTCGTTGCCATTGGCGCAATCCGGGCTTGCCGAGAGGCGGGTCTGTCGATCCCGTCCGATGTTTCGATCACGGGGTACAATGACATCCCGTTACTCGACATGATTGACCCGGCTTTGACGACAGTGCGCATGCAATTGCACGAGATCGGCAGGGCGGCTGGTCAGGTGATGCTGTCGCAGTTCGAAGGCCAGCCGGTCTCACCGATGACACAACGCGTGAATTGTGAGTTGCTGGTGCGCGCGTCCCTCAGACGAAAGAGCGGGCCTAAACCTACCTGAATGCCGCTCGCAGAGGGTGGAGATGGCGTTTATGCGAAAGTCGTGTCCTTGCTCCTGAAGTGCTACGTCCGATGTCGGGAAAGTTTGGCTGATTAGGTCAGCAGGTCATGGGGCGTCCGGTTGATCGAATGCGTTGTTTGCCCAGACGGCCTCTGCCGTCAAGAAGTGGCCTCTTCCATAGCAAACAAACGGTACGCGCGATGGCGGCCTTCACCGTCCTTAAGACGAGAACCTATATCCCAAGCAGAAAGCCCGAACATTATCTACGAGATCGGTTGCCTGCCTCCACGGCCACTACTAAAGAGAGGTCCTTCGGCCTGGGCACGCCCGCCTCAAAGAAGGGGCAATAAGGTTCCCGGCTCATTGCCGAGATCATGTGCGGCGAAGGATACCCTTCGAGGAAAGCCAGAAACCAATCTGTGCGCGAGCTTCGATGAAAGCCCTCAGCTTCGGGAAAGTACAAAGGCAGATAGTGCGTCAGGATGCGGTGCCAGAGTCCCGTCGTCGCACGCGATACGATCTCGTGGGTCTTCGACAGTTCCTGAATTTCGGCGGTTCCGGTGATCAGCGGATCGTGGAAGCTCTGCACCGGATGTGCGCCGTCGTCGTCTGGTCTTCGGAACGCGTGATGCGCCTGTGCTTTCAAAGAAGGGCGTCCGTTTTTACGGCGTCTGGTATCACAGCGATGTTTTGGCTGAGCACATGATACGGTCGAGCCGTCATCGCGACAGGGCAGGCCGGAGCGCCCGGGAGGACCCAAAAAGCTGTCGACCAGCAATCCATCGGCGCTTTCTTGGCTGAGTTGACTTCATTCGCGCAGATCGAGCCGGAAGCGCCCGCGGGCATGGTGCCGATCGTGAAAGCTGCCGAAAAGGCAAAGTTGTTGGCTGTCGAGGTCGTTCAGCTCATTCTGGGCAGCTTTCTATCGCGCGTAGTTTGTTGGACGGCAGAGCAGGGGTACTCGTCCGTTTTGGTCGACCCTGTGGAAGTGAAACAACTCAAACACGACGTTTTGGTCGGTGTCTCTGTTTCGAAAGCGGCCGGCCTCGCAAGTCTTTCGGTGCGCACAATGTGGAAGTTGACCGACCTTGATAATGGCTTTGCCATGCTGCCGGTCATCGGCATCAAGACCCGCCAAGGCAATCGCGTCATTTACGGGATCATGGCGGAGGACGTTGCGGCGTTTCGCAGACAATACCTGAAGACGAGCGACGTGGCAGAGCATCTTGAGTGTGCAGTGTCTGACGCGACAAAGCGGTTGCGGCCGGTCGTGCGGCATTGAGTAAAAATGACATCGGCATAAACCTTTACAGGCGCGAGGACCTTCCCGAAGCCCTGCGTCCGAGACCGACCGCCGTGTAGCTCTCAACAGAGATCATCTTGTCCCTCGCTGCCAAAGGCCGCTCGATGGAGGGGCCTTTTTTGTTTTCGCGAGAAGTAAACCCGCCGAGCGCTGGCGGGGCGCTTCTGGTGCATCTTACGCTTGTTTTAAGTGCACGATAGTGGTTTCGCAAAATTTTCGACTTCATTAAGCTCAGAAACCACGCCAAAAAATTAAACTCAGTCTCGCCTGGAGTTCAATCTTTGGTTGGCGTCATACTTTTCGGGCCCAATGGCGAGCGAATCGTAATGTGATTTCAATACAGGTGAATTGTCGGCTGCGGGCATCTTTGCGGGAAAATTGAGCTGGAGACTGGCGAGAAGCGCTTAATTTGGCTGAACTTTCTTGCAATCAGCGCAACGGCGCGGTTTCCGTCTTGGGTTCTCCTGCGTATACTCCTTCGTGTGAAGCGCACGGAACGGGCGTGTGGCGAAGGGGATGCAAGACGATGATACGGTCTGAGTTGATTCAAAAGATTGCTGACGACAATCCGCATTTGTACCAGCGCGATGTGGAGCGGATCGTGAACACCATCTTTGAAGAAATCATCGATGCCATGGCGCGGGGGGACCGGGTTGAGCTGCGTGGCTTTGGCGCCTTCTCGGTGAAAAAGCGCGACGCGCGGACCGGGCGCAACCCACGTACCGGTGAAGCTGTCGACGTAGAGGAAAAGCACGTGCCGTTTTTCAAGACCGGCAAATTGCTTCGGGATAGACTAAACGGAAAGTAAACACTCATGCGATACATTCGCTATGCATTTCTTGCGGCACTGGCCATCGCGCTGGTGTCCATCGCTCTTGCCAATCGCGGCATGGTCATGCTGCAATTGCTGCCTTCCGGGCTCGCCGATCTGGCAGGCATGAACCGGTCTATCGAACTGCCGCTGTTCATTGTGATCTTTGGCGGCATCATCGCTGGTTTGCTGATCGGATTTGTTTGGGAGTGGTTGCGCGAGCATAAGCACCGCGCTGCGGCGGCCCAGCGTCAGGCCGAGGTGAAGCGGCTTGAGCGGGAGCTGCGCCGGACGAAGGCAGAGCGCGACAAGGACAAAGACGAAGTCCTGGCGCTGCTTGACGAGGCGAGCTGAGCGGCGGCGATGACACCTGAAGTTCGTGTTAAGATCTGCGGGCTGACGCGGCCCGAAGACGTGTCTGCTGCGGCCGAGGCCGGAGCGGCCTATGCCGGTTTTGTGTTTTTCCCCAAAAGCCCCCGCAATGTCACAATCGAGACCGCGCGGGACCTGGCAGTTGATGTGCCGGTAGGGGTGGCCAAGGTCGCCTTGGTGGTAAATGCGGATGACGCGCTTCTGGATGCGATCACCGGAGCGGTGCCCATCGACATTGTGCAATTGCATGGCGCGGAGACACCTGAGCGGGTGGCAGAGATACGTGCCCGCACCGGGCTGCCGGTGATGAAGGCTGTTGGTGTTGCGGACGCGGAAGATGTCGCCGCGCTGGATCTTTATGAGGAGGTGGCAGACCAGATCCTGGTTGATGCCAAACCTCCCAAAAACGCCGAATTGCCGGGCGGGAATGGGGTGGCATTTGACTGGCGACTGATCTCGGCGCGGCGGTGGTCAAAACCGTGGATGCTTGCCGGTGGGCTTATTCCCGACAATGTGGCGGAGGCAATTGCGCTGACCGGTGCAAAACAGGTGGATGTGTCGTCAGGTGTCGAGGCGTCACCCGGCATCAAGGATGCCGGGTTGGTCCGGGATTTCATCGAGGCAACCCGCGTGCCTGTAAGGCTTTAGCGGGCGCGTCACCGCGCCCGGGATTTTCCGGTGACGGAAAATCTGGGGCTCTGCCCCAGACCCCGAAGTATTGTGAAACCAGAGAAGAGAGGAGGTCAGGCTGCGGTGCCGACCGCCTCTGCGACGGTGTCGAACCCGTCACGTTTGAGGAGGTCGTCCAGACCTCGGGCGATCCGTGGGACAAGGCTCAGACCCTCGTAGGTCAATGCTGAGTAGAGCTGCACTGCGGACGCGCCTGATCGGATCTTGGTGTAGGCATCGTCAGCAGAGGATATCCCGCCGACGCCGATAATCGGGACGCTGCCTTCGGTCGCGCGATAGAGCTGCGCCAGGACGCGGGTCGATTTTTCGAACAGCGGCCGGCCCGAGAGCCCGCCCTTTTCGTCCCTGTGGGCTGAATTCAGCCCGTCACGGTCGAGCGTCGTGTTGGTGGCGATCAGCCCATCAATGCCGGAACTGAGAGCGACCTCGGCAACATCGGCGATCTCCGCATCGGTCAGGTCCGGTGCGATTTTCAGAAAGATCGGGATTGGGCGGTCGAGTGCATTTCTTGTCTCCATGACGCCTGCCAGCAGCGCCGAGAGTGCATCTTTGCCTTGCAGGTCGCGGAGCTTTTCGGTGTTGGGGGAGCTGACATTGACTGTGGCAAAATCGAGATGTGCGGCGCAGGTGGCCAGAACGGTGGCAAAATCAGCTGCGCGATTTTCGCTGTCCTTATTCGCGCCGAGATTCAGGCCGATAACAGCCTCTTGGGGGCGGTCCTTTAGGCGGGTCGCAATGGCGGACATGCCGTCATTGTTGAACCCGAAGCGGTTGATCACGGCGCGGTCTTCGGTCAGGCGGAAAAGGCGCGGTTTTGGGTTGCCGGGCTGGGGGCGTGGTGTCGCGCCACCCACTTCAAGGAAACCGAACCCGGCGCGGGACAGAGGCCGCAGGGCAGTCGCGTTCTTGTCAAAACCGGCTGCGAGGCCCACCGGATTGGGCAGTGTAAGTCCGGCCAAGGTGGTGCGTAGGCGCGGGCTGGTGACAGTCCCTGACGAGGGTGTTAGGCCCAGTTGCAGCGCTTTGAGGGCCAGCCCATGCGCTGTTTCGGGATCTAGACGGTGAAGCAGGCGCAGACCGGTCTTTTCGATCAGGCTCATGTCAGATCATCCGGGAATATGTGGCCGCCGTTCTGCAGGGGCAGTGGCTTGGCCCAGAGGATGTCCGCCAGACGCAAAGGTCCGTAGAGATGCGGGAAGAGCGCGCCGCCGCGGGACGGCTCCCAACGCAGGTCGCCGGTCATCGTGTTTTCATCATAGGCCAGAAGCATCAGGCCGTCTGCGCCTGCGAAATGCTTGGCTGCGGTTTCGCGCACCTGCTCGGCGGTGGAGAAATGCACATAGCCGTCGGCCAGATCAATCGGGGCGCCGGTGGTTTCGCCTTGGGACTGGAGCGCGGCCCATTCGTCAGAGCGGAGTATTTTGTAAATCATACATGCGATGTGCCGTTTGCACGCTGTCGCGTCAAGCGCCGTCATGTGCCTGTTGCATACGCGAGGGAATGGGAAATGCGCGGGGGTCCCTCGCGTAAGTTTTGACTCCCCCCGCGCGCCGATGCACGATTGCGCCATAACAATCCGACAGAGAGGACTCACATGTCTTACCGACTTCTTTCAAGTGCTGCAGCGCTGGCGTTGACCGCAGGTGTGGCACAGGCCGATTACACACTACACGTCATTCACATCAACGATTTGCACAGCCGTATTGAACCGATTAACCGCTTCGATTCGACCTGTTCAGCCGAGGACAATGCCGAGGGCAAATGCTTTGGCGGCGTGGCCCGCGTGAAGACCATGATTGACCAGTTGCGTGCGCAACTGGACGGCGAGAATGTAATCGTCGTGGATGCGGGCGACCAGTATCAGGGCTCGCTGATGTACACGACCTACAAGGGCGATGTCGAAGCCGAGATGATGGAGAAGATCGGCTTCGATGCGATGGCCGTCGGCAACCACGAATTCGACGACGGCGACGAAGGACTGCTCAAGCTGATCGAGAACGTGTCCTTCCCGGTCATCTCCGGCAACCTCGATGTCAGCCAGTCGAACATTCTGGCTGGCAAGGTCAAGAAACACGCCGTGCTTGAAGTGGGCGGCGAACGCATCGGCATCGTTTCGGCACTGGCGACCGATACGGTCGAAACCTCGTCTCCGTCCGAGGCGGTGGTGTTCCAGGATGAGATCGACAGCCTGGCGGCACATGTCCAGATGCTGCAGGACGACGGGATCGACAAGATCATCGCGCTGACCCATGTCGGCCTGCCCAAGGATCTGGCAATCGCCGAAGCCGTGCCGGGAATCGACGCCGTCGTCGGTGGCCACAGCCACACCTACCTGTCGGCAACCGATCCCGACCGCGACGGCGCGTACCCCACATTCGTCAGCCAGGAGGACGGCACGCTGGTGCCGGTCGTTCAGGCCTATGCCTATTCCAAATATGTCGGCCATCTGGTTCTGAACTTCGACGATGAGGGCAATGTTACCTATGCCGAAGGCGATACGATCCTCCTGGATGCCTCGGTCGAGGAAGACCCCGAAATCGTCGAGCGCGTCGCCGAACTGGCCGGTCCCATTGAAGAGATGAAAACCCGCGTGGTGGCCGAAGCCGCCGAGGCTATCGAGGGCAGCCGCGATGTCTGCCGGGCGATGGAATGCCCGATGGGCAATCTTGTGGCCGATGCGATGCTGGACCGCGTATAGGATCAGGGTGTGCAGATTGCCATCCAGAACGGCGGCGGTCTGCGCGCGTCGATCGACGCGGGTGAAGTCACAATGGGTGAGGTTCTTACGGTGCTGCCGTTCCAGAACACGCTGTCGACCTTTGAGGTCACCGGCGCGCAGATCGTTGCAGCGCTGGAGAACGGGGTGAGCCAGGTTGAAGAGGGCGCGGGCCGTTTCCCGCAGGTTGCGGGCATGAGCTTTACTGTCGACCTGACGCAGGAGCCGGGCAGCCGGATTTCGAACGTCATGGTCGGCGGTGCTCCGATTGATCCCGAGGCCACCTATGGCGCGGTGTCCAACAACTACGTTCGCAATGGCGGAGACGGGTACCGGATGTTCCGTGATGCGATGAACGCGTACGACTACGGTCCCGATCTCGCGGATGTAACGGCGGAGTATCTGGCTGAGAACGGTCCGTACACGCCGTACACTGACGGTCGGATCACCGTGAACAAATAATAAATTTCGGTGGGCCGGGCCATTTGAGTCCGGCTCGCCTTCTTTTGCCATGTGTGGACGTTTCGCCGTCACCCTTCCGCATGACGCTATGGCGCAGCTTTTCGATGCTGTGCCTGCCAATGCTCTGCCGGATATTCCCAATTACAATGTTTGCCCGACGAATCAGGTTCATGCGGTGCAAACGCAAGATGGCCAAAGACGGCTTGTTTCGATGCGCTGGGGATTCCTGCCGCACTGGTACAAGTCAGAGTCCGGCGGGCCTTTGCTGATCAACGCGCGGGCCGAAACAATCGCCGAGAAACCGGCCTTCAGAGCCGCCTGTCGCGCGCGCCGCTGTCTGATCCCGGCAACGGGGTTCTACGAATGGACCAAGGATGAAGACGGCAATCGTCTGCCGTGGTACATCCGTCCGGCAGATGCGGACCTACTGGTCTTTGCTGGAGTCTGGCAGGATTGGGAGCGAGATGGCGTGGCGCATCGAACCTGCGCCATTGTGACGACGGCTGCGAATGAAAAGATGTCGGCCATCCACCACCGCCAGCCTGTGACGCTGCACCCGGATGACTGGGGGCTTTGGCTGGGCGAAGCGGGGCATGGTGCGGCGACCCTGATGCGGGCGGCACCCAAAGATGCGATGGAGTTTTACCGAGTCGATCCAAAGGTGAATTCGAACCGGGCATCGGGCCCGGACCTGATTGAACCGATTGCTGGCTGATCGGGGTTTTCCCCGCTTCCGCTTGGCAGTAGCGTGACGCCCAAAAGGGAGGTCGCCATGCCTGACGCACATATCGAAGCCGCCATCTCAGCCTTGCGCGAAATCCTTGGGGATCGGCTGTCCACAGGGGCATCTATCCTTGATCAGCACTCGCATGATGAGGCCTACACCACGCCGGTCTTGCCAGATGCGGTGGCGTTCCCGGAGACCACTGAAGAAGTATCACAACTCCTGAGGGTTTGCTCGCAGCATGGCTGCCCAGTCGTGCCCTATGGAATCGGGTCGTCCCTCGAGGGGCATATTGTGCCGGTGCAGGGCGGGATCACTGTGGATACGAGCCGGATGAACCGCATTCTTCAGATTAATGAAAGTGATCTGGATGCCGTGGTCGAGCCCGGTGTTACGCGGGTTCAACTGAACGACGAATTGCGGGCGACTGGGCTGATGTTTACGGTCGATCCGGGTGCCAATGCCACTCTCGGCGGTATGGCCGCGACGCGGGCATCGGGCACAAATACGGTGCGGTACGGGACGATGGCTGACAATGTCCTGGCACTTGAAGTGGTGCTGCCGGACGGTCAGATCATCGAGACCGGAAGCCGGGCGCGGAAATCCTCGACCGGGTACGACCTGACGCATCTTTTTGTGGGATCCGAGGGCACACTTGGAATTATCACCAAGCTCACGGTCAAGCTTCGTGGACAACCCGAAAATATTGCTGCGGCGACATGTGTGTTTCCGGAAATCGCAAGCGCCGTAGATACGGTGATCCTTGCGGTTCAGATGGGCTTGCCGATGGCCCGGATCGAGTTGTTGGACGAAGTGCAGATGCGCGGCATGAACATCTACAACCCGGATATGCCCATGCCCGAAGCGCCGCACCTGTTTCTGGAATTCCACGGCACAGAGGCTGGTGTTGCAGAACAGGTCAAGACCTTTGGGGAACTGGTCGCAGAACATGGTGGTTCGGATTTCAAATGGGCGACCAAGACAGAGGATCGCAATCGGCTCTGGCAGGCCCGGCACAATGCCTATTACGCGGGAAAGGCTCTGCGTCCCGGCGGCAACAGTGTGGTGACCGATTGCTGCGTGCCGATCTCCGCGCTGGCCGAATGCCTGGCGAAGACCAAAGAGTTGATCGCCGAGGCGGGTTTGATGGCACCAATTGCCGGGCATGTTGGCGACGGAAACTTCCACCTTCTTATCCTTGTTGATCCTGAAGACGCTTCGGAGATGGCGCGGGCTGCCGAGTTGGCCAATCAGGTGAACATGCTGGCACTGGAATTCGGTGGCACTGTTAGCGGTGAGCATGGAATTGGCTTGGGAAAACGCAAATATCTCGCGCAGGAACACGGCGCGGCCTATGGGCTGATGGGGGTGCTGAAAAAGGCGATCGACCCCGGCAATATCATGAACCCGGGAAAACTTGTGACCTTGAACTGAAGCTGGTGGAGCATGGGTTGATGCGGCCCGGTGCTTCCGACACGGAGCGTCCGCGGCGGAAACCCTGCCTCATCGTCATGAGAACGGCTCTGAGCGAGCTGTTTTACAGACACTTGAGCGGGGAACGCTGCGTCACAATGATTATGTCGTAGCGTCCCGGTGTCTTGTTTCGGCCAAAGATCCGGTAAACACGTGTGACTACCGAAAATGACGCGTGACAACATGGGAGGGTTCACCGTGACATTGGCGAGTTTCGAAGGCCGCGCTGCGATAGAAGCGGAGATGCCGTGGGCGCAACGGGATGTACCCGCAACGCTTTTCGGCCAATTAAGCAAGACAGCGTCCGCCTTCCCGAACCGCCCGGCGATCAGCTATCAGCTGCTCTCCGGTCCGACGGACAAAGCGGAGACATTCACGTGGTCAGAATTGCTTTCGAAATCGGTTCAGGCCGCAAACCTGTTCCGCAAGCTGGGGATCGGTGAAGATGACGTGGTGGCCTATGTGCTGCCCAACAGCAATGAAACCGTTCTGACGCTTTTGGGTGGTGCCATCGCCGGGATCGTCAACCCGATCAACCCGCTTTTGGAGCCCGAGCAGATTGCGTCGATCCTACGCGAAACCGAGGCCAAGGTGGTTGTCACGCTGAAGGCGTTTCCGAAGACAGATGTCCCTCAAAAGGTTGCCGAAGCCTGCCGTCATGCCCCGAAGGTGCAGACCGTTCTCGAGGTCGACCTGAACCGTTATCTGACGCCGCCGAAATCGTGGATTGTGCCGTTGGTCCGCCCGAAAAATCCTGGTGGGCATCATGCAGATGTGCTGAGCTTCAACGTCGAATTGAAGAAGCAAAACACGACGCTCGATTTCGTGGACAGCACAGGCGATCGCGTCGCGGCCTATTTCCACACCGGCGGCACGACCGGCATGCCGAAAGTGGTACAGCACAAGTATTCCGGAATGATGTATAACGGCTGGATCGGCAACACGGTGCTGTTCACCGAAAAAGACACCATGATCTGCCCGCTGCCGCTGTTCCACGTGATGGCAACGCAGGCGCTTTTGATGTCAGCCATCGTATCGGGCTCTCATGTCGTGTTCCCGACGCCACAGGGCTATCGTGGCGAAGGGGTCATGGACAATTTTTGGAAGCTCTGTGAGCGCTGGAAAGTGACCTATATGATCACCGTACCAACGGCGGTCGCGGCCTTGATGCAGCGTCCCGTGAACGCGGATATCTCGACGGTTCGATTTGCCATTTCCGGGTCAGCTCCGATGCCGGTCGAACTTTTCCGGCGTTTTGAAGAAAGCTGTGGTCTGTCGATCTGCGAGGGGTATGGCATGACCGAAGCAACCTGTCTGGTCTCGATCAACCCGCCGGATGGGCAAAAGAAAATCGGCTCTGTCGGGGTGCCGTTCCCATATACGGACGTGAAAATCATGACCATTCGCGATGGTGCGGTGGTGGAATGTGCAACCGATGAAATTGGCGAGATCTGTGTCTCAAGCCCTGGTGTCTATGTGGGCAATACCTACACGGAAGCGGCCAAGAATGCGGACCTTTATCATCACGATATCTATCTTCGGACGGGTGACCTCGGGCGCATTGATGAGGACGGGTATCTGTGGATCACCGGCCGGGCCAAGGATCTGATCATTCGTGGCGGACACAATATTGATCCTGCCGATATCGAGGACGCTTTGCTGGCCCATCCATCGGTTGCCGTGGCGGGTGCAATTGGACAGCCAGATGCGCATGCGGGCGAGTTGCCGTGTGCCTTTGTCGAATTGGTCGAAGGCGCGAACGTGAGCGAGGAAGACTTGTTGGAGCACTGCAAGGTCCACGTCCACGAGCGAGCGGCCATGCCCAAGCACATGACCATTTTACCTGAGCTGCCCAAGACCGCTGTGGGCAAAGTTTTCAAACCCGACCTGCGCAAAATGGCGATCATTCGGGTCTTCAACGCGGAACTTGATAAGCATGGTCTGGCAGCCCGGGTTGTTTCGGTGATCGACGACAAGAAGCGCGGTCTGGTTGCGCAGGTCGAGATGCACGGCGCGGCGGAAGACGACGTTTCGCATTGTCTGGGCCAGTTCACCAATGGCTGGGACGTCGCTGCTTAAGTCGTAGCAACGGTCGTTATAGATACTGTTTCGGATCGGCAGAGCCGATCCGATCCGCGCGCGCCTTCGGCGCGCGCTTTTTGCATATTTGTAAAAAGAAGAAGGAAGAGCGTCACTCTGTCGGCACGCGGGTGAGGTGCTGTCAGCTTGTGATTGGGTCGATCAGTGTCACTGGCAGGCTCAACGCTTGCTCAAGCGTGTGGGCGACCTGTAGCAAACGGGCCTCCCCCCGGGGCGGGCCAATCAGTTGCAGGCCAACCGGCATTCCGGAGGGGGTGAAACCAACCGGCAAGGAAAGGGCGGGCAGTCCAGCGACTGTTGCCAGGAACGCGAATTGCAGCCAGTCGATATAGTCGCGCATGGGTCGGCCCGCGACTTCGGTTGGGTACTCAATCTCGACGGGCAGAGGGGCAAGGCCATTGACCGGGCAGGCGAGAACGTCGTGGGTTTCAAAGAAAGCTGCCATGGTGTTGTAAATCGCAGCCCGGTCGCGTTCGGCCTGTGCGTAATCGTCGAAGGTCATGGCGCGCGCGTCGGCGAGGTTGCCTTTGATCGTGTCTTTGTAATGACGGGTGACGCTTTCTGGCGTGACCTGATAGCTGCCCATAAACGACAGGCATCGCAGGGCGCGGAATGTCTCGTCAAGCCGAGGCAGATCGGGGCAATACTCCTCGACTTCGATCGACGGCAGGCGTAGGCTGTCGATCGCGCTGCGCAGGACTGTGTCGATCTCGGATGTGACCGCTGCAAAACCGTTCAGATCTGAGGTGTAGGCGATGCGAATGGTGCCGGCATCCTGCCGTGCGGTTTCCAGATAGGGTCGATCGGGTGCTGGAAAAGAGATGGGCCAAACCGGATCAAATCCCGCCATTGCGTCGAGGAAGAGTGCGCAGTCTAGAACATCGCGCGCCATCGGGCCCTCGACGCCGCCATTGGTGAAGCCCAGATGTGCTGAACTGCCTCCGGCGATGCCGGGCGAGGGGCGCAGACCCACGATGCCGCAATAATTGGCCGGGCTGCGCAGGCTGCCGCCGAAATCGGAGCCGTGGCTGAGCCATAGCTCTCCGGTGGCCAGAGACACGGCAGCTCCGCCGGATGAGCCGGCCGCATTCATCGCGGTATTCCAGGGGTTCCGCGTCGCGCCGAAGACAGCGTTGAACGTGTTGGCGCCTGCGCCCATTTCAGGCGTGTTGGTCTTTCCAAGGACAACTCCACCGCGGCTTTCCAGTCGCAGCACCAGCGGGTCTGACGCGGTTGGAACGTGGTTGGCCATGCCCTTGGTTCCGAAGGTGGTTCGCACGCCTTCAACCGGAGAAAGATCCTTGATGCCGATGGGAAGGCCGGCGAGCAGGCTGTCCTTCGGGGCGGGCCTGGCGCGTGCGCGCTCCGGGCAGCGCGTGACCACCGCGTTGACCTGTGGTTCGACCTGATCCATCCGGGTCAGGCTGGCCTTAATGAGGTCCTGCGTGGTCAGGTCACCGCTCCGCAAAAGCGTAACGATTTCACGCGCCGGTTTGGCGCAGAGTTCGGGACCGGTAAAGGAAGTGTCGGGACGTGTCACGATTTGCAGAACATCTCGTGCAGGTGGGAAATCAGCCGCGCCGTGTTGCCGTCACTCAGGCTGTAATAAATCGTCTTTCCGTCGCGCCGCGTCTTTACCAGTTTCTCGTCGCGCAGGCGGGCAAGCATCTGGCTCACTGCGGCTTGGCGGATATTGAGCAGCGCTTCAAGCTCGCCAACCGACTTTTCACCGACACCGAGGTGACAGAGGATCATCAGGCGGCCTTCATGCGCAAGCGTCTTGAGGTAGGCTGCCGCCTGTTCAGCGCTTTGCGCCATGTCCTCCACCGCCGCTGGCGCAACATTCGCATCTTTCATAGGACGTTCCCCAATAATCCTCACGCGTTTTACACCGACAGAGGAAGGTTTCAAAGGGTTATCCCGCGGAACCGCTGTCCGGGTGTGTTGGGGCGCCGCCGGTGAACCGATTGCCGTTGCTGTAATCACATGGTGCCTCTTGCATCTGCAGATGCAATCCGTCGCCGGTATAGGGGTGCGCGCGGGCCAGGTCTTCGTCGATTGCGATGCCGAGACCGGGCGTCTCGGGCGCTGTGATGTATCCATCCTGTACCTTGATTGCGTTGCGGATCAGGCCGGCATGGAACGGAGTTTCGATTGTTTCGGCCAGCAGCACGTTGGGGATTGATGTGCAGAGATGCACATTGGCCGCCCATTCAACAGGGCCTGCATAGAGATGCGGGGCCATTTCGGCGTTGAAGGCCTCGGCCATGCCGGCAAGTTTTTTCATCTCCCAGAGACCGCCCGCGCGGCCCAGAGCTGGCTGCAGGATCCTGGCGCCTCCTGTACGCAGGAGCGTGGCGAACTCGGCCTTTGTGGTCAGCCGCTCGCCGGTGGCGATGGGGATGCGGACGGCGCGCGCGACCTCGGCGAATTCGAGCAGGTTGTCGGGGGGGATCGGCTCTTCGTACCAAAGCGGCAGATACGCCTCGATCGCCTGTCCCAGCCGGATCGCGCCGGATGTTGTGAACTGCCCGTGGGTGCCAAAAAGCAGGTCCGCCTTGTCGCCCACAGCCGACCGTACCGCTTTGCACATTTCGACCGAGAGTGAAATGTCGGTGAGCGCAGGCTGGTGGCCTCCATGGATCGTGTAGGGGCCCGCCGGGTCGAATTTCAGCGCGGTAAAGCCCTGTCGCACATATTCGGTTGCGGCTTCCGCCTGCGCGTCCGGATCGCTCCAGAAACCATCGAGGTCGTGGTGTGGCAGCGGATAGAGATAGGTGTAGGCGCGCACCTTCGGGGTCATGCGGCCCCCCAAGAGTGCCCAGACCGGACGCCCGCGCACCTTGCCGAGGATGTCCCAACAGGCAATTTCAAGCCCGGAAAAGGCCCCCATGACCGTCAGGTCGGGGCGTTGGGTGAAACCCGCCGAATAGGCGCGGCGGAACATCAATTCGATATTCTCGGGGTTTTCGCCAAGCATGTGCCGGTCGAAAACATCCTCGATCACGGCTTTCATCGCATCCGGACCAACCGATGACGCGTAGCATTCGCCCCACCCGGTGATGCCGGTGTCGGTGCTCACCTTGACCAGAATCCAGTATCGCCCACCCCAGCCCGGCGCCGGTGGGGCCGTGATGATCACATCGAGCGCGTGGAGTTTCATGGAAGGCCCTTTCTTGTCGGGGTAGTACTGCTTTGACGAAAACGCGCGGTGGGCTGGCGTTGATCAGAAGAGAATGACGTTGCGTTTGGCGTCCCCAGCCTTTGTGTTGGCGATGGCCTCGTTGATCTGATCCAGAGACCAGCGCCCTGACACGAGTTCATCCAGCTTGAGCCGGTCCTGGCGATAGAGGTCGGCAAGCCATGGGATGTCGCGGCGAATTACAACGTCACCCATTTTGGAGCCCACCATGCCCTGCGCCATATAGGCGAGGACTACGGGTTCGTATTCGGCCATTGCACCGGAATGCGGCATACCGATCATCACCATACGGCCGCCCCATCCCATATACCGAAGCGCGGTGTTGTAGGCGGGAATCGCTCCGACGGTCACCGCGACCAGATCGGCCCCACGTCCCAGAATGCGCGTGACCTGTTTCCAGGGCGCTTTGCCGGTGGCAAGCACACCATCTGTAGCGCCGAATGCTTTGGCCGTCTCCAGCTTGTCCTCGGTCATATCGACCGCCACGATCCGTCGGGCACCGGCAATTCGCGCACCTTGAATTGCGTTGAGGCCAACGCCACCCGCACCAATCACGACAACGTCTTCGCCCGCCCGCAGGTGCCCCGCATTCACGACAGCGCCAACTCCGGTGATGACACCGCAGGCCATCAGAGCCACAGCTTCGGGCGGCATATCGTCAGGCAGGGGGACAACCTGGCTCTGGTCGACGACCACGCGCTCGGCAAATGCACCGCAATTCATCGCTTGCACAACCGGCGCTCCGTCCAAGCGGGAGAGCGGTGATGCCTCGGTGCCCGGCGTTTCGCAGATTGTCGGTTTGCCGCTGGCGCAATTCGGACAGGTTCCGCAGGATTTAATGAGCGTTACCACGACGCGTTGCCCTTCGGCCAATCCGCGTACACTTGGTCCAATGGCAGAGATCCGGCCGGCCGCTTCGTGGCCGTAAACCGCAGGGAGGTCCCCGCCCCAGGCGCCTTCGGCGAAATGGATGTCCGAGTGGCAGATCGCCACCGCTTCGAGCGTCACTTCAATCTCTCCGGCCTCCGGGGCTCGCAGATCAAGCTCTTCAAGCTGCAGGGGCTGCCCAAATTCGGTGCATACGGCGGCGGTGATACGGGTCATGAGGCCTCCATTTATTGGTCGGCAACCTGAGGCGCGTTTCGCGCAAGCGCAAGTGGGAACTCGACCGCCGTCTGTCAGACTGCGACAGCGTGCCTGCGTGGACTCAGAAAGACCAGCAGGGCGACGATGATCAGGCCAAGCGACAGCAGGAAGGGCGCGCCGGGAAAGTAAATTTCCGCCTCGCTGTGGGTGAACTGCGCGAAGACGCCTGTCATGACCATCGGTGCGATGATCATCGCGACGGCACCGACCGAGGTCAGCGCCCCCTGAAGTTCTCCCTGCCGCCTGTCGCCGACGGCTTTGGACATGATGCCTTGTAGGGCCGGAGTGATCACGGCCCCCAAAGCAGCCATTGGTGTCAGGATCAGGGCAATTGTGCCGGACGTGACAAAAGCGAGGGCGCCAAAGGCAAAGACATCGAAGACAAGACCATAGATGACTGTGCCGCGTTCGCCCAGACGGGCGAGGATCAGGCGGATCAACCCGCCTTGCACAATCGCCATCATGATGCCGAAGAGCCCCAGGGACAGTCCGATCATGCCGGCGTTCCACCCGAACCGTGCCTGTCCGAAATAGGCCCAGACCGCCGGATACACAAAGAACGCCACTTGATAGAGAAAGAACACCGCGAACAATCGGCCCAACCCGGGCAACTCTCTCAGAGATCTGAATGCGCCCAGCGGATTGGCGCGACGCCAGTCAAAGGGGCGCCGGATTGCATCCGTTACGGTTTCCTGAAGAACAAAATAGCCGAAAACTGCGTTTGCTCCGGCCAGCGCTGCTGCGGCCCAGAACGGTGCGCGGGTGCCCCATTCACCAAGCAGACCGCCCATC
Source organism: Marivita sp. XM-24bin2 (assembly GCA_003149565.1). Taxonomy (GTDB): domain Bacteria; phylum Pseudomonadota; class Alphaproteobacteria; order Rhodobacterales; family Rhodobacteraceae; genus Marivita. The sequence goes on along the minus strand of QCWH01000005.1, from coordinate 98,234 downwards.
AAGGGGCCGATGACAAAGCCCAAACCAAAAGCCGCGCCGACCAGTCCGAAATTTTGCGCTTTTTTGGCGGGGTCTGAAATGTCCGCCATAAAAGCCGAAGCGGTCGCCTGTGTGGCAGAGGTAATGCCCCCGACGATACGTCCCAGCAACAAGAGCCACATTGTTCCGGCAGTGGCCATGACGACATAATCCGCAGCCATCACCACCAAAGAGATAAGCAGAACGGGACGTCTGCCGAACCGATCCGACAAATTGCCAATCACCGGGCCGAAGAGAAACTGCATGACCGCAAAAACGGTCGCGAGAACGCCCCCCCACAGGGCGGCATTTGCAAGATCACCTCCCGTCACCTCGCGGATCAGATCGGGCATTACGGGAATAATCAGGCCGACTCCCATCGCATCGATCATCACAGTGATCAGAATAAAGACGACAGGCAGGCGCATGCGGCGAATCTTTCCGAGTCAGGCCAAGAGCGCCCTCAATGTGTAAACTACACTTGACAGTTTTTCAGTCAATGCGCCTGTGCAGCGATAAACTCAGTCAGTATTCGCGCAAACGTGTCAGGTGCCTCGACGCAGGGCAGATGACCGGTTTTGCGGATCAATTGAAAGTATGAACCGGGTACAAGGTCTACGGTCTCCCGCACTAGATCAGCCGGTGTCGATCCATCTTCACTGCCTGCAATGCCCAGTGTCGGCAAGCGTAGTGCGGCAGTCGTGGTGTAGAAATCGGTTCCTGCGATTGCTTGCGAGCAACCAATATACCCGTCCGCCGGGGTTCGCGTCAGCATATTGCGCCACATCCGGAATTCAGACGTTTGGCGGAAGGCCGGAGTGAACCAGCGCATCATTGTTGCGTCCGCCAGAGCTTCGACGCCGCCCGTTTCGACATCGGCGATCCGCTGGGCCCAAATCTCGCGCGTGGCAATCCGGGCTGCGGTGTTGGACAGCACCAAGGCCCGCACGAGGTCGAGCCGCTTTGCCGCCAGACCTTGTGCAATCATTCCGCCAATGGACAAACCGACAAAGATGGCATCCCGCACGTCGAGGTGATCCATAAGCTGTTCGACATCTCGAACGAGGGTGCCCATGCCATAGGGCGGTTTGGGGCAGTCCGACAGACCGTGGCCGCGTTTGTCGTAACGGATATATTTGAGGCCAGTTTGAGGAAGGCGCTCAATTACCTTGTCCCAAAGACGCAGATCCGTGCCCAAGGAGTTAGCAAAGACAACGGGCGCACCGTCCGGATCGCCATCAATTCTATAATGCAGCTGAATATCTTTCAGGTCAGCGATCAGCATGAGGCCTTGTCATCCTTCGCCGAACTGTTCCAGGGCACGCAGGAACACGGCTCGATCAACATTGCCACCGGAAATTGTGCAGATAACAGTGTCACTGTCGATCTCATCGCCATGATAAAGCGCCGCTGCCAAAGCCACCGCACCGCCAGGTTCGGCCACCAGTTTGAGCCGTGCAAACGCCTGTGCCATTGCACGTTGCGCCTCTTCTTCGGAGACGACAATCCCCGGTCCACAAAGCCGGTGCATGATTGGGAATGTAAGATTGCCGGGTTGCGGGGTCACGATGGCGTCGCACAGCCCGCTGGCACTGCCCGTATTTCGTTCGATCTGGCCTGCCGCCAGAGAGCGGGTCACGTCGTCAAAATTCTCAGGCTCCGCCGGTCGCACACGCATGTCCGGAGCGCGGGAGTCGAGCGCCAGTGCAATGCCTGAGGTCAGCCCCCCGCCGCCACAACAGACGATCACGTCAGCCTCTTTCACGCCCATCTCAGCCGCCTGTGTTGCGATTTCGAGCCCACATGTCCCTTGTCCGGCAATGACTTCGGGTTCGTCGAACGGTCGGATCAGAGTCAGGCCACGATCTTTGGCCAGAGCGCTGCCGATCGCGTCCCGGTCTTCGGTGGCGCGGTCATACAGAACAACCTCGGCACCGAGTGCCCGGGTGTTGTCAATTTTCATTTGGGGCGCGTCAGACGGCATTACGATAACCGCGCTGATGTCGAACTGCCGCGCGGCCAAGGCCACACCCTGAGCGTGGTTGCCCGACGAATACGCGATCACCCCAGTTTTCCGCTGCTCATCGGGTAACGCCGATACAGCCGAGCGCGCGCCGCGATATTTGAAGCTTCCGGTGTGCTGCAAGCATTCAGCTTTGATCAGAACACGGCGTCCGGCGATCTCATCCAGGAAGGGCGAGGACAGGAGTGGCGTCACGCGCGCGTGACCTTTCAGGCGACCTGCTGCCGCTTCAATACGTTGAATATCCATTGTTTACCTAAGCATATCGAGCCAGCGCCGTAATGCGTTCAGGCTTTCGGGTTCGTCAAGAAAGGGAATGTGGCCACGGTCCGGAACTTCCACCGCTACCATGTCAGGGCGCCGCCGTTTCATCTCGGCAAAGGTCTCGGTAGACAACAGGTCGGAGTTTGCGCCTCGGATGCAGGCCAAGGGGAGACCGGAGAGCGCGTCGAAAAGCGGCCACAGATCAGGCGACGGTTGAGCGCCGCCCTCAAGAACCGCCTCGCGCAATCTGGGGTCGTAGGTCAGTTCCAGTCCGTTCTCGGTTTCATTGAACAGGATCTGCGCTTCTCTGAGCCAGCGCTCTGGTGGCACATTCGGGAAGCCTGTCAGGACCCGCGCACGCGCATCGGCCATCTCGGCGTGGGTTTTCAACACCGGCGGACGGCCCAGGTAGTCCTTGATCACTGCCAACCCCTCAGGGGCAATTTCGGGTCCGATGTCGTTGAGGGCGACGCCGAGCAACCGGTTCTTGGCCGTCGCGGCGAGCACCATCGCAATCAAACCGCCGCGGGACGTGCCCAGAATTGCGGCCTGTTCGATACCGAGATGATCCAGGAGTTCGATCGCATCGCGGCCTTCGAACGGGATCTGATAGGTCGCCGGATCTCCCCAGTCCGATTGGCCGCGACCGCGGTAATCCAGTCTGATCAAGCGCACGGTATCAAGATGCGGTGCGACAAATTCAAAGTCGCGACCGTCGCGTGTCAGTCCAGCGAGGCAGAGAACAGGCAGTCCCTCACCGTCATCCGTGTAGTGAAGCGAAAGGCCATCAGATGTGGTGAAACGCGGCATCATGCCAACTCCGGAATTGTGCTCAGGTCCGACAGAACATGTTTTGGCTGGTGTGGCAGCCGGTCCACCGGATCGCCTGCGCGATTGACCCAGACGGTTTCGAAGCCATAGCCGCTCGCCCCGGCAATGTCCCAGCCGTTTGAGGATACGAAGAGAACATCCTCTTTGGCACACCCAAACTCATTGCCAACCATGTCGTACACTTCGGACGAAGGTTTGAAGATGTCGACGTCCTCCACGGACAATACGGCGTCCAGGAAAACGCCGATCCCCGCGCTGTCGACCGCACCTTCGAGCATGTCCTTGCTGCCATTTGACAGGATTGCACACGTTTTCCCGGCGGCTTTCAATTGCGCCAGCATGATAGGTACTTCGCGATAAGGGGCCAATTCCCAGTAGAGCGCCAAGAGTCGTTCTCGCAATTCCGGATCGTCCGTGAGGCCGACCTTTTCCATTGCCCAATCAAGACCGTCTTTGGTGACCTCCCAAAACGGGGTGTAGTCATCGGTGATGGTGCGGAGCCATGTGTACTGTAGCTGCTTCAACCGCCAGTGTTCCGCTAGCTCTGGCCAGACCGCCTGAAGCGCTTCGCGCCCAGGTTCGTCGGCGGCAGCCCGCGCGGCCGCTGCCACGTCGAACAGTGTTCCATACGCGTCAAAAATACAGACCTTGGCCAATGCGGCATCCTCCCCTCATCGTGTGACTCTCAAGGTGTCAGATCGCGATGGGGGAGGGAAGCGCTTGTTTGCTGATCAAAAGTCAGCACTTGTCCAGACAACGCGGTCACCGTTGCGGCGCAGTGGCAATACCGGGCGGTAGAGCCGTTGGTATGATTGGGGGTGGTAGTCACAGATCAGCGTATCGCTCGCGTCTTTGATAAAGCAGTAGGCCCCGTTCGGATGCTGCCAGGCGACGCCGCCATAACTGGCGATGGTCATTGCGGTGATGTGATTGTTGGACGCCCAGAAATCATAATCATCCGTTCCATAAATCCCGCCGCGAATGGCCTCGGGTTCGTCTTGTTTGGCCTCATGAACCAAACCTCCGACATAGTCGTCGACAGCAGCCTTGATGATCCCCGTGACGGTCGCGGGTACCACCAGAATCCAACCTGCGGCTGCTCCAGCCACACCGACACCGTAGATAAATGCATCACCCGCGTCGGGTCCGTTGCCTGTGACCGCCCAAACGACCGGCTGAACGGCCAACCCCGCGACACTGCCACGCGCGCCGCCGATTGCACGTTCTACGGCAAATGCAGCGACAGTAACGGCTGCGTTGGTTGCTGAATTTTCTCCAGACATGATTCAAATCCTCGCAAGAGGGCCATGCTGGGGCACTCGGATTTGCGGCCATCCAAGCAGGCCAAATAATTAAGAACTCAGGTCGAAAATATTTTGGCCGAGCTCATGCATAGGCTGGCACAAGGACCTTGGTCGCGCAAGTCTGGTGGTGATTGAAATGGAATGGGGCAGGCTTCTCGCTCAGCCAGATCAGGACTCTATGTGGCCCTGACAGAATTCTCTGATGAAGATCCTGCACCAACTGCGGTCAAGGCTCAATAAACCCGAAAAAACAAACCCCCGAAAGCTCGGAGCTCCGGGGGCAGTCAAAATCAATGCGTGTTGGAAAGAACTGCTTAGAGCATACCTTCGCGTTGTGCCTTCTTACGCGCCAGTTTGCGCGCACGGCGGATCGCTTCGGCCTTCTCGCGTGCTTTTTTCTCGGACGGCTTTTCGAAATGTTGCTTGAGCTTCATTTCACGAAAAACGCCTTCACGCTGCAGCTTTTTCTTCAGAGCGCGGAGCGCCTGATCGACGTTGTTGTCACGAACACTAACCTGCATGTGGTTTTCACCACCTTTCTAAGTTGGATTTGCAAGGATTTGCAGGAGCGCGCCGTATAGCAAGGCAGAGAGGGTTTGTCCAGTCACCCCGACATGGGATCGCGCTGATCCGTTCTGCCCGGCAGGTGATTTGCCGGATGGAGGAAGATCGCCAGCGACAGAAGAGCAAAGATGCACTCATAGACCTCCCACCGGCGGCTTTCATCGAGGAATGGTATGATCAGCGTTACACCCAAAGCAAATGCCGCATGGTACAGCTGTGGTACCGGGATGATCATTTTGCGCGCCAAGGCTTGCACCCACGCGGCGCGCGGCCACAGCAGCGGCAGGACGATAAGATAGGCGAGAATGATGTAGGACAGAACCGGCCCGAAAATAAGTTCGTCAAGTTTGACATCGCCGATCACAAGGTTGTGGAATGTAAATTCCTGCTGATCGTTATTTTCCTGAAAATATTCGGGACTTTCAAATCCAAGAATGCGTTGGCCCCAAGAAATCTCTTCTCCTCCAGCCCAGATATAGACAAGACCGTAGAGCACACCCAAGGCCACAACGGTCCGCGACACAAACGGCTTTGCTTGGAGGGCTCGCCACCAAAGTGCAAGCCCGCAGATGCCAAGTACGATCGCGGTTGCGTTTTCGACGAGTGAATCTTCGGCACCGAAATAGGTGAAGAAGATATCGCCCGACATGGCAGACGCGATAAAGGCTGCCACGAGTACGCCGGTTGCCAAAAAAAGAAGCGTGAAATCGAATGCTTGCCGTGTCACGAATATCTGCATCCCACAAAATTCAAATTGGATATCATCGACGTCGACCCTCGAAATATGGAACGTTTCACGCTCTGACAACGTTTCGGGGCTGAAATCAATTTATGGGTGGCTTGATATCCACATCTCTGGTGGCGTCCACAACAAATGCGGCACATGAGACGTGTGACTGTGGCGTAACGTGGGTATCCGGCCTAGTTTGATGCAAAAGACAGCAACCGATCCTGCGGAGGCTCTACCATGACCGACACACCACGCGATATCGCAACCGAAATTCTGGATGCGGCTTTGATGCATGTCCCATTCGATGGGTGGTCCGACACCGCGTTCAATGCGGCAATAAAGGATGTTGAGGTCGCGCCGGCCGTTGCAAAGGGCCTTTTTCCGCGTGGCGCGATTGATCTGGCGGCAGCCTATCACCGGCGTGGCGACGACGCGATGGCGGCAGCACTCGAGTCGAAAGACCTCTCCGATATGCGTTTCCGAGACAAGGTCGCCCTGGCGGTGCGCCTGCGCATCGAATCGGTTGAGGACAAAGAAGCGGTCCGGCGCGGCGCAACACTTTTTGCTCTCCCGATGCACGCCGCTGAAGGGGCGAAGTTGATCTGGGGGACGGCCGATCGCATCTGGACCGTGCTGGGGGATACGTCGCGTGACATCAACTGGTACACCAAGCGTGCGACTCTCTCGGGGGTCTACTCGTCCACCGTGCTGTACTGGTTGGGCGACGACTCGCTTGATAATCAGGCGACTTGGGCCTTTCTCGACCGTCGCATCGATGATGTGATGCAGGTGGAAAAGGTGAAATCGCAGATGCGCAAGGTACCCGGTGTTGGAAAGCTGGTGACCGGAGCCGAGTCATTTCTGTCGCGGATCAAGTCGCCCAAACGGCGCCGCGATGATTTGCCGGGAGGGTGGACTGTCCCGCGGTAGGCTCTAACGGATCGGTTCGAACAAGGCGTCTGTAGCTGAACAATCGCGAACCACATCGCGGCCGCACGGCACCGGATCGAGGTTTTTAGACATGCAAATCCGCGCTTCCTGAATGCGCCCGTTCTTGCACGTGATCGTGACCATATCTGGCTCAAGTTGTGGATTTGCTTTCAGAAATGCCTCTTCAACGACAGCGGCAGGCAGTTTCACGGCTTTGTCCAATTGCCTGAAGATCTCAGGCCGGACAATTGTTCCATAGGCCTCGCGGGACAGAGCGTAATAATCGCGGGCTGACAGCCCCGTACACACCCCATGCTTGTTCCACTGGTGCCATGCCAATCCGGACGTTCCCATGATGTCGGTCATGTCGCGGGTCATCGCACGCGTTGGATTGCGTTCGGGTGTCGGGCAGTAGGATGGCCAGCCGCGATGGTATTGAGGCCAGAGACCGTGCATCACCCAGCCGAAATCTGCATCCGCATCGCATTGCGGTGACTGCCGCGCGTCACCTTCAAGCGCGCACCAAGTCGGAGACCAACTGAGCGAGAGCACGTAGTAGTCGAACTCACCGGCGCGTTCCCCTTTGGCTAAAGCCAAGGATGCCGCAACCAGACCGATCAGCGACAGGATCAAAACCCGCATTGCCTCTTCCCTCTTTGCCTTTGCGCGACTATAAGGCGGCCAAGTTCCCTGACAATGGAAACCGTCCCGGCCGATCCGGGACCTCTTGGACCCGCTCCGAGAGACCGAACAAGCTTTGCGTAAGGAGACGCGAGATGGGTAAACCGATTATGGCCAAAGCCACCGCCGTCTGGCTGGTGGACAACACCACACTGACCTTCAAGCAGATCGCCGATTTCACTGGCATGCACGAGCTTGAAGTGCAGGGCATTGCGGATGGGGACGTGGCCGCAGGGGTTAAAGGGTTCGATCCGATTGCCAACAATCAGCTTGATGCCGAAGAGATCAAGAAGGGTGAAAACAACCCGATGCATGTTCTCAAGCTCAAAGTTTACGCGGCTGCCCAAGGTGAGGAAAAGCGCCGTGGCCCGCGCTACACCCCTCTGTCCAAACGTCAGGATCGACCAGCGTCGATCCTGTGGCTGGTCAAGTTCCATCCGGAACTGAGTGACGGGCAGATTTCAAAGCTGGTTGGCACCACGAAACCGACCATTCAGGCGATCCGGGAACGCACCCACTGGAACATCAACAACATTCAGCCGATTGACCCGGTTGCGTTGGGCCTGTGCAAGCAGTCCGAACTGGACGCGGCGGTTTCCAAGGCAGCAAAGAAACAGGAAGCTGTGATGACCGATGATGAGCGCCGCAAGCTCGTCTCGACCGAGCAAAGCCTTGAGATGGACTCAGAACCGCGCTTGCCGAGTGCAATTGAAGGGCTTGAGACATTCAGCCTGTCTGGCACGTCGAGCGACGACGACGAAGAGGACAAGACCGAAGATTACGCAGACGCCGACAGCTTTTTCAACCTGCCGGATGGTGCGCATGACGATGATGAGGACGAAGATCAGCGCTGATCTTCGTCTCGGCAAATTCAAAGCCCGGCCCGCTGAGCGGTGCCGGGCTTTTTTATTGGCTTACTCGGTCTTGCGCATTTCCTTCGGCGCGCCGGTTGCCATGTCGGTGCCCATGTACGCCTGACCACCGTCTTTCCACGCGGCAAACCCCCCGGCCATATGCGCAATGCGCTCTTCTCCGGCAGCCAGACACATCTTGGCCACACGGGCGGAGCGCACGCCAGACCCGCAGTGAAAAACGATCTGTTTTTTCGATTGGTCGGGCATGTGGTTTGGCTCAAACGCCTGCATCGGTGCCAGAAGCGCGCCATTGATCCGCTCTAGAGCAAACTCTTGCGGTGTCCGCACGTCAATCAGCACGATTTTGTCCTGAGAAAACGCCTCGGCGACCTCGGCCGGTGTCCAGTGCTCCAGCGTTCCGTTTTCTGTTTCTTCGATATCCATGCGGGTGCCTCCTAAAATCGGTTGAGCGGTATTTTGAGATAGCTGTGGCCATCCGGTTCGGGGTCCGGCGCGCGCCCGGCGCGCAGGTTCATCTGCAAGACATGCAGCATCCGGTCCGGTAGTGCGAGTGTTTTGTCCCGTGCTTCGCGCTGCTCAACATAGCTTTCCCGCGAAGCGCCACCACCGAGATGAATGTTGTGTCGCCGCTGTTCTGCGACGGTCGACTCCCATTCAGGACCCGGGCGGTGTTCGGTGCCGTAGTCATGGCCTATGAACAGCCTTGTGTCGTCTGGTAAAGCAAGAAGCGCTTGCAGCGAATTCCACAGATCGTCGGTCGTGCCACCGGGAAAATCAGCACGTGACGTCCCGGCATCGGGCTGCATGAACGTGTCATGCGCAAACGCCGCGTCATTTCCCACGATATAACTAATCGACCCCAGAGTATGGCCGGGCGAGAGCATCACCCGCACTGGGAGTTCTCCAATCTGAAAAGTGTCACCATCGGCGAAGAGATGGTCAAAGTCCCGTTCAGGTTCAAAGGCATCAGGCAAGTTGTAGTAGTCGCGCCAAAGCACAGCGATGTCTTTGATCTTCTCTCCAATCGCGTTGGGTTTGCCCACGCGGTCCTTCAGATAGGACGAGGCCATCAGGTGGTCTGCATGGGGATGCGTGTCGAGGATCCAGTCGATCTCCAATCCCTCAGTCTCGGCATAGCGCAGGATCGCATCCACGCTGTCGGTGCAGGTTGACGCGCTCTTGTGATCAAAGCTCAGAACCGTGTCAATGAGCGCGGCTTTGCGTGTTTCAGGGTCGCTCACGAGGTACTGGATGCTGCCGGTGTCCGCATCGTAAAATCCGGTAACTTCGGCCGATCCGGCGCCTTTTGATGCGCTGGTTCGAGAAAGTTTCATATCGTCCTCCTTGAATATATAACTCAACGACAGACCAAGGAAGACAGTTCCAAAACGAGTTTGGGTTTAATTCGATCCTGCGAGGACACAGGAATACAGAGCGCCATCCGGATCGGGATCGCGGTATTCAGCTTCCTCGCCCTTGATCCAGATGTAGCGTCCGAAATCTGCATCATAACGGGCACCGGACGCTGTGGAGCTCAAAAAGCCTGTGGTGATGCTGTCTCCGCGCTCGAACCTGACGCTTGGCAATTCCGTGTCGAAAAAGGTTGTGGCGACCTCGTTTGCCGGGTTGCCGCCACACGCCCAGAACGATGTTCCTGTCGGGTCTTCCAACATCCAGCGGGCAACAAGGTCTCCCTCGCGTCTCAGGTATGCATCTGCCATGCAAGATCGTAAATCATCCGCTTTCCAGCATTCGTCACGGCCCGAAATCCAACCGCGTTGGGTCGCGCGGATTTCGTCTTCGGCGGTCTGTGCTCCGACCTCGAGGCCGCGCGCCACGTCGATGGCTGCTGCAAACCGGTCTGACAATTGCCGGTCAAGTCTGGCCAAATCCGCGTCGGCGCAGACCAGCCTTTCGGCATCACTGCCAGCTTTGGAGCAATCGAAACTTGGGCCGTCCTGCGCGAATGCGGGGGAGGCAAAAAGAAAGGCTGTCACGCAAACATGTGGTCTCATGGGGCCTCCTGCCGTGGATGTCGGCAGTGAAGCAGCCCCGGACCAGTGCGGCAAGAGAGTCCACGTTCGTTTCAGGAAATGCCGCGCAGCGATATCAGATCGGCTTCCGCGCGTTCATCGCGGCTGTGATTGTGCCTTCATCGAGGTAATCCAGTTCGCCGCCAATCGGCACACCCTGCGCAAGAGAGGTCAGGCTTACCCGACCTTCCAGTTGGTCGGCGATATAATGCGCGGTCGTCTGTCCGTCGATCGTCGCGTTGAGCGCGAGGATGACTTCGGAAATTTCTTCGCTGTCGACTCGCGCCGAGAGCTTTGGGATTCGCAATTCTTCCGGCCCCACATGATCCAATGCCGAAAGCGTGCCGCCGAGAACATGATAGCGGCCTTTAAAAACGCCTGATCGTTCCATTGCCCAGAGGTCTGACACATCTTCGACCACGCAAAGCAGGCCGTTGTTACGCGCGTTATCCTGACAGATGTCACAGATGTCCTGCGTTCCGATGTTCCCGCAGTTGAGGCATTCGCGGGCGTCGCGGGCAACCTGTGTCATCAATTCGGCCAACGGCGTCAAAAGCAGTCCGCGTTTCCGGATCATATGCAGCACAGCGCGACGCGCCGACCGAGGCCCAAGCCCCGGCAGGCGCGCCATCATCTGAATAAGCGCTTCAATATCGCCGCCGTCTCGCATCAGACGACTGTCGTTCTTGCTGGACGCCCGCGGATAAACTCTGTCAGAGACATGCTCAGAACGGCAGATTCATACCCGGTGGCAGACCAAGACCTTCGGTCAGCTTGGACATCTCTTCCTGCGCTTTGTCCTGCGCCTTTTGTTGCGCATCCTTGATTGCCGCGAGGATCAGATCTTCGACAACTTCCTTGTCGTCGCCGTTAAAGATCGACGGGTCGATATCCAAGCCGGTCAGTTCGCCTTTCGCCGTGGCTGTCGCTTTCACCAGACCGGCACCGCTTTCGCCGGTCACGGTCATTGTGGCCAGGTCTTCCTGCATCTGGGCCATCTTGCCCTGCATTTCCTGCGCGGCCTTCATCATCTTGGCCATGTCGCCCATTTGGCCCAAACCTTTGAACATGTCTCTCTCCGTAGGTCAGCGCCCCTTGATCGGTGGCGCGGTGTAAAAAATCATCCCAACACATATCGCAGCGATGATGCCGATGAACAAGGCAGGGGAGCCAACGCACCCTTCCGCCATTGCCACTTTGCGAGATGCCGGGGCCAGCATGGTCAGGAAGGTGACAAAAGCCGTCCAGCCCAGCACGACAGCCAGCGCGCCCCATTGGCTCTTGAAGCGGATGGCGACGACGGTGCCGAGAAGCAGGATCAAAGCGGCAGGGGAAGAGGCAAGGAACACCGCCTCTTGTACCGCGCTGACCGACGTACCATCCCAGTCTGGTCGCTGTACCGCACAAGACTGCGCCCAAGCCGCACCTGGCATCAGGGAGAGGATCACTCCTCCTCGAATGGGTCCCATTCATCTTCCACTTCGGGCAGCGCTTCGGCTTCGGCCTCTGCGGCAAGTTGATCTGGTGTGCGCACCTCTTCGATCACGGCACCTGGAAACGCATCCAGCACCGCTTTGACCAATGGGTGTTCGGCGGCTTCTGCCTTGATTGCGAGTTCGGCGGCATCACGGGTTTCCGAAATTGTTGGCGCGTCTGATCCGTTGACCACGGAAACGCCCCAGCGATTGCCTGTCCACCGTTGCAGGGCGCTTCCCAAACGCTGCGCCAGATCGGCAGGCGCGTTATCCGTAGGCGTGAATTCAATCCGACCTGGTTGATAGGCGGCCAGCCGAACACAGCCTTCGACGTCGACCAGAAGCTTCACGTCGCGGTTGGAACGTATCAATTCAATCACGTGCTCGAACGTCGGATAACGTGCGAGCGCCTGATCTGCTGCAAGGGCAACTGCGGCACCTCCATAGGAGGCGTGAGGTCCCGACGATGACGCGTGTGTCGGGGCAGGGGATCCGGCGGCATGTGTCCTCGCGGCGCCGCCTGCTGTCATTCCGCCTCCAGAGGGCGGAGGAGGAGGTGGCGTGTCTTGCAGGCGCTTCACCAATTCTTCAGGGCTTGGCAGTTCAGAAACATGGGTCATTCGGATGATCGCCATTTCTGCAGCCATCATCGCATTGGGGGCCTGTGCCACCTCGTCGAGCGCCTTGAGAAGCATTTGCCACAGACGCGTGAGAGGGCGCATACCCAACGCCTGTGCAAGCTCTTGTCCACGCTGGCGTTCATCCGGGCTGATCGTGGGGTCTTCGGCGGCTTCGGGCGTGATCTTGACGACCGAAATCCAATGCGTGATTTCCGCCAGATCACGCAGAACCGCCATCGGGTCGGCGCCGTCTGCATATTGCGCGCTGAGTTCCGTCAAGGCCCCAGCCGCGTCCCCCTTCATCACGAGATCGAAAAGGTCGAGTACCCTGCCTCGATCCGCCAGACCCAGCATCGCGCGCACCTGATCGGCCGTGGTTTCACCCGCGCCGTGACTGATGGCCTGATCCAAGAGCGACGTGGCATCCCGCGCCGAGCCTTCAGCGGCTCGGGTGATCAGAGCCAAAGCATCGTCGGTGATCTCAGCGGCCTCGCGGGTGGCGATCTTGCGCAATAGGGCGATCATCATTTCGGGCTCAATACGCCGCAGGTCAAAGCGTTGGCAGCGCGACAGGACCGTGACAGGCACCTTGCGGATCTCAGTCGTGGCGAAGATGAATTTCACATGTGCCGGCGGCTCTTCCAGCGTTTTCAACAGAGCATTGAACGCCGAGGTGGACAGCATGTGCACCTCGTCGATGATGTAAATCTTGTAGCGCGCCGAGGCAGCCCTGTAATGCACCGAGTCGATGATCTCGCGGATATCGCCCACGCCGGTACGGGAAGCCGCGTCCATTTCCATCACGTCAACGTGGCGGCCTTCCATGATCGCCACGCAATGTTCGCACTGCCCGCAGGGGTCCGTGGTTGGCCCGCCGTTGCCGTCAGGCCCGACGCAGTTGAGGCCCTTGGCAATGATCCGTGCCGTGGTGGTTTTACCGATGCCGCGAATGCCGGTCATCACGAAGGCTTGCGCAATCCGGTCCGCCTCGAACGCATTCTTGAGCGTACGAACCATCGCCTCCTGTCCGACCAGGTCGGCAAAGGTTTCCGGGCGATACTTGCGGGCAAGCACCTGATACGGGGTTGGGTCGGTCATTCAGGCATCCTTGGTTGCACCAAACCTAAGCCGGGTGCGGTGCAGCGTCCACCACCTGTGTGGCAGTTTTCCACGTCATCCGTTCCAGCGGACCGATCCAGCCTCTGATACATCATACCCTCCCAATGCAGCAGCGTGTTCGGCGAACTGAGCCGTTTTCAGGAAAGACAAGAAGCGTTGTATCGGTGGATCAAAATACGCGCGCCTGCTGACAAGAAGATCAAAGTGCTCCTCGATGAGTGGCACAAACCCCAAGTGATGCTGTGACGCCAGGGCTTCCAGGCCAAAGGTCGCGTCAGATTCACCTGTTGCGACATCCAGGACGGCGTCTGCTTCGCTTCGCGCTACTGGACGCATCCGAATCGTATCCTGCAAAATGTCAGCCTCGTGCATGAGATGATCGAACAGTGTCCGCGTGCCTGCGCCGATCTGGCGGGGCGTAAACGTGCGCCCTGCGAGATCTGCCAGGCCAGTGATTTCGTCGCGCCGACCGCGAGACACCACCAATCCACGTTGACGTTTGGCAAACCCCAACAACACTGCATCGGTGCCGCTCAACGCAGCGTCTACGCTTGTCACGTTCCAACGGTCGCTTGCCGGGTCATACATATGTAGCCCGGCTGCAACGCCTTCGTTGGCGGCAAAGCGATCCAGACCGTCTTGCGAACCGTCAAACAACGTCGCGATGCCACACTCGGACTGACGCAAAGCCCAATCCAAAAGGGGGTCGTGGCTGCCCAGAAATACAGATGCGCGCCCGGCCTCTGATTGTCCTGTTCCGCTTTGTCCGCGCTCCAGCCAGCGACGGACCGCTTGCTCCGGGAACAGAAGTTTGCCTGTTACCTTTGAACAGGGAACAGCACCGCTTGCGGCAAGGTCGTAAACCTTGCGCTCTTTGATCCGCAATAATGCGGCCAATTCCGGGACGGTCAGATACCGCTCTGCTGAGGAAGTTTCGGTGTTCGCCATAGCGTCGCGACTATGTCGTACAGTCTCGCGAGCGGCAAGATGCACAACGTCTGATACGCTGGTCATCAGGTGCAAACTCTGCATGCTGCTTTGAGGCATTGATTGGGAGGCGCGAGATGACAGGCACAGGATCGACCGACCTGCGACCGGGTGAGGTGATAAGTGAAGACCCGATGTCGCAGGACGCGACCGTACAATTCATCGGGATGATCCGTACGCCATTCACATCGCGCGATCTGTGCCCTCGCCAAGGCAAGCTAGATGGACCGGATTGCCAGCTTGTGCTCAATCCCGCTTGGGCTCCGGCGCTCAAGGGGATCACCAGGTTCGAATATCTCGAAGTGCTGTATTGGTTGCATATGTCGCGTCGCGATCTTGTCCTGCAAAGCCCGCGCAGCGATGGTGACACCACAGGCACATTTGCTCTGCGGTCGCCGGTCCGGCCAAACCCGATCGGGTTGTCGTGTGTGCGCTTGATCAGGCATGACGGTCACACTTTGATTGTTAAAGGTCTGGATTGCCTCGATAAAACACCTTTGATCGATATCAAGCCGGAACGCTGCGCGTTCACGCCGCAAGTTCCGCACAAGGATGCGGACGACCGGTAGCAGTGGCAAAATGCCTCGGACGGGCTTTTGAGGGCGAAGAAGCGTAGGCGGATCGCGCGGCTTCGGCTAGAACGTTGCAAAACCGACTAAAAAGAAGGCCTATGTCCGAGCACTTTACAATCATCGGGCAGACGCCCGTTCCGACCTCCGCCAAAGACTGGGTTACGATTCTCGCGAAGTACCGCGAACCCGACACAATGCGAAGCTCCCTGGAATTGGCCGCGACGCTTGGCCCTTTTGTGGCGTTATGGGCCGCGGCATGGTGGGCGCTTGGTGTCAGCTATTGGCTGACATTCGCCCTGTCATGCGTGAATGCTGCGTTCCTGCTGCGTCTCTTCATCATCCAGCACGATTGCGGCCATGGGTCGTTTTACAACAACCGGACACTCAGCGACTGGCTTGGGCGGGTGCTCGGGGTGCTAACCCTGACACCTTATGATGTCTGGCGACGCACACATTCGATCCATCACAGTGCGCATGGGAATCTTGAGCGACGCGGAATCGGTGATGTGCACACCATGACGGTTGCTGAATACAAAGCGCTATCGGGCTGGAGCAAGCTCATGTACCGCCTCTACCGTCATCCGATCATCCTGTTCGGATTGGGGCCGGGATATCTGTTTCTTTTGCAGAACCGCATTCCGCTGGGGCTTATGTCCAGCGTTCGGTATTGGGCCAGCGCCATGGGCACCAACGCCGCTATTCTGACCGGGCTGTTGATCATGCTCTATTTCGGTGGGCTGATGCCGATCCTGCTGATCTTCCTGCCGTCCACTTTACTCGCCGCGACTGCGGGTGTGTGGTTGTTTTACGTGCAGCATCAGTTCGAGACGACGTCTTGGGACGAAGACGAGAATTGGCAGCTGCATGATGCGGCTTTGCACGGCAGCTCTTATTATGTGCTGCCCAAAGTGCTTCAGTGGTTCAGTGGCAATATCGGCATCCACCACGTGCACCATCTTTATAGCCGCATTCCGTTTTACCGTCTGCCCGAAGTGGTGCGCGATCACGACATGTTGGCCGATCACAACCGCATGACGATCCGCGAAAGTTTTGCGAATGCGCGGCTGCATCTTTGGGACGAAGGATCGCGGCGGCTGCTGTCGTTCCGAGAAGCCCGCGGACTCTGAAACGATATCCTTCTTGGTCTGAGCGGTATTGCCCGGCCGCTTCAGACAAGACCGCACAAAAAAAAGGCCGCCCTGAAAGGCAGCCTTTTCGATATTCTGAAAGCGTCGATTAACGCTTGGAGAACTGGAAGCTCCGACGCGCCTTGCGCTTACCGTATTTCTTACGTTCCACAACGCGGCTGTCGCGTGTGAGGAAACCTGCGGCTTTGAGCGCGGAACGCAGCGAAGGATCGTAGAGCTGCAGCGCCTTGGAGATGCCGTGCTTGACCGCACCAGCCTGACCGGAGAGACCGCCGCCTTTAACAGTGGCCATGACGTCGAATTGGTCAGCAACACCGGCCACGTCAAACGGTTGACGCAGGATCATCTGCAGCACAGGACGTGCGAAGTAGCTGTTTATGTCTTTGCCGTTCACGCTGACCTTGCCAGAACCCGGCTTGATCCAAACGCGGGCCACAGCGTCTTTCCGCTTGCCGGTTGCGTAGGAACGACCCAGCGCATCGCGCTGCGGCTCACGCGGTGCTTCTTCAGGGGCAGAGCCCTGAACTGCGCCGATGTCGTCCGTGACGGCTTTCGCCAGCTCGTCGAGGGAGTTGATTTGCTCAGCCATTATTTCGCCGTCCGTGTGTTCTTGGAGTTCATGGACTTCACGTCCAGTACTTCGGGGCTCTGTGCTTCATGCGGGTGTTCGGCACCAGCATAGACACGCAGGTTGGTCATCACCTTGCGGGACAGGCGGTTGCCCGGAAGCATGCGCTGAACCGCTTTCTGGACGACACGCTCGGGGTGTGCGCCCTCAAGGATCTGCTGCTTGGTGCGGGATTTGATGCCACCCGGATAGCCGGTGTGCCAGTAGTAGTTTTCCTGACGCTTGTTGCCGGTCAGCTGAACCTTGTCCGCATTGATCACGATGACATTGTCACCCATGTCCATATGCGGAGTGAAGGACGGCTTGTGCTTGCCGCGCAGGCGTGTGGCGACGATCGCAGCAAGACGGCCCAGAACGACGCCTTCGGCGTCGATCAGGATCCATTTCTTGTCGATGTCTGCCGGTGTTGCAGAATAGGTTTTCATCGTGGGATGTCCCTGACGTTTGATTGGTAAGGCAGGGTGCAGGCACCCCGTATATTCCGATGCGCGGGTTATAAGGATTGGCAGAAGCCAGTCAAGCGACGTCTTTCGGAATTAATGATGCTAAATCAATGATTTGAAAATAAGGTATCTTGATACCCCACGATTTTCGACAGAGTCAGCGTTCCGATATATCAAGTTTGCGGTAGACCAGATACTTTTCGAATGCTGCCGGATTGTCTTTGCCGTCATAGCGTGCCGTTTCGCTGAAACCCAAGCGGTCATACAGGGCCAGCATAGAGCTGTTGCCGCGCACAGTATCGGCGACGATGGTGGTGGCCCCGAGTTCTTTGGCTTTTTCAATGCGCATCTCGATGATCTGCCGGCCAAGCCCGTAGCCGCGCGCGATGTCTCGCACGTAGAGCCGCTTCAATTCTGCGCGGTGGTCATCAATCATTCGAACAAACCCGCAGCCCAGAAGATATCCAGAACTGTCGCGTGCCAGCAGGATGCCCCCATTTGGCGGCAGGAATTGATCAATCTCGTCGAGGCTGAATTGAACATGGTCTGCGACTGAGAGGCTGGGGCCGCCGACAGCCATCAACCGTTCGAGAATCTGCGCGTAATACTCGGTCAATATGTCAGACAATTCACCGAGATCAGGCCGCGTTTCTACGAAGGCCAAGCTGATGTCTAAACCCATTTAAATCTCATTGTAGCTGAGTCGCTGCTTCAGCCTAGCGCCCGAACGTGGGGCAGGCGACCATTTTTTGGTCATTCCAGCGGAAAATCAGACACTTATCTGTTCGGGCGGGTGCCCAAGAAGGTCACGGAGTTGCAACATTGCATTTTCAAACTGCCTGAGCGGTACTTGCGCGTTCACCGCAATGCGCACGGCATGTGGTGCGCGGCCATCCCTGAGTGCAAATTCGTCAGCAGATCTGATTTGGATGCCGCGCTCTTCTGCGGCTCGACAGAAAGCCGCTGCTCGCCACCCCTGAGGAAGCGGGAGCCAGAGGAACGGGACGTCCTCGTTCCATGTGAGATTGTAGGCCCCAAGCGCGTTGACAGCGACACGTACATACTCGGCCATGCGCTCCCGAATGGCTTTGAGAAGCTCTTCGGTTTCACGGGAGGTCAGGATCCGCTCGGCGACTTCTGCCAGGGGCTGGGCAATGCCAAAAAAACCATGCTCCGCGATCTGGCGCAACTCCGGTCCACGGCCGCGCGGCGCTATTGCAAAGCCGATCCGCAGCGCCGGCGTTAGAACTTTCGAAATGGACGCCAGGTACC
Source organism: Marivita sp. XM-24bin2 (assembly GCA_003149565.1). GTDB lineage: Bacteria > Pseudomonadota > Alphaproteobacteria > Rhodobacterales > Rhodobacteraceae > Marivita. Next base: position 79,717 of record QCWH01000005.1, on the reverse strand, counting down.
AGGTCCGTTCGGGAATCAGGATGCGGTAGCTGGGGGCAATGACATCCGTCCTGCCATAGCAATTGTCCTCAATGATCTGAAGGTCGAGGGCGCGGCAGACCTCCGCAATTTCGCTGCGTCGGTCGGCAGGGGTGGAGACAAGCGTTGGGTTGTGCACATCTGGCGACGTACACAGCACTTGAGCCCCGGTGCGGCGCGCCACTTCCGCCAAAGCATCGGGGCGGATGCCTTTCTCGTCGCTGGGCAAACCGACAACATCCGCGCGCAGCAGATCGGCGGCTCGGCGAAAGCCGGGATAGGCCATGTCCTCCACCAGAACGGTGGGCCGCGGGCCGTGCAGGATCGCTTGTAGGATCACTGAAAGACCGTTTTGCGCACCGTGCACGATCACAATGTCCGACTCGTCGATCCGGCCCAGCGGTACGTGTCGCAGCCAGTGCACAGCCGCTTCCCGCAACGGGCGGTAGGCTTCACGGGTCGGGTAGTGCAACAAACGTTCCGGTGCATGTTCTCCGATCCGAGCAAAGGCATCCTGTATCAGAGCCACCTGACCAAGATCCGGCACTTGTGGACTGAACAACGACAGTTTGCCGTCCTGCATTGGAACAGACACATATTCGCGACGCGCCTCGGTTTTCCGCGCGCTGCGCTCAGCCACAAATGTGCCGCGGCCCACTTCGGCGACGGCATGCCCGGCATCTGTCAGCAAGGTATACGCGCGCGCAACGGTGCCCGGCGTGATGCCGAGAGACCACGCCAGTTCGCGCACCGGTGGAAGCTTGTCTCCGGCGCGCAAATCGCCGGATCGGATCGCCGACTGAATTGTATCGGCCACCCGTTTGTATTTGGGTCCGTCGGCCGCCTGCGGCAGCGAAACGATCCTCTCTGGTGAAATTGTATCCGACACAATCTTTCTCTGGAAGGTGGGGTTGGGTCAATGTATCCATTTTTGTATCGCGATTGCAATACGCTTGCCGCGATGTGTTTATATTGTGTCGATACATTTGAGGAGTACACCCATGGCACACGCAACCCACGCCCCGCAGATCGCCTATCTTGGTGGACAGTCCGCACTGTCGCCGCTGGCTGTCGTGGCGTTGCGCGTCGCGGTGACTCTCACGGTATGGTCGGAACGCCGTCGCACACGCGGACATCTCAAACATCTCGATGATCACCTGCTTCGCGATATCGGTTTGGATCGGATGACCGCGCAGCGCGAGGCGGCACGCAAATTCTGGCTGATGTAAATCCCTGCGTCAGGCAGAACTCTGGGGCGCAAAGACCGGCTTTGCGCCCCTTTTTTCACCCGTTATACAGGATGCCCCAGCGCGCCAGCAGGCGTTGCTGGAGCTTGCGCGCTGACACCGCATAGCGCTTGCCGCCCGGCGGGCGTTCGCGTTCTTCCCGGCTCAGCGCGTCACGACGCTGCAAATCGGCCGAGAAACAGGCAAAGGCCAGTTCTGTCCCGTCTGGCAGATCGATAAACCCGCCCAATCCACTGACGAAATTCAATGTGCCCGTTTTGGCATGAACGGTGACGGGATGATTTTCGATGATCCTGCGATCTTCAGTGCGCAATGGGTGTTGCTTGAGCAACGCCTTGATTCCCATTGTTTTTCGCGCCGCAATCAGCGCCTTGACCATGTCCCGCGCAGATACGCGGCTATCATCGCCCAAGCCTGAATGATCCTCGAGCGCGACAGAATTCATGCCAAGCGTATCCTTGGCCCACAAGTTCATCGCATCCGCTGACGCCTTGAGGCTTGTGATCGGGCCACCTCGCGCTGTCGTGGCTGTCATGCCGACGCATTCAGCTGTGATATTTGTGGAATACCTGAGCATATCGCGCAGGATAACCCTGAGTGGTGCGCTCTCATGCGACAGGATCGTCGTGGCCCCTGCCGGAAGCGTGTCGATCAATTCGGGCGTTTTCAGGACAATACCATTCGACCGTGCGAGGATCTGAAACACTTCGGCTGCATATCGCGCCGGTTTGCGTACCGGCAGCCACCGCGCGCCATTCCGCCCCAAAGCACTGCGCGCCACGGTCCAATCGTCAAACGCGCCGCCATCGGTGTAGGTGTAGATTGGATAATTTCGCGCCTCAATCCGCATCCGGGCGGCACGCACTTCCGGGCGGAGCGTGGCCGAGCGGGCATCCATCGTCACATTGTACCCATTGCTCGCCCGCTTCCATTCGAAATGAACACGATTGAAGTTCAGGTTCAGCCCCGAGATTCCCGGATTGTACCCCACTTGGTAGGGTTGTTCGCTATCGATGCCATTGAGAGATGGCAACGCGCCGCCCCAGACGAGGAACCGCCCGGTGACCTCGGTCACACCCACCTCTTCGCGCAGGCGTTTGGCGATTTCTGAAACCGCATCAGTATCAAGCGTCGGATCGCCGCCGCCCGCCAGGATCAGGTCCCCGTCGATCCTGCCGTTCACGACAGGTGCAGTCGTCAGGACACGGGTTTCGAAATGGTATCCCGGCCCAAGTACGTCCAGCGCATAGCATGCGGTCAGCGCCTTTGCGACGCTTGCCGGTGGCAGGGCCCGCAAAGGATTGTGCGATTCCAGGACCAGCCCTGTTTTCACATCGGCCACCTGCACACTGGTTTTGCCCGCGAGTCCTGCCTGAGAGACCAACTCGCTCAATGGTGGCTGATATGTCTTGAGAAGCTCGCCAGTGCGGGCCGTTGGGCGCAGAGACGACATCGGCGCCTGTGCGGTTTGCGCAAAAGCCGATGGTGCGACTGTGATCGCAGCCAGTCCGCCCAAAAGCGCTCGACGTGAAACCTCCCGTGTCATGAGGCGGATGTAACCTCAGAGTTCGACGTGTGACAAGGACACGGTTTGGTGAACTTTGCGCCATTTCAAGATAGGGTCAGCCTGATGATCCTGTCGTGGTTCCCGGCATCCAGTTGCCCTGTGCCCGCAATTCTGTCGAACTGACCGGCATCATAGGCATGTTGACGAAACACCACGCGGGCGGGTCTTGATCGGCCAAGAGATATGAGGCGCTCTCGGGCAGACGGGCGTGCCTGAATTGCCGGGCAGTGCGCGCGTTCAATCCGGCCTGTCGCCAACCGGGGCGGGCGAGAATGCCCAGCGGCAGCGCTTCCAGAATGTGTTGCCAGCGCTGCCATCTGTGAAACTGCTGCAGATTGTCTGCGCCCATCAGCCATACAAAGCGCACGCCCGGATGGCGTGCCTGAAGCGCGTCGATGGTTTCGGCGGTATAAGCCGTTCCAATCTGCGCTTCGAAATCGCTGATGATCACGTGCGGATCACTTATGACCTCTGCCGCGCGTGCAAGACGGGCGTCCAGCGGCGCAGGACCGCGCTCTTTCAACGGGTTGCCCGGGGAGACAAGCCAGATCACACGATCCAACCGAAAGCGCCTCATGGCGACACGTGTCAGATGAACATGGCCCGCGTGGGCTGGGTCGAACGACCCACCAAGCAGACCCACGCGCAGTCCGGGCGGTAAGAACATTCTAGGGGTTTGCCAAGTTACTGCGACCACTCGGGCGGGCGCTTTTCCAGAAACGCCGCGATGCCTTCCTCGGTATCGCGGTATAGCATGTTCTCGACCATCACCTGGCCCGTATAGGCATAGGCGTCGTCCAGACCCATTTGGACCTGTTCGTAAAACGCGTGCTTTCCAACTTTGACCGCCGCGCCCAACTTGCTCGCGACCAGCTGTGCCATCTCGCGCGTGGTGTCTGCCAATTCTGCTTCTGGAACAACTTTGTTGATCAGGCCCAAGACCTCGGCGCGGTCTGCATTGATGAATTGACCGGTCACCAACATTTCGAACGCCTGCTTGCGCGGGATGTTTCGCGACAGTGCCACCATTGGTGTCGAGCAGAACAGACCGATATTCACCCCATTGACGCCGAACCGGGTGCCTTCGGCGGCCACGGCCATGTCACAGGACGCCACCAACTGGCACCCTGCAGCAGTCGCTATGCCATGCACCTGTGCTATCACCGGCTGCGGCAGGCGCTGCACGCCTGTCATCACCTTGGCGCAACGGTCAAAGAGATCCTTGAAATACGCTTTGCCGCCATCTTCGGCCTGTCGTCCTGCCGTCATCTGTTTCAGGTCATGGCCCGCGCAGAACGCCTTGCCTGCGCCCGAGATCACTACCACACGCACCGACGTGTCGGTCTGCAACGCGTCGATCTGTTCTTGCAGTGCAGCCAGCATTTCGTCCGACAACGCGTTCAGTCTTTCCGGCGCATTCAGGTGCAGATGGCAAACAGCATCGGTGTCGTGACGTTCAAGGATTTTCATCTTGTTCTCCCAGTGAGTTGCGGCAAGTGTAATGGTTCAGAGCAGGGGAGGAAAGCATGGCGCTCAAAGTTCCGGCGCAGGAAATGGAAGCGTTTCTGGATGAGGTGTTTCCGCAGGTCAAAGGCATGTTCGGCATCGACCAATTGGACGACAACCTTTTGGTCATGCGGTTGCACGCGAGCGATCAGCATCTGCGTCCGGGTGGCACCGTCTCCGGACCGGCCATGTTCAGCCTTGCCGATGTTGCAGCCTATGTCGCTACGATGGCGCGGATCGGAAAAGAGGCGCTGGCGGTGACCACGAATTGCTCGATTGATTTCATGCGCAAACCGGTTGCGGGCGCAGATGTGCTCGCGCATGCCAAGGTGCTCAAGCTGGGACGCGCACTGAGTGTCACGGATGTGCTGCTTTATTCAGATGGCATGCCTGACCCGGTGGCGCGTGCCACGCTCACATACTCGATCCCGCCGAAACGCACCGCTGGTTGAAGCACAAGATTCCCGTAGAGTGGCAGGTCAGCGCCATTGCGTCGTGCGTC
>QCWH01000005.1:70912-74245 GCA_003149565.1 Marivita sp. XM-24bin2 | reverse complement strand
CGCTTTTGAGTTCGTCGAGCGTCTTTCGAAAGGCTGCAACCGACTCGGCCAGTTCGTGAAGGTCCTGACCCGCCGACATTGAGTCCATGACCGCTTCTTCTTCAGAGATGATCTGTGCGATGGCCTTATGGACATCATCAGGGCAGGGGTGCTGATTTCAAACATACGAGCCGCGTTTGCGCGGGCCGCACCATCAACCCGTGCCATCCGCCAGTTGTTTGAACCGTACGACACAGTGCCGGGCGAGATTGTCCGAAGCGCATTCGTGATCATGGAGCAACGTGCCGCTGCCCGGTTCCATGTAGCCGTTCTTGATGTCCCAGTCCTGCCCTGTCCGAACCTGCCGGACCCACAGACCACCTTTGACCCTCTTCACGACGGTCACGGACCAGGGCTCGATATCGCCGTCAAGAATACCTTAGGCAGGGGGCTCGTTCTCGGCCTTCCAGACGCCGTCGGGAAACTGGGCATTGTTTGATGCGCAGAATTAATCCCTGTCGGTCGCCGCGGTCGCACTCAAAACCGTGAAGTAAAAATTTTACCATTTGGTCAAATTATCACGGCGGCATCGAAAAAGAGATGCAATTAAATGGGTTACATCCGCAAATGCCGCGCCCGCGACCCACGCTCAATTGCTGCGGCGTGCAGCCGGTCCAGATCAAGCTCGTAGCGGATCTCTTCCAGCAGGCGCAATTCGCCCTCCCGCAGCGTGCCGTCGGCGGCCGCAACATCACAGGCCAGCGCGTACGCGGTTTCGAACAACCGTTCCGGCAAGTTGTCGCGGATCAGACCGAACAACGCATCCAACCCGTCCTCTTGTTCAAACAGGTCGAACACCAGTGCGGACATATCGGGAATGCGCGCTTCGTCGTATTCGCCAAAGATCGGCAGGTTGTTGACCGCTGACTGGATCTTCACCAGTTCTGCCGTGCGGATGCTTTCATCGGACGCAGAGACCGCGATCATGAGCGCAACAAGACAATCCTGCGGGCTGAGGGGGTGGGGATCAATATCTGGCACAGGCTATCGCTTTCTGGAACGTGTGTTTGATGTCCAACTTATTGACCCGCCCGCGCCCCCGCAATAGGGAGTGCCCTTTGAACGCCCGTACAATTCCGTGCGGCGACCATCCGGAGTAAATGAGCAATGTCCGATATGCGCGAAGCTGCAATGACCTCAAAGGCCTGGCCCTTTGAAGAGGCGCGCCGACTGCTCAAACGCTACGAGGCCGCGCCACCCGAAAAAGGCTACGTTCTGTTCGAGACGGGCTATGGCCCGTCTGGTCTGCCGCATATCGGGACCTTCGGCGAGGTGCTGCGGACCACGATGATCCGCCGCGCCTTCGAGGTGATCTCGGACATCCCGACAAAGCTGATCTGCTTCTCCGACGACCTTGACGGGATGCGGAAGGTGCCGGGCAACGTGCCCCAGCAGGTGATGCTGGCCGAGCACATGCACAAGCCGCTGACCGACGTGCCGGACCCCTTCGGCACGCACGAGAGCTTCGGCCACCACAACAACGCCATGCTGCGGCGCTTCCTCGACACCTTCGGCTTCGAATACGAATTCTACTCGGCGCGCGAGTTCTACCGCTCCGGGCGGTTCGACGAGACGCTCAAGCGCGCGGTCGAGCGCTACGACGAGATCATGGCCGTGATGCTCAAATCGCTCCGCGAGGAGCGGCGCGAGACCTATTCGATCTTTCTGCCGATCCACCCCGAAACCGGCCGCGTTCTCTACGTGCCGATGAAAGAGGTGAACGCCACCGACTACACCGTCACCTTCGACGACGAGGACGGGCGCGAATGGACGTTGCCCGTCACCGGCGGCAACGTGAAGCTCCAGTGGAAGCCCGATTTCGGCGCCCGCTGGGCTGCGCTCGATGTCGACTTTGAGATGTACGGCAAGGAGCACGCGACCAACACCGCGATCTACGACCGGATCTGCGAGATCCTCGGCGGCCGCAAGCCCGAGCATTTCAGCTACGAGCTGTTCCTCGACGAAAAGGGCCAGAAGATTTCCAAATCCTCCGGCAACGGCATCTCTATCGACGAATGGCTGACCTATGCCAGCACGGAATCGTTGTCGTATTTCATGTATCTCAAGCCCAAGACGGCCAAGCGGATGCATTTCGACGTGATCCCCAAGGCGGTTGATGAATACCACCAGCAGCTTCGCGCCTACCCGACGCAAGACGCCAAGGCGCAGGCAAACAACCCGGTATGGCATATCCATTCCGGGGATGTGCCCGAGTCGCACATGGTCGTGCCGTTCTCGATGTTGCTGAACCTCGCCTCCGCCGCAGGGGCCGAAGACAAAGACGCGATGTGGGGCTTCATCAAGCGCTATGCGCCCGAGGCCACGCCGGAAACGCATCCTGATCTGGATCAAGCTGCAGGTTTTGCCGTGCGCTATTACGAGGACTTCGTGAAGCCCACCAAAACCTACCGTGCACCGGACGAAAAGGAACGTGCAGCCATGGAAGATCTGGCGTCCCGGCTTGAGGCGCATGACGGACCGACCGATGACGAGACGCTGCAAACCATCGTGTTTTCTGTTGGCAAGGATCATGGGTTCGATCCGCTCCGCGACTGGTTCAAGGCGCTTTACGAGGTGCTATTGGGGCAATCCCAAGGACCGCGCTTCGGCGGTTTCATCGCGCTGTATGGTGTTGATGAAACGGTCGGGTTGATCCGCAGCGGCTTGGCTGGCGAGCTCGCATAGACACGCGATTTTGCCCCTCCGAGTTTACGCTCTACCTTTCTGCCAAGCAACGAAAGGTGACCCTATGCGCAAACTCATCACCGGGCTGGCCCTTGCCCTATCGATGACGGGTTCGCTTTGGGCGCAAGAGGTTCTTGCGCCTGAACCCGGCATCGAGAATACGATCCAAAGTCAGATCGATGCTTTTCTGCAGGACGATTTCGGCACGGCCTTTGAATTTGCTGCGCCGAATATCCGCAACATCTTCAGAACGCCGGAAAATTTTGGCGCGATGGTCCAGCAAGGTTATCCAATGGTCTGGCGTCCCGACAGCGTGACCTTTGGCGACCTGCGTGCGATCGCAGGTGGGTTATATCAGATGGTGATCCTGAAGGATGCGGCAGGCAATCTGCACTATCTCGACTACCGGATGCAGATGATTGACGGTCAATGGCGCATCGCTGGGGTGCAGATCCTGCAAGCGCCGGACGTCACGGCGTAAAGCCGCGTTCCGTCGACGGAACGCAACGATGCGTCAACGCATCGCCGCCGCAATGTCTTCCGCGTCCAACAAGTAGGCCTTTCCGAACCCGCCATTCAGGTGAGCACCAAGAGGTTTGAACAGCACCA
>QCWH01000005.1:42431-69862 GCA_003149565.1 Marivita sp. XM-24bin2 | reverse complement strand
AAATCCGTGAACCCGATGTAAAGCTTGGCTTTTGGCTGTTTCGCCAGAAACGCCCCCGCCAAAGCACAGTGCTCTGTCGCGCCATGACGGATGAACCGGGCTGTCGCTCGCAGGCTCAGACGCGGGTGTGTCAGAGGATCTCCCTTGACCTTCGGCTCTCCGATCAACAAAGAACACACCGGATTTTGCTGCAGCGCGGCGCTGTGGTGGCTCAGATCGGACATCAGACTCAGCGGTTGTCCGTCCGGACCCGCAACAAGAGCCACGCGGCTGACCATCGGTGTATCATCGCTTGGGTCCAAATAGGAAAGCGCCGCGAAGGTTGCTTCTTCAAGCAGGCGTCGCGCCAAAGCGCGGGCCTCGTCGTCAGTCGGGCGAATGGGTGATTTCATGTGACTCATCCTCGCATCTTGACCAGGTGTGGCAATTTTTATGCTGCACCTGCACAATAACCTAGTACCCTTTGGCCGAATCGAAGGAACAGACTATGCCCGGCCACGTCATCACAGTTGCTCAGCAAAAGGGCGGCTCTGGCAAGACCACCGTTTCCGCCAATCTCGCCACTGGTTTCCTGCGTCAGGGCAAAAGCGTTGCGTTGGTGGATATCGACCCACAAGGCAGCCTCGGTCGCTGGTTCATGACTCGTCTGGAAACCGAGTCTGGCCCGGTGGATGCACTGGAATTTGCCACATCTTCAGCCTGGGGCATCACCTACGAGGTGCGCAAATTGTCCGAGAGCCATGACATTGTGATCATCGACACACCCCCAAAAGCCGATAGCGATCTACGCCCGGCCCTGCGTGTGGCTGATCTTGTCATTGTTCCGGTAAGCGTCAGTCATGTGGATCTTTGGGCTACGGAAGGTGTGCTTGATCTCGCCCGACGCGAAGACAAGGAAGCGTTGGTTGTGCTCAATCGCGCGCGCAATAACACCCGGCTCGGCGCCGAAGTGGCAGAGGCTGCGGAAAAGCTGATGGCACGCATTGCTGACGCCACGCTGGCCAACCGCGTGATCTATGCCGAGGCCTTGGGGCAGGGGCGCGGCGCTGCGGAAGGCCGCAAGACACCTGCGCAGGCCGAGGTGGATGCGCTTACCTCAGAGGTGGCACAGGTGCTGGCAAACGGGTAAGGCAAGGCACCCGACCAAGGAGCCTTAGCCATGACCGACCTCGACGCCCTGAGAGCCGTGATCCGCGCAGACAGCGCCGCACGCGGACAGACTGTGTCGAAGCTGGGTTATTTCTGCGCACCGTTTCGCCCCGCGTCAGGTCCCTTCTCCGACAAGGTGATCAAGGTCTATCGCGGTTTGCGCGATCAATCAGCGCTCGACCGGCTGGCGCAATGCCATGATGATTACGTCGCTGCGCTGAACCAGGCCGGAGTGGCCCTGCCCGAAACCGAATTTCACCTGCTTGATATGGACGGCACACGCATTCCGGTGATCGTACAGGAAGCGCTGCCATCGGACAGCATGATGCGCCCGCAGATGCAGACCGCCTCGACGGACGAGACGCTCCGGATGATGGAGGCCGCAGGCGATGTGATCGCTACCTTCTGGAACAACGCCGATCAGTTCGACACCCGCATCGGCTTTCACCCGTCGATCCGCAATTTTGCCTATTTCGATGGCCACGCTCTCTTCTTCGACACCTTCCCGCCGCTGATCCATTACAGCCGCGAAGAAATGGGCAAGATGCTGCTTCTCTTCTCAGACAAGGCGCTGATGCGCTGGATCGGGCCGTTCCTGCAAAAGAAAGTCACCGGCATTCAGGACGAATGGTACTCGGCTCCCGAAACATTGGTGGGGCTAGTCGGATCAGCCTGCCGTCTGCGGCCCAACGACGCCCAAGCCTATCTCGACTGGGGGCGCGACTTTACCCAGCGCCGCATGTCCCGCTGGGCCGACGAAGCCCTGCCTCAACTTCAGGAACCACCGCGCCTCCCGGGCTACTGGACCGGGTTTCGCAAGTTGCTGGGATTGCAGGGCGAACCGAATGTGTCGTGAGTTTGCAAACTTTGCTGCGACCATGATGCGGATCAAGGACCACATCGAGACGCCTGCCTAAACTGCTCCCATCCTGAATTGAGGGAGGGCCCCATGTACTCGAACATTCTCGTACCCATCGCGCTTGACAATGAAGACGACCGCACGCCACAGGCGCTGAACATCGCCAAAACGCTCGCGGCCGATGGCGCGACTATTACGCTTCTGCATGTCGTCGAAGCGGTGCCAAGCTATGCGATCAGCTATATCTCGTCCGACATCCTTGATGCCACACGCAAAGGAATCGAGTCCGAGATGGCGCGGCTGGCGGCTGAGAACGGGGCCAATTCCGTGGTCATCGAAGGTCATGCAGGACGATCCATCCTCGACTATGCCGAGGAACAAGGGAATGACCTGATCGTCATCGCCTCACACCGACCGGGCATGCAGACGCTGCTGCTGGGATCGACGGCGACGCATGTCGTGCGTCATGCGCTATGCTCGGTTCATGTCTTGCGCTGATTGACATTTCCCGTTAGCGCTGCACCTCCTGCGCGACAGGAGGTGCTCATGGATGAAACGCTGACTCTCGACACCCGCGACGGATTGCCAGACGCCCTGCGCGTCTTGCTGCAGGATTTCCCGCGCGAGACATGGCCCGAACACAACAATTTCGCCGGTCTGGTGGCGTTCTGGCTGGATCGGCATCTGATGTTCCGCAAGCTGATGACAGCGCTGATCGACGACGCCGAGCAGGCGGTCGACCGCAGGATTGATCCGCAGACCCATGCCGCGAAACTGTCACGCTACGGATCGATGCTCCTTCAGAACCTGCACGGCCATCACCAGATTGAAGACCACCATTACTTCCCGGTCCTGGCCAAGCGCGAACCCGTCTTGAACAAAGGGTTTGAACTGCTGGATTCTGATCACCACGCAATGGATGGATTGCTCAACCGGTTTGCCGATGGGGCCAATGCGGTGATCCAGGGCAAATCGGAAGCCGGTGAATTCCGCAAAGACCTGCTCAGCTTTCAGGCCATGCTGAACCGGCATCTCATCGACGAGGAAGACCTGGTTGTGCCAGTGATTCTCAAACACGGGCCTGGCGGACTGGGCTGACAGCTTTACTTGGGCGCCCGGCGCATGGCAGATGTGGCGCCACACCAAGACGGAGCCCCGCGCATGGATATCGACGATCTGGCCAGCCGCATTCTTGCCGGCGAACGCCGTGCGTTGGCACGTGCCATCACGCTTGTGGAGAGCGGACGCGCCGATCATCGCACCCAGGCGATCGCGCTTTTTGAGGCTCTCAAGGGACACGGTCGCGAATCGCTGCGCATCGGTCTCTCGGGCACGCCCGGTGTGGGCAAATCGACCTTCATCGAATCCTTCGGGATGATGCTGACCGGGCAGGGGCTCAAGGTTGCGGTACTGGCGGTCGATCCCAGCTCTGCGCGCTCTGGTGGGTCCATCCTCGGCGACAAGACCCGTATGGAGCGCCTCTCCCGCGATCCCAACGCCTTTATCCGCCCGTCACCCTCACAGTCCCATCTGGGAGGCGTGGCGCGCCGCACTCGCGAAGCGATTGATCTGTGCGAGGCCGCTGGTTTTGATGTCGTGCTGATCGAAACCGTGGGGGTGGGACAATCCGAAACTGTTGTTGCGGAAATGTCTGACCTCTTCCTGCTGCTGCTGGCCCCCGCCGGTGGGGATGAATTGCAGGGCGTGAAGCGCGGCATCATGGAAATGGCGGACATCATCCTCATCAACAAGGCCGACGGTGATCTGAAGACCACAGCCACCCGCACATGTGCCGATTACGCCGGTGCCTTGCGCCTGCTGCGCAAACGCCCGCAGGACCCGCAGGGGTTTCCAAAGGCGATGACAGTCTCAGCCCTCGAGGAAAACGGCTTGCAGACCGCCTGGGACGAGATGCAGAGCCTCGCCGACTGGCGCCGTGAGACCAGCCATTTTACCGGCCGCCGCGCCGCACAGGCGCGATTCTGGTTCGAGGCTGAGCTCAAGCAGGCGCTGCTGGCCCGACTGGAGCGTGAGCCGTTGAAGGGTTTGGTGCGGACGTTGGGCCAATCCGTGGAAGAGGGAACCAGGACCCCAAGTCAGGCCGCAGATGAGGTGCTGGCTCAGCTCGAGGGGCGCAACAGCCCTGTCGCCTGACCCAACTGCGCGCCTTCGGCGCATGGGTCTCAGCTTGCATGGCCTTTGGCCATCCAAGCGGTTTGGGGGCTCTGCCCCCGTCGCCGCAGGCGGCGACTCCCCCGAGGTATTTGCGAAACAGAGAAGACGTTTAGGCGGTCCACCCCCTGCGCAGCGCGACAGGGGGCTTCTCCGTTTACGGTCATCGGCGCCTCCGCCTGTACCGCAGTTCAAGAAAACGCTTGTCGGGTTAAAATTTGGTATCTTCTCTGTTTGAAAAATACCTTGGGGGGAATGCCGCGCGTGCGCGGCAGGGGGGCAAAGCCCCCAACCTCTCGGATCGTCCTAAGCGGTTCGACATAAAATACCCGAACTTCGGAAAGACTCCCGGTTTTCAGGCAAGGCCCCACTTGACGGCTTTTGCGCATCCCTCTAAGGACAGCCAACGAGATTCCGGGCGCTGCCAGTCGGCGCCCTTTGATATTGGTGGAAGCGCCGTCTTCTGCTTCTGATAGAACGAGGATGAACCCATGTCGCGTGTTTGCGAACTGACCGGTAAAGGCCCGATGACTGGCAACAATGTCAGCCATGCCAACAACAAGACACGTCGGCGTTTCCTGCCGAACCTGAATGATGTCACCCTGCAGTCCGAAACTCTGGGACGTGGCATCAAGATGCGGATTTCCGCCCACGCTCTGCGCAGCGTCGATCACCGTGGTGGTCTGGACAAGTTTCTGGCAAAAGCCAAGGACACAGACCTGTCTGCGAATGCGCTTAAGGTCAAGAAAGAGATCGCCAAGGCGCAGGCCGCTCAGGCCTGATCTTTTTCTCTTCAACGTTTTGACAGCCTCGTGTGGTGCGCCGCACGGGGCTGTTTCCTTTTGTCGCCTTGTGGCCTCTGCCTGGCTTGGTAGATAGGCGCTATGGCATTCCATTTTCGGAATATAACTGCTCTTGCACTTGCTGTACTTGTCGCCCTGACCAGCGTGCAGTTTGCGGCAGCGCGCGGTCAGTCGCCGGCGGTGGGTGTGATGGAGATTTGCACCGGAACCGGGCCTCTTCATATCCTCGTCGATGAGACCGGCGACCCCACGGGCGGGGTGATGATCTGCCCGGACTATGCGATGGCGGTCTTCGCCGATGTCTGGACCCAATCTCCCGAACTTGGCCGGGTTAAGCTGTGGCACGCAGTCTGGCTGCCGCGCTCTGCTGTGGATGCCGCCAGTATTTTGGAAAAGACGGCTCAGGCGCGGGGTCCGCCAGCACCGGTTTGATCATCGCTCTGCCCTGATATCAAACGAAAGAACCAAACATGTTCAAGACAACCCTGATCGCGGGGGCGGTTGCCCTTGCCAGTGCTCTGCCAGCCATTGCAGAGATCGAAATTGAAGACGCTTATGCGCGCTCTGCTTCGCCAATGGCCAAGTCCGGCGCGGCGTTCATGATGATTAGCAACAATGGTGGCTCTGCTGACCGGCTGGTTGCGGTCAGCAGTGACGCAGCAGCGCGGACCGAATTGCACATGCATCTTGCGGGCGAAAACGGTGTCATGCGCATGGTGCACGTGGAAGAAGGCTTCGAGCTTCCGGCCGACGGCATGATCGCAATGCAGCGCGGCGGCAAACACGTCATGCTCATGGGGCTGGCTGCGCCGATGGCGCAGGGTGACATTGTCACGATCACCCTGACCTTTGAGCAGGCGGGCGATATCGTCGTTGAAGTGCCGGTCGATCTGGAGCGTCAGGATCACGCCGGAATGCAACAAGGCTCGGACAGCTGAACCTCAGGCGAGCAGGCGGTTCACCCATAGCGGGACCGTCTTGCTCGCCGGGCCAACGATGTGCTTCTGAAAGGCATGCGACATATCGCTGTCGCGCAGGTTCAATTCGACAGTCTCTGCCCCCGCCATGCGCGCCTCCTCAACAAAGCCTGCTGCTGGATACACCTGGCCGGACGTACCGATGGCCGCGAACATGTCACAGGTTTGCAGAGCGGCAACAATCTGTTCCATGTGGTAGGGCATTTCTCCAAACCAAACGATGTCCGGTCGCGCCGACCCAGCGTGGCAGGCAGGACATGTTTCGCCGACGTGCATTTCGGGTGGCGCGTCCCATCGATGATCGCAGGATGCGCATAGTGCACGGGACAGTTGACCGTGCATATGTATCGGTTGTGCTCCCGCCTTTTCGTGGAGCCCATCGACATTTTGGGTGACCAAGACCACCTCTCCGGGAAAGTTGGACTGCAGTCGCGCCAGTGCGATATGCGCGGGATTTGGTTCGGCCTGTGCCGCCTGTGTGCGGCGCGCATTGTAAAAGCGATGTACGCAATCGGGATTGCGGGCAAAGGCCTCGGGTGTTGCGACGTCCTCGATACGGTGCTGTGCCCAAAGACCGCCTTCGTCCCGAAACGTGCCCAATCCGCTTTCTGCCGAAATTCCGGCACCGGTCAGTATGACAATCCTGTCGATCCGCCGCATTGCGTCTCCTTCCAAAAGCACTCGCAACCGGATAAGTCACGATTATGACCCACCGTATCCTCTTTGTTTGCCTGGGCAACATCTGCCGGTCGCCCACTGCCGAGGCGGTAACCCGCGCCAAGGCGGCGGCTCGCGGGTTGGAGCTGATTTTGGATAGCGCAGGGACAGGAAATTGGCATGTCGGCAAGCCGCCCTACGCGCCGATGCAGGACGCCGCGCGCATAAAGGGCTACGATCTGTCTCCGCTCCGGGCACGGCAGGTGCGACCTGCCGATTTATCCGATTTCGACCACGTCATCGTCATGGATAATGACAATGCGTCGGATTTGGCATCCTTTGGCCCAACGGATCGCGTGGCGCTTTTCACGGATTACGCTCCGCATGTCGGTGCGAGCTATATCCCCGATCCGTATTTCACGCGTGACTTCGAAGGCGCCCTGGCCTTGATCGAAGACTGCGCTGAGGGTCTGCTTGATACGCTTGAGCGGGACGCGCGTCAGGACTGATAAATTTCGCGCGCCACAAGATAGGTGACAGGAAATGCGACAAGGGCGCCGGCCACCGCGGCTGTGACGATTGGGAGCAATGTGCCATACCCCGATGTCAAAATTGCGACAATTGCAGTGCCGGAAAGCGTGGTTGCGATCAACGAATACAAAATACCAGCCAGACGGAACATTTCGACCTCCATACCATCAGGATCGTCGTTATATTCCGCATTTTACATGTAATGGCTTTGATATGAGTCAAAATCCAGCTGACCTTCGATGCGTTCTAAGGCGAATGCAGCCGTGTTCTTATACTGAGCCGGTCGTGGAAATCCGGGCGTCCGCCAGAGCGTTGCAGGCATCAATCAAGGATAGGAACGTGTGCCGCTTGTGGCACCAGGGTGGGGGGCCTTCTTCTGAGCCGCTTTGCCAGTCAAGGCACGACTTTGGGCAGCGGCACGCGCCGCAGGCGCGAAAGGTCTCTTTTAACTCGGAGATTAAAAATGGACTGTCATGCTCTGTCAGGTACAATCCAAGATGCGCAAGCATACCCTCGTGGGCGCTCATGCGGGCGTCGAAATCCCGCCTCATAGAGTCTAGAAATTCTGACACAACCCCTCCCATAGTGTAAAAATTTTTTGACACTCTGTGTACGGCGGTATGCGGAGAATGGATCACAGCTTGTTTTGGAAAAAGTGCAAGACCATGATATTGAGATAAAAAAATATCCCTTTTCTGACGTTTTGCAGGGAAATGAAAAATAGGATGTCTGCGGCCGCGTATTCGTCCATTTGGCCGAATACGCGTTGTCTGGGAATGCAGATGTATGGCGGCTGAATGGCCGAAGGTCGATGTAGGCTGGTGCCGGGTCAGGCACAATTCTTGCAAAGAGCAGCGGTTGGCACCGCACGCAGTCTTTCGTCCGAGATCGGATCGCCGCATTTCGCGCAGATGCCATAGCTGTTGTCATCGATACGGGCCAATGCGGCGTCGATGCGGCGCAATTCGTCGAGATCGGCATTGCCAAGTGCTTCGAGCACCTCGTCGCCCTGCCGTTCCGAAGCACGATCCTCCCAGTCCTTGGGCATCGGATCATCAAGCTTGTCCTCGATCTCGGACAGGTCTTCGGTCAATTCGGCGCGGCGTTTGAGTAGGAGTGTTTTTTGTTCAGTCAGATCCATATGAGTTCTCCCGTCATTGATACCCATTCTGCCACATAGCCCAGGCCAGCACGTTGATGTCGGTCAAGTCGGCTTAGCCACGATCGATAAACCAGTTGCCCGACTCTGATCTGTCGCGTTAGATTTTTGGCATTGTGACGCATATTTTAAGCAATGGAGTTTTCAAATGAGCTACACGATCAATGTCGTGCGCAAGAATGGCAGCGGCACACTCACCTTCAAAAGCGGATCGGTCGATATCTCCGAAACGTGCTGGTGGGACGAGGACGTGGTCATCGACGCGGGAACGTATACTGGTTACGCGACTCGGATGGCGAACAAGACCGACGGCACCGATGGCGGCAATCGCGAGGCCATCTGGTTGGGGCTCAATGTGCCCTATAACGGTGATGGAAGCACCGCGAACGGCTTCTTTATCCACAAGGGCACCAATGCGGGCTGGTCCGATGGATGTATCGTGATGCCCGGGGCAAAAGTTTACCAGATGTGGTCTGAGATTACGCCGAAGGAAACGGGAAACATCAGCGTTGTCATCACGGATGAAACCGTCAAACGCGGCCGCCCGCAGGATTGGGACTGCACACGCTATATGCATTCTTCCTGGGGCACGATGCCATTGTTCGAATGACGGCGCAGCGGCTCATCGGTTGCGCAGTTGCTTTGTGCCTGAGCCTGTCGTCTGCCAGCGCACAAGAGGCCCCGCCACCTGACGCTGCGGACGCGGTCGAGATGATTGAACTCATGCTGGGGCGGGTTCCGGCCCGGCACGAGACGCCGTTGGCGGCCATGCATGGGCTTGGCGCGCTCTATGCCCGGCTTCATGCCGGAGCCCGCGCGGATACACCGGGGGATTTGGGGCTTTGGATCCTGCTGGGCGATATTGCTTTGCGGAGCTCGGATGCGGGATTGACGCAATCCTTTGCGGCCGATCTGTTGCCACTCTACCGACAAGACCCCGACGCGGTTCTCAAGGTCCTGTCCGAGGCACCATGGCTCGCGACATCTGCCTGTCACTATCTCTCGGCCTATTTCGGGTCCGAAGACCGGCCGGAGGCGAACCGGGCCCCATTTCTTGAGGCCGAGCGCAACCGTATTCGCGAAGCGCTTCCCGGACCAGCGGCCGAGACTTGCTTCGCGGCGCTGTCAGCATCGCTCTGAGACTGTCTCAGATGTCTTGGCGCCGCACACCAAAATTGTGTCATGGGCGTAAGAGACGCCCATCATGTATAAGAGATTGGCGACGCGCCACGTAGGGTGCGTGCTCGCGCGCGCCCTACCAAGTGGTCAGCTGTCCATCTTCAACGCAGAGATAAACGCTTCCTGCGGGATGTCGACTTTCCCGAACTGGCGCATCTTCTTCTTGCCGGCCTTTTGCTTTTCCAGAAGCTTCTTCTTCCGGGTGGCGTCGCCGCCATAGCATTTGGCGGTCACGTCCTTGCGCAGGGCCGACAGGGTTTCGCGGGCGATCACCTTGCCACCGATGGCGGCCTGGATCGGGATTTTGAACATGTGGCGCGGGATCAGGTCCTTGAGCTTTTCGCACATGGCACGCCCGCGCGTTTCGGCGCGGTCTCGGTGCACCATAGTCGATAACGCGTCTACGGGCTCGTCATTCACCAGAACCTGCATCTTCACGAGGTTGTCCTCGCGGTAGCCGATCATCTGGTAGTCAAAGCTGGCATAGCCCTTGGTCACCGATTTCAGACGGTCGTAAAAATCGAACACCACCTCGTTCAGCGGCAAGTCATAAACGACCATCGCGCGGCTGCCGACATAGGTCAGGTCAAGCTGGATGCCGCGCCGGTCCTGACACAGCTTGAGCACATCGCCGAGGTATTCATCCGGCACGAGTATGGACGCTTTGATGCGCGGCTCTTCGATGTGGTCGATGGTCGACGGATCAGGCATGTCCGCAGGATTGTGCAACTCCTGCATTTCACCGTCTTTGGTGTAAACGTGGTAGATCACCGAGGGAGCTGTGGTGATCAGATCGATATCATACTCACGTTCTAAACGGTCGCGGATCACCTCAAGGTGCAGAAGACCGAGGAATCCGCAGCGGAACCCGAAACCCAGCGCTGCAGAGGTTTCCATCTCGAAGGTGAAAGAGGCGTCATTCAGCGCCAGCTTCTCCATCGCGTCGCGCATGTCTTCGAAATCATTGGCATCCACCGGGAACAGGCCACAGAAGACCACCGGGATCGACGGCTTGAAGCCGGGCAGGGGGTTCTCGCAGCCCTTTTTCTCGGTGGTGATCGTGTCACCGACGCGGGTGTCGCTGACCTGCTTGATCTGTGCGGTGATATAGCCAATTTCGCCCGGTCCCAGCTCATCAACGGCCTGCATCGCGGGGCGGTAGACGCCGATCCGGTCGATGTCATAGGTGCCGCCGGTTTTCATCATCTTGATGCGCTGGCCCTTTTTCAGGACCCCGTCGATCACGCGAACGATCACCACGACGCCCAGATAGGGATCGTATTTGCTGTCCACCAGCATCGCCTTCAGCGGCGCGGTCCGATCACCAGTATGGGGAGGTGGCAGGCGCTTGACGATGGCTTCAAGGACGGCAGGAATGCCGACTCCGGTTTTGGCCGAAATCTCCAACGCGTCAGAGGCGTCGATGCCGATCACGTCCTCGATCTGTTCCTTTACGCGCTCCGGCTCGGACGCAGGCAGGTCGATCTTGTTCAGCACCGGCACGATCTCGTGATCCGCATCAATGGCGGTATAGACGTTAGCCAGAGTCTGCGCTTCCACACCCTGCGTGGCGTCCACGACCAGCAGCGACCCTTCAACCGCACGCATCGAGCGGCTGACTTCGTAGGCAAAGTCCACATGTCCAGGCGTGTCGATCAGGTTGAGGATATAGATCTCTCCATCTTCGGCCTGGTACTCGATCCGAACGGTGTTGGCCTTGATCGTGATGCCGCGTTCGCGCTCGATATCCATCGAGTCGAGAAGCTGTTCCTTCATCTCTCGTTCGGTCACCGTATTGGTTGACTGAATAAGCCGGTCGGCCAGGGTGGATTTCCCATGGTCAATATGAGCAACGATGGAGAAATTGCGGATGTGCGAAAGCTCTGTCATGCGCCGGATATGATGCGGTTTTGAGGTCTGGTCAAGGTGGCGTGGATGCCATGTGCCGCTTGACAAAAGGTGATTTGAAAACAGGTCCTGTTTCAGGCATGCTCAGAACAGGCAAATAGTCGTGAAACCGGGCGCAAGACCCAAGACGCGGCACGGGTAGATGAGATCAGGCGTCATGAAACTCTTGGCAGCATTTTTGGTGACAGCATTGGTCGCGGGGTGCGGTGACGGAAGCCGCTATGATCGAGGCGATTCCGGTGTGGTGACCCGTTTCTCGACCGGCCCGATCAGCCGTGCCTGTTTGTCGTCGGACCGAAAAGCCCGCAATTCACGCCTGTGCGGATGCATTCAAACCGTCGCGAACCAATCTCTTTCTGGTTCAGATCAGCGCAAGGCGTCGCGTTTCTTTTCCAACCCGCAGCGCGCACATGACACGTGGATGTCTCAATCAGCCTCTGACGATGCCTTCTGGGAGCGCTACAAGGTCTTTGCGGCACGCTCTGAGATGTCCTGCCGCGGCTACTGATCCCGGTCCAGAAATGCCCGTACCGACGCTTCGAACTCGCGCGGTTTTTCGGCGTGCAGCCAGTGGCCTGCGCCCGGGATCTTGGCGAACCGGGCCGTCGGAAAAAGCTCTTTGATGCGCGGTCGCGCCTCTGGCGTGACATAATCCGAAAGAGCGCCAGACAGGAACAATGTCGGTTTGTCGAACTGGCCTTCAATGTCGGGAAAACCGAGGATGTTGGGCATTTCCGCAGCCAGTGCGTCAAGGTTCAGCTTCCAGCGCTTCGCCTTCACGTCGAGGGACTGGGTAAAGAACGCCCGCAGCGTAGGGTCAGCGACATGCGTTGCCAGTTGCTCGGACGCTTCTGAGCGCTTTTCCACTTTTGACAGATCGACGGCCCGCATCGCCTCAATGAACTGAATTTGGGAATGGGTGTAGGCCACCGGCGCGATATCGGCGACAATCAGACGTTCCACCAGTTCGGGTCGCGTAAGCGCCAGAACCATTGCCGCTTTGCCGCCCATCGAATGTCCGACAACGTCCATCGGCCCGCCATGCGCGGAAATCACGTCGGCCAGATCGGCGGCCATGTCGTGATAGGAGTGGCTGTCAGACCAGAAACTGTCGCCATGGTTGCGCTGGTCCACCGCGAGCACCGGACCCCGATCCGATAGTCGTTTGGCGATCACGCCCCAGTTCCGTCCAGAGCCGTATAACCCGTGAATGATGAGCACCGGGCGCGACGCACCTGCCGAGTCTGTAAACAGTGTGTTTAACATTTGGGCTGCATACTGCGCGATATCTGCCTTGAGCAAGAGGCGGTGTAAGACTACTTTCTGCCAATGGAACACGCGGAAACCATCAAGTCCAACGCAAATACATTGCGGGCGCTCATGGCCAAACGACTTGGCCTGAAGCGCGGTTCTCTTACGCGACGTGTATCCAAAGCGGGACGGCGTCTCCCGTCGGGTGTTCTACGGGATATTTCCATCGTGGCCGAGGCCGAAAAGATGGCGCGCAACCCGCGGCTCGCCAAACGCCTTGACGCCAACGCCACCAAGAGCGCCTTTGATCGGGCGTCGACACATCTCAAGGCGATTGATGTGGCGGACCGGCGCAAAGGTCTGGCCCTCACAGTCATGGGAAGTATGGCATTCAACCTGCTGGCTGCGGTGACACTTCTGATTGTCGTCCTGCGCTGGCGTGGACTCATCTGAGACCGTTGACCGGTTGATCCGCCACCCTAAGTGACGGGATCATGAAAACAGCACTCATCATCGGCTCCAGCGGCGGCATCGGGTCGGCGCTAACGCAAGCTCTGACCACACGGGGCGTGTCTGTCACAGGCCTGTCTCGCCGAGACAACGGGCTTGATGTAACAGACGAGCCCAGCGTCAAGGCCGCGCTTGGCGCCCTGGACGGCCCGTTCGACTTTGTCCTTGTCGCCACTGGCGCCTTGGAGATCAACGGCGCGGAACCGGAAAAGACCCTGCGCCACCTAAGCGCCGACGCGATGATCGACCAATTCAGATTGAACGCCGTCGGCCCGTCCTTGGTGCTCAAACACGCAGTACGGCTACTGCCTCGGCAGGGCAGGGCTGTCTTTGCGGCTCTCTCTGCACGCGTTGGCTCTATAGGCGATAATCGCTTGGGCGGATGGTACAGCTACCGCACGTCCAAGGCGGCGCTGAACCAGATGCTGCACGGAGCCAGCGTTGAACTCGCGCGCACCCACAAAGACCTGATCTGCGTTGCGCTGCACCCAGGCACAGTGGAGACCAAATTCACCGAGAAGTATGTGGCCAATCACCCGACCGTATCAGCCGCCGAGGCCGCAGCCAACTTGCTGTCGGTTCTTGACGGTCTGACGGCGGAAGACACCGGCAAATTTTTCGACTGGCAGGGAAAAGAGGTGCCGTGGTGACCCGCCTTGTTCTGGTTCTGGGCGACCAGCTGTCCGACACCCTGTCTGCGTTGCAAGCCGCCGACAAATCCACTGATGTGGTCGTGATGGCCGAGGTGGCAGAGGAAGCCACCTATGTTCAGCATCACCCCAAAAAGATCGCCTTCATCTTCGCCGCCATGCGCAAATTCGCCGCGCGCCTACGGGATAATGGCTGGGATGTGCGCTATACGCAGCTTGACGACACCGAAAATGCGGGCTCCATTCCCGGCGAACTGCTCCGCCGGGCCGAAGACACCGGCGCGTCCGAGGTGATCGCGACCCAGCCTGGGGAGTGGCGCCTGATCGAAGCGCTTGACGACATGCCGCTCAAGGTTTCGATGAAATCCGACACCCGTTTTGTCAGCACGCAGGATGAATTCAACACATGGGCCGAGGGGCGCAAAGCGTTACGGATGGAGTATTTCTACCGTGACATGCGCCGCAAGACCGGACTGCTGATGGATGACGACGATCCGGAAGGGGGCAAGTGGAACTACGATTCCGAGAACCGCAAACCGGCTCCCGACGACATTGCCTTCTCAGGCCCGATGCAGTTCACCCCGGATGAGATTGTGGAGGAGGTGCTCGATCTGGTCGAGTCTCGTTTCAGCAATTCCTTCGGCACGCTGCGTCCCTTCTGGTTCGCCACCGATCAGACGCAGGCTCGCCGCGCGCTGACGCATTTCATCACCTACGCCCTGCCGCGCTTTGGCGATTTTCAGGACGCGATGATGAACGACAACCGCTTCCTCTACCACGCGCTGATCTCGCCTTACCTGAATGTCGGCCTGCTTGATCCAATGGAGGTCTGCAAAGCGGCGGAAGAGGCGTACAAAGACGGCCACGCGCCGCTAAACGCAGTAGAAGGGTTCATCCGGCAGATCATTGGCTGGCGCGAATATGTGCGCGGCATCTACTTCCGCGAAGGCCCCGACTACACCCGCCGCAATGCCTTGAACCACCAGCGCAAACTGCCGGAGTTTTTTTGGACCGGCGATACGGAGATGAACTGCCTCTCCAAGGCAATCACCCAGACCGCGGATGAGGCTTATGCCCACCACATCCAGCGCCTGATGGTGACGGGAAATTTTGCGCTGCTTGCAGGCATCAATCCGCACGAGGTGCATGAGTGGTATCTGCGGGTCTATATCGACGCCTTTGAATGGGTCGAAGCCCCGAACACTGTCGGCATGAGCCAGTTTGCCGATGGTGGGATCATTGCATCAAAGCCCTATGTCTCGTCGGGCGCATATATCAACCGCATGTCTGACTACTGCAAATCCTGTCGGTACAAGGTGAACGATAAGACCGGCGAAGACGCCTGTCCGTTCAACCTGCTCTACTGGCATTTTTTGGATCGGCACGCGGACCGGTTCAGCGGCAACAACCGCATGAACCAGATCTATGCCAACTGGAAACGCATGAATGAGGACCGCAAGGAAACGATCCTCTCTGAAGCCGAGGCTTTCCTCGACGGCTTAAGCTAGGGTTTTGGGTTAAGCCAAAACCGCGATGGGTCGACCCATCGCACTGCAATTTCGGGTCAACCCGAAATCACGATGCGTCGCCGCATCGTCACCCGTAGTGCGCCACCGGTGTGCCCGCGATAGCCGCCATGTTCAGCAACCCACGTGCGGTGATCCCTTGTGTGACCACATGTGCCCGGTTGCCCATACCCATCAGAATGGGGCCCACCTCAAGCCCGCCTGCGCGCATCTTCAGTATGTTGCGCACCGCCGAAGCCGCATCTGCATGGCCGAAGATCAGGACATTCGCGACACCCTGCATCCGGTTGCCAGGCAAGAGGCGTTCGCGCAGTTCCGGGTCGAGCGCCGCATCTACGTTCATCTCGCCCTCGTAGCAGAAATCGCGCGGCTCTGAATCCAAAAGCGCAATCGCCTCCCGCAACCGCTTGCCCGACCCCTCGACCTGATTGCCGAACTGCGACTGCGAACAGAAGGCGATATTCGGCGTCAAGCCGAACCGGCGCACGTGTCGTGCTGCGCCTATCGCTGTCTGCGCCAGCTCCTCGGCGGTTGGAAGGGACCGCACATGGGTATCGGCAATGAACAATGGCCCGTCTTCAAGGATCATCATGCTCAAAGCGCCGTGCGGCGTAAGTTCTTCGGACCCGAGAACCTGCGTGACATAGTTCAGATGCCAGCGGAATTCACCGAAGGTACCGCAGATCAGGCTGTCGGCCTCGTCTCGGTGCACCATGACCGCGCCAATGGCAGTTGTGTTGGTGCGCATGATCGCGCGGGCCAGATCAGGCGTTACGCCACGGCGTGCCATGATCTTGTGATAGGTTTCCCAGTAATCTCGGTAGCGGGGGTCGTTTTCCGGGTTCACCAAGGTGAAATCGCGTTCGGGACGGATCTCCAGACCCAGCCGTTCACAGCGCAACGCGATCACGTCGGGGCGGCCGATGAGGATCGGGGTCTCGGTTGTCTCCTCAAGTATCGCCTGAGCCGCGCGCAGCACCCGCTCATCCTCGCCTTCCGCAAAGACGATACGACGCGCACCTGTCGCGGCCGCATCAAAGACGGGCCGCATCAGCAAAGCGGATTTGTAGACGCTTGCATCAAGCTTGGCCTTGTACGCCGAAAGATCATCGACGGGGCGTTTCGCCACACCGGATTCCATCGCGGCCTGCGCCACGGCGGTCGACACGACGCCTGACAGGCGTGGGTCAAAGGGTTTGGGGATCAGGTAATCCGGCCCAAAAGTGAGCTGCTCGCCGCGATAGGCGGCCGCTGCCTCTGCACTTGTCGTAGCGCGCGCAAGCATCGCAATCCCTTCGACGCAGGCGATTTGCATGGCGTCGTTGATCTCGGTCGCGCCCACATCCAGTGCGCCGCGGAAGATGAATGGGAAGCACAGAACATTGTTGACCTGATTTGGGAAATCGCTGCGTCCGGTCGCCATAATGGCATTTGGCGCCACCTCGCGCACCTCATCGGGCAAAATCTCCGGTGTTGGGTTGGCTAGTGCAAAGATGATCGGACGGTCGGCCATTTTTGCGACCATCTCGGGCTTCAGCACTTTTGGCCCGCTGAGGCCCAGAAACAGGTCCGCGCCACTGATCACATCATCCAGCGTCCGCAGATCGCTTTTTTGTGCAAAGGCCGCTTTTTGAGGATTCATATCCTCAACCCGACCCTCATAGACCAATCCGTGAATATCGCAGAGCCACACGTTTTCGCGCTTAACACCCAGCTTGAGCAGCATGTTCAGACACGCAATGCCAGCCGCTCCTCCACCCGTCGAGACGATCTTGATGTCCTCAAAGGCTTTGCCCGCAACATGCAACGCATTGGTCGCAGCAGCCCCCACAACGATGGCCGTGCCGTGCTGATCGTCGTGGAAGACCGGAATGTTCATGCGTTCGCGGCAAAGTTTCTCAACGATGAAACAATCCGGCGCCTTGATGTCCTCTAGGTTTATCGCGCCAAAGGTGGGCTCAAGCGCGCAGACGATGTCGGCCAGTTTCTCAGGATCGCTCTCGTTCAGCTCAATGTCGAAGCAGTCGATATTGGCGAACTTTTTGAAGAGAACCGCCTTGCCCTCCATCACCGGCTTGGAGGCAAGTGCGCCGATATTGCCCAGGCCCAGCACTGCCGTGCCGTTGGACACCACAGCGACAAGATTGCCTTTGGCAGTGTAGCGCGCTGCGTTTGTTTCGTCGGCCTTTATCTCAAGGCATGCCTCTGCAACCCCCGGACTATAGGCACGCGCCAGATCGCGGCCGTTCGCCAAAGGCTTGGTGGCGCGGATTTCAAGCTTACCGGGTTTGGGGTGTTCATGGTAAAACAGTGCCGCCTGACGCAGCGTTTCGTTGGTGTTGTCCGACATGGATCCCGCCTCGCTCAAATTTGGTTTAGAGCTAAACCTTTTCTGAGCAGAGGGGAAGAGTGGTCAGTTGCCCCTGCGGCAAGAAGCTCATTTCAGATATTCCTTAAGATGCGCGATCCGACGCTCTGCCTGCCTCCGGGTCAGGCTGCCATCGAAAGGCTCATCTGCTTCGCTGGCAAGTTCACGCAGTGTGATGGCTTGCTTCTCGGTCATCCGTTCTTCGGGGTCCGGGCCCAGTCCGAGTGTTGGATCAAGGGCAATGGAATTTTGTATAGGCATGGGGACGCTCCTTTCTTTTGCTGGAAAACGCGAACGTTGCGTTTCTGGTTCCGCCAACCCTTGCAATCGGGGTCACGCCCTCGCAATCATGTGGGTCTGATATCGAAGGGCAGGGACGATATGGATCTGAAAGAGGCAGCACAGGCAGTTCGGGAAAACGCCTACGCACCCTATTCGAATTTCAAAGTTGGCGCTGCGCTGCGTTCGGCAGAGGGGCACGTGTTTGTGGGCTGTAACGTCGAAAACGTGGCTTATCCCGAGGGCACCTGCGCCGAAGCTGGGGCCATCGCCGCCATGATTGCGTCCGGCGCGCGGAAAATCGTCGAAGCCTACGTCATCGCCGACAGCCCCGACCCTGTGCCGCCTTGCGGTGGGTGCCGTCAGAAACTGTCCGAGTTTGCGGGACGTGACGTGCCAGTGACGCTGGCAACGACAGATGGGACAGAATTCAAAACCACCGTCGGAGACCTGCTGCCCGGAGCCTTCGACGCTGGCCACATGGACCGTACCTGATGGATGCACGTGCGATCATCGCAACGCTGCGCACGGGTGTCACACCCGACGCCGATGCTTTGGCTTGGTTCGCTCAGGGTTTGGCGAACGGCTCGGTCAGCGATGCGCAGGCCGGCGCGTTTGCAATGGGGGTGTGCCTTAACGGTTTGACGGATGTTGGACGCGCTGGCCTGACCGCTGCCATGCGCGACAGCGGCAAGGTGCTTCACTGGGAACTCGACGCTCCGGTGCTCGACAAGCATTCAACAGGCGGGGTGGGCGATTGCTTAAGCCTGATCCTCGCGCCCGCTTTGGCGGCCTGCGGGGTCTATGTTCCGATGATTTCGGGCCGGGGGCTGGGCCATACCGGCGGCACGCTCGACAAGCTGGAATCGATCCCCGGCTTTCGCACCACCCTGACCGAAGACCAGTTCCGCCAGGTGGTGTCCAAGGTCGGCTGCGCCATCGTCAGCGCCAGCGCCGATATCGCCCCCGCTGACAAAAGGCTTTATGCGATCCGCGACGTGACCGCGACGGTGGAAAGCCTCGATCTGATCACGGCCTCCATCCTGTCCAAGAAACTCGCAGCAGGGCTTGAAGGGCTGGTGCTCGACGTCAAGTGCGGCTCTGGCGCGTTCATGAAGTCGCAGAGCGACGCCCGCGCTTTGGCTCGCGCCTTGGTGGATACGGCCAATGCCACCGGATGCCCGACATCGGCCCTCATCACCGACATGTCGCAGCCCTTGGCTCCTAGCCTTGGCAATGCGCTAGAGGTGATCGACGTCATGCGCGTCCTCACGGGGGCAAGCGCCGGTCGGCTGCTTGACCTGACCATCGCGCTGGGCGGTACGTTGCTCGAACAAGCTGGAATCAGCGGCGGCACCGACAAGATCAGCCAAGCCATCGCAAATGGCGCCGCCGCCGAGAAATTCGGCGCGATGACCTACGCGATGGGAGGGCCGGTGCATTTCGTCGAAGACTGGGCCCGCTTTCTGCCCGAAGCGCCAGTGATCCGCGAAGTCCCGGCACAGACGGCTGGAACGGTCACAGCAATCGATGGCGAAGCGCTTGGCTTGGCGGTGGTCGCGCTGGGGGGTGGTCGGCAGGTCGAGACTGATGTGGTGAATCCGGCCGTGGGGCTGAGCGACGTGGTCTCTATCGGGGACACACTAGCCAAAGGCCAACCCTTGGCCCGGGTCCACGCTGCTCGCGAGGCGCAGGCGGATGCGGCCGCCAAAGCTGTGCTCTCTGCAATCACGATTGGTGACGCGCCAAAATCCGCGCCGTCCCTTGTTCTGGAGCATATCACATGAGTCGCGCTTTTCTTGTCGTGATGGATTCCGTCGGTATCGGCGGCGCGCCCGACGCGGATCAGTTCTTCAACGGAACGGAACCCGACACCGGGGCCAATACTGTTTTGCATATTGCCCAAGCCTGCGCCGCAGGGCGGGCCGAAGAGGGCCGCAGCGGTCCCTTGTGCGTCCCCACGCTCGACGCGCTGGGTCTTGGTAACGCCGTTGAGCTGGCCTCTGGTCAACGCGCTCCCGGCCTTGACGGGAACCCTTCGGGACGCTGGGGCGCGGCGACCGAGGTTTCGAAAGGCAAGGACACTCCTTCCGGGCATTGGGAACTCGCGGGTCTCCCGGTACCGTGGGACTGGACCTATCTGCCCGACACCGTGCCGTCTTTTCCCGACGACATCACCCAACGGATCTGCGACTTGGCAGGGACGGACGGTATCCTTGGCAACTGTCACAGCAATGGTGTCAAAGTAATAGAGGATTTCGGCGTGGAACACCTGCGCACCGGACAACCGATCTGCTATACGTCCGCCGACAGCGTCCTCCAGATCGCCGCGCATGAAGAGGCGTTCGGTCTCGACCGCCTACTCAAGCTGTGCCAAGATCTCGCTCCGATGTGCCACGCGCGTCGGATCGGTCGCGTGATCGCCCGGCCCTTTGTCGGACAAGAGGGCAGTTTCGAGCGCACCACCAACCGCCGCGACTATGCCATTTCACCGCCCCAACCCGTGCTCACCAATTGGGTGCAGGACGCCGGGCAAGCGGTTATCGGTATTGGAAAAATCGGAGACATCTTTTCCATGTCCGGCATTGACGCGGTGCACAAGGGCTCGGACGCGCAATTGATGGAACACCTCTCGCACCAGATCGACACCGCCTCCGATGGCGCTCTGATCTTTGCCAATTTTGTGGAATTCGACAGCAAATACGGCCACCGCCGCGATGTGTCTGGCTATGCACGCGCGCTGGAGTGGTTCGATGCCGAAATCGGCAAACTGCTGCCAAGGCTCCAACCCGATGACCTGTTGCTCATCACCGCGGATCATGGCAACGACCCCACGTGGACCGGAACGGACCACACCCGCGAACGGGTGCCGGTGCTCATTTCCGGTGCCGGCACGGGAGAAATTGGTCATGTACGGTTTGTCGATTTGGCCGTAAGCATCGCCAAACATCTGGGTGTGGCGTCAAAAGGATCGGGTCGGAGTTTCCTGTGATGGATGAAGAAGAACGCGAGCGTCTGAGCCGTCCTCTGGACGAAGAACAGCTTGATCGCATCATGCGCCTGCCCAAGGTCGAACTGCACATGCACCACGAGGGCGCGGCCCCGCCCGCCTTCATCAATGGCCTGGCCAAAGAAAAATCCGTCAATCTGGATGGCGTGTTCAAACCCGATGGAAGCTATGCCTTCCGCGATTTTGTGCATTTCCTGAGCGTTTATGAGGCCGCCACCAGCGTGCTCAAAACCCCCGAGGATTACGCCCGCCTGACCAAAGCCGTGCTTGAAGAAAGCGCCGCAAATGACGTTGTCTATTCCGAAACCTTCCTGTCTCCCGATTTTTGCGGTGGCAGCGATGTAGGCGCTTGGCGCGAATATCTGCACGCGATCAAAGATGCTGCTGACGAGGCGGAACGCGATCACGGCATCATCCTGCGCGGCATCGTCACCTGCATCCGCCATTTCGGCCCCGAAAAGGCCAAGGCCTCTGCGCTGTGTGCCGCCGAGACCGCAGGCGATTGGATCGTCGGTTTCGGCATCGCGGGTGACGAAATGAAGGGCAAGCCCAAGGATTTTGCCTATAGCTTTGACATGGCACGTGAAGCCGGATTGCGCCTCACCGCCCATGCGGGCGAATGGGGCGGCGCGCAATCTGTGCGCGATGCGGTGGACGATCTCCGCGTCGAACGGATCGGCCACGGCGTCCACGCGATCCACGATCTCGCACTTGTGGACAAACTTGTGGAGAACGAGATTACCCTCGAAGTTTGCCCGGGTTCCAACGTTGTCCTCAACGTTTACGCAAAGCTCGAAGAGCACCCCATTGAAAAGCTGCGAAAACGCGGTGTGAAAGTCACGGTCTCCACCGATGATCCGCCCTTCTTTCACACGACGATGCGCGACGAATATATCAACCTTGCCCGTACCTTCGGCTGGGACGAAGATGTATTTGCCGACCTGAATGACACCGCCGCCCGCGCGGCCTTCTGCGACGAGGACACCCGCACCCGTGTCCTGAAACGACTGGAGCGCACATGACCGATCACCTGACCATCGTTGACCATCCGCTTGTTCAGCACAAGCTGAGCCTGATGCGCGAGAAAGACACTTCGACCAAGTCGTTCCGCCAATTGCTGCGCGAAATCAGTCACTTGCTCGCCTATGAGGTCACGCGGAACCTGCCACTGACCACCAAGAAAATTGAAACTCCGCTTTGCGAAATGGAGGCCCCGGTCATTGACGGCAAGAAGCTCGCGCTGGTCTCGATCCTGCGCGCGGGCAACGGTCTGCTCGACGGTATCCTCGAACTGATCCCTGCCGCCCGGGTGGGCTTTGTCGGCCTCTACCGCGACGAAGAAACGCTCAAACCGGTGCAGTATTACTTCAAGGTCCCCGCGCAACTCGAGGACCGCATTACGATTGTTGTTGATCCGATGCTGGCGACCGGCAACAGCTCTGCCGCCGCGATTGACCTGCTCAAAGACGCAGGCGCCAAGAACATCATCTTCCTCTGCCTGCTCGCCGCCCCCGAGGGTGTCGCCCGCATGAAAGACGCCCATCCCGACGTGCCCATCGTCACAGCCTCGCTGGATTCGCACCTCAACGAACTGGGCTACATCGTTCCGGGTCTTGGCGATGCCGGGGACCGGATGTTCGGAACGAAATAGCCCTTTACACCCAAAAGGCTGGCAGGCAGTCTGGCTTCACATCTGTGGGGACAGACCATGACTGTAAACTGTATCAAAGCCGCAGCGGCTCTGGCTGTGCTGCTGGTGTCATCCGTATCTGCTTCGGCTCAGGGGCTGCAGGTTTCGCCGCCGGCGGAACTGCCGCCGGCCAGCTATGACGCGCGCCAATATGTAGACAGCCGGGGCTGTGTCTATGTCAGGGCCGGGGTGGATGGCGCTGTGAATTGGGTGCCGCGCGTCGGCCGGGATCGTCAGCCGATCTGTGGTCAGGCCCCCAGCCTGGCGCGTCCTGCCCCCGTTGTCGTGGCCGAAGCGGCGCCCGTCATCATCACCCCGCAGCGTATCGTTCCGATGGTGCAAAACCGGACGGTCCGGGCGCAGAAATACAGCCAGCCGCAGCCGCGTGTCTATGAAGAGCGGATCGTGCCCAAACACGTCTATGATGCGCAAGGCAATACGCTTCCTGCGGTTCCAAAGGGCTACAAACGCGCATGGGAGGATGACCGCCTCAACCCGCACCGCGCGCATATGACCCGTCAAGGATATCGCGCCACCCAGCAAGTCTGGAGCAACACGGTGCCCCGGGAATTGCTGCGTGAAGGGCAAAAGATCAAAGAGCCGATCATTGTGGGCCGCGGCAAGGGCCTAGGCCACTGATCACTCGCCGCAGATGCCTTGAAGCCGCAGCCAGTCCGCATCGCTGAGCACAGGGCGGATGTCTCGTCCCGCCATCGGATCAGCCTCGATCAATGGAAGAGTGGTTTCTCCCGTTATATCAACGGCATAGGCGTAGGGTGTCGTGCGCAGATTCGCCATCTCGAATCCCGCGATGATCACATCGTTTGACAGCTTCTGCGGTGTCTGCGCCAACAGGTATTCGCTGTAGCGATCCAGATCCGTGTCCGCCATCTCACCCGTTGTCAGCAAACGCAGGCTTGACCAGAGGCCGGTTTGAATGAGCATCTCTTCCAAAGGATCCTGTGTCAGCGCCCGCAGCCGTTCGGTCAGCACATAGCCTGCGGTCACGTCCGGCTCTTCCGGGTCTTCGATCAGCGCGCGGTTCAAGAGAATGCGCCCGCCGGGAAGATGTGCAGTTTCCGCCACGCCGCCCGGCAGCACCACCAGCGCGCCGCGCTGTGCAGGCCCCAACACACGCGACGCCAGCCGCCGCAGTGGTTCACGGGCGTCGCGTGTCATGCAGGCCTGCCCGGAAATCCGCGTGATCCGCGCCAACAAGGCATCGCCGATCTCGACCCGCTTGACCGAAGGCACCACCTGAACCGTGTGCCTGAGCAGCGCATCGGGCAGCCAGAATACGATCCCGCCGATCACAGTCGCCGCAATCAGCCCGGTGATCCAGAACCTTAGCTTACCGGGCTTCGGACGTGTCTTGTCGATGGCCGAGCGAATGCGCTCGATCGCCTCGATCATCTGAGCGCTGTCTTCGCCGAATTCGAGCGTTTCGCCAGGGTCGCCGTCCGGATGATAAATCGCGGGCATCTGGCCTTTGTTGGCCCGTGCCACGGCCGCGACCGACCAATGCGCCAGAACGTTTTCTCGCAGATCAAGGATCGTCAGCGAGGCATCGCCCAAGGACACGATCACGTCCTTGCGCTGGTCGGCGGGCGTTGCACGCCAGACACCTTCGGCCTCCAGCCGTTGAAATTCCTTCAGCGCGGTCATGCGGGCTGCTCTGCCTCATTGATTGCAGGTTACGGTACACCCACGCGGTTTTTCGCGCAATGCGGCACCGATGCCCCCTCAACGGCTCGTTCATTATGCGTCTTAGCGCCGCGCGACCTGTCGGCTGCTTATGCGATCGTCAGATGGGGGCGTCTAGCCGTCTCAAAAGATTGAAAACCTGTTCGCGCATCCAAGAGGCCATTGGTGCACGATCTGCGCGCTTGTGCCAGATCCCCACGATCAAAGCGGGATCAACACGCATAGGAGGCTGAAACAAAACGAGGCCGTATTCCTTGCTGACTTTTTCCGCCAATTGGCGTGGTAAAAGCGCAATCAGTTCGCTTTCACTGACCACGCGACACACACCTGTAAAGACCGGAACGGTCATGGCGACACGTCGGCTCCGACCGACGCGCGCAAGCGCATCATCCCCCATCGAGCTAAGTTTGCCTTCTGGCGAAAACAGCACATGGTGGAGGCCACAGAACACATCAAAGGGCATGATGTCTCCCGGTGTCAGGCCAGCGATACCGGGGTTCCCGTCTCGGGCCACCACGACAAAAGAAGACCTGAACAAAGGCTCTCGGCTGATCCAGCTGGGAAGATCGCGATCGGGGATAAGGGCCAAGTCCGCCTCATACCTTTCAAGGCTTTCGATGTAGTCATAGGGGACGAGGTCCACCAATTGCGCGCGAAGGCCAGGCGCTTGCCGAAGCAACAAATCTCCAAGCTGCGGCATGAGCATTTCCGCCATGAAATCGGCAGCTGAAATTTTGAATGTTCCTTCTGCCTGCAAAGGGTCAAACGCCTTGGGCGGGGACAGCAGCGCTTGTAATCGTTCGAGTTGATCGGGCAATGTGTGGCGCAGACCTTCGGCAAACTCCGTGGCCACGAGCGTATTGCCGTGTCTCACAAAAAGCGGATCATTCAACGCATGACGAAGTCGGGTCAGTGCTGACGACACCGCCGATTGAGACAGACCCAGCCGAGCGCCCGCCCGGGTGGTTGAGCCTTCTCGGAAAAGCGCGTCGAGCACTTTCAGCAGGTTCAGATCGAAGGTTGCGAAATTCATGAAATCAATAACCTATATATATAATCTCCGTTTGATAGATACCTTGGCGCTGAGTTAGCCTCAGGTCAACGAAAGCGTTTTCGTTTCATTCCAACAAGTGGAGATGAAACGATGAAAGATTTGATGACTGATGACGCCTCAATCGAATGGCTGGGCGTTTACTACAAAACCATTCTGAGTCCTGAAGAGTCAGGCGGAACCATGTCCATCGTTGACAGTATCTCGCCGATCGGAAGCGGCCCACCGCGTCATATCCATCATAACGAGGACGAAACGTTTGTCATTCTGACCGGGGCCTGCCGGGTTTGGTTGGAGGGAGAAGAGATCGAATTGGTTGCGGGTCAGAGCGCGTTTATTCCGCGTGGTAAGGAACACACGTTCAAGGTCATCGGAGATGAACCTTCTCGTCATCTGGTCATTCTGACCCCAGGCGGATTTGAGGGCTTTTTTGCAGAGATGGCCGCCGGGCAATTCGCAATCCCCGACGATATGCCCGCCATCATCGAAGCCGCCGAGCGTCACAACTTGACCTTCACCGGTCCGCCGCTTGACTGACATCACGTTATAGAACACCGGAGCAAAATTATGAAAAACCTTTCGTCCTACTTCTTTATCGGGGCTGCGCTTTTCGCGCTCTGTGGCATGGTTTGGGGAATCCAAATGTCCGCCACCCATGACCACAGCCTGTCGCCTGCGCATGGGCACCTGAACCTGCTGGGCTTTGTCGGGATGGCAGTTTTTGGCACGTACTACGCCCTTGCCCCCAACGCCGCCGGGTCAAAACTGGCCACGGTCCATTTTGGCCTCGCTATCCTGTCGGTTGTCGTTCTGGTGCCCGGCATCGCCCTCGCGATCACAGAGAACGGTGAGGCACTCGCCAAGGTCGGCTCGATCCTTGCGCTCTTGTCGATGGTGCTTTTCACCGTTGTGGTGGTCCGTCACCGTATCCCTGCTTGATCGGCCCGGCACAGAAAAGACCGTTTCGAACTTAAAAGGGCTGGAGACTGATCCGGCCCTTTTACTATTAGAGAGCTTTCGCCCGCTCCCGTAGTTGGAACTTCTGAATCTTGCCGGTCGACGTCTTGGGCAGTTCCTCGAACACCACTTTCTTTGGCGTTTTGAAACCGGCCAGTTTTGTCCGGGCAAACGCAATCAACTCGTCCTCGGTGGCACTATGGTTTCCCTTCAACTCGACAAAGGCACAGGGCACTTCGCCCCATTTCTCGTCCGGTTTGGCAACCACGGCGCACAGCAGCACGGCATCATGCCCCATCAGGCAACCCTCGACTTCGACGGATGAAATGTTCTCGCCGCCCGAGATGATGATGTCCTTCGCGCGATCCGCAATCTGGCAGTAATTGTCCGGGTGCATTACCGCGATGTCGCCGGAGTGGAAATATCCGCCTTCGAAGGACTCCTCCGTCGCTTTCGGGTTCTTGAGATATCCCTTCATCACCGAATTGCCCCGAATGACAATCTGGCCCTGAGTTTTGCCATCACGCGGCACGGGCGCGCCGTCTTCTCCGACCACGTCGATCATTTCCATCATCGGGAATGCCACACCCTGACGGGCTTTGATGGCGGACTTCGCATCCTGTTCCAACCCGTCCCAAGCGTCGCCATTCCAGACGCATTCGGTGACATGGCCATAGGTTTCGGTCAGCCCGTAAACCTGCATCACGTTGAAGCCCAAATCGCCAATCTTGGCCAGCGTCGCCGGGGCAGGAGGCGCGCCGGCGGTGTAGACTTTTACCAAATGGTCAAATTCACGCCGCTCGCTCGGATCGGAGTTGACGATCATGTTCAAAACAATGGGCGCACCGCCGAAATGGGTGACACCTTCGTCGGCAATCGCATTGTAAATCGCCTTCGCGCTGATGTCGCGGCAGCACACAACCGTGCCGCCCAGAAGCGGCATCATCCAGGTGTGGTTCCAACCGTTGCAGTGGAACAAAGGCACGATGGTCAGGTATTTGGGCCGCAGCGCCATTTCCCAACTGACCGCCGTGCCCATCG
>QCWH01000005.1:17935-41866 GCA_003149565.1 Marivita sp. XM-24bin2 | reverse complement strand
ATTCCGGATAATCGCTTGACGCTTTCACGCCCTCATGCGGATCGGCGACTTCGATCACCTTGGGGGCCGGGCCCTCCATCTGGTCCATAGCCTCGGCAAGAACCGACATGAACTGCGGATCGCACAGCACCACCTTCGCCTCACCGTGGTCGAGAATGTAGGCGATGGTATCCACATCCAGACGGGTGTTGATCGTGTTGAGCACCGCGCCACAGGCGGCCACGCCGAAATGCGCCTCGGCCTGTGCGGGTATGTTGGGCAGGATCGTCGCAACCACGTCACCGGGTTTGACGCCCATCGCAGCCAGGGCAGAGGCCAGCCGCGTCACCCGCTCGTGGTATTCGCGGTAGGTCTTGCGATGCGGACCGTGCACAACGGCGACTGTGTCGGGAAACACTTCAACGGCGCGTTGCAGATGCGACAGCGGCGTCAGCGGTACAAAATTCGCGGCGCGCTTGTTCAACCCGGTTTCGTCCCGCATCCAACCCATCTCGTGTCCTCCCCTGCGACATTCTGTACGGGGTGACATAGCGCAGGGATCAAAGAGGGGAAAAGCCAAAACTTGCGTAATATGCCCCAAACTGGCACCTCTGGCGCATGATTGTTTCGCCCGACCGGAGATTTATCTTCGTCCACATCCCGAAAACCGGCGGCACGTCGCTGGCTTTGGCGCTGGAAGAGCGCGCGCACCGGGATGACATCCTGATCGGCGACACCCCCAAGGCGATCAAGCGCAAAGGCCGGGTCAAGACGCTGAACGCGAAAGGGCGGCTTTGGAAGCACAGCACGCTGGCTGATCTGGATGGCGCGTTTACACCTGCTGAACTGGACAAGATGTTTATCTTCACATTGGTCCGCAACCCGTGGGACCGGATGGTCAGCTATTACCATTGGCTGCGGCAGCAGACATTCGACCACCCGGCGGTGACGCTTGCCAAAGCTAGCGATTTCGCCAATTTCGTCTTGCACCCCGACACCGAGACCAGCCTGCGCGCCTTTCCAGTGGTGCGCTATGTCACCGATGCAACCGGGGTGGATCGCGCGTCGGCCTATGTTCGGTTGGAGCATCTGTCGGAAGACCTCGCTCCGGTGGAGGCGCATCTTGGTTTTCGGTTGACCCTCCCACATGCCAACGCATCAGATCGGCCTCGCGAGTATCGCAGCGCCTATTCAGACCAGACCGCGGCCGCTGTGGCCGCCATGTGCGCCGACGATATTGCCCGGTTTGGCTATCGGTTTGATGCTTGAAAACTGTGCAAGACCGAGCGGATTGCCGCGTTCGCAGGCGTTTTTGCGTGGTTGTGCTGCGGTGCAGCATGCTCCTTCACCCGAAAGTAAGGGTTTCACGTTAGCCTGACACAACCGCCCGCAGAGGTGGACATCGCCAATGGGAGGACACTTGAAAAAGGAGTTTTCCCATGTGTCTGACTGCCGAAGCTTTTGCCTTCTTCCTCAACATGATCATGGTGCCCGAGATCACGTCAGAGCCGGGGCGCATCATTGTTCATGCCGAAACCCGTGACGCGCATTGGGTGGCGGTCGAAGATGAATGGTGCACGATGGCCCCTCAGATCGACCGGATGGATCGGTTCGCGGCGCTCAAAGCGGACTGAGCCAAAAAGAATACCGCCCACGGTTTCCCGCAGGCGGTTTCGCATGCTGTGACGACGGGTGCGTTACGCCGCCGCCTTCTCCGGAGCAAACCGCCCGTAGAAGCTCTGACCTTTCGCCGCCATCTCGCGCAGCAGGTCAGGGCAGGCGAAGCGGTCGCCAAACGCCTCGACCAGTTGATCGCAACGCTCGGCGGCGTATTCCGATCCCAGCATGTCGAGCCAGGACAGCGGGCCACCGGACCACGGCGCAAAGCCCCAGCCCAGGATCGCGCCAACGTCACCTTCGCGGATGTCCATCAACACGCCATCTTCCAACGCCCGCACCGCTTCGAGCGATTGCACGAACAGGAGCCGGTGCTGCACGTCGATCAGATCGGGTTGGTCCTCTGACACTGGGTACTGCGCCCTGACCACCTCGGACAGCCCCTGCCGCTTGCCCTTGTCGTCATAGTCGTAGAACCCCGCCTTCGACTTACGCCCCAGACGGCCTTGCTCTTCCATCCAGAAGATCACCTCGTCCACCGCGCCATCGGGATAGGCATCGCCCAT
The DNA here is from genome assembly GCA_003149565.1 of Marivita sp. XM-24bin2. Lineage (GTDB taxonomy): Bacteria > Pseudomonadota > Alphaproteobacteria > Rhodobacterales > Rhodobacteraceae > Marivita. The sequence continues at coordinate 39,704 of QCWH01000005.1, read as the reverse complement.
CGCCGCACGGGTTGCGCGGGCGATCTTCGCGCCCAAGTCAATGGAGGTCTCATCGACCAGCTGAAGCGGGCCCAGCGGCATGCCGACCATCTTGGCGGCGTTCTCGATCAGGGCAGGGGCGACGCCCTCTTTCACCATCCGGATGCCTTCGTTGATATATGGAATGATGCAACGGTTGGCATAGAAGAACCGCGCGTCGTTGACCACGATCGGGGTCTTCTTGATCTGGCGCACAAAGTCGAGAGCCTTGGCCACGGCACGGTCGCCGGTTTCCTTGCCCTTGATGATCTCGACCAGCATCATCTTCTCGACCGGCGAGAAGAAGTGAATGCCGATGAACTGCTCGGGCCGCTTGCTGGCCTTCGCCAGATCGCTGATCGGCAGGGTCGAGGTGTTGGTGGCAAAGATGCAGTCTTCGCCGATCACCTTCTCGACCTCGGCTGTCACCTCGGCCTTGATCTTGGGGTCTTCGAACACTGCTTCGACGATCAGGTCACAGCCTGCCAGATCGTTGTAATCAGTAGTGGCCGTGATCCGCGCCAGCATCGCGTCGGCCTTGTCCTGCGTGATCTTCTTGCGCGACACGCCTTTGGCCGCATAGTCTGCGGAATAGGCCTTGCCCTTGTCCGCCGCCGCCTGATCACGGTCGAGCAGCACAACCTCGATCCCCGCCTGCGCCGAGACCAGCGCGATGCCCGCGCCCATCATGCCTGCGCCCAGTACGCCAACCTTTTTGACCCGCTGATCGTCCACGCCTTCGGGCCGTACCGCGCCTTTCTCAAGCGCCTGCTTGTTGACGAAAAGCGACCGGATCATCGCGCCCGAGGACGGGTTCATGATGACATTGGTGAACCAGCGCGCCTCGATCTTGAGCGCGGTGTCGAAGGGCACCAATGCACCTTCGTAAACCGCCGACAGCAGCGCCTTGGCCGCCGGGTACACGCCCTTGGTCTTGCCGTTCACCATCGCGGACGCGCCGACAAAGGTCATGAAGCCCGCCGGATGATAGGGCGCACCGCCCGGCATCTTGTAGCCCTTGGCGTCCCACGGCTTGACCAGATCGGCATCCTTGGCGTTCAACACCCAGTCGCGCGCCGCCGCCATCGGGTCGTCGGAAACCTCATCAATCAGGCCTGCGGCCTTGGCTTTCTTCGGATCGCTCAGCTTGCCTTCCAGCAATAACGGCGAGGCCGCCATCGCGCCCATCTTGCGCGCCAGGCGGGTCGTGCCACCTGCACCGGGGAAGATGCCGACAAGGATCTCCGGCAGACCGATCTTGGCCTTCGGATTGTCCGCTGCGAAGACGCGGTGACAGGCAAGCGGGATTTCGAGCCCGATCCCCAGAGCCGTGCCCGGCAGCACCGCCGCCACGGGCTTGCCGCCCTTGTTGGTCTTGGCGTCCATGCCCGCGCGTTCGATCTTGCGCAGCACGCCGTGCATTTTCATGATCCCGTCGAACACCGCCTCGGCACCCGCTTCCTTGAGCGTCGCCAGAACGTTCAGATCCATGCCAGCCGCGAAATCGGCCTTGCCGGAAGTGATGATGATGCCCTTCACCGCCTCATCTGCCAAAGCGTCATCCACCAGATCGTTGAGCGTCTGAAGACCTTCGAAGCTCAGTACGTTCATCGACTTTTCCGGCACGTCCCAGGTGATTGTCGCGATGCCCTCGGCATCCTTGCTCATCGTGAAATCGGTCATGTTGTTTTCCCTTTCGTGGGTTTGTCTGTCGGCCGCGTCAGCGGCGAATTTTGTCAAGCATCCTGCGGGCTTCGGCTTGCGCCGCTGCAATGTCAGGGCTGAGGATCTCAAGTTCGGTATTTTTGAGGATGGCTTGCAGCCAGATGCCCATCCAGCGACCGTCAATACGCATCAGAACCATGTGGTTGAGATACGGATTGACCGCTACGCCATCTGCGCCCTCGGTTTCCGTTCGATGATGCCCGGCAATCATATCGTCCCGCCCAACGACGAAATCAGCCTCAAGGCACGTGCGCGTGTAAACCTCCACCCCGCGCGCCAGAAGCTGCGCGCGAAAATCCGTCATCACGATGTCCAGCTCTTCGGGCGAAGACATCACGATCTCGGTGTCATGCGTCGACATCATGTTGGGGATCGCGATATGGCGCATCATCTCGCGCAGATCACCATCCATCAAAGCCTTGGACACGGCGTCGAGGTTCTCTTGGTAGATGCGCTTTGCCAGCTCTGCCGTCATAAGCCTTCCCTCGGAGAAAGACCCGTGCCATCGCCCCACATATAGCGTTGGTTTGGGCCGTCTGTGCGATTGACCAGACAATGTCCGATGCCTGTCCCGGCGGGCCAGCAGAGGGCGCTGCCCGGCGCGAATTCGGTTTCCACATCTTCAACCCGCGTCGGACACCCGTCCGGAAGATACACCATCTCGTCTTCGGTTTCGTGCCAGTGACGTTCGCTCGACCGGGACCCCGGCGGCAATTCCTCGATCAACGCTCCGAACTGCGTCAGACCTCCCGGATCCGAGAGCAACCGAACCCGGTAGGGTCCGACCCCGTGTCCAAGGATCGGATGACCGGTCTCATTCCCGTTCTGAAAATCCGACGCAATCCGCGGCATGGTTCAGACGCGCTCGATGATCGTTGCAGCCCCCATGCCCGAGGCGATGCACAGCGTGGCAAGCCCGGTACCCTTGCCGGTGCGTTCCAATTCATCCAGCAGCGTGCCGATGATAATCGCGCCAGTTGCGCCCAGCGGATGCCCCATCGCAATCGAACCGCCATTGACGTTGACCTTGTCCGCATCCACGTCGAACGCCTGCATAAAGCGCAGCACGACCGAGGCGAAGGCTTCGTTCACTTCGAAAAGATCAATGTCGCTGATGCTCATGCCGGTATCGGCAAGGATCTTTTCCGTCACCGGAACCGGGCCGGTCAGCATGATGGTCGGGTCCGTGCCGATCTTGGCGGTCGCCTTGATCCGCGCGCGGGGCTTGAGACCCCATTTCTCGCCGAATTCCTTGTTCCCGATCAGCACGCCTGCCGCGCCGTCCACGATGCCCGACGAATTGCCCGCATGGTGGATGTGGTTGATCCGCTCCAGATGCGGGTACTTCATCAGCGCAATCGCATCGAAACCCGGCATCACTTCGCCCATTTGCTGGAACGACGGGTTCAACGCACCCAGAGACTGCATGTCGGTGCCGGGACGCATGTATTCGTCATGGTCGAGGATCGGCAGGCCGTTCTGGTCGCGCACGGTGATCACCGACTTCGCAAAGCGCTTGTCGTCCCACGCAGCCTTCGCACGGCGCTGGCTTTCCACCGCCAGACTGTCCGCATCATCGCGGGAGAACCCATATTCCGTGGCGATGATGTCTGCTGAGATGCCCTGCGGCACAAAATAGGTCTCTATCGCAACCGTCGGGTCCACGGCAATCGCCGCCCCGTCGCTTCCCATTGCCACGCGGCCCATCATCTCGACACCACCGGCAATGTACGCGTCACCCGCGCCGCCCTTGACCTGATTGGCGGCAAGGTTCACCGCTTCCATGCCGGAGGCACAGAACCGGTTGATGGCGAGACCTGGGATTGCCTGATCCAGCCCTGACGCCAGAACAGCGGTCCGTGCAAGACAGCCGCCCTGTTCGCCAACCTGTGTGACGTTGCCCCAGATCACGTCCTCGACCGCATGGCCATCCAGACCATTGCGATCCTTCACCGCGTCCAGCACCTGTGCACTCAGACGAACACTCGTCACCTCGTGCAGGCTGCCGTCTTTCCGGCCCTTGCCACGCGGTGTGCGCACGGCATCATAGATATACGCTTCAGTCATTCTGCTCTCCGTCTCAGGCCCGATCCGCAGGGGAACCGGGCATCAAATCATAAGGATGTTTCCAGCCAGGCAGTCCCTGGATATTGGACAGCCAGCGGTCGATATTCGGCCAATCCGCGCGGGTGAACCCGAACGGTTCGGGGTAAAAAAGATAGCCGCAGCAGGTCAGGTCCGCATTGGTGACAGCATCGCCGACAATCCAGTCGCGGCCCTCCAGATGCGCATCGAGCACAGCGTAAGCGGCTTTCATCCGGCCTTGCATGAAGGTGATCACCTCAGCGGGGCGCTTGTCTTCGGGGAGGAAGTTCATCAGGAACCGCAACGGTCCTGACGTGCCGCTGAATTTCTGATTGTCCCAAATGATCCAGCGCAGGATTTCGAGCTTCTCCATGGCGTCTTCGCCACCGAACTTTCCGTAGGTGTCCGACAGGTAGGTCTGGATCACGCCTGACTGCGTGAGTTTCACGTCGCCGTCCACGAGTACAGGCGCTTCACCCATCTCGTTCACGTTGGCACGGTATTCAGGCGTGCGGGTCTCGCCGTTGAAGAAATCGATCTTCACCGGTTGCCAATTGAGCCCGGCCAGTTCCAGCGCCAGTGCCGCCTTGTACGAATGCCCGCTTTCGCCGAAGCAATAGAGTTGGATAGTCATGCCGGTACTCCCATGTCTGTTGTTGTCGGGGGCTCTGCCCCCGTCGCTTTCAGCGACTCACCCGAGGTATTTGGAAAACAGAGAAGGGACAGCCGCGGCGCGGTCTTCTCTGTTTCAAAAATACCTCCGCCGGAGGCTCCCTCAGGTTCGGAAAGTGCGTTGACAGGGCGCATCAGAGCGCCCTCGCAATCAGCTCTTTCATGATCTCGTTGGTGCCGCCGTAGATGCGCTGAACGCGCGCGTCGGTCCACATCTCGGCGACCGCGTATTCCTGCATGAAGCCGTAGCCGCCATGCAGCTGGACGCACTCGTCAAGCACTTCGCCCTGTGTGTCGGTCAGCCAGTATTTCGCCATTGCGGCCTTCTCGACGGTCAACGCGCCGCGCAGATGCTCTTCCATGCAATTATCGAGGAAGGCGCGCGCCACGGTGGTCTTGGTCTGGCATTCCGCCAGCTTGAAGCGGGTGTTCTGGAACTGGGTCAGCGGGCCGCCAAACGCCTCGCGCTCCTTGCAATAGGCGATTGTGCGCGCAACCGCGCCTTCCATCGCACCAACCGCGCCGCATCCGATGATCAGCCGTTCCTGCGGCAGCTGCTTCATCATCTGGTAGAAACCCTGACCTTCCTCACCGCCCAGCAGGTTTTCCGGCGCGATCTCGACGTTGTCGAAGAAAAGCTCTGACGTGTCCGCCGCATGACAGCCGATCTTTTCCAGATTGCGCCCGCGCTGGAAGCCGTCTGCGACATCGGTTTCCACGACGACCAAAGACGTTCCTTTTGATCCGAGCGACGGGTCGGTCTTGGCCGCCACGATGATCAGGTTCGCATGTTGGCCGTTGGTGATGAACGTCTTTTGCCCCGACAGACGGTAGGCGTTGCCGTCCTTGACCGCGCGGGTCTTGATGCCCTGTACGTCCGATCCACCCGAAGGTTCGGTCATCGCCAAAGCACCGACCAGCTCGCCGGTGACCATCTTGGGCAGCCAGCGCTTCTTCTGATCTTCGGTGCCGTAGGCAAGGATGTAATGCGCCACGATACCGGAATGGATGCCGTGGCCCCAGCTTGCCAGATTGGCGCGGGCTGCTTCGATCAGGATCACTGCCTCATGGCCGAAATCGCCTCCGGCTCCGCCGTATTCCTCGGGAACGGACGGGCAGAGCAGGCCAAGTTCCCCGGCCTGAACCCAGGTGTCACGGTCCATCTGGCCCTGTTTGCGCCACTTGTCGTAGAGCGGCTGCCATTCGGTCTCGATGAACTTGGCCGTCATCTCGGCAAGCATCTCGTGCTCGTCGGTCATCCAGTTTGATCGCATGGCTCCCCCCATCCCGCGTTATCGTTTGCGTGCCTCAAGCTCTGCAGTAAAGAGCCTGAGCCGATGTCCCAGCGCCTCGGAATCCGTGACGCTGTCGAAATTCTCGAACAGGAAGGACAGCGCTTCACCTTCATCCAGACCCGCCTCCTCGGCAAACCGCTTGAGGCGGCGATAGCCATCCTCGGTCATCGCGGTCGGAAAGCGACGGGTCAGGCGAAAGCGTTTTGGCATCGGTCCTCCCGGACTTTAAAAGTTGGCCGCCTCCAGCGCCATCACCGGCTCGGCTCCGGTTTCGATGCGCGCAAGGTGCATCTTGGTGGCGGGCAGTTGACGGGACATGTAGTAGCGTCCGGTTGCCAGCTTTGTCTCGTAGAACGCCACGTCGGATGCACCGTCTTTCAAAGCCCTGGAGGCTGCAAGCCCCATCCGCGCCCACATGTAGCCAAGGCACACATGGCCGAACATGTGCATGAAGTCATAGGACCCGGCCAAAGCGTTGTTGGGGTTCTTCATGCCGTTCTGCATGAAATACATCGCCGCCGCCTGCAAATCCTTGGACGCAGATTTCAGCGGGTCGAGGAAGTCGCGGTCGAAGGCTTCGTCCTGGCCTTTGTTTTCCGCCGCAAACGTCTTGATCATGTCGAAGAAGGCCATGACATGTTTGCCGCCGTCCTGCGCGAGCTTACGACCCACGAGGTCAAGCGCCTGAATGCCGTTGGCGCCTTCGTAGATCATGGCGATCCGGGCGTCGCGGGCGAACTGGGACATGCCCCATTCTTCGATGTAGCCGTGACCGCCATAGACCTGTTGCGCGTTCACCGCCATCTCGAAGCCCTTGTCGGTCTGGAAACCCTTGATGATCGGTGTCAGCAAGGAAATCAGGCCGTCGGCGTCCTTGTCCGAGTTCTTGTGTGCCCGGTCGATCAGATAGGCGCCCCAATAGGTGAAGGCGCGGGCGCCCTCGGTGAAGGACTTCTGGTCCATCAGGTTGCGACGGATGTCGGGGTGCACGATGATCGGGTCTGCCGATTTCTCGGGCGCTTTGGCACCGGTCACGTCACGGCCCTGAAGCCGGTCATTGGCGTAGGCCACCGCGTTCTGATAGGCAACCTCGGCCTGTGCATAGCCCTGCAGGCCCACACCCAGACGCGCTTCGTTCATCATGGTGAACATGGCGCGCATGCCCTTGTGCATCTCACCGATCAGGTAACCGGTCGCCTCGTCATAGTTCATGACGCAGGTGGAGTTGCCGTGAATGCCCATCTTTTCTTCGATCTTGCCGACAGAAACGCCGTTGCGATCCCCCAGGCTGCCGTCTTCGTTCACGATGAACTTGGGCACGATGAAGAGCGACACGCCCTTGATGCCTTCGGGGCCGCCGGGGATCTTCGCCAGAACGAGGTGGATGATGTTCTCGGCCATGTCGTGATCGCCGGCGGAGATGAAGATCTTCTGGCCGGTCACTTTGTAGGTACCATCGTCCTGCGGAACCGCCTTGGTGCGCATCAGGCCCAGATCCGTGCCGCAATGCGGTTCGGTCAGGTTCATTGTGCCGGTCCATTCGCAGGTGGTCATCTTGGGCAGATAGGTCTGCTTCTGCTCATCCGAGCCGTGGAAATAGATTGCCGAATAGGCCCCGTGGGTCAGACCCTGATACATGTTGAAGGCCATGTTCGACGACACGAAAGGTTCCTGTGCCGCAGTGTGCATCAGGTAGGGAAGACCCTGACCGCCATATTCCGGATCGCAGTCGAGCGCGGTCCAGCCGCCGTCACGCATCTGGTTGAACGCTTCTTTGAAGCCCTCTGGTGTCCGCACCACGCCATTTTCCAAAACGCAGCCCTGCTGGTCGCCGACCGCGTTGAGCGGCATCAGCACTTCGGAGGCCAGCTTGCCCGCTTCCTCGATCACGGCCCCGGTAAAGTCGCGGTCCAGCTCTTCGTAGCCGGGGATGTCCTGTTCCGAGGCGTTCAGAACGTCGTGCAGAATGAATTGCATGTCTTTCACGGGTGCGATATAGCTAGGCATTGCGGGTCTCCCTAAACCGATGCGACTTATTCAGCCGCGCGTTTGTTCTGATCCATCGAGGCAAGCATCTTCTCGCCCCAACGCATCTGTTCCTTGAGTTCGTCGATGGCCTGATTAAGCTCGTCACGTTGCGCTTCCATGTCAGACAGGCGCTGTTGTGCGATCTCATAGGTCCGGGCCAACTGTGTCTGCTGCTGGTCACCCATATGGTAGAGATCCAGCAGTTGGCGGATCTCTTCGAGGCTGAAACCAAAGCGCTTGCCGCGCAGGATCAGCTTGAGGCGCGCGCGGTCGCGCTTGGTGAACAGGCGCTTCTGGCCTTCGCGGATCGGGAACAGCAGTTCCTTGGCTTCGTAAAACCGCAAGGTGCGCGGCGTCACGTCGAACGCGTCGCACATTTCCCTGATCGTCATGATGTGGTCGTCGGTCATCGTCATCATCCTTGTTCGGTGCCGGTTACGACAGCGACATGCGAAGGTTGGTCCGTACTTACAATGGGAATTTACGTTGACGTAACTCAGACGCCACGTCACTTTTTGGTTGACGTAAGATCAGGTAACGTCACCCGCGTTTTGTGGAAATATTCTTTCAAAGCGCTTTGAGGTCCGCTCCGCGGCAGGGTCAGGAATTCCTGACCTGGATTGGCAGGCTCGGCGCGCGGCGACTCGCGTCGGAGCGGGCCATCACGGGGCGCGTGCAGTGTGAAGCGGATCAGTCCGGCAAACTCGCGGCCGTCTCATCGCGCAGCTTCTGCAACTCTGAGATGGCTTCGTCGAGTTGTTTGCGTTGCTCGTCCAGCTCTCCCAGCTGGCGGTCGGCAAGCTCGATCCAGGCCCGCATCTGTGCCTCGGTTCCTTCGTGTTCGTAGATCAAAAGCCACTGTCGGATGTCTTCGAGTTGAAATCCGAATTTGCGCCCGCGCAGGATCAGCGTCATACGGGCCACTTCTTTCGGCCCGTACCAGCGCGACCTGCCATCCCGTTCCGGCTGAAGGAGTTCAATATACTCGTAATATCTCAGCGTTCGCGGCGTTACGTCGAACTTGGCGCACATCTCTTTAAAGCTGAGTTTTTGCTCGGCCATCAAACTCCCTCCTCACCTCGGGGAAACCATAGTTTCTTCGGATTCAATCGGCAATAGAGCAGCATTGCACCCGCAAGGCGACGGTGTCTGGCCCTCGGGCCAAGTCCGGCGTATGGCTAGGGCAGAGATTGAGGAACACAGAATGAGCGCCGACAAAGCCAAGATAGCCCGCCAGTTCATCGAATTGATTCCCCATGCAAAGGCGCTGGGCATGCAGATCCTGTCCATTGGCGACGGGCTCGCCGAAATCATCATGCCCTATGACGAACGGTTCATCGGCGATCCGAAGACCGGGGTCATTCATGGTGGTGCGGTGTCTGCGCTGATGGATACATGTGGCGGCGCTGCTGTCATGTGCCATCCAGACGCGCCTGCCGGTACAGCCACTATCGATCTCCGCATCGACTACATGCGTGCAGCCACACCGGGGCAGGCCATTACGGCGCGGGCAGAGGTCTATCATATCACGCGCTCGGTCGCCTTTGTACGTGCCACGGCTTGCGACGAAGACACCAACCGTCCCGTGGCCACCGCGACCGGTGCGTTTACCGTGGAGGGCCGCTGAGATGGCGCGCAAGACCCCCGAACCCGTTCAGATCGTCAAACAGCGCCGCGATGCCGCGCTTGACGCCTTGGTCAGCGGCGTTCCCTACATCACCTTCATGGGCATCAGCTTTGATCGTCGTGGAGACGAACTGACCGGTGTCTTGTCCTATGATGAAAAGCTGATCGGAAATCCGATGTTGCCAGCCATTCACGGCGGCGTCACGGCTGCGTTCCTTGAAGTCACCGCCGTGATTTCACTCAGCTGGTCGTATATATGGGAAGATTTCGAAAGCGGAGCCTTGGATGTCGAGGCAATGGCCGCCGGCAACTTGCCGCGCCTGCCCAAGACCATTGACTTCACTGTGGATTATCTCCGCTCTGGTCTGCCGCGCGACGCTTATGCGCGTGCCACGATCACCCGTGCGGGCCGCCGCTATGCTTCTGTGCAGGCCGAAGCGTGGCAGGACAACAAGAACCGGCCTTTTGCGCAGGCGACCGCGCATTTCCTGATGCCGAGGCCTGACCAATCCAATGACTGAGACCGCGGCGAGGCCGCAGGACATCACCAACCGGCGCGTTCTCAAGATCGCGCTGCCGATTGTTCTGTCCAATGTCACCATTCCCATCCTGGGCGCGGTGGATACGGGCGTGGTTGGCCAGATGGGCGAGGCGGCACCCATCGGTGCTGTTGGCATCGGTGCCGTCGTGCTGTCGGCAATCTACTGGATTTTCGGCTTTCTGCGGATGGGCACCACGGGTCTGGCGGCGCAGGCATTGGGGCAGGGCAACCGGGCCGAGGTGGCGGCACTCCTGACGCGCGTCCTGATGATCGGGTTTGTCGGTGGCGCGCTGATCATCCTTCTGCAAGTACCGATCCTTTGGACGGCCTTCCGCCTGTCTCCCGCCAGTGACGAGGTTGAGGCGCTGGCGCGCGGCTACTTGCAGATCCGTATCTGGTCTGCCCCCGCCGCGATCGCCGTCTTGGGCATAACCGGCTGGCTCATCGCCCAGGAACGCACCCGCGCGGTGCTGGTGCTGCAGGTCTGGATGAACGGTTTTAATGTGGCTTTGAACCTGTGGTTCGTGCTGGGCCTGGGTTGGGGCGTGAATGGCGTCGCCTTTGCCACCTTCCTGTCCGAGTGGAGTGGACTGGCGATGGGCCTCTTTCTCTGCCGCAGCGCGTTCCGCGTACCGGACTGGTGCGATTGGGCGCGGGTCTTTGACCGGGTCAAGCTGCGGCGCATGGCGCAGGTCAATTCCGACATCCTGATCCGGTCGCTGCTGCTTCAGGTGATCTTCCTGTCCTTTCTCTTTCTTGCCGCCGATTTTGGTGATGTGACGCTCGCGGCAAATCAGGTTCTGCTGCAATTTCTGAGCATCACCGCCTACGCGCTCGACGGCTTTGCCTTTTCTGCCGAGGCGCTGGTTGGTCAGGCCGTGGGCGCGCGGGCCCTGCCGCTGCTGCGCCGCTCGGTCTGGGTGGCGAGCCTTTGGGGGCTGGCGGCCTCGATTCTGTTGGCGGTCGGCTTCTGGACCTTTGGCAATGACATTGTCGCGATCATGGCCAAGAACGCCGGGGTTCAGGCGGCAGCGGCCACCTATCTCCCGTGGATGGTCTGCGCGCCGGTGCTTGCGCTTGCGTCCTTCATGCTTGATGGCGTCTTCATCGGGGCCACACGCACGGCTGACATGCGCAACATGATGGCGCTGTCAACGCTGGTCTATGGCGGTACCGCCTATGCGCTGGTTCCGACCTTTGGCAATCACGGTCTGTGGATTGCCCTCCTCGTATCCTTCGTGACACGCGGCGCCACACTCGCGGCGCGATACCCGGCGCTCGAAAGCTCTGTGGCTGGTTAACGGTCTTTTTACCCTGATCGTGCAAAACGCAAGGATGACACAGTTACCCGATCACCTGACGCCCGAACTCTGGCTGACCCAGATGCTGTCTTCTGGCGAAGCGCAGAAAGGCGGTGTGGTGAAACGCCAGATCAGGGATGTCGAACGGCTTGTCGGATATGATGCGTTCATCGCCGAGGTGCACAGGCGCGGGTTTCAGGCCGTCCGTAACGGTCGCCACTATGTCGTGTTCTGCAACGATCTTCCAATCCGGCGGGTCCGGTGAAAGCGATTTCGAAATCGCTTGGCCCAAGCCAATTCGAATTGGCTTGAAAACCGCGTTTCGAAACGCGGTTCCAAGCGCATTCGAAGGCGCTTGCCCTTGCTCATCCCGCAGCACCCCGCTACCTGTGTCCCGTTCGACAAAAGAGGCGCGCGATGAACGATTTATTCAACAGCTTCATGACCGGTCCTGACGAAAAGGGCCGGTTCGGTATCTTCGGCGGACGGTTCGTCTCGGAAACGCTGATGCCGCTCATTCTCGAGCTGGAAGAGCAGTACGAGCGCGCCAAGACCGATGAGAGCTTCTGGGCCGAGATGGATTTCCTCTGGAAGCACTATGTCGGCCGGCCGTCGCCGCTCTATTACGCCGAACGGATGACCGAGCGTCTGGGCGGCGCAAAAGTCTACATGAAGCGCGACGAGCTGAACCACACCGGCGCGCACAAGATCAACAATGTGCTGGGCCAGATCATCCTCGCCCGCCGCATGGGCAAGACCCGCATCATCGCGGAAACCGGCGCGGGACAGCACGGCGTGGCCACCGCCACCGTCTGCGCCAAATTCGGACTGAAATGCGTCGTCTACATGGGCGCGCATGACGTCGAACGTCAGCAGCCCAACGTCTTCCGCATGAAACTTCTTGGCGCCGAGGTGATCCCGGTGACCTCCGGACGCGGCACGCTCAAGGACGCGATGAACGACGCGCTGCGCGACTGGGTGACCAATGTGCGCGACACGTTCTATTGCATCGGCACCGTGGCCGGGCCGCACCCATACCCTGCCATGGTCCGCGATTTCCAGGCGATCATCGGCAAGGAAGCCAAAGAGCAGATGCACGAGGCCGAAGGCCGTCTGCCGGACACCATCATCGCCGCCATCGGCGGTGGTTCGAACGCGATGGGTCTCTTCTACCCGTTCCTCGATGATAAGGACGTCAATATCATCGGCGTCGAAGCAGGCGGCAAGGGCGTGAACGAGAAGATGGAGCACTGCGCTTCGCTTACCGGCGGGCGTCCCGGCGTTCTGCATGGCAATCGCACCTATCTCTTGCAGGACGAAGACGGGCAAATCCTCGAAGGCTTCAGCATCTCCGCCGGTCTCGATTATCCGGGTATCGGGCCGGAACATGCTTGGCTGCACGACATTGGACGCGCGCAATATGTGTCGATCACCGACAAAGAAGCGCTCGAAGCGTTCCAGCTCTGCTGCGAGATGGAAGGCATTATTCCGGCGCTGGAGCCCAGCCATGCGCTGGCGCATGTTATGAAGATCGCGCCGGAGCTTCCCAAGGACCACATTATCTGCATGAACATGTGCGGGCGCGGCGACAAGGATATCTTTACGGTCGCCAAACATCTTGGATTCGACATGGGCTGAACGCCTGTCGCATAAACTTGTGGTCTAAACCAAAACCAAGACCCCTCGTGCTGTAGGCGCGAGGGGTTTTCTTTTTCCCGCAACACCCCCAAGGGCCCGCGTAAACCTGGGTTTAGGCACATGTGGCCGGGGTTTATGGACCGCGGGCTAAACCATCTGCAAATGTCCCTTGGCGACCGACGCGGTCAGGTTCGGCATACCTGCTGAAGCGCAGGCCTTCTGCCATAAAAGGACTGAACCCATGAGAAAAAAATTGATTTCCGCCGTGATCGTGACCTTCGCAGGGACGATGACATTTGCCCAATCTGCCACCGACCAGATCATCAATGATCTGACGGGTCAGGGCTTCGAGCGCATTGAAATCGACAATGGTGTTGCTCAGATCAAGGTCGAGGCAATCCGCGGCATACAAAAGCTCGAAGTGGTTTATGACCGCGCGACTGGCAACATTCTCAAGCAAGAGATCGAACGGGTCGACTCTGATGACGACACCCGTCCGGGGGTTGAAATTCGGGACCGCGACCGTGACTTTGTCGAGCGTGATCGCTCGGATGATGACGATGATGACCGCGGTGGCGGCCGTGATGAAGACGACGACGATGATCGTCGCGGGGGCCGTGACGACGACGATGATCCCAGTGACGGACATGATGATAATGGCGACAATGACCGGGATCGCGATCATGATGATGACGACAGTGATTATGACGACGATCACGACCATGATGATGACGACGACAGCGACGACGAAGACGACGATGACAGCGACGACGAAGACGATGACTAAAGGCCCCGAGGCCTGAGCAGTCGAGGGCTCCTGCGTGTCAGCAGGGGCCCTTGTGGAGAATGCAAATGCAACGAAGACAGATCATCACCGGATTGCTGGCATCGGTCGTGCTGCCCGCCACTGCGTTTGCACAAACCGCAGAAGACCAGGTGATCGACCAGCTCAAACGTCAGGGCTACCGGCGGATCACACTGGGGAGCACCTTCCTCGGGCGCACGCGGATTGTGGCCACCGGGCCAAGGGGGCGGCGCGAGATCATACTAAACCCGTCCACCGGCGCGATCCTGCGCGATTATCTGGACCGGTCCGATGATGACGATGATCGGGATGATCGATCGTCAGGTCGGAACGACTCGTCTGATGAGGACCGGGATGAAGACGACCAGGACGATGACCGGGATAACAGCGGCAGCGGTAACGGCGGTCGCGACGATAATCGTGATGAAAATGACGACGATAACGATGAGCGCGACGATGACGACAATAACGGTGACGACGACGGCGGCGGCGGCGGCGGAGGAGATGACAGCGACGATGATGATGACCAGTGATCATGTGCTGACCGGAGCTTCGACGGTCCGGTGAAAATTTGGGTGGTCCTGCTTCCTCTCTTGGCGCTGCAACTGGCCAGCGGCCTTTTCCTGTTGTGGGACATTCTGGGAAGCATTCTCGGCATCAAGACCTCACCCATCGCCTGGGTGTATTACGAATTGGCGCAGGTGGGCGCCGTGATCGGTCTGATCCTGGGAATGGTCGTCAGCGCCACGCTCATGCTGCGCTCCATCAGGCGGCAGCGCGCGGCAGAGGAAAGCCTCCGCCTGGCATCCGGCGCGTTCATGGATGTTCTTCATGAACGCTTCGCCGAATGGGAATTGACGCCTGCGGAGAAAGACGTGGCGCTGTTTTCGATCAAGGGGCTGAGCACCGCCGACATTGCCGGACTGCGTAGCACTTCGGAAGGCACGGTCAAAGCACAGACAAACGCGATCTATCGCAAGGCCGGAGTGTCAGGGCGCCCGCAACTTCTGAGCCTCTTCATCGACGAATTGATGAGTGATCCCATCGCGGATCTTCCACCACCTCAGACACCGAAAATGATCGACAAGGCGTCCTGAGCGCGACGCGGATCAAGTGTCCGAGGCGTTGATGTCGTATTGCTCCAGCACCCGCATGGGCACGATGTCGAGCGCCCGCTTATGCGTTGCTGCGAGATTGACCATCGGCGCACACCCTTCGTCATGCGCCTGCAGGAACCGTGAGGCGCAGAGGCACCAGTGATCTCCGGGCTTAAGACCCGGAAAGCGATACTGCGGCATGGGTGTACTCAGATCGTTGCCGACATATTTCGAGTAGGCCAGGAATTCAGCCGTCATCACGGCGCAAACCGTATGGCTCCCCTGGTCGGCTGCGCAGGTGTTGCAATGGCCGTCGCGGAAGAACCCGGTAAGAGGATCGGTTGAGCAGCTTTGCAGTGGGCCGTCTAGCACATTGATTGCGTCTTCGGGTTCCATCGGGGCCTCCTGCTTTGCGGTGGTTTCTATAAAAACCTAGGTTGGATTGTCTGCCCAATCCACCCAGCGCCCGTGAAAATCTGCACGCCCCAGCAGGATGTGATGATCACCGGGCCAAAGCCGTGCCGTGACCGACGCGCCCCTTGTCTCTCCGTCAGCCTCCATGCGCAGCCACGCCAGCGGTCTGTCTGCGGTGGCTTGTGCACCCGCCGCTTCAATCAGTGCGGTTCCGGTGGTTTGACGCTTGATTGGGAAATACTGCCAGGCGATGGTGTGATAGATCAGGTGCATCTGGCCTGCCGGGGCGTCGGCCAGTCGCTGTTCCAGCCAGTCCACCGCATCGCCCTTATCGACCTCTGCCGCATTGGCCCGAATCGCCGCGTTGGTGAGCCTCAGCCGGTGTTCCTGATCCGCCCAGAGATAGGCGCGCAGGCGCAACGCGTGATCGGAGGTGTGCGGATCAAGCGGGTTAAGGTCCACACCGCGCCGTTCGCTTACGGTGAAGGGCGCAGCCTGCGGGGTGGGTCCGGCCCAATCCGGCGACAGGGTCAGTGCCGCGTCCTCCGGCCCCAGCCGGGTGTCTGCCGCGTTCAAGGCGTAGCAGTCGAACATCAGGTTCAACCCGGCACTGGCACCCAGCTCTGACAGGCGCAACGACGTTGCTTCTGTTCGATGCGTCAACGCATGCGTCCCCGCGATCAGAACTGCTGACCGCCGGACCTCATTGGTTTGAGGCGCTGAGGTGATCCAGTCGAGTATAAAGTCCTGATGCCGCGCCAGCGCGCCGGTCAGAGCTGATTTCAATGCATCATCCGACACGTTGTTCGGAGGGTAGGCGGCGATTAGGTCGCCGTCGCGCCCAGTCAGCACGAGCGCATGCAGGCCGGAGGCCAAGCGCAGGGGCAGGGAATGGCCTTTGGGACCGATGTCTCCCTCAAACGCGCGTACCGCAGCATCCAATGCCGACCCGTCCGGCCAGACTTCCGCCAAAAGGTGCAGCATGCGCGCCATGAAAGGCGACCCGAGCGCCGCGCAATGCCCGGCCTGATCGTGCAAAGCGTCCGATAGGATCACCGGAAGCGATCTACAAGCTTTTGCAGGGGGTTGCGGGTGTCGGGCTCTGGGTCTGCGTCGGGTTTCGGAGCCGGTTTCGGCACATCCGCCTTTTCCGCCTTCGCTGGCGTTTTCGAGGACCTTGGTGGCGCCACGCGCAACGCCACCGCGTTCATGAACTTGCCGGTGTCGCCATCGGCCAGATGCGCCGCCCCATCCGAGATGCCGCGCAGCAGGTCGTCGAGCCAGTCCTCGTCGGCCTTGGCGAAATCATGAAGCACGTATCCGGCCACCTTGTCCTTGTGGCCCGGATGCCCGATGCCCAACCGCACCCGCCCATAGGCTTCACCGATATGCCCGTGGATCGACCGCAACCCGTTATGCCCGGCATGACCGCCCCCCTGTTTGACGCGGCATTTACCTGGGGCAAGGTCCAGTTCGTCATGGAACACCACCACGTCCGCGGGCTCCAGCTTGTAGAACTGCATCGCTGCCTGCACGGATTGGCCCGAACGGTTCATAAAGGTGCCGGGTTTCAATAGCAGCACCTTGTCGCTGCCCAGTCGCCCCTCGGTCAATTCGCCCTGAAACTTGGATTTCCACGGGCCGAACCCGTGGTCCGACGCGATCTGGTCCATCGCCATAAAGCCGATATTGTGCCGGTTCCTAGCATAGCCCGACCCCGGATTGCCCAGTCCCACAAAGAGTTTCATCGCTGCCCGTGCCTCCAAGCGCTTCGCCTTTGCCCTTCTGTAGGCGAAACCGGGGCCAAGGGCAAAAGCCCAAGCGTCAGATCTGCGCCAGCACCAGCGCAGCCGCGGCGGAAATGCCCAGAACCCAGCCAATCGCCAGATGCACGCGCAGGAGCAGCACCGCTGACAGCCCTATTAGGGCGATGGCTTGCCAATTGAACGATGCGATGTTCGGCTGCCAGAGGCGTAGCACGCCGACCTGTACCTCGGTTACCGTGCCAAAGAGCACATGCAGCGCGAACCAAAGCGACAGGTTCAGGATCACGCCAACCACCGCCGCCGTGATGGCACGCAGGGCACCGTTCAGGCGCGGCTGGGCGGAAATCCAGTCGATGTAAGGCGCACCGACAAAGATCCACAAAAAACAGGGCACGAAGGTCACCCAAAGCGTCATCGCGCCGCCCGCGATGGCCAGCGCATAGCCGCCTTCGCGGAACGCGGCCAAGGTGCCGACGAACTGCGTGACAAGGATCAACGGGCCGGGCGTGGTTTCCGCCAGCCCCAGACCGTCCATCATTTCGGTCGCGGTGAGCCAGCCGTACTGCACCACCACGTCCTGCGCCATGTATGCCAGCACCGCGTAGGCTCCGCCAAAGGTGACAACCGCAAGCTTGGAAAAGAAAAGAGCGATTTCTGTCAGGATGGTTCCGTTGAACAACAGGTCCACCGCCAGCACGGGCAGTCCCCAGACCGCAAGTCCGATCACAATGGTGCTCAGGCTTCTGCCAGCAGACACAGCGACGGGCAGGGCCGGGGTCGCAACCGTGTTTGAAACCATCAACGCGCCATACAGCCCAGCCGCCAGAACGATCACCGGAAACGGCACCGCGAAAAAAAAGATCGCAACAAAGGCAAGGCCTGCCAGAACCCAATGCGCGACCCCCTGCAGCGCCCGCTTCGACACCTTGAGCAGCGCTTCGACCACGATCACCACCGCCACCGCCTGCACGCCAAGGAACAAAGTGCCCACCAGTGGCAGGTCGCCATAGGTCACGTAAAGCAGCGCCAGCGCAAAGATCACCGCCGCCCCCGGCAACACGAACAGCAGCCCTGCGATCAGCCCACCCAAAACGCCGTGCAACCTCCAGCCCGCATAGGTGGCAAGCTGCATCGCCTCCGGCCCGGGCAAGAGCATGCAAAAGCTGAGCGCATTGAGAAACTGCTTTTCCGTCAGCCAATTTCGCTCATCCACCAGCATCCGGTGCATCAACGCGATCTGCGCCGCCGGACCGCCAAAGGAGAGAAGCCCGATTTTCAGGAACACGGCGAAGATCTGGGCAAGGGTCGGTGGCATGACGGGCGGTGTCTCTGATCTGCATGTCAGTTCAATGACATTTAGCCCTTGAATGCCAGATCAGTCGCAGGATTTCGCGTTGCGCCGGGCGGTTTCGAAAATCCAGTCGGATTTGTAGCCGAAATGCGCCGTCATCGTCCACATCGACCTCGATCAGTGTATCCGTGGCCTCACCTACCCAGGCCATTGGCAAAGTCGATCGTGGGGGCAGCGCCTTGGCTTTGCCCGCCTTGCTTCGGTGATCCACGCCACGGCCTATGAGGGCGAGCCTCTGTCGCGCCGCGTCACCATCGCCGGCAACACGCTCTGTGGACAAGATGTCGAAGGTGCGGCCTTCGTCAGTGACGCAGCTTCCGCCCGCGCGCCGAAGGTAATTCCTGCCTGACCCAGTCTACCCGCGTTTGAAGCATACCACCTGGATGGGCTGCGTTCTTCGCTCTTCAATGTTGCGCGCGGCATTTTGCACGATTTGCGGGGCCAGTTTGCCCAACAAAATGTGAGAGCCGAACACGGGCATGTCGCCTGTCTTGGCAAGCTCAATCGCTCGTTCATAGCCCTGTAGATACTTCTCGCCAGTTTCTGTTACGTTGATGCGTGTGAAGCCCGTATCTTGCAAGGCGGCAATCGTATCTGCTGGTCGCATCAGGAAAGCGCCGCTTCCATCTTGAGACCAAGGCACCGGATGGTGGGGTGCGCCAACCTCTCCGAGCCCGTGCTCTGTCAGGGCAAAAAAGGCACCGGGCTTCAGTACGCGG
This sequence comes from Marivita sp. XM-24bin2, assembly GCA_003149565.1. GTDB lineage: Bacteria > Pseudomonadota > Alphaproteobacteria > Rhodobacterales > Rhodobacteraceae > Marivita. The sequence goes on along the minus strand of QCWH01000005.1, from coordinate 20,623 downwards.
AAAGCTTCTTGGAAGAAAAGGTTTCGGTCCGGCACGTTCATGGTGACATGCTGCGCGTAGCCGCCATCGAAAGTTGCGTCGGGAAAAGGAAGGTTCTGCCCATCGCCGTGTCTGCACGCGACCAGAGCTTCCAGCCCGACAAGTGCGCTAAGCTTGTTGGCGGCATCCACAAAAGGCGCCGTGATGTCGATGCCGTCCACATGACAGTTGAAGCGTTTCGCAAAATACCTTGCAGGGCCGCCAATCCCACACCCGATATCGATGAGCCTGTCACCTTCCTTGATCGGCAGGGCGTCAGCGAGCTCAACCGTCGCCGGAAAACCTCGTGCATGAAAATGGTCTACCGGTGCGAGTTGTTCGACGGTGACCGTCTTTGGATCAATCCCTGCCAACTTCATCGTTTCAAGGATCCGCGCGTAAACGTCTCCCGTGCCCCAGTGATCTGATATGGCCTGTGCGTCTGTCATCAGAGCCTCCCTGTTCCGCGAAGAGGATAGCACAGTCTTGCCGATACAAACGGGTATGTCCAATAGCTGTGCATGAGGCAAGATTTCACGACTGGGGCCATCTCTGTCCGGTGACCCTGAAAATGCGTTGCTCACGTCTATCTGCCACTCGAATGCCGGGACGATGGCAGTCCTGCGTTCTCAAAACGAAAACGGCCCCGCCCGTGCTGGGCGAGGCCGATTGACCCGAGAAGGTCGTGTAAGATCAGTCGTCGGATTGCTCTGTCGCCGGCACTTCGTCCGCATCCGCCTCGTCTTCGGCTTCCGAAGCCCGCAGACCCGACGGAGCCGAGATGTTGGCGATCACGAAGTCGCGGTCGATTGTCGGCTTGGTGCCTTGCGGCAGCGTGATGTTTGAAATGGTGACGGTGTCGCCGATGTTCAGACCGCTCAGATCAACGGTCAGTTTCTCGGGGATGTCACCTGCGGTCACAACCAGTTCGACTTCCGGACGCACAACGGTCAGAACGCCACCCTTCTTGAGGCCGGGTGCTGCGCCTTCGTTGATGAATTCAACCGGGATGAAGAGGTTGATCTTCGAGGTGCGGCGCAGGCGCATGAAATCAACATGCGTCGGCAGGTCCTTGACCACGTCGCGCTGCACGTCGCGGCAGATCACGCGGACGTCTTCCTGACCGTCAACCTTGAGGTTGAACAGAGTGGACTTGAAGCGGCCCTTCTTGAGGCGCGCCAGCAGTTCGTTGAACGGAAGGTTGATTGCCAGCGGCTCTTTATCGCCACCAAAAACAATGCCCGGAACCATGCCGTCGCGGCGTGCCTGACGAGCGGCGCCCTTGCCTGTCCCCGTCCGTTCCAGAGCTACGAGATCAGGAATCTCACCAGCCATGATATATCTCCAATTTGTAAGGGCAGGGTGCCTCCAAGGCTGTCACCCCGCATGAAGGCTGCGCGATAGACCGGATTTTCACGCAGGGCAAGAGCCAAGCGGCCAGATTCTGTCGCGCGTCTGCTATTTCCGGGCTGGACCGATGTCGCAGAGCGTGGCACTGGCAGCGTTATGAGCCTTTTGCGTGACCTTTATATCAGCCGGGGACCGGCGGCCAGCTTTGCCGCAGTGGGTGTCTTTTGGGGCAGTTTCGCGGCCCTTGTGCCTGTTTTGAAGCCGCAGGTCGGGTTGTCGGACGGGCAGTTTGGTCTTGCTTTGTTGATCACCTCTATTGGCGCGGTGATGGCAATGTGGCTCGCGCCTCTGGCCGAGCGCGCTTTGGGGACACGCGCTTTGGGGGTTTTGACCGCGCTTCTGGCAATGGCGACGCTGCTTCCCGGACATATGGTGACGGGAGTGACCTTCACGCTGGCCATGCTCGGCGTGACCGTGACCTCGGGCACGCTTGACGTTGCCATGAATGCTCGGGTGAGTGCGCTCGAGGCGCAGGTGGGGCGTAGCCTGATGAACCTCAATCACGCGGTGTTTTCGGTGGCCTATGCAGTCTGCGCGATGGGAACCGGGCTGGCCCGCGAATTGGGATTCGGTCCCGCGGCAGTTCTTACGGGAAGCGGCCTTCTGATCGGAGCGCTGATGCTGCAGGCCTTTGCCGCCCCCATAGCCGATGCAGAGCACGAGGCCGACGGGATTGAGGTGGCCCCGCTGCCCTGGACGCTGCTCTTGCCTGGTGGGATGATCATCCTGATCGCCTTCATGTCGGAACAGGCCACCGAAGGCTGGTCTGCTTTGCATCTTGAGCGCAATCTCGCAGCTGGCGCCGCACAGGGCGCGCTTGGCCCGGCGCTGCTCGGCGTGACAATGGCGGTGGGACGGCTGGCGGGGCAGGTTGTGGCCAATCGTGTGTCGGAAAAGGTCGTGATCCGCTGGGCTGCGATCACGGCGGGGGTCGGCGCCAGCATCGCCGCCACCGCGCCGTCGCTGAGCATTGCCTATCTTGGATTTTCGATATTGGGGCTTGGCGTGTCGGTCATGGCACCGATGGCCTACGCCTGGATCGGCCGGATGGTGCCGAACCGCTACCGCAGCCACGCAATTTCGCGCATCTCGGTGGTGGGGTATGCGGGGTTCTTTATCGGGCCGCCGATGATGGGGTTTCTGTCCGAAGGGTTCGGGCTGTCAACGTCGTTTCTGGTCATTGGAGTAACCCTCTTCGTGGTGCCATTGGTGCTTGTGCCTCTGCTGTCACGCCGGACAGGGGTGGGTGTCAGGCCGTAA
>QCWH01000005.1:0-17298 GCA_003149565.1 Marivita sp. XM-24bin2 | reverse complement strand
CAAAGACGCGAGGATCGCAGATAGCAAAGATCCTCGGCTCGGGCCCGAGGATGACATTGAGGCGTGGCGTCACTCTTCCCAATCGCCAGAAAAGCCTTTCGGGATCATCAGGATGTCGCGGTCGAGCGCGTTGACATCGGTGCGCCCGCACAGCCCCATCGACGCCTCAAGTTCCTTGTGAATCACATTGAGCGCGTCTGTGACGCCCTGCTGCCCGTTTGCGCCCAGTCCGTAGACATAAGCGCGGCCGATATAGGTACCCTTGGCCCCCATCGCCAGCGCCTTGAGCACGTCCTGGCCAGAGCGGATACCACTGTCGATATGCACCTCGATCTTGTCGCCCACAGCGTCCAGGATCGGTCCCAAAGCACGGATCGACGACAGCGCACCATCAAGCTGCCGCCCCCCGTGGTTCGAGACGATGATGGCGTCCGCGCCTACATTCAGCGCCTCCAGTGCGTCGCGCGGATCCATGATGCCTTTGATGATCAGCGGGCCATCCCACATCTTGCGGAATTCGCGGATGCGGTCCCAGTTGAGCGACTGGTCGAACGCCTGAGCGGTCCAGGACGACAGCGAGGACGGGTCTTTGACCCCTTTTGCGTGGCCGACGATATTGCCGAAGAACCGCCGCTTGGTGGACAGCATGCCAAGGCCCCACTGTACCTTTGTCATCATGTTGGCGACCGAGGCCGGGGTGAGTTTGGGTGGCGCAGAGAGCCCGTTCTTGAGGTCCTTGTGACGCTGCCCCAGCAGCTGCAGATCGACCGTGATGATCGCCGCCGAGCATTTGGCCTCTTTTGCCCGGTCGAACAGGCGCTGCATGAAATCGTCATCCTTGAGGGTGTAGACCTGCATCCAGAATGGCTTGGACGTGTTCGCAGCCACATCCTCGATCGAACAGATCGACATGGTGGAGAGGCTGTAGGGGACGCCGAATTTTTCCGCCGCCTTGGCCGCTTTGATCTCCCCGTCGAAATGCTGCATGCCGGTCAACCCGACCGGGGCAAGGGCCACGGGCATCGACACATCCTGACCGATCATTTGCGATGCTGTCTTGCGGCCCTCCATGTCGATGGCGACGCGCTGGCGCAGGTAGATCTTGTCGAAATCCGATGAATTCTCGCGGAAGGTCTGTTCGGTCCAGCTGCCTGATTCCGTGTAGTCGAAGAACATCTTGGGCACGCGGCGTTTGTAGATGCGGCGGAGGTCTTCGATTTCGGTGATCACGGACATGAGTCGGCCTTTCCGGTATATTGGTTAGTTTTCTTTACCAATGTGCCCCGGTTCGCGCAACGTGGCATTTTCGCCGCGCACTCCAGACTGCTGGCTGACATATTGGGCATGGCGATTTGGCGGGGCGGCGTCTCAGGTGAAGCGTACTGACAGACCGGGCACCAGAGCTGTGTCGAACTTGGTCGTCCAGGTCTGCCCTGGCGCAATCGGGCGCGCATCGGTCAAAGTGCCGGTGGTGACCACTTCGCCCGGTTGGATCGGCCCGGCATCGGGCATTCGCTCGATCTGACCGACCAGATATTGCAGAGCGACCAATGGACCGCCCAGAACATCGACACCGTGACCCACAAGCGTCTCGTTCGGGCCGCTGAGGGTAATCCCGCAGGTGGTCAGGGCTTCCAGTCGTTCGGGCGTCGGCGCAAGTCGTGGTCCAACCCAAAGCGCACCATGCATTGCCATTGCGGCAACGCTGTCGGGCGCGGTGAAGCGCCAGCCGGGATAGAGCGATGTGACGATCTCAAACCCATGCGCCACCCAGTCCACGCAGCCTGCGAGTGCGGTCAGGTCCATATCAGGGCTTGGAGCGGCTTTGAAGCCGAACACAATCTCGGGTTCGATCCGCGGCTCCGGCAGGGCGGGCAGGGGAATCGCGCCATCACCGGGAATGTCCTGTACGCCGTGATCGTACATCCAACCCCAGACCGGCGCGTCGACATTGTAGATGGGCCAGATCGACCGATTGGTGAAGCCGATCTTGCGACCGGCCACCCGATCTCCATTCGCGAGACGGCGCGCGTGAATTGCAGCGGCGATGCGATAGCCCTCATCCAGCGTCAGATCAGGCATCGACGTGGTTAGCGGCGGCACCTGTGTGTTGCCGTGAAACGCTGCGTAGAGCGTGTCTGCCGCCGACTCCTCTGCCATCCGTTCAGGCGCGATGCGCGCCATCAGCCAGAGATTTGACGAAGGCCAGAACGTCGCTCACCGGTTTGCCTTCTGCCAGATCCGCCACGATGGCAGACCCAACGACACAACCATCGGCCACACTTGCAATCGCTTCAGAGGCCTCGGGGGTCTTGATGCCGAAACCCACGATCACGGGCAGCTCGGTTTGCGACTTGATCCGTGCCACCTCGGGCCCGACATCAGTGGCCTGCGCCTCGGCGGCGCCGGTAATACCGGTGATCGACACGTAATAGACAAAGCCGGATGTGTTCTGCAGCACCTTTGGCAGGCGCTTGTCATCCGTGGTGGGGGTTGCCAGACGGATGAAGTTCAGCCCCGCCGCCTGTGCCGGAATACACAGTTCGTCGTCTTCCTCGGGGGGCAGATCGACGATGATCAAACCGTCGATGCCCGCCTCTTTGGCTTGCGCCAGAAACGTGTCCACACCGCACGAATAGATAGGGTTGTAATAACCCATCATCACGATGGGCGTTGTGTCGTCGCCTTCGCGGAATTTGCGCGCCAGCTCCAGCGTGCGGTCCAATGTCATGCCACCTTCAAGCGCGCGCTGACCGGCAAGCTGGATTGTGCTGCCATCGGCCATCGGATCGGTAAAAGGCAGGCCCAGTTCGATGATGTCGACACCCGCGCCCGGCAAGCCCTTGACCAGCTCGAGCGAGGTGTCGAAATCTGGATCGCCTGCCATCACATAGGACACAAAGGCCTTTTTGCCTGCTTTGCGCAGCTCTGCGAATTTGGCGTCGATACGGGTCATGGTCGTCTCCAATGCGTGGTCGCAACCGATTGCCGGAACCGGGCGGGAAAATCAATGGGGCAGAGGCCTCTGATTTTGATGCGTGTCAAGGAGACCTTTTGCACTTTCCGCTAGGCTCGACGCAATCCACCATCCAGAGGGAGCCCTGCATGACCGCCGCCGATGTGTTAACGACCAAGCCTGCAATCGCCGCCAAGAGCCCGCCAAACGGCATTCCGAAGGATCTGCCGGAGCCCTCTGCTGCGGTCACCACGGCGGAAGACGTCCGGCGCGCCTTCGAAACCGGTGAGTACCCTTACACGGAAAAACTTGGCCGCAGCGCCTATGAGGCCGAGAAAGCCGCGCTTCAGGCGGAATTGCTCAAGGTGCAGCTTTGGGCACAGGACACCGGGCAGAAATTCGTCATGCTGTTCGAAGGCCGCGATGCAGCGGGCAAAGGGGGTACGATCAAGCGGTTCACCGAACATCTGAACCCCCGGACTGCCCGGGTGGTGGCGCTGAACAAGCCAACGGATGTCGAGCGCGGGCAATGGTACTACCAGCGCTATATCCAGCATCTTCCGACTGCTGGCGAGATCGTTTTGTATGACCGCTCCTGGTACAATCGCGCCGGGGTCGAGCGAGTGATGGGGTTCTGCGAGCCCAGCGAATACTTGGAATTCATGCGTCAGACCCCTGACTTGGAGCGGATGCTGACACGCTCGGGGATCCGGCTTTACAAATACTGGTTCTCGGTTACGCAAGAGGAACAGCGCAAGCGTTTTGCGAGCCGAGAAACCGACCCTTTGAAACAGTGGAAACTGTCGCCGATCGACAAGGCGAGCCTCAACAAGTGGGACGATTACACCGAGGCGAAAGAGGCGATGTTCTTTTACACCGACACGGCCGATGCGCCGTGGACCATCGTCAAATCCGACGACAAGAAGCGCGCCAGACTGAACTGCATGAAACATTTCCTGTCGACGCTGGACTATCCGGGCAAGGACCACTCCATTGCAACGCCGCCCGATCCTCTGATTGTTGGCGGGGCAGGGCATGTGATCCATCGCTCGGATCACATTCTGGGCACTTCGCTGCATCCAGACGCTCGCAAAACGCGCGCCTGAGCGCTGCGCAATTCTCTGCCGTTCTCTGAGGGACGTGCTTGCTTTGGGACGCCGGGGGTCTTACCTCCGGTGTTCATGAAGCATGCTGTCTGCGCCCTTGCATTTGGTCTGATCGCCGCGCCTCTGGGTGCGCACCCGCATATTTTTGTCGAAACCGCCCTACGGTTTGAAATCAACGATGATCGCGAGGTCACGGGTGTCACGGTCACTTGGACCTATGACGACTTCTTCACGCTGCTCATCCTCGAAGATTACGGGCTGGACTCGGACGGCGACGGTACGTTGACCGACGCCGAACTGGACACGCTTTTCGGCTTCGATCTGATCGAATGGCCCGAAGGGTTTGAAGGTGATCTTTACGTTTATGCGAATGGCGAGAAGATCGAGATGCCGCGCCCGCGCCCAATAGGGATCGCGGTCGAGGACGGCTATATCACCGCAACGCACTACCGCGACATCCCACCGGTTGCCGTTGAGGCGATCGAGGTCCTTCAATACGACCCGACCTATTACGTGTCGTATGATGTGTCCCAAGGCGTTAGCCTGACCGACCCTGGTTGCACCGCGACTGTCACCGACCCCGATCAGGCTGCTGCGCAGGCTGCTGTCGAAAAGGAACTGAACGGCGGGTCCATGGAGGACATCTTCAACGAAATGCGCGTCGGCATTCATTTCGCTGATACGGTCACGATGTCATGCGCACCGCCCTCCAACTAGCTGCTGTTGCCGTCGTTGCGCTTGCCGTCTGGCTCTGGGCGTTTGACGGGGCGCAGATGCTGGAGCGCTGGGCCGCAGAAGGCCAGCGGGCCGCACAAAGCGGAATGGCGCGGGGGCTCAGAGCTCTTCGGGCGAACGAGCCGGGGGCGTTGTTTACGCTGATGGCCGTCTGCTTCGGCTACGGCTTTTTCCATGCGGTGGGTCCGGGTCACGGCAAGATCCTGATCGCGGGTTACGGTGTCGCGCAGCGCGTGGCGCTCATCCGTTTGTCGGTGCTCGCCGTTGTGTCGAGCCTTGCGCAGGCGCTCACCGCCATTGCCGTGGTCTATGCCAGCGTCTGGTTCCTTGGCCTTGGCCGCCAAGAGTTGATTGGCGCCGCCGAAGACTGGTTCGCGCCGTTCAGCTACGCGGCCATCTGCGGCATCGGCGCGTGGCTGGCGCTGCGCGGCGCATGGCGTCTCCGGTCCAATTGGCGTGCCGGAGTGGTACATGTGGACCATGTTCATCATCACCATCCCGGCGATGACGGCGCCTGCAACTCTTGCGGGCATGTTCATGGACCGACGCCTCAGCAGGCGGCAGAGGTGCGTTCGCTGCGGGATGCGCTGTTCCTGATCGGCGCCATCGCCATGCGTCCCTGCACCGGGGCGCTGTTCCTTCTGATCCTGTCGGTGAGCATGGGGATACACCTCGCCGGAATCCTAGGCACCTTTGCAATGGGTCTGGGGACGGCCAGCGTGACACTTGCCGCCGCAATCGGTTCGGTGACCTTTCGCGAAGGGGCGTTGGCGCGGTTCGCAAACGGTCCGCACACAGCCCGTATCGCCGGGGTGATCGAAACCGGCGCTGGGTTGATCATTGCCATTTTGGCCGCACAGTTTCTGTTGCGTGCCGTCTGAGCTGACAAAACGCTTGCTCGGGTGACAGGGCGGGTCTAACGGACCGGCATGCAGACAACACAGATGTCATACCCGGCCCATGTCAGGGCCATTCTCGTCTTGGGAGTGCCTCTGGTCGGCGGGCATATGGCACAGATGGCCATTGGCCTGACCGACACCATCATGGTGGGCTGGTACGGGGCCGAGTCGCTGGCGACGGTCACGCTGGCCAACACGCTGTTCTTTACGATCTTCCTTTTCGGTTGCGGCTTTGCATGGGCTGTGATGCCGATGGTGGCCTCCTATGCGGCCGAAGGTGACGACCAGAAAGTCCGACGCGCGACCCGCATGGGTCTGTGGCTGTCGGCGCTGTTCTGCGTGGTGATGTTCCCGCTTCTGTGGTGGTCCGAGGCCTTGCTTATGCTGACGGGTCAGTTGCCTACAATCGCTGCTGAAGCGCAGGTCTACCTGCGGGTGCTGGCCTTTGGCCTGCTGCCTGCGCTGGTGACGATGGTGCTCAAAAGCTACCTTGCGGCGCTGGAGAAAACCAAGGTCGTGTTCTGGGTCACGGCAGTGGCCGTGCCGTATAACGCGCTGGCGAACTACGCTTTGATCTTCGGCAATTTTGGCTTTCCGGAACTTGGGCTAGAAGGGGCCGCCATCGCGTCGCTCAGCACGCATGTGTTCTCGATGCTGGTGATCGTCGTCTATATCGTTGTCTTCGTGCCCGAACACAGCCTGTTCCAGCGGCTTTGGAAGCCGGACAATGAAATGTTCTCCCAGGTCTTCATGCTTGGTGTGCCCATCGGCCTGACCTCCCTCTCGGAAACCGGTCTGTTTGCCGCCTCGGCCATCATGATGGGCTGGTTGGGGACCATCCCGCTGGCCGCACATGGGATCGCGCTGCAACTGGCGTCGATGACCTTCATGTTGCATCTGGGCCTGTCCAACGCCGCGACCGTGCGCGCGGGCAATGCCTTCGGGCGCAAGGATTGGCCGCATATGGCGCGGGGCGGGATCGTCGCGCTAGCGCTCTCGGCCTTTATCGCGGCGCTGACCATCGTTCTGTTTGTGGCCCTTCCCGAACCGCTGATCTCGGCCTTCCTCGACCCCGACGACCCGGCACGCGACGAGATCATCGCCATGGGCATCACCCTGCTGATCCTTGCCGCGATCTTCCAACTGGTGGACGGCGCGCAGGTTGTGGCACTTGGCCTGTTGCGGGGCGTGCAGGATGCTGGCTTGCCGATGCTTCTCGCCGCCGTATCCTATTTCGGGGTTGGCCTGCCCGCCGCCGTGGTTCTGGGATTTGTCGTGAACTGGGGCGCGACTGGCATCTGGCTTGGGCTGGTGCTGGGGTTGGCCGTTGCGGCGGTGCTTTTGAACAACCGCTTCTGGTTCCAGATGATGCCCAATCTCACCCGTCTTGCAGCGCCCGCAGTCAACGCATAGAAGCGGCGCAAATCTGCAGGATCAGGAGAGATCGACATGGGCTTCAAGGTGGGAATCGTGGGTTTGCCGAATGTAGGCAAATCGACCCTTTTCAACGCACTCACCAAGACCGCAGCGGCGCAGGCGGCGAACTTTCCGTTCTGCACGATCGAGCCCAATGTTGGGGACGTTGCAGTGCCTGACGCGCGGTTGGACAAACTGGCAGAGATCGCCAAGTCCAAGCAGATCATCCCGACACGGATCACCTTTGTGGACATCGCGGGCCTCGTGAAAGGCGCGTCCAAGGGCGAAGGTCTGGGCAACCAGTTTCTTGCCAATATCCGCGAGGTGGACGCCATCGCCCACGTGCTGCGCTGTTTCGAAGACGGCGATGTGGTGCATGTGGACGGCCGGGTCGACCCTGTCGCTGATGCCGAAACCATCGAGACCGAGCTGATGCTTGCGGACATCGAGAGCCTCGAAAAGCGGCTTCAGAACATCGTCCGCAAGGTGCGCGGCGGTGACAAGGACGCGGTGCAGCAGGAACGTCTGATGCGCGTTGCCCTGGCCGCGCTGGAAGAGGGCAAACCCGCCCGCACCGTGTCGGTCGACGACGAGGACCGCAAGGCGTGGGACATGCTGCAACTGCTGACCACAAAGCCCGTGCTTTACGTCTGCAACGTGTCCGAGGCGGACGCGGCCGACGGCAACGCCATGTCCAACGCCGTGGGAGAGATGGCCGCCGCACAGGGCAACAGCCATGTGGTGATTTCGGCGCAGATCGAGGAAGAGATCAGCCAACTGGACGCTGAAGAGGCGCAGGAATTCCTGTCAGCGATGGGTCTCGAAGAACCCGGCCTCGACCGCGTGATCCGTGCGGGCTACCAGCTTTTGCAGCTTGAAACCTATTTCACCGTCGGCCCGAAAGAGGCCCGCGCCTGGACCATCACCAAGGGCACTCATGCCCCGCAGGCGGCCGGTGTGATCCACGGCGACTTCGAAAAAGGCTTCATCCGCGCCGAAACCATTGCCTATGACGATTACGTCACGTTGGGTGGTGAAAACCCTGCGAAAGAGGCCGGCAAGATGCGGGCAGAAGGCAAGAGCTATATCGTGAAGGATGGCGACGTATTGCACTTCCTCTTCAACACGTAAGCCAAACCCGCGCTGCGCTAGAACCCCAATACCATTATGGCAATCGGCACCGGGGAGACCGCGATTGCGATGGCGATGAAGGTCTGCACCGGGGCGAAAATGCCGCTCATCCCGGCCATCATCATGATGCCGCCGCCGCCCCCGATCACGGCATTGCCGGGGGTGTTCACCAACAAGGCGAGCGCGATGTATCGGTGCCGCAAGGCGAACCCGACGGTCCTGGGCGGTGATCTGTCCAGCAAGAGGGCTAAGCGGTCTTTAGGGGGTAAGGCGGCGGCGCGCCCGATCAGGTCAGCCGCCTTGCGCATCCGGAAAAGCGACAAAATCCAAACCAGCGTTGTGCCCGGCAAGAGCCGCCCCAACAGGTCGCTCAGCATCATCGCCAGCACCGTCGCCGCATAGACCAGCGGCGCGATCGCCGCCCCGAAGATGGTCAGCATCGCGAGCCCGATTTCGGCCCCCGGCACAAAGGGCATCGCCAGCAGGCCGATATAGGCAAGAGAGCCCAGCATCAGCAGACGGTGCACCTGCTGTTCATTGTTGGGCATGATGGTGAGGTTCAGGGCCTCCTTCAGAAGGTGCGCCCCCCATGTGGCCAGAATGACAATGATCAACAGTCCTGCTACACGCAGGATGATCCCCCTCGTGGTCAGCGCAACCGGCGTCGGTTCACGAAGCGTCACCCGGAGACAGAGCCTTCGGTGGTTGGCAAGCGCGATCCTTGAGCCGTGCCGGTGATCTGATGCGTCCAGTACCAGCGGCGGGTCGTCCAGCTCATCTGAACTTTGATCTCATCGTCAGTTATCTGCCCGTGCCACACCACCCGGTGCGGTGCTGATGGGCAGGTGGCGACTGTGGTGAAATGGATCACGTCGCCATCGGTCCAGGTCTGGTAGTCGGAAAACCCGAAGTCGCAGTACACTTGGCAATCCATCGACATGAACGCGCCGTCCTTGAAAACGAGCGTATCGGTCTCTCCCTCGGCACCGTTGTCGAGCACGACCTGAACAAAAAAAGACGCGCCATCCAGTTCATTGCCCGGTGCCCAAGCCAGCTCCGGTACGGTCATGTCCGGGATATCCTCGTTCATGACCGACACCGCTGCGGCCCCGGTGCCAAGGGTGATGCAGGCAATGGCGGCGGCTTGGGCGAGGGGTGTCACACCGAACTCTCCAACGATCGCAGGATTAGACTTGACCCCAACGTAACCCGGTTCTGGTGCCATGCAAAGAAAAGACGCGCCTCACATGTCGAATGTGTCAGGGCAGGCCTGCATTTTGCGCAGAAATTGTCATGCCTCACGTGTGATTTGGCCTTGTCCCCGCCTGCACGCTTCCTTAAACGGGTCGACGGAGACGTGGCCGAGTGGTCGAAGGCGCTCCCCTGCTAAGGGAGTAGGCGGGAAACCGTCTCGAGGGTTCGAATCCCTTCGTCTCCGCCATATGGCCACATTACGTGTTGTTTTTATTCAATAAAATTTTAGGACTGTGGGTACGTATCAAAACGCGTATCAAAAAATCAGCACTGAAATCTCTCCGTTTTTGGCTATTTCAGCGCGGTTGGGCCGCGCAAGTCAGAATCCCTTGGTCCTCCCGACAGCTCTACCGTCGCCTAGGAAAAAGGCGAGCGCCGCATTTCACGACTTGGCTCCAGGCCCAGCCGTGTCCTCGCTCATCGGTGCGGTCTGCACCAGCCGGGCCCCTCCGCCCATATGAAAGGGGCCGGATCGGCGGTGGGGCGGTCTTCGCCGTTCCGCTTCAGTCCCCCGGGAAAACATGCGTTTCCCGAAGGTCAGTGGGGGAGGCGCTACCTGCAGGCTGAAGGGGCGTCTACTTTCGCTGATCGAGAAGGAAACGACAGATGGCTCGGAAATTAAATGTCTACCGGCACGTCACGGATCAGGTCCTCGCCGAGATTGAGGAGGGCACCCCGCCATGGCGCTAGCCGTAGGCTGTGGAGGAAGTGGCGTCGCCCCGTCAGAGCGCCTTACCGGGGGTGCGGGGCACCCGTACCGGTTTGAGCGGTTGGAGGGGAAGTCCGCCTGCGCGGCGGAGGAACTGGCGGTGGGAACCGCGTCCTGTGTGCTCGCCGTCCGGCTCGGCGTTGGGCCCCAGTTCGACCAGAGCGCCGCCTATTTCGACGGGGGATGGAAGCGATACGATCAGACAAACGGCTGATCTGGTGAGCCGCAGGGGAGGCGTAGCCGGCGGCCGACTATCTGCTGGGGCCGATCGGTGCGGAACGGGCAGCCTGACCGGGCCGCCCCGTTGGGGGAGGAAGCCCGGGCCAAGCGCATGCTGGGGGCCGGCCAACCTGATCGGTTCTGATGCGAACTGGGCGGCCATCTCTGGCGAACCCAGCCGCCCTCCGTACCTGCCACCAGCGAGGTGCTTCTCCTCGCCCCGACGCCCAGGGTCGCGGTCGGTCCGCAGGTGGGGCGAACGCCTCGCGGTGCCAGCACCCCTTGCCGGATCATCCTGCGGCTGGGCAATTCCATGGATGGGCGCGCGGCCCCGGCCAATATTCGGCCCGGGTCGGCTTCGTCGACTACGCAAGTTACGGTAGTTTTCATTTTCCCCTGCCAGAACCTTCGGTGAGGGGATTATAACGGTGAAGTGAAAAATAAGCGTAGTTAACGTGTCATGGTTCATTATCCATTGAAAACAATGGATAATGTTAGAAGCTGAAGCGTAGCTTCAGCGTGGTTTTCGCGTAACCATGCGTAGCCGCGGGCTTGTCCGCGGCAGGTTGTTGGTTTGTCCTGTTTTTAACGAGCACAGGTGGGTGCGCTGCGCGACCAGGCGGGCACGGGGGCCCGCTAAAGGCACCGCAAACGCGGTGCTGAAAAAGCGCTGACAATGTCAGCGCTTGGTTGAGTGGAAGCCTCCACTGTGGCAATGACTACGCAAGTTACGGTAGTTTTCATTACGGCGCTGATAGAAGCACTATTAACGCTACTGCGCTGATACTTCGAAAGTAACCGTAGTCAGCGTAGTTTTCTCCGCATCTATAGGAAAATAAACAGATTTCTGAATTTTATCCCGTAGTCTTCGCGTGGTTTCAGCGTGGTCGTATCGTGTCCCATCCGGGAAGTGGGCTGATGATTTTTATCAAAATATCGTTCGCATTCTCGCGATAATTTCGTAAAATCAGCGTGTTATACGCGGTTCGCGGGGGTGGCTGTCGCTCCCCCGGTTGCGATTGGGAATGAGGCGACGTCGTGATCCGGGGCACCACCCCACGTCGGGCCAGCATGAATGAGGGGGATGCGAGCATGGCGTCCAGAGCAAAATTTCAAAACCGCGACGCCGAGCGGCACCTCAAGGCCCTTGGTCTTTCCACCTATGCCCTGACTTTCACTGGGCTGCTCTATCGCGGCCCGTGTCATGCCATGCCCCTCAGTGAGCTTCTCGACGGGCTGGACGAGGTGGCGCGGCGCAACAAGAAGGCTTTCCAGCACGTCTTCATCCATGGCGCCGACGATGATGACCACGACTTGGTCCTTCTCGGACCTACCCAGGAGCCTTTCACGGACGAGTTGAAAGCCGCTGGTTATGACCCGGCTGCTGTCGTTCATGTCGGGCCGGGTCATGTGGAGACCTGGCTCCGGCTGGGCGAGTCGGTCCCCCGGGCCACACGACAATCGATCGCGGCGTACTTGAATTGGGCATATGGCGTCTCGGTCTTGCCGAAGCAGGGCCTTAAGTTTGGGTATCTCGCCGGGTTCGAATGCCGCGCTTACGAGGAGAGCCTGCGTAACGGCCACTACCCGCGGATTAAGCTGCTGGAAGCGACTGGGGCCGTGGCCTCGCGGGGGCGCACGCTCATCGAAACGGTCGAGGAGCTGGATGCAGAGATGAGGGCCGCGATCGAGTGCGACTTGCTGGAGGATATCGAGGCGGAGAGGGCCATCGCCGAGGCGGAGGAGGCAAGCCGAGAGTTTGACGAGCATGTCGCCAAATGCGCCGCGGTCTGGTTGGGATATTATCAGGGGCAGGGCCTCCACGCGTGCAACGAGATCGACCGGACCGAGGTCCAAGCTGCATTTGAGCACGACGTCCCCCGCGATCTTGTTGTTGAGGCTCTCACGCGCGCCGCCACCCGGAAAGGGTCGCGCGCCCGCGCATATGCGGAGGCGACGGTCGCGGCCGTCTATGATCTGGGGTCCGACGACCCGTCCCCCGATCTGGAACCGTCCTGACTATGGCCGTGACACGAAAAAGGCGGGGCTCCATGCCGGATGACCGGACCCTCACCGCGCTCACGCGGCAGCTCAGGGGCATGGGGTTGCCCCGCTTCGAGCTCACCCTGAAGGGGCCTGAGCGGACCGCGGTCCGGGACATGTCGGTCGAGGAGATCGTGGCGGACCTGGCCCGCCTGAAGCAGGCCAACCGAGGCGGCTGCCACGTCTACATCAGACCGCCCCGTGACATCGACCATGATCTTGTCCTTCTGGACGACCTTGAGCGGTTCACGCCGGACCGCATGAAATCTGGTGGCCACGGCCCGGCGGTCGTGGTGGAGACCTCACCCGGCTCCGTACAGGCCTGGGTCCGGCTCGGCAGGCCGGTGCCCGCACCAGTCCGTCATGAGGTGGCCCGGGAACTGGCCCGCCTTTACGGTGGCGATCCGGCCGCGGTGAATCCCCACCAGGCAGGCCGTCTCGCCGGGTTCACGAACCAGAAGCCGGAGCATAAAGGGCCGCGGGGGTTCCCCTTTGTCCTGCTGCTGAACGCGCCCGGAACCATCGCTTCTGGGGCTGACGCGCTGATAGTGAAGGCCGAGGCGAAGGCCGCTGCGGCTCAGGTCAAGCTCTCAGAATTCACTGAAGCCCTGAGGGTCTCGGCAACCGTTGAGCCCTACCGGGACCTGGTGACCGCGTGGCTCGCTGAGTACGACGCGCAGTCGACCGCAGACCTGTCGCGGGTTGACTGGTGGATTGTCAATCAGGGCCTCGGGATGGGCGTTTGTCCGGACATGCTCGCAAGCGCGCTGGCCGAGGTTGCCGACCGGAAGGGGCGCTACGACGTCGCCTATGCCGAGCGCACCGTCCGGGCAGCTCTTCTCAAACGGGCCTGATCACTCACCTCAGCCATCTGTTCTGATCTCTCCATCAAGTGCTGACATCGTCAGCCCTCTTAGCACCGCATCCGCGGTGCCTTTAGCGGGCCCCCGTGCCCGCCTGGTCGCGCAGCGCACCCTTTTGTGCTTGCAGGAATTGGACTGTCCTGAACACTTGCTGTCAAACATGTGAGCCGTCATCGCATTGGTATGCGCGCGCGCCTTGCTCGGTAGAGCGCAGGAAAAGACGCGGCCATGTCACATTGACCTACGGCATGTCACTTTTCCCTGACAGCATGCCGCAATACGGAAAGCACGACCTGGACCGGCAAGATGGTCATCATGAAAACGGGACCGATTGGCACGCCCCAGCGCAGAAGCACGGGCAGGGCGAACCGGTTCATCGCCTGCTGCGCGGTCTGGGTCTTGGCGGGTGCCCTGGCCAAGGTGCGGCTGATAATGATCTCCGCGTCGGAGAACCCGAAGAACTGCGCCCGGGCGTCTTCTAAGCGCACCCGTTCGGCCTCCGCCCGCAGCACCGATCGGGTCTGGCACGGGAGGCGTTTCCAACGGTAGAGCGCGGCGCCAAGCCGGAGCGCGTGAAGCAGGTCGGGAATCGACGCGCAGGAGCAGGGGCCGATGATCAGGGTCCCATCGTCTCGCGCCACGACCTCCCGCCCCGAGAGGTCATCGGACCGTACCACGATCACCCCGCGCCCGGCGAGCCACAGTATCATCGGGGTCGCGATGGTGAAGATGATCACCGGGTGCAGTCCCCTCTGTTTCATCTTCATATCTGTATCCTTTTTTCAGCTTTGTGTAGGGCCCTCTTGAATGCGGTATCATAATACCCCATATTGATTGAGACGTAAGGAAGAAAGTGAGCAGCAAGCAATGTTTTCGGTCCCGGACTGGTCCCTCAAACCGCGCAGGGCGCGAGGGTCGCCCAAGGGCTCCAATAGTCGCCTGCGGCTCCAAGACCGGACGGGTCTGGAAGTGTGAGAGGACAGAAGATGAGGCAGAATCTCCTCAAGGTGTATCTCGACGACAACGAGTGGGACCGCATCGTCGACATGGCCGACGCCGTGGCCATGCCCTTGTCCGGCTACGTCCGCGCGTTCCTCATGACCCAGAAGCCCCCGGCGCCCAAGGTGAGGGGCATCACCTCCGAGGCCGTCGCGGCCTTGAACCGGAACGGGGCCCTGCTCAACCAGTTGGCCCGGATCGGGCATGCCTCGAAGACCCTCACGGCGGCCGACATACGGGAGCTGACCGCCGCGCGAGAGCGCATTCTCGCCATCGCCAAAGACATGAACGGAGATCTGACATGACCCGCGATACCGCCGCTGCCCGCGCCATCCTCGCCCTCAGCCTGACCCTCACCAGCTACGCCGTCGTGGCCCTCGTCCGGGCGCTCGTCCATGTCGCCGATCTCCCGCGCCGCCGCCGTGTGGCGCGTCGGACCCATGGGGCGCGCGGCCGATGATCGGGAAGGTCCGGAAGGGGGACAGCTTCGGCGGGCTCGCCCGCTACCTGACGCGCGACGGGCGGGCACTGGTACTTGCGCTGGACCATCTCGCGAGCGACACCCCGGAAGCCGCTGCCCACGAGATGAGCGTGGCCGCATCCCTCTCACGCCGGACCACGAAGCCCGTGCTTCACCTCGCCCTCAGCTACGCGGCGACGGAGGCGGTGACGCCGGACCTCATGCGCGAGGATGCACGACGCGTCCTCCGGGCGCTCGGTCTCGGGGAACATCAGGCGGTGATCGTCGCTCACAACGACACCCGGCACCGCCACCTGCACGCGATGGTGAACCGGGTCGGGCCGGACGGCCGGGCCGTCTCGGATAGCCAGAGCTACCCCCGGATCGAGGCGGCTCTACGCGCGATCGAGGCGGAGCGGGGCTGGGCCCCGGTCGCCGGAAGACACGCGCCTGATCCGGTAACCGGTCAGCGCTTGACTGGGCATCGCCGCTCTGTGGACCCACGGCAGCATCAGGTACCGGACCGCGTGCGCCGGGCGCTGCTGACCACGGGGACTTGGGCGGACCTTCACAGCGGCGTCCGCGGTGCGGGCTGGCGGCTTGAGATCGTGCAGCGGGGTAGGGGGAGCGGCGCGCTCCTCGTCGGTCCGAACGGGGAGCGTGTCGCCGCAGGCCGGATCGATCGCGGAGCGACCCTCACGCAGCTTCGTCGCCGTCTTGGGCGTGATCCCCAGGCGCGGGCTCGCGCTCTGGAGAAGGTCGCCAGAGCGCGCTCTGGTCGCGCCAAGCGCGCCTTCCGGACCGCGGCAGGAGCAGCGCTGACGGGCGCTGTCGCACCGTTTCTCTCACCGGGTTTCCAGCCTGTACCTCGTCCCCACCGCCCCCGACGGCGTGACCCCGCACCACGTATCTGAAGGAGTTGATCATGGCCCGCATCCGAAAGACCTCTGCAAACGGCGATGAGGCTGGCTCCGATCCGGACCCGCAGGCGCTGGACGACGTCCGGCGTTTCGTGAACCACGCGGACGACTTGATCGCGGCCCAGCGGGCTGTGGCAGATGAGCTTGCGGGCGCGAGGGCGGCGCTTGACAAGGCGGTGCTGGGATATGACCGAACGGCCCTGGCCATCGCCCGTCGGGAACGCGAGGGCATCGGCGTTCGTCTGGAGGGGGACGTCGATGCGGCGCTCCAGCGGATCCGGTCCGGCCTTGTTGATCCGGTCCTTCGGGCCGAGGGGATCGCGCGCGAGGTTCGCTTGACCGCCGCCCTATCCGGGCTGGCAGGGGGTATTATTGGTGCGGCCGGGATCGCGGTCCTGCTGCTGTTCGGGTTCAGATAAGGGGAACGGAATGAGAAATTCGAGCGCCATCGCCCAGCTCATCGCGGCATCCGAGGCGGCGGATGATCCGCTTGACCGGCTCGCCTGTCGCCGCGCGGCGGCATGGCTGCGCTGGTGTGACGGCTACGGAGCCACCCTGACCGAACCGGAGGCGGCGCGTATCGGTGCCGGGGGCTCGCTTGCGGAGGCGGCGCGGGGCCTGATCCGGAGACTGAGTGAGACCTATCCGGCGCCGGTGGAAGATGCGCGCTTGGACTATCTGGAAAATGAGGATGACTCCTCTTGGTCGACTGACTGGCAAAGGTGTGAGCAAATCCCAAGGCCTAGGCCTATCCGAACGCAATTCGTGAAGGATGTACTTTCCGTGCCAGTGGATAACCCGTTTAGCGGGGTAAGCCCAGTCGCTGAAAACACATCGAATGGGCCCGAGATGTGAGCCGGTACCGTGCAACGGGCGCATCACGCGACCGTAAGCTATTTCGGCTCATGAATATTATGCCGCTCAATACCCGCCGATCGTATATCCGAGGCTTGCCATGGGAGTTTGCGGTCATTTGGGCTCATAACCTGAAGGTCGTAGGTTCAAATCCTACCCCCGCAACCAAAAATGTCATTATATAACAAAGAGCTAATAGCTGCCCATTCGGGCAGCTTTTCTTTGTCGGGAATTTGTGTCCGACTGATGTCCGGATCGTAGGGCAGGCTTTCAAGTTGGCGTCTGGGATGGGGGCGTTGATCACACCAAACTCAAACCTACCCCCTTTTTATTGCCAAAACTAGCGACACGGACTGGTAACGCCACACAGACTGTCGTCACGAATTTGAGATTTGGGTTGTTTGGTCGCAGTTGCTCAATGGTTCGAATCCCATGCTCCCCGCCACTTGCCCTCGCGAAAGCGTTCTCCCGCTCCGGCTGCGGCCGGATTTTTCCGTGGTTTTCGAGGGTGATGCGGGTGGGGCTGAGCACCTGCTCCTGTGTCAGAAGAGCCTGAAGCGGTCTCTTATCCCTGATATTCTCCGGACCTCATGACTGTGCCGATTTGGTGAATAGTCGATTTTGAACAACGTGTTTCAGGCAGCGGCGCTTGAATAGGAGCGGGTATTCTCGGTTCTGATGAGCGCAGATGCTGCTATAGCTTTAGTGATCATGGCGAGCAGAAGGGCAAAAA
>QCWH01000004.1:76320-140364 GCA_003149565.1 Marivita sp. XM-24bin2 | reverse complement strand
CGAGTCAAAGTACATCGCAGAGTTGTGTGTTTCGGAAACTGTGGCGTTTTGGCCCCACAAACGAACTCGATACGGGCCAATCCAATTGGATAAGCCCGTTCGAATTTGAATACTCGCTTTCTCAGAAGTGCGCCTCAACTCACTCCAACTCGATCAACAAATCCTTCGCGTCGATCTGGGCCGCAGCCGTCACATGCACGGCTTTCACCACGGCGTCGCGTTCGGCGTGAAGGCCGGTCTCCATCTTCATGGCTTCGATGGTCAAAAGCAGATCGCCTTCCTTGATCTTCTGACCCGGAGTGACGGCAACCGAGGCGACGACGCCCGGCATCGGCGCACCGATGTGGTTCGGGTTGCTGACCTCCGCCTTGGGCCGCGCCGCCGTGGTGGCCTTGGCCTTTCGGTCGGGCACGCGGATCGTGCGCGGCTGGCCGTTCAGTTCAAAGAACACCCGCACCTCGCCATCGTCCTGGGTCTCGCCCACGGCGATCAGACGGATTTCAAGCGTCTTGCCCGGGTCGATCTCGGCGCTGATCTCTTCGCCCTGTTCCATGCCATAGAAGAACGTCCGCGTCGGCAGCACGCGCACTGGGCCATATGTCCGGTGGCGGCCCATGTAGTCGAGGAACACCT
The DNA here is from genome assembly GCA_003149565.1 of Marivita sp. XM-24bin2. Classification (GTDB taxonomy): domain Bacteria; phylum Pseudomonadota; class Alphaproteobacteria; order Rhodobacterales; family Rhodobacteraceae; genus Marivita. The sequence continues at coordinate 139,731 of QCWH01000004.1, read as the reverse complement.
TGGGATACATGAGGTACCCGTTCAGATCCTCGTCATCGATTGCCTTGCCTTCCAGTTCCTTGATCACCTTGGCACGGGTTTCCTCGATATCCACCGGGGCTGCGTGTTTGCCGGGGCGGTCGGTAAAGGCTTTCTCGCCCTTGAGGATCTTCTTCTGGATCGCCTCAGGCCATCCGCCCGGAGGCTGCCCCAGCGACCCGCGCATCATGTCCACAACCGAGTCGGGGAAGGACACGTCTTTCTCGGGATCTTCCACATCCGCGCGGGTCAGGCCCTGTGACACCATCATCAGCGCCATGTCGCCCACCACCTTGGACGACGGCGTGACCTTCACGATATCGCCGAACATCTGGTTCACATCCGCATAGGTCTGCGCCACCTCGTGCCAGCGCTCCTCCAGACCAAGGCTGCGCGCCTGCGCCTTGAGGTTGGTGAACTGCCCGCCGGGCATTTCGTGCAGATAGACCTCTGAGGCGGGGGCCTGCTGGCCGCTCTCGAACGCCGCGTATTGCCCGCGCACCGCTTCCCAGTAGTTCGAGATCTCGCGGATGGCTGAAATATCCAGCCCGGTTTGCCGTTCTGTGTGACGCAGCGCCTCGACCACTGACCCCAGCGTTGGCTGTGACGTGTTCCCCGAGAGCGCATCCATTGCCGCATCGACAGCATCCACACCCGCCGCAGCTGCCGCCATGATCGTGGCAATGCCAGCCCCCGAGGTGTCATGCGTGTGGAAGTGCACGGGCAGGCCGACCTCTTCTTTCAGCGCCTTCACGAGCGGGCCAGCGGCGGCGGGCTTGAGCAGCCCCGCCATGTCCTTCAGGCCAAGGATATGCGACCCCGCCGCCTTCAGTTCCTTGCCCATGGCGACATAGTACTTGAGGTCGTACTTGGACCGCGCCGGATCGTTCAGATCACCTGTGTAACAGATCGTGCCTTCCAGCACTTTGCCGGAGTCCAGCACTGCATCCATCGCGACGCGCATGTTCTCGACCCAGTTGAGGCTGTCGAACACGCGGAACACGTCGACCCCGGTCTCGGCGGCCTGCTTGACAAAGAACTGCACCACGTTGTCAGGGTAGTTGGTGTAGCCCACCCCATTGGCCCCACGCAGCAGCATCTGGGTCATGATGTTGGGCATCCGCGCGCGCAAGTCGCGCAGGCGCTGCCACGGGCATTCCTGCAGGAAGCGATAGGCCACGTCGAATGTCGCACCACCCCAGCATTCGACACTGAAAAGCTGCGGCAGGTTCGCGGCATAGGCCGGTGCGACGGTGATCATGTCGATTGACCGCATCCGCGTGGCGAGCAAGGACTGGTGACCGTCGCGCATCGTGGTGTCGGTGATCAGCACCTCTTTCTGCGCCGCCAGCCAGTCGGCCACAGCCTGAGGGCCTTTCTCATCCAGCAGCGTCTTGGTCCCGGCGGGTGGTGTTTCAACCCGCGTTTTCGGTGCTTTGGCGGGCTTCAGATCGGGATGCGGCATCGCGCGGCCCTGAACCTCGGGGTGTCCGTTCACGGTAATGTCCGCGATATAGGTCAGCACCTTGGTGCCCCGGTCGCGCCGCTTCTTGAACTGGAACAGTTCCGGCGTCTCGTCGATGAACTTGGTGGTGTACTGGTTGTTGAGGAAAGTCGGGTGCTTGAGAAGGTTTTCCACAAACGCGATATTGGTGGACACGCCGCGCACCCGGAATTCGCGGAGCGCCCGGTCCATGCGCGCGATGGCCTTTTCTGGGGTCGGCGCCCAGGCCGTGACCTTGGTCAGCAGACTGTCGTAGTACCGCGTGATCACGCCACCCGCATAGGCGGTGCCACCGTCCAGGCGGATGCCCATGCCAGTGGCCGAGCGATAGGCGGTGATTCGGCCATAATCGGGGATGAAGTTGTTCTGCGGGTCTTCGGTTGTGACACGGGTCTGCAACGCATGCCCGTTCAGACGGATGTCGTATTGCGACGCCTTGCCCGTGGCTTCGGCCAGCGACTTGCCCTCGGCGATCATGATTTGCGCCTGAACGATGTCGATGCCGGTCACTTCCTCGGTGACCGTGTGTTCGACCTGCACGCGGGGGTTCACTTCGATAAAGTAGAACTTGCCATCATCCATATCCATCAGGAACTCGACGGTGCCCGCGCATTCGTAATTCACATGGGCGCAAATTTTGCGACCCAGTTCGCACAATTCTTCGCGTTGCGCCTCGGACAGATACGGGGCAGGGGCGCGCTCGACCACTTTCTGGTTCCGGCGCTGGACCGAGCAGTCGCGCTCGTACAGGTGATAGATGTTGCCCTGCTTGTCGCCGAGGATCTGCACCTCCACGTGCCGGGCACGGGTGATCATCTTTTCCAGATAGCCTTCGCCATTGCCGAAGGCTGCTTCGGCTTCGCGACGGCCTTCCAGCACCTTTTCCTTCAATTCCTTGGCGTTGTTGACCGGACGCATCCCGCGTCCGCCGCCACCCCAGGACGCCTTGAGCATCAGGGGAAAGCCGATCTCTTCGGCCTCTTTGGCGATGGCGTCGAAATCATCGCCCAGAACGTCTGTGGCGGGGATCACCGGAACGCCTGCTTCGATGGCGACCCGTCGCGCGCTGGCCTTGTCGCCAAGGGCGCGCATGGTTTCGGCCTTCGGTCCGATAAAGGTGATGCCATTCGCGACGCAGGCATCCACCAGATCGGGGTTCTCGGACAGCAGGCCGTAGCCCGGATGCACCGCATCCGCGCCAGATTCCTTGGCGACGCGGATGATTTCCTCGATGCTCAGATACGCGGCAACGGGGCCGAGACCTTCACCAATTCTATAGGCTTCGTCGGCCTTGAAACGGTGCAGGCCCAGCTTGTCCTCTTCGGCATAGACGGCGACCGTTGCCTTGCCCATTTCATTGGCAGCCCGCATGATGCGGATGGCGATTTCGCCCCGGTTCGCGACGAGAATTTTCTGGAAGTCTGACATGGCAGCGGTCCTGACGTAATGACGTTTCGCGCTGCTTAGTAAGAATTCGTTACATTCTCAACCGGTAGAAATGGCGCGGCTGTGCGGACCGGGGCCGTCGAACCACGCTTTGCCGCGCAATTCCAAAGGCTTGGTGACCCCCAATTGCCCCATATTGGCGGCCATGTCTTTTTCCAGTATTTCGATCAGATGCGCCGGGCCAGCGGTGTCGAGCGCAGCAAGCGCATAGTGCCACGCCCGACCCAGCATGACGAAATCTGCGCCAAGCGCGATCGCACGCAGAATGTCCAAACCGCCTTCAACTCCGCTGTCAAGAATCAACGGCAGGGATGTGGCCTCACGGATCGCGGGCAGGGCTTCGATCGGTGCGGGGGAGGCGTCGAACTGGCGTCCGGCATGGTTGGAAAGCCAGATCGCATCGACGCCGGCTTTTTCAAGGCGAGGTGCGTCTTCGGCATTCATCACACCTTTGACGAAGAAAGTTCCATCCCAGGCATCACGCAGCCACGTCACATAGTCCCAATCCGGCGAGGTGCGCAGCAGATAGCCTGCGTGCTGGGTCGAACTCAGGCCCGTTACCTTGCCTGCGTAGTCGTCAATCAGTTTCATCCGCGGCATCGCGCCCATACTGGCCGTCATCATCGCCCAGGTTGGCCGCATGGCGATCTGCGCCAACAGGCGCGGCGTTAGCTTGGGTGGTGTGGTGAGGCCAGAGCGCACCTGGCGTTCGCGTCTCGATGGCACCGGCACGTCAACGGTCAGGATCAGCGTCGAGAACCCCGCATCCTTGGCCCGTTTCAGCATATCCGTGCGGATGCCCTCATCGCGCGGCGGGTACATCTGAAACCAGCCATTGCCGTTCAGGCGCGGCGCGACCTCTTCTGGCGTGCGCGTTGCGACAGTGGAAATACTGTAGGGGAGGCCCGCCTTGGTCGCCGCCCGCGCCAGTTTGCGTTCCGCATCGGGCCAGATCAGACCGGACATGCCCACCGGGCTGATACCAAACGGCATCGGATAGTCTGTCCCGCAGAGGTTTGTGCTCAGATCAACAGGCAATTCGCCGTGCAGGATCGACGGCGTAAAAAGCACCCGATCCAGCGCTGCTCGATTGCGCCGCAGCGTGGCTTCGTTGCCGGTCGCACTGTCAAGATATTCCCACACGAATTTGGGAATGCGCTGACGCGCGCGGGATTTCAGATCGCTGATGGCGGGGTAACGGGCATGCAAACTCATGCGCGTATTTGCAGTGAGCCTGCCAGCCTTGTCCAGACGCTTCTTTCTCGGAACGTAAAGCGTGTGGAACTGCAGGTCAGTGCGACCGTTGGGCCAGCGAAGCTCAAAGCATGAAAGGATAAGACGTGGCTCGATTTGAAGGTAAACGCGTGCTCATCACAGGTGGCACCAGCGGCATCGGACTCGCCACTGCGAAACGCATTGTGGACGAAGGCGGCGAGGTGGCCGTAACCGGTGTCAGTCAGGACCACCTGGATGAGGCGGGCAAGGCTCTTCCTTCCGGCAGTCTTGTGCTGCGCAACGATGCCAGTGATCCAAAGGCGGCGCAGGATTTGGCGGACAAGGTCCAGGATCAGATAGAAACGCTCGACGCGCTCTACCTGAATGCGGGATATGGTAAGTTCTGGCCGGTGACAGACACCACGACCGAAGCGTTCGACGACATCATGAACGTCAACGTTCGTGGTCCGGCGCTGCAGATGTCCAAACTCAAGCCCCTGCTGGCGGACAATGCAGCCGTTCTGCTGACCTCATCCGTGGCACCCTATCTAGGTCAACCCGACGGTGCGGTCTACGGCGCGACCAAAGCCGCCTGCCTCGCTCTCGCTCGGTCCTGGTCACAAGACATGGCCGATCGTGGTATCCGCGTGAATTCCGTGGCGCCGGGGCCGATCGAAACAAATTTCATGTCGGACCTGGGTTTCTCTGAAGAGGAAGCCGAAGAGTTCAAGGAAAAGGTCAAGAATCAGGTGCCGCTCGGGCGCATGGGCACGTCCGAAGAGGTCGCGGCGGTCTGCTGTTTCCTGCTGTCGGATGATGCGGCCTATGTCTCCGGGTCGGAGTATTTTGTCGATGGTGGCATGACAAAGCGATAACTGGCAAAGAGCAGAACATCGCGCGAACATCGGGCTTTTCCTCGGGGCGGGTGCAAGTTAGACTGCGACCATGAGCAGTTTCGATGAAATGGAGGCGTTTGAGAACGCCTCTCTCTCCGCCCGCGCGATGGCCGCGCGCCCGCAGCCCTATCTGGACGATCTCAACCCGGCACAACGTCAGGCGGTTGAGACGCTGGATGGTCCTGTTCTGATGCTCGCAGGGGCAGGAACGGGAAAGACCAAGGCGCTGACCACGCGCATTGTGCATCTCTTGAACACAGGCCGCGCCCGCCCGAACGAGATCCTCGCGGTGACCTTCACCAACAAGGCCGCGCGCGAAATGAAGGAGCGGGTTGGGCGGCTTTTGGGGCAGACGGTCGAGGGCATGCCGTGGCTCGGCACCTTTCATTCGATCTGTGTAAAACTGCTGCGCCGCCACGCCGAATTGGTGGGCTTGAAGTCGAATTTCACGATTCTTGACACCGACGACCAGTTGCGGCTCTTGAAGCAACTGGTGCAGGCCGCTGGCATCGACGACAAACGCTGGCCCGCCCGACAGCTGTCGGGCATCATCGACGGCTGGAAAAACCGCGCCATCACCCCGGACCGCGTGCCCGCCGCCGATGCGGGCGCGTTCAACCATCAGGGGCCAAAGCTCTACGCCCAGTATCAGGCACGCTTGCTGGAATTGAACGCCGTCGATTTCGGCGATCTTCTCCTGCACGTCGTCACGATCTTTCAGGCACACCCGGATGTTCTTGAACAATATCAGCGCTGGTTCCGCTACATCCTTGTGGACGAGTACCAAGACACCAACGTCGCGCAGTATCTCTGGCTGCGCCTCTTGGCGTCGGGTCACAAGAACATCTGCTGTGTGGGCGACGACGATCAGTCGATCTACGGCTGGCGCGGGGCCGAGGTTGGCAACATCCTGCGTTTCGAAAAGGATTTCGAAGGCGCGCATGTGGTGCGGCTCGAACAGAATTATCGTTCCACCCCGCATATCCTTGCTGCCGCCTCGGGCGTGATCGCGGGCAATCAAGGGCGGCTGGGCAAGACGCTCTGGACCGACGCGCAGGACGGCGAGAAAGTCCGCCTTATCGGCCATTGGGATGGCGAGGAAGAGGCCCGCTGGATTGGCGAAGAGATCGAGGCGATGCAGAGTGGCACCCGTGGCATGCGCGCCATGAGCCTTGACGACATGGCGATCCTTGTCCGCGCGTCCCACCAGATGCGCGCCTTCGAAGACCGTTTTCTCACCATCGGTCTGCCCTATCGCGTGATTGGCGGCCCGCGTTTCTACGAGCGGATGGAGATCCGCGATGCGATGGCCTATTTCCGTCTGGTCGTGTCGCCCGACGACGACCTGGCTTTTGAACGGATCGTCAACACCCCCAAGCGTGGCCTCGGCGACAAGGCGCAGCAAACCATCCAGACCGTCGCGCGCTCCAATGGCGTGGGCCTCGTAGAAGGCGCGCGGCTCGCAGTCGAGCAGGGACTGATCAAAGGCAAGGGTGGAGCTCAACTGGGCCAGCTTGTCGCCGATCTTGACCGCTGGGGTCGCATGGTCGAAGACACCGAGCATTCCGAACTGGCAGGCATCGTGCTGGACGAAAGCGGCTACACGACGATGTGGCAGAACGACAAGACACCCGAAGCGCCGGGGCGGCTTGAAAACCTCAAGGAACTGGTCAAGGCGCTTGAGGAATTCGACAACCTGCAAGGCTTCCTCGAACATGTCAGCCTGATCATGGACAACGACAAGGGCGGCGACGGAGAGAAAGTGTCGATCATGACGCTACACGCCGCCAAAGGGCTCGAATTTCCTGCCGTCTTTCTGCCCGGCTGGGAAGATGGCCTGTTCCCGTCGCAGCGGTCGATGGACGAAAGCGGTCTCAAGGGTTTGGAAGAAGAACGCCGCCTGGCTTATGTCGGTATCACCCGAGCCGAAGAGATCTGCACGATCTCCTTTGCCGCCAACCGCCGCGTGTTCGGCCAATGGCAATCGGCGTTGCCGTCCCGATTCATCGATGAGCTGCCGGAACAGCATGTCGAGGTTCTGACCCCGCCCGGTCTCTATGGCGGTGGCTATGGTGCCGCCGGCATGGCATCGCCCGCGGCCCAAATGATGGCAGGCTCGGACCTGCATGAAAAAGCGGCCGAGGCGAATGTCTATAATTCGCCGGGATGGAAACGCCTGCAGGCCCGGTCGCAACAGCGCCCCGTGAGTCAACCCAGCGAGGCGCGCAATACGGTGATCGACGCCACCGCGATCAGCTCCTATGCGCTGGGCGAACGGGTGTTTCACCAGAAATTCGGCTATGGCGCGGTGATCGGGATCGAGGGCGACAAGCTCGAGATCGAGTTCGAAAAGTCCGGAACCAAGAAAGTTGTCGCGCGCTTCATCTGCGCGGCAGATGACGTGCCGTTCTAAGCGGGCAGACGCGTTGACGCGTCCTGGGTTTTCAGTCGACTGAAAACCCAGAGGCTCTGCCGTAAGTCTTATAGGCAATACTTAACACAAAGAAGCACAGCGCGGGATATTGACCGACGGTCACCCAAGGCGTAAAGCAACGGTGTGGCGATTTGTTACCGGATTGCGGGCCACGTTAAACATGCCGCTAAAAGGTCAGCCGAAAGCCCCTTTCGCTTGGCCGGAACGGGGCTTTTTTGATGGGCCGAGGCCCACACAGGTGAAGACATGAAAGACAAGAAACCACGTACTCGATTGGTCCATGGCGGCACGAAACGCAGCCAGTGGAACGAGGTCAGCGAAGCAATTTTCCTCACGCAGGGCTTTGTCTACGACAGCGCCGAGCAGGCGGAACAGCGCTTTATCAAGTCCGGTCCGGATGAATATATCTACGCCCGATACGGCAACCCGACGGTCGCAATGTTCGAAGAACGCATCGCGCTGCTCGAAGGGGCCGAGGATGCGTTTGCCACCGCCAGTGGCATGGCGGCAGTCAACGGCGCGCTGATGTCGATGCTCAAGGCGGGCGATCATCTTGTTTCGGCGCGGGCGCTCTTTGGCTCCTGTCTCTATATCGTCGAAGATATCCTGCCGCGTTTTGGTGTCGAGGTCACACTTGTGGATGGCGCCGATCTGGACCAATGGCGCGACGCTGTGCGCCCCGACACCAAGGCGGTGTTCTTTGAATCGATGTCGAATCCGACGCTGGAACTGGTGGATATTCAGGCCGTGTCCGAGATTGCCCATGCGCAGGGTGCTCTGGTGGTGGTGGACAACGTGTTCTCGACACCCGTCTTCTCGGATGCATTGGGCCAGGGCGCTGACGTGATCGTCTATTCTTCGACCAAACATATCGATGGGCAGGGCCGCACGCTCGGAGGCGTGATCCTTGGCACGCGCGACCATATTCGCAAGGTGGTCGAACCGTACATGAAGCACACCGGCGGCTCCATGTCGCCATTCACTGCATGGGTGCAGGTGAAGGGGCTTGAGACGCTTGATCTCCGCGTACGTGCACAGGCGCAATCCGCTCAGGGCATTGCAGAGGCGCTTGAAGGCCATGCCAAGCTCAAGCAGGTCATCTATCCCGGTCTGCCCTCGCACAGACAGGCCGCGCTGGCGCGGCGTCAGATGGGGTCGGGTGGCACCATGCTGGCCATCGAAATTGCAGGCGGCAAAGACGCGGCATTTGCCTTTCTGAACGCGCTTGACGTGATTGTGATCTCGAACAACCTCGGCGATGCGAAAAGCATTGTCACTCATCCGGCGACCACGACCCATCAGCGTCTGAGCGCCGAACAGCGCGAAACATTGGGCATAACGGACGGTTTGGTGCGTCTTTCAGTCGGAATCGAGGATACAGACGATCTGATCGACGATATTCTGCAAGCGCTGGACGCCGTATGAGCGCGAAAAAGCAAAGAAAATTCCCTCCGTTTTTGGTCCGAAGTTCGGGAAACGTCGTATAGGGTGTGAGTGGAAATGTTTGGACAGGTGCCTAATTCTAGGGCATGTCCAACGGGCGAGGGAGCCTGCGTATGAATATCCATACACCTGAGATTGACCGCAAACCCAGTCGGGAAGAGGCCGAAGCGGCCTTGGCCTTGCTGCGCCAGTGGGCGGGCAAAGCCCATGACGGCGAGATTGACCAACTCGACCCTGTATTGCGGCGTCTCCTGGACGGCGCGCAGGACGGCTATCCGGTCCTCTCGCGTGACTACCCGGACGATTTTGTCGTCGATGCCGCTTACAAAGACACACTGCCAGACTTGCAGAACGGGCCCGCTGCGCTCATTCGCGGCGCAAATCGCGGCATTCAGCATGTGGGCATTTCGAATTTCCGCCTGCCGATCAGTTATCACACCCGTGACAACGGCGATCTGACACTGGAAACCAGCGTCACCGGCACCGTCAGCCTCGACGCCGACAAAAAGGGCATCAACATGAGCCGCATCATGCGGTCCTTCTATGTGCATGCCGAAAAGACCTTCAGTTTCAATGTGATCGAAGCCGCATTGGACGACTACAAATCCGACCTCGAATCGTTCGATGCCCGCATCAACATGCGGTTGTCCTTTCCGATGAAGATGGACAGCCTGCGGTCGGGTCTGTCGGGCTACCAGTATTATGATATCGCGTTGGAACTCGTTGAAATCGACGGTGTGCGCCGCAAGATCATGCATCTCGACTATGTCTATAGCTCGACCTGTCCCTGTTCGCTGGAACTCAGCGAACACGCGCGGCGCGAGCGGGGCCAGTTGGCGACGCCGCATTCGCAGCGTTCTGTTGCGCGGGTCTCGGTCGAGTTGAAGGATGGCAAATGCCTCTGGTTCGAAGATCTGATTGACATGTGCCGCCGCGCCGTGCCCACCGAAACTCAGGTGATGGTCAAACGCGAGGACGAACAGGCCTTTGCCGAGCTGAACGCGGCCAACCCGATTTTTGTCGAAGACGCAGCCCGCCTCTTTGCAGAGCAGTTACAAGCCGATCCGCGCATCGGGGATTACCGTGTGCTGGCCAGCCATCAGGAAAGCCTGCACAGCCATGACGCTGTGTCCGTGCTGACCGAAGGCGAGCTTTTCTCGGCAGAAAGCCTTGATCCCAAGCTCTTTTCGACCCTGTTCCATGTCGGCTGAGGCCGCCTGATCCCACCTCTGATCTCACAACGGCGGCTTCGGCCGCCGTTTTTCGTTGGTAACGCCCGCGCGAAAACATCCGCCGGGTGATGAATTCCTCACCGCCTTGCCCGCCAATCAAGCACGCCGTTCGGGTGGCTGTCGTTGTAAGCCCTCAGGTCGGCAGCAGACCGCTCGCATCACAGTCTTGTTTACACGGCACCAGGCGGCGCGCGCTATGCTTATCATCGGGAGGAACCCATTTGTCTCAATGAGGTTTCCAATGACGATAGAGCCACTTCATCTCAAGGTCATCCAGCCCGGATTGCGCACTCGGATCGACCTTTTCTTTGCCGAGAAGGGGCAGGGGTTCAACGCTGCCAGCTATACGCGCGCGCGCCTGCCAAGCATTCTTCGGCTGGACGCCATGAGCGATTCAGAGCTTACCAATTTCGGTCTCACACGTGACGGTATTCTGCCCTTCGTGTTCGAGGATTGTTTTGCCGACCCCGAGCCTGCAAAGCGGCGGCCAATGGCTTGACACCAAAGCGCTCTGCGTCCAACGCTTTGCGCCATGTTCGACATCCGCCCCGTAGCTTATGTGATCGGCCTTCTGGTCGCTGTTCTCGGGGTAACGATGCTTTTGCCAATGCTCGTCGATCTCGCTGAAGGTCGCGGGGAATGGCATGTTTTCCTGCAAAGCGCTGTTCTCACGATGTTTTCTGGCGGGCTGATCGCGCTGGCCTCGGCCAATGGCGTCAAGGAAGGGTTGTCGATCCAGCAAACCTTTCTGCTCACCACCGGTGTCTGGGTGGCGCTGCCGATCTTTGGCGCCATACCCTTTGTGCTGGGCGCCACCGAGGCCCGCTTTGTCGATGCGTTTTTCGAGGCGATGTCGGGTCTGACCACCACCGGCTCGACGGTGTTTTCCGGGTTGGATGATCTGCCCAAGGGTATCCTGCTCTGGCGCGGATTGCTGCAATGGCTGGGGGGCATCGGGATCGTTGTTGTGGCCATGGTGTTCCTGCCGGAACTGAGGGTTGGCGGGATGCAGATCTTCCGTTCCGAGTCCTTTGACACAATGGGCAAGATCCTGCCTCGCGCGACCGAGATTTCGGCCTCGCTCTCGACCATTTACATCGCCATCACCATCGCGTGTGCAACCAGCTACTACGTCGTCGGCATGAACTTCTTTGATGCCACGGTGCATGCGTTGACCACGGTCTCGACCGGTGGCTTTTCAAACTATGACGCGTCCTTCGGCACCTTCCAGGGACCAGCGGAATACGTCGCCTCGATCTTCATGATTGCCGCAGCCTTGCCGTTCGTACGGTTTGTGCAGATGACCAAAGGCAATACCGGCGTGCTTTGGAAAGACAGCCAGATCCGTGCCTTCATGGCTACCATTGCGGTCTTGGTTCTGGTCACGGCCTTCACCCTGACACAGATCTTCCCGCACCACCCGGAACAGGCTTTCCGAGAGGCGCTGTTCAACATCGTGTCGATCATGACGGGCACCGGCTATGCCAGTGTAGACTACATGGGCTGGGGGCCGTTTCTGATCTCGGTGTTCTTCTTCATCGGCCTGATCGGAGGCTGTGCGGGATCGACCTCGTGCTCGATCAAGATCTTCCGCTATCAACTGCTTTTTGCGTCGATAAAGGTGCAACTGCGCAAGATCCGCTCGCCCCACGGGGTCTTTCTGCCGCGCTATGCGGGCCGCCCGGTCGGTGATGACGTCTTGAACTCGGTGATCTCGTTTTTCGTGTTTTTCGTCATTTCATTGGGCGTGCTGTCCGTCGCTCTGGGGATGACCGGGCTGGATCTCATCACCTCGGTCTCAGGCGCCGCCAGCGCTCTGGCCAATATTGGACCTGGGCTTGGACCAGAGATCGGCCCTGCTGGGAATTTCGCCGGGCTGAACGATACCGCGAAATGGATGCTCGCCATCGGCATGCTGCTGGGGCGGCTCGAACTTCTGGCGGTCTACGCCATCTTCACCGTCAGCTTCTGGAGAGCGTAATGACCCAACAGCCGCTTGGCGCGCAAATTTCGCAAATGCTCAAAGAACGGGGCGTCGACACGATCTTCGGCATTCCCGGCGTGCACAATGTGGAGCTCTATCGCGGTATCGAGCAGGCCGGGATCACCCATGTGCTGGCGCGTCACGAGCAGGGGGCCGGGTTTATGGCCGACGGCTATGCCCGTGCGACGGGCAAGCCAGGGGTGGCTTACGTGATCACCGGGCCGGGGCTGACCAATATCCTGACGCCGCTGGGGCAGGCCTACTCGGACTCCGTGCCTGTGCTTGCCATTTCCTCCTGCCTTGACGAGGTCGCGGCCCGGCGTGGCCAGCTGCACCAGATGCGCGATCAGCGCATGGCCGCCGAAACCGTCTGCGCCTGGTCAGAAGAGGCGCGTTCGCCCTCTGCCGCCTATGCCCTGATCGACCGCGCCTTTGACCAATTCGCAAGCGCCCGCGCGCGCCCCTGCCATGTTCAGGTCTCCATCGACACGCTGGGGGCGTTGGCCGATCCGGCACCGGCACCTGCTCCGCGCCCCGGTCTCCCGGCCGCGTCCCATGCAGATGTCTATGACGTGGTGGCCTCGCTGCTGGCCGCGAAGAAACCGCTTTTCGTCTTTGGCGGCGGCGCTGTTGCCGGGGCCGAGGCCATCCCCGACTTGCTGCGCCAGACCGGGGCGGCCTCCATCGTCACCTATGCGGCGCGCGGTGTCGTGCCCGGCGACGAACCGCTCTATTTCGGCAGCTATCTCGCCCGCCCCGACAGCTCGGACATTGCCGCGCAGGCCGATCTGGTGATCGCTGTGGGCACCACGCTCTCCGAGGTTGATCTCTGGCGGCCCACGCTGGGCCACACCGCCCCGATGATCCGCGTGGACATCGACCCAGAGGTCTTTACCGGCATGGGGCCGCAGGACCGCGCCATTCTTGCGGACTCTGGCGCATTTTTGAAAGCCATGACCATCGCGATTCCGGCCCGCACCGCCGACCAGCCGCCGAAATGGAACGCTGCATCCGTCGCCCGCAAACGCGCCGCGTGGCGGGCCGAGGTGGAGTCCGAGCGCCCCGGCATCGGGCCGGTCTGCGACGCGCTGCGCGCCGTGTTGCCCGGCGACACGATGATCTTTTCCGACATGACGCAGTTTGCCTATGGCGCGAAAGAGATTTGGGACATGCCGCGCCCTGGCCATTGGCACCACCCGTACGGCTTTGGCACGCTGGGATACGCGCTGCCTGCCGCGATTGGCGGGGCTGTGGCGCGACCAGGTCTGCCGACCCTCGCCATCGCAGGCGATTACGGGTTGCAATATACCATTCAGGAACTGGGTACGGCGGTGGAGCTCGGGCTGCCGCTGCCCATTCTGGTCTGGGACAATGGCAAGCTGGGCGAGATCGAGGACAGCATGATCCGCAGCCAGATTGCGCCCAATGCCGTGGTGGCGCGGAACCCGGATTTCCTCGCGCTGGCAAAAGCCTACGGCGCAGGGGCCGTGCAGCCCGACAGCCTGGAGGCGCTGAAAAAGGCGGTTCTGGCGGCGTTCAAGGCGAACGGCCCGACGGTCATCCGCGTCACGCCCGACATCGCAGACTGAAGAAGCCCGTTGGAACGGGCTTCGCACGCGGTTGCAAAACCGCGTCACGGGCTTTCGAAAGCCCGTTCACCGTGCGCTCCATTACCGAAACCTTAACCCTCAATCGCCAAAACCCCCCGCACGATGCGCATCGAGCGGACAGGGTCACTCCCAAACCGCGACAAAAAGCTGACGATTGCTTTCACTCCCCGGAAGGGGGCACCCGTGAAAGACCGGTCAACAGGGCCTTTGGCAGGGTCACAGGGTTCGGGCGATGCCCGACAGCGAAAAGCAATGTCAGACCTTCGGGGCGGCGCCGCTTTCCACTTGAAGAGGGAGCATTCGCATCCCAAATGATCGTTCGCTCCCGGCGGGGTTAACCCCGACCGGGCGTCCGGCGTGGGTCGGGCAGGGCATTTCGCGCTGTCCGACCCTTTTCGTCTTTGGGGGGGCGAAACGGTGCGTGATATGCCGCACCGCAACCGTATCACCCCAGTTCGGCCAAGCGGTCCATCGCCTCTTGCAGCTTGGCCGCTTCATCTTCGCGCGCGGCAAGGTTGGCGCGGGTTTCCTCGACCACCTCGTCCGGTGCGGACTCGACGAATTTCGGGTTGCCCAAACGCCCCTTCATCCCGCCGATTTCTTTGGCGAGCTTCTGAAGTGACTTCTCCAGACGCGCCTTTTCCTCGGCCACGTCAATGATGTCGGCCAGTGGCAGTCCAAAGGTTGCACCTTCCATCGGCACGGTGGCGCAGCCCTTGGGAAAGGCGTCGACCACGGTCAGGTCGTCGATCCGCGCAAGACGTTTGATCAGCACCTCGTTGCGCTCCCATGCCGCCTTGGCCGCCTCGCCGAAATCCTTGACCACCAGCGGCAGGTAGAGGCCCACCGGCACGTGCATCTGCTGCCGCGCGGAGCGGATGCCTTCGATCAGACCGATCACCCAGTTCATTTCGCGGTCGGCCTCGGCGTCGATCAGGTCGTCGCCATAGGTCGGCCAGTCGGCATGGACGAGCATCTTTGACCGGTCGCCTGTCACCGCCCAAAGTTCTTCGGTGATGAAGGGCATGATCGGATGCAGCAGAATCAGGCACTGATCGATGACCCAGGCCATCGTCTCCTTGGTCTCTGCGGTTTGCGGGCCGTCATCCAGCAGCAGCGGCTTGGAGAACTCCACATACCAGTCGCAGACCTTCCCCCAGACAAAGCGATACAGCGCCGCTGCCGCGTCGTCGAACCGGTAAGCGGCCAGTGCTGCGTCCACCTCACCGCGCACGCGGGCCGTTTCACCAATAATCCACTGGTTCACCGTTGCGGTCGCTTTGGGAATGTCCGAGTTCAGCATCCGACCTTCGAAGACGCCGTTCATCTCGGCAAAACGGGTCGCGTTCCAGAGCTTCGTGCCGAAGTTCCGATAGCCCGCGATCCGTTGCATATCGAGCTTCAGGACCCCACCAAGAGAGGCCATCGCCGCATTGGTGAAGCGCAGCGCATCAGCGCCGTATTCGTCAATGATCTCAAGCGGATCGACGACGTTGCCCAGCGATTTGGACATCTTCTTGCCTTTGGCGTCACGGACAAGCCCGTGCAGGTAGACATCCTTGAACGGGATCTGATCGACAACAGCGAGCTGCATCATCATCATCCGCGCGACCCAGAAGAACAGAATGTCCTGCCCGGTAACGAGAACGCTGGTCGGGAAGTATTTCTGCAACTCAGGTGTCTGCTCCGGCCAGCCCAGCGTGCCGATCGGCCAGAGACCGGAGGAGAACCAGGTGTCCAGCACGTCGGGGTCGCGCCAGACCGGATAGACCAGCTTGGTCGGGTCCTGATTGTTGGCCTCATATTCTGCAAGGCTGGCCGCGAGACGCTGAGCCGCCTCTTCGCGGTTCTCGACCTCGACAACCCGTGCATGGTTCAGTGGCGTAGGCAGGCCACCCAGCACGTCGCCGAACTGCGTCTGCACGTCCTCAAAGCTGGCCGCGGAATGGTGGCGTTCATTGCCCTTCATCAGGCTTTGCGCATCAAGCAGCCGGCCCATTTCAACCAGATCAAGCGCGCCGTCGCCTTCATCGTCACGGAAGCCTTCGCGTGCAAGGTCGAACCCATACCACACCGGGATCTGGTGCCCCCACCAAAGCTGGCGAGAAATGCACCACGGTTCGATGTTTTCAAGCCAGTGGTAATAGGTCCGCTCGCCGGACTCCGGCACGATCTTCACATCGCCATTGCGCACGGCATCAAGGGCCGGGCCAACGATCTTATCGGCATCCACGAACCATTGGTCGGTCAGCATCGGTTCGATCACCACTTTGGAACGGTCGCCAAAGGGCTGCATGATCGGTTTGGCCTCGACCAGCGGGACCAGCGTATCCTCGCGCGCTTCGCCGCCCTCTTCAGGGGCGACCGGCGCTTTGGGTGAGCCAAGACGCGGGTCGGTCACGGGGACCATGACAGCCAGCCCCTCGGACGTGATTTCCTCCACAACCGCCTTGCGCGCCTCGAACCGGTCGAGCCCGCGCAGGTGGTCCGGAACGAGGTTCAGCGCGTCGGTCTCGGCCTCGGTCAGCGTCCGTTCACCGCGCGCCACAGCACCGGCAATCTCTGCTGCTTCTGCATAGGACGCACCGTCATCGCGCATGTGCGCCTTGGTGTCCATCAGACGGTAGCAGGGGATGCCGCCGCGCTTGGCAACCCCATAGTCGTTGAAGTCATGCGCGCCGGTGATTTTCACCGCGCCAGAGCCGAAAGTGGGATCGGGGTATTCGTCGGTGATGATCGGGATCAGGCGGCGATGCTCTTTCGGGCCAACAGGAATCTCGCAGAGTTTCCCAACGATTGGCGCATAACGTTCATCTGATGGATGAACCGCAACGGCACCGTCGCCCAGCATGGTTTCCGGCCGCGTGGTGGCGATGGAGATATAGTCGCGCTCTTCCTCCAGCACGACATTCCCGTCCTCGTCCTTCTCGATATAGGTATAGGTCGCCCCGCCCGCGAGCGGGTATTTGAAGTGCCACATATGGCCGGGGTTTTCGATATTTTCGACCTCGAGATCGGAAATCGCGGTCTCAAAATGCGGGTCCCAATTGACCAACCGCTTGCCGCGATAGATCAGACCCTTGTTGTACATATCAACAAAGACCTTGATCACCGCGTCGTGGAAGTTCGGCCCATTGCCCTTGTCCGGGTCGCCAGCCGCACCGCCCATGGTGAACGCCTCGCGCGACCAATCCGCCGATGCGCCAAGGCGCTTGAGCTGCCCGATGATCGTGCCGCGCGATTTGACCTTCTGCTGCCAGACGCGGTCAAGAAATGCCTCGCGCCCCATCTCGCGGCGCGACGGCTCTCCATTGGCGGCCATTTCGCGTTCGGTCACCATCTGCGTGGCAATGCCCGCATGGTCAGTGCCCGGTTGCCACAGCGTGTCAAAGCCGCGCATCCGGTGCCAGCGGACAAGGATGTCCTGCAACGTGTTGTTGAACGCGTGCCCCATATGCAATGAGCCGGTCACGTTGGGCGGTGGGATCATCACGCAGAACGTGTCCTCGCGGGAGGCGTTGGCCCCCGCCTTGAAGGCACCGCTTTCTTCCCACGCCTTGTAAAGCCGCGCCTCTGCGTCGCTTGCGTCGAATGTCTTTTCCATCGCCATGGGGTTCGTTCCCGCTGTTTCGCCGCCCCGAACGGGCCGCATGAATTCCATTTCGCCTCATCTAGCGAATGGGCGGGCAAAGGAAAACCCAAGGCAGGTGGGAAAATGGTGGGACGGGGAAAGGTCCTTGGAAGGACCTTGCGCACGGGATTTCGAAATCCCGTCCCACCGCGTTTCGAAACGCGGTCGCGGCACAATAAAAAAACGGTGGCGCCAAGGGAGGAGAGGCACCACCGTTTCCAGTTCACGGCGTCCAGGGAGGAGGAGAGGACACCGAGATCGTGTGAGCCGAAGCCCGTAAGCTGTGACGGTGGCACCAGGGAGGAGGAGAGGTGCCACCGTCGAGTTCACGGCGTCCAGGGAGGAGGAGAGGACACCGAGATCGTGTGAGCCGAAGCCCGAAAAGTGTGACGGTGGCACGAGGGAGGAGGAGACGTGCCACCGTCGAGATCACGACATCCAGGGAGGAGGAGAGGATGCCGATCTGATGTGGGCTGTTAAGCCCGAAACGCTGCGACGGTGGCGCCCAGGGAGGAGGAGAGGCGCCACCGTCAAGTCCGGAACGTCCAGGGAGGAGGAGAGGACGTCCGAGCCGGTGTGATGAGGGGCCCGTTGGGGCGCTTGCTCACCGAATGTCGATCAGCCTTCGTAAGCTGCCTGATATGCAACGCGCTTGATCTCGGAATGGTTCAATCCAAGATCGCACAATTCCCGATGCGACAGCGCACTGAGTTCGCGCAGCGTGTCACGGTAGATCTTGCGGCGCGCCGCTTTGGCGCGGTAATCGGCGATCAGGGCGTTGACCCGATCCATGATGCCGTTGCTGACGGCGCCGAGAGTGTTTGTTTCGTAAGCCATGTGTCTGCTCTGTTCGAATTTGTGTGTTTCCGTTCGCTTGTGACAAAGATAGGCAAATGCTGCGGTTGCACAATAGATTTTTGCTACAACGCTGCTATGCAGCAATTGCATAGACCGCACGGTTCAAATTTGTGCGTTTTGCGCTAACGGGACTATTTTCGCAGCATATTCTTGAAGCACGCAGTTCATCCTGCCATCTGAGAAACAGGTCGATGAAAGGTTGAGCATGTCTGTAACACCGGAGCAGATTCGAAGCGCTTTGAGTCGTGTGGCGATTCCCGATGGCAAAGACCTGGTCTCTGCCGATCTTGTCCGCGCGATTCAGATTGATGGCACACAGGTGCGTTTCGTCATCGAAGCGCCATCGCCCGACATTGCCCGTCTGATGGAGCCGGTGAGGCAGGCAGCAGAAGCGGTTGTCGCGGAACTCCCCGGGGTCTCTGACGTCTCGGTGGCTCTCACCGCCCACGGGCCAGCCGCCAAGCCACCAACCGGTTTGAAGATCGGCGGGCATCCAAAGCCGCACGCGGGGTCGTTGAAACCTTCAGGAGTGGCGCGGATCCTCGCAATCGGCTCAGGCAAGGGCGGCGTTGGCAAATCCACGGTGTCTTCGAACCTTGCCGTGGCGCTGGCGCGGGCCGGCCGCCGGGTCGGTCTGCTGGATGCGGATATCTACGGCCCCAGCCAGCCGCGCATGATGGGCCTGTCGCAGAAACCCGAGAGCCCGGATGGCAAGACAATTGTACCGCTCACCGCGCATGGGGTGACCTTCATGTCCATTGGGCTGATGCTGCCTGAGGAAAAAGCCGTGGTCTGGCGGGGTCCAATGCTCATGGGCGCGTTGCAGCAGATGCTGAGCCAGGTCGCATGGGGCGAGCTTGACGTGCTGATCGTGGACCTGCCGCCCGGCACTGGCGATGTCGCGATGACACTTTGCCAGAAGGCTCAGGTGTCAGGTGCGATTGTGGTATCGACACCGCAGGATGTGGCGCTGCTGGACGCGCGCAAGGCGTTGGATATGTTCGACACTCTGAAGACCCCGGTTCTTGGCCTGATCGAGAACATGGCCGTCTTCACCTGTCCGCATTGCGGCGGGCAAAGCCACATCTTCGGGTCGGGCGGTACCGTGGCTGAAGCGTCTGCACGGGGCGTGCCTTTGTTGGCGCAACTGCCGCTGGACCTCGACACGCGGCTTGCAGGCGATGGCGGGGTGCCGGTGGCAGCGGGCGATGGCCCAATGGCCGACGCCTATGCCAAGCTTGCAGACGGTTTGATCAAGGGTGGCATGGCTTGAGCAGGGGCGATGCGTCGACGCATCGCCGCGCTCCGTCGACGGAGCGCTACCGCGAGACGGTCAGGCGTTGGCTGAAGCGATAGCTGGACTTGCTCAGGCCTTCCGGCGCACGGGGAAAGCGCGCACGTTTGACAGCGGCGAGGGCTGCGCGATCCAGGCGGGCATTGCCGGATGACTGGGCCAGTGACGCTCCGGTGACACGTCCGGCGGGTGTTATCGCTAGAACAAGCGTCACGGAGCCTTGCGCGCCGCGTGGTGGGCGGTGGGCCCTGCGCAGGGCAGCACTGATCTGCGCCCCCCATGTCTGTTCCAACCGGGCGAGCTGCGCGGATGAGGGGCTTGCCGCCACAGGCGCTTTACTCGGTTTTGGGGAGGCCTTTGACTGCCCGCCGCTGCCCTTGGCCTTTTGGGCTGGGCGGGCAGCGCTGCTTGATGCGGTGCGCGCCGCTTTGGGGCGGTCCGGACGCAGTTCAGGACGCATCGAGGCTGTCGGGGCCAGCCCGCGCGCGGCGGGTGTGGTGTCGAGCTTGGGCAGTGCGGTAGAGGGGGCATCAAAAGGAGCGAGTTGTGGTGCCGTTGGCCGCGACACAGCGCGTGCTGTCCCGCCTTGATGGGTAAGGGTCTCCGCCGTTTGCGGTGTGGCCAGCGAAGGTGTGTCCATCTGCGCAAGCGGCACAGGCGGCGCTGGCAAACGTGTTTCGGCCTGCGGCTTGTCGGGGGCCGCGCTGGGTGTGGCCAGCGGCGCGGTTTGCTTGCGTTGCAGGACAGGTGTCTCTTGCGCTGGCAGCATGGGGGCCGTGGCCATGTCGGGCTCGATCAAGGCAGGGGCTTCGCTTACCTCGGGCGGGCGATCCCATTCTTGCACCAGTGCCGCCAAAGTTGGTGTTGCGCGCTGGAGCGTGACCTCGGATGCGCCGTTTGCGCCGCCACCTCCCGTGCCGCCCGGCAAAGGCGCCACGACCAGCGTTGCGGCATGCAATGCGCCGGACAGGGCAACGAAGGCGGAGAACTCGACAATCCGCATCAGCCGCCCTCCGTCACGATCTCGACCCGTGTCGCGCCAAGTGCGGCAAGCTGGTTGAGCACCTGTGCCAAGGTTGCACCGGGCAGGCCCGCGTCGGCGTAGAGGCGCAACGGAGTGTCGTCAGGCAGGGCCGTTGCCCTTGCCAGAGCGGCGTCGCCGCGTGCTGTTTCGAAGGCGATCTCGCCCTCGGCGCTGATATAGAGCGCGGTCTGACCGGTGTCGTCGTCGCCGCTGGCGCTGGGCAAGGTCAGGTCAAAGGGGGTCGGGGGCACGATCTGCGCCGTCATCAGGAAGAAGATCAGCAACAGGAACACCACGTTGATCATCGGCACAACCGGTTCGCGTGAGGCGCGTCTTGGGCGCGGGGCTATGAGCGGTGCGCGTCTCATTCCAGCACCACGAGATTGGTCCAGCCCGCTGCCCGCAGGGTGCTCATCACATCCAATAGATGCTGGACCGAGGCCCCGTCGCGCGCGCGCAAGAGGATGATGTCGGCCTCGGTATCCATGAGCGGGGTCAGGCTGGCAATGGGATCGGACGTGTCGATGCCATTCACCCGCAGCGCGTCGGGCAGGACGGTGATCAGGCGCGGTGGGCCGTCATAGGCTTGTGCCGCTCCGCCCGACAGCGTGACCGGGATTGCGTCGGTGACGCCAAAGCGGGCGGCGAGCATGAAGAATACCAAGAGCAGGAACACGACGTCGATCATCGGGGTGAGCCCGATGCTGCGACGGCGTGTCTGATGCGCGAGGTTCAGCATGTCAGCCCTGTTTCGCCTTGGTCAGAACGCGCGTGGCGAGGTCGTCGAAGTCATGCGCGAGGCGGTCATTGATGCTGTCGAACCAGCTCAGCGCCATTGACGCAGGGATCGCCACGGCCATACCGGCGGCGGTTGTCAGAAGGGCTTCCCAAATGCCGCCGGCCAGCGCCGACGGGTCGGCGCGAGCGCCGCTGTCCTGCAGCGCTTGGAACGCTTCGATCATGCCGAGAACTGTGCCGAGCAGGCCGACGAGGGGGGCAATGGTCGCAATAAGGTCGAGCGCGCGAAGGCCGCTTCCCGCGTCCATCAGCGCGCCTCGGGCGACGCGGGAGGTCTCGTCGCGGGCATCTTCGGGGGAGAGTGTTCGGCAGGCTTGCATCGCCGCTCTGACCACGCGGGCGCGCAGGCCGGTGCGATTGCGCAAACTGGCAATCGCGTTGTCATATTGGCCAATCTGCCACTGTCCAACGGCCGCTTCGGTCGCGCCCTTCCGCCATGCGCCCATCAGCGACAGGCGCCACAGCTTCCATAGGATCAGGCCCAACGTGATCACGCTCAGCCCGGCGATCAGCCAAAGCGCCGGGCCGCCGATGTTCAGGAAGTCGGTGATCTGGGTCAGCATGCGGGCACGTCCTTGGAGCAGAGAGCGGCGATCAGGGCGTCAAGGCCGTCGCTCAGCGCGGCTGGTCCCGGTTGCAGGATCAGCGGCGATTTGATTTCGATGATGCGGTTCTGCGCAACTGCAGGGATCACGTCCCAACCGGGTCGCGCGGCGATTTTCTCTGGTCTCACCTTCTTGCCACACCATGACGCAACAA
This sequence comes from Marivita sp. XM-24bin2, assembly GCA_003149565.1. GTDB lineage: Bacteria > Pseudomonadota > Alphaproteobacteria > Rhodobacterales > Rhodobacteraceae > Marivita. Next base: position 117,585 of record QCWH01000004.1, on the reverse strand, counting down.
TGATGTCCGGCGCGGCGTTGATCACGTCTTCAGGCGTCACAATGCGGTCCTTTGCCGACTGTTCATGGCGGAGGTGCGCAAAACAATCTGTGCCGCCCGCGATGTCGATCAGGTCGGAGACCCAGCCGATGCCGGTGATCATCGGGTCGTCCCATTCCTCGAAATAGACGCGGGGACGTTGTTCCGGGGCTTGGGCGCGCAAGGTTGCAATGCGGGCTTCATAAGACAGTGCCAGTGCTTCGGCCTTATCGGCGCAGTCGGTCAGGCGGCCCAGCGTGCGGATCATGCGCAGGATGCCAGCCACGTCGCGCTGGTTGAAGGCCATCACTTCCACACCCGCGCGGATGAGCTCGGCGGCGATGTCGGCTTGCAGGTCGGAGAAGGTGAGGACCAGATCGGGGTTGAGGGCGAGGATCTTGGGAATGTCGGCAGAGGTGAATGCGCCGACGCGCGGCTTTTCCTCACGGACGCGTTTTGGTCGAACGGCATAGCCGGTGACGCCGACGATCCGGTCTTCCTGACCCAAAAGATAAAGCGTTTCGACGGTTTCTTCCGTCAGGCAGACGATGCGGCTGGGGGCGCTCATGCGATCACCCCCCAAGGCTGCACCACCAACCCTTGTGATGTGTCGAGAACCTCTGCCTTGAGGCGGAAAACGTCAGCCAGCCGCTGAGGTGTCAACACGTCACGCGGTGGGCCGTCTGCGATGATGCGACCAGCGCCGATCATGATAAGCCGGGTGCAGAAGCGTGCGGCAAGCGACAGGTCGTGCAACGAGGTCAGTACGGCGCGGCCCTCTTGCGCGAGGGTCTCAAAAACCTGAAGCGTGGCGATCTGGGCGGCCGGGTCGAGGCCGGCGATGGGTTCGTCCGCCATCAGAAGCGGCGTGTCCTGTGCCAAAGTGCGGGCGATCAGAACGCGGGCCTGTTCGCCGCCCGACAGCGCGGTCGCCAGACGGGTCCGGAAGTTTTGCAGCCCCATGCGGGACAGGGCGCCGTCGACCGCGCTTTGATCAGCAGGGCTGAGCCGCGCGCCACGGGCGAGGTAGGGCAGGCGGCCAAGGGCGACGATGCGTTCGACACTCATGGGCCAGGCGATTTCTCGGGTCTGGGGCAGCCATGCGGCCTGGGCGGCGCGCTGTTTCGGCGCCAGTGCGGCCAAGCTGCTGTCACCCTCATGTGGCAGAAGGCCAAGAGTGCCGCGCAAAAGTGAGGTTTTGCCCGCGCCGTTTGGACCGATCAGGCCAACGCATTCGCCGTTCCTGACCGTAAAGGATGCGGCATCGACGACCGGGCATTCGCCGCGTCTGACGGTAAGGTTTTGCACGGTAAGGAGGGTCATGCGATTTCCCTCCGGGTCTTGTAGATAAGGTGCAGGAACAGCGGCGCGCCGATCAGGGCCATGACGACACCCAGTTTCAGGTCTCGCTCGGGTAAGATAAGTCGGGTGGCAAGGTCTGCCGCAAGCACCATCGCGGCACCGCCCAAAGCCGAGGCCCAGAGCAGGGTAGAGGGGCGACCATGGGCAAAGCGGCGCAGAATGTGCGGGACGACAAGGCCGACAAAGCCAACCGCACCCGCGACAGCGGTTGCCGCCCCGACGGCGGCGGCGGTGCCCAGCAGCAGTTGCAGGCGCAGGCGCGAGAGCGAGATGCCAAGGGCTTCGGCGGCATCTTCGCCCAAGGTCAGCGCGTCGAGCCCCCGGCCCAGCCCGGCGAGCGCGACCCAGCCAAGAGCCATGATTGGAAAGGCCAGCCACACATGGCTCATGGCGCGGTTTCCGACCGAACCCATCATCCAGAACATGATCTCGGACGCCGCATAGGGATTGGGCGACAGGTTCAGGGTCAGGGACGTCAGCGCTGCGGCAAACGCTGAGACGGCGATGCCGGCCAGGATCAATGTGAGCGATGATCCGCGGGGACCTGCGAGAAACAGGATCAACCCGACCGCCAGTGCGGCAAATGCCAAAGCCGAGAGTGGCAGGGCCAGCAGAAACATGGCCGCAAAGCCGGTTTGCAGGGCAATGACCGCGCCAAGGGCTGCAGAGCCGGAGACGCCGATCAATCCGGGTTCGGCCAGCGGATTGCGCAGATATCCCTGCATCGCAGCGCCAGAAAGGCCCAGAGAAACGCCCACCATCGCGGCCAGAAGCGTGCGCGGCAGGCGGATTTCCTGCATCACCGTGACGTAAAGTGGGTTGCCCCGGCCCAACAGCGCTGCCACGCCTTCGGGGATCGAGATCGCGGCATAGCCGACATAGAGCGATGCGATAAACATCAGCCCGGTCACAGCCATCAGCGCACCAAAGAGCTTCATTGCTCTGACTCCCGCGCGTCATTCATGTCGTGTCTTCCGGCTGGCCAGAAGACGGTGAATGTCACCACACCGGAGGTCCGTCACATCCCGCGCACCCCGCGCGAGTGTAGGGTGATCCGCCACGGCAGGTCTCCTGACTTGCGGGTCGTTGCATGTGTCGGGCCTTCCCGGTTTCCCAGTGGCATATGCCGAACACGCTCGCCGCTTACAGTTGCGGGGGCAGTCGTGGGATTTCACCACGTTCCCTTTTCACCGGGGGTTGCCCGGACCGTGACGGGTTCGGCGTACATCCGGCCCGGTTACATTGCAAGCTTTGCCGGAGCTTGGTCGGACATGGGTACCGCATGGGAAAGGGTGGGACGCTGCATGGGAAACGATGGGACAGGCATGGGAACGCACCCGCGACAGATCGAATCAAATCATTGATTCGGGTGGAATCCGGGGAAAATTTGCGGTTTCAGAGGGTCAAAATTCTTGCGCTCCATCGATGTTCTTGGTTTGTTTGTTTCGCTTGTGGGAATTTGTGGGCAATTTTTATTCGAAGCCGTGGTCTCTACATATTGTGGTCTTGGCTGAGATATCCGCCGTATTTTGGAAAATTAACGACTTATCCACACAAGATGCGGTGACGGGCGGGTCTGTTGCACAGCATGTAGAGGTAAATTCCCATAAAAAACTGTTGCGACCCATACTTTCCCATGGCATCCCTACTGCACGAGATGAGAGCAGGAACAGCAAACGAGGCGCACAGACCTCGACGCGGTGTCCAGACAATAAAAAAACGCAGGTTTCATACAGGCACCCGCTTTCATCAAACACAGAGATCCGGCGCGCGGGCGAGCAGACATCCCCCCAGGTGGCGCGCGCAGTCGGACTTCCCGGAAACGGGACTCGGACGGCGGGTTGATCAGTGGCAGCAGATCAACCCGCCGTTTCCGTTTCCAGGGATCAAGGCAGTGAAAGGACCAGAAGGGCAGTGACCCGCAAGCTGAGGTTCAGAGGTGAAAGCCATCACAAGGTTGATGGTAAGGGCAGGGTGTCTATCCCCGCCTCGTTTCGCCGTGTCCTCGAGGCAGGTGACCCCGGTTTTACTGAAGGCCTGAATCCCGAATTGGTCATTGTCTACGGCGACAAGCGTCGGAAATACCTTGAATGTTATACGGTCGCGGCCATCGAAGAGGTGGACGAGAAGATCGAGGCGCTCCCGCGTGGATCGGTAGAGCGCAAGATGCTGCAGCGGCTCTTCAACGGGCAATCCCATGCGACAAGTGTAGATGAAACGGGGCGGCTGGTCCTGCCCGCCAAGCTGCGCGAGAAGATCGGCCTGAGTTCCGAGGCATTCTTTATCGGCGCGGGTGATACGTTCCAGATTTGGGAGCCTGCGACCTTTGAGGCTGAGGAGCAGGCTGCGACCGACGAATGGTTGGATGAGCTGCCCGACGATGTCGATCCGCTCATCTTCCTGGATCAGCAACCGGGGGGCTGATCGGAAATGTCTGCTGCCGCTGCCACCCCGTCGACCGATCCGCACATTCCCGTCCTGCTTGCTCCGCTCCTGCGGGCGGTGGCGCCGGTCAGTGGTGTTTGGGTGGATGGCACCTTTGGCGCGGGTGGGTATGCGCGCGGGCTGATCGAAGCCGGGGCAGACAAGGTCATTGGCATTGATCGCGACCCGCTGGCGCATGAGATGGCGGCGCAATGGGTGTCTGATTTTGAGGGGCGCATCGAACTGCACCGCGCAAATTTTGCAGAGATGGATCAGATCGCATCCGACGTGGATGGGGTGGTTCTGGATCTGGGTGTGTCGTCAATGCAGCTCGATCAGGCGGAACGCGGGTTTTCCTTTATGAAGGATGGCCCATTGGACATGCGGATGGGGCAGGATGGTCCGTCAGCGGCTGATATCGTGAACGAAGCTGCCGAGGTCGATCTTGCGGATATCCTGTACACCTATGGCGAAGAGCGCGCCTCGCGTCGGATCGCCAAGGCCATTGTTACGGCACGGCGGATCAATCCGATAAGTCGCACGCTGGAATTGGCGGGGATCATCGAAACCTGTCTGCCACGTCCGAAGCCCGGACAGTCGCATCCGGCGACCCGCAGTTTTCAGGCGCTTCGGATTGCAGTGAATGATGAATATGGCGCGCTGATGAAGGGGCTGATGGCCGCGGAACGTGCGCTGAAGCCCGGCGGTTTGCTGGCGGTTGTAAGCTTTCATTCGGTCGAGGATCGAATGGTGAAGCGGTTCCTGCAGGCACGCGGCGGCAAGGCCGGACGCGCGAACCGCTATGCGCCTGAAATCGAGGCTGAAACGCCTGCCTTCGAGATTCTAACCCGCAAGGCGGTGGGCCCGGATGACGACGAGCTGGCGGCCAACCCCCGGTCGCGATCCGCAAAGCTGCGCGTGGCGCGACGCACGGATGCGCCAGCGGGCGAGATTGATGCCGGGCAGATTGCCTTGCCCTTGCTGAAGGAGGACCGGTGATGCGTTCCCTGCTCTATGTGCTGACCTTCCTGACGATGATCGGTGCCGCGTTCTGGGCTTACCATGAAAACTACAAGACACAGGCAGCGCTGGGCGATGCGCAGGCGGTGCGGTCCGAGATCGCGGAAGCGCGGGCGCGTCTGGCGGTGCTGCGCGCGGAATGGGCGTATTTGAACCGTCCCGACCGGTTGCGGGACCTGGCGGAAGTGAACTTTGAGAGGCTGGGATTGATGCCGCTGGAGCCGGATCAGTTTGGTCGGGTGGATCAGATTGCCTACCCTCGGCCGCCGCAACTGCCAATCACGGACCCGATTGAGCTTTCAAGCGCAGGCGCACAGGAGCAAGAGCCATGATCCGCACGCCGCTGCGCCCTTTGGCGCGCATTCTGGATGCTCGTCGCAAGGGCGAGAACCCTGATGCCATCGAGCGTGAGAACCTGCGGATTCGCCATGAACAGATGCGCGACAAGGCGCGTTCGCGCGCGGAGGGACGGCTGCTGGTCATGGCGGTGATGTTCTTTTGCGCCTTCGGTGTCGTCGGGGCGCGCATGGGCACGCTTGCCGCGTCTGAGCCCGCAGAGCCGCGCGCGCAGTCAACCGGGGCGTCGATCATTGCCAGCCGGGCCGACATCGTCGACCGGAAGGGGCGCATTCTGGCGACGAACATGGAGACTTACTCGCTTTATGCGCATCCGCAGCAGATGGTGGATCCGATCCGCACGGCCTCCGAATTGGTCAAGATCTTCCCGGAGCTTAGCGAAGAGCGTTTGCACAAAGACTTCACTGGTAAGCGTAAGTTCCTGTGGGTGCGCAAGAAATTGAGTCCTGAGCAAAAGCAGAAGGTGCATGACATCGGTGAGCCGGGGCTTTTGTTCGGGCCGCGTGAAATGCGGCTTTATCCGAACGGCGCCTTGGCTTCTCATGTGTTGGGCGGTGCGAGCTTTGGCAGGGAAGGTGTTCATTCCGCAGAAGTAATTGGCACTGCGGGTATTGAGAAGTTCTTTGACGAAGAGTTGCGGGATCCGTCCCGCGAAGGCGCGCCGCTGGAGCTTTCTTTGGACCTGACCATTCAGGCGGCAACCGAGCGCGTGCTTCTGGGCGGCATGAAGCTCATGAACGCCAAAGGCGCGGCAAGTGTCCTGATGGACATTTACACCGGCGAAGTGATCGCGATTGCATCCCTGCCAGACTTTGACCCAAACGACCGTCCCCGCCCCCTGACGCAGGGCGAAGCAGCCGACAGCCCGCTGTTCAACCGGGCGGTTCAGGGGGTGTATGAGCTTGGTTCGACATTCAAGATCTTTACCTCCGCGCAGGCGCTCGAGCTCGGACTGGTGAGCCCCGAGACGGTGATTGACACCTCTGGTCCCATGAAAGTTGGCGGGTTCAAGATCGGTGAATTCAACAACAAGAATTACGGCCCGTTGTCAGTCTCGGATATCATTGTCAAAAGCTCCAACCGGGGCACTGGCCGGATGGCGCTGTCCATCGGCGCGACACGGCAGCAGGAGTTTCTGAAAGCGCTGGGCTTTTTCGAGCCGACGCCGCTGGAGATTGTCGAGGCGGCGGGTGGTAAACCCTTGCTGCCGCAGCGCTGGACAGATTTGTCCAGCGTGACGATTTCCTATGGCCATGGACTGTCGTCCAGCCCTTTGCATCTGGCAGCAGGATATGCGGCGATCGCCAATGGCGGCTTTAAAGTAGAGCCGACCTTGTTGAAGCAGGATGGGCCAAAGCTGGGGCCGCGTTTGATGTCCGAGAGAACTGCGCGCCAGTCGGTTGATATGCTGCGCAAGGTGGTGACCGAAGGCACCGCGAGCTTTGGCGAAGTGCCGGGCTATTCGGTTGGCGGCAAGACGGGAACGGCGGACAAGCCCAAGCCGCGCGGTGGCGGGTATTACGACGACAAGGTGATCAACACCTTCGCGTCGGTGTTTCCGACGAACGATCCGAAATATGTGTTGATCGTGACGCTGGATGAGCCGGTTGAGACCAGCGGGACAAAGCCGCGCCGCACGGCTGGCTGGACGGCTGTGCCGGTGGCGGCCGAAATGATCCGTCGCGTTGCGCCGCTTCTGGGCTTGCGCCCGGAGGTCGAAACACGGCATTTGACGGGCATCATCAACACCTCGAACTGAGGGGCGCGGCCCCGGTGGCGGGGAAGACAACATGAGGGGGTCGTCATGGCAGCAGGGGGCAAAAGCCTGAGCGCGCTGGGGCTGACGGCGCGCGGCGGCGCAGATGCGATTGTCACCGGGCTGGCTGTGGACAGCCGCGATGTCAAAGAAGGCTACCTGTTCGCGGCGCTGCCTGGTACCCGGATGCATGGCGGAGAGTTTATTCAATATGCGCTCCGAATGGGGGCCGCGGCCATCCTTACAGATATGGAGGGGGCCGAGATTGCGAAGGAAGAGCTGGCCGGATCGACAGCCGCTCTGGTGATTGCGGCAGACCCGCGTCAGACACTTGCCTTTTGCGCCGCACTTTGGTTCGAAGATCAGCCGGATACGATGGTGGCGGTGACCGGCACCAATGGCAAAACCAGCGTTGCCACCTTTGTGCGCAAGATTTGGCAATTGCTTGGGATACCTGCGGTGAACCTTGGTACGACAGGTGTCGAGGGCGACTGGCAGGCACCGCTCATGCACACCACGCCAGAGCCGATCACACTGCACCGTGCATTGGCAGGGGCTGCGGGAGCCGGGATCGAGCACGCGGCAATGGAAGCCTCCTCGCATGGGCTGGCGCAACGACGGCTCGATGGTGTGAACCTGCGCGCCGCGGGGTTCACCAACTTCACCCAGGATCATCTGGACTATCACGAGAGTTTCGAGGCGTATTTCGATGCCAAAGCGGGTCTTTTTGCCCGCGTCTTGCCCGAAGACGGGATCGCAGTCATCAATATCGACGATGCCCGTGGTGTCGATATGCTTGCTATCGCGCGGGCGCGCGGTCAGGAAATCATGACCGTAGGGCGCGATGGCGGGGCCGACATGGCTTTGTTGGCGCAACGGTTCGACGCAACCGGGCAGGACGTCCGGATCAAGTTTGGCGGCGAAACATTTCAAACGCGCTTGAACCTTGTCGGTGGCTTTCAGGCGGAAAACGTCATGATCGCGGCTGGTTTGGTGATTGCCAGCGGGGCGGCTCCGGATCGGGTGTTTGCCGTGCTGCCGGAACTGGAAACCGTCCGTGGGCGGATGCAACTGGCCGCGAGGCGCAGCAACGGGGCTGCGGTCTACGTGGATTACGCGCATACGCCGGATGCCGTGGCGACCGCCTGTCAGGCGATCCGCCCGCATGTGATGGGGCGGCTGGTGGCCATTATAGGCGCGGGCGGAGATCGCGACCCTGGCAAGCGGCCCTTGATGGGCGCAGCGGCGGCTGAATTTGCGGATCAGGTGATTGTCACCGACGACAACCCGCGCAGCGAAGACCCGGCCTCGATCCGCGCGGCGGTGCTCGAAGGCGCGCCAGAGGCAACCGAAGTCGGCGATAGGGCGGAAGCGATCCTTCGCGGCGTCGATGCGGTGGGTCCGGGCGATGCGCTGCTGATCTGTGGTAAGGGGCACGAGACCGGGCAGATCGTCGGGGATACGGTCTATCCCTTTGACGATGCGGAACAGGCGAGCGTTGCTGTGGCGGCTTTGGACGGGAAACTGGCATGACGCTTTGGACAAGTGCAGAGGCGGTAGAGGCGACAGGCGGGCGGGTGACGGGCACATGGGCCGCAACGGGTGTGTCAATTGATACGCGGACATTGCAGCCCGGTGATTTGTTCGTCGCTCTGACAGCCGCGCGGGATGGGCATGACTTTGTGGCCCAGGCGCTGGAAAAGGGGGCGGCAGCCGCCCTGGTCAGCCGCGTGCCCGATGGTTTGGCCGAGGACGCGCCACTTTTGGTGGTGCATGATGTTCAGACCGGGCTTGAAGCTTTGGGCATCGCCTCGCGTGAACGGACGCAGGCCAAAGTGGTGGGCGTGACCGGATCGGTCGGCAAGACCTCGACCAAGGAAATGCTGCGCACGGTTCTGGGGGCGCATGGCGCCGTGCATGCTGCGCAGGCCAGTTACAACAACCATTGGGGTGTGCCGCTGACGCTGGCGCGGATGCCGCGCGACGCCGAATTCGCGGTGATCGAGATTGGAATGAATCATCCCGGCGAGATTGCTCCGCTGAGCCGGATGGCGCGGCCGCATGTGGCGGTTGTGACAATCGTGGCCCCGGCGCATCTGGAGGCGTTCGAGAGCATCGACGGGATCGCGCATGAGAAGGCGTCGATCTTTGATGGGCTTGAGCCGGGTGGGGTGGCGATCTGGAACGGAGATCTGCCCACCAGCGCGATTCTGCAGACGCGGGCCTCTCAGATGGCCGATCTGAGCGTGTCGTTTGGCGAAAGCGATGGGTGCGACATGCGGGTAAGCTCGGTTCGGGATCAGGATGGCTGCAGCGTCGCGCAGGCGGCGTTCTCAGGCGGCGAGATGCTTTACAAGATAGACGCGCCTGGGCGGCACTTCGCCATCAATGGCGCGGCGGTGCTGGCTGTGTGCGAGGTGCTCGGGCTCGACCGGGCGCTGTCTCTGGCGGCGATGGGGCGATGGCATCCGGGTGCCGGACGGGGCGCTCACGTCACGATTTCGCTGGATGCGGCTGACCCATCTGCCACTCTGGCGCTTTTCGACGATGCGTATAATGCCAACCCGGCCTCGGTGGCCGCCTCGCTTGCGGTTCTGGCTGCGGCGCCGGTGCAGCACGATATGGCGCGCGTCAGCAAGGGACGTCGGATCGCTGTGCTGGGCGACATGAAGGAACTGGGGCCAACCGGGCCGGACCTGCATGCAGCGCTGGCCGATCTGGACGCCACAAAGGCGCTCGACAAGGTGCATTGTGTTGGCCCGCTGATGCGGCACCTCTATGATGCGCTGTCGGAAGGCCAACGCGGGTTGTGGTTTGAGACGTCGGACGACATGGCGGCCCAACTGCCACGCCAGCTTGACGCCGGGGATGTTGTGATGGTGAAAGGTTCGCTGTCCATGCGGTTGGCCCGCGTGGTTGACGCCATCCGGAATATGGGCCAAGGCAGCGCCCTCGACGAGGCGGAAGGATAAAAGGTTCATGTTGTATTGGTTGACCGCGCTGTCGGACGGAGGCGATTTCTTCAACCTCTTTCGCTACATTACATTCCGGGCTGGTGGCGCGTTTTTGACTGCGCTGATCTTTGGCTTTCTGTTTGGCAAACCGCTGATCAACGTGCTGCGCAAGCGGCAGGGCAAGGGGCAGCCAATCCGCACCGACGGGCCCGAGGGGCATTTCACCAAAGCCGGAACACCAACGATGGGCGGGCTGCTGATCGTGGGCGCGCTTTTGACATCGACGCTACTCTGGGCGCGGCTGGACAACCCGTTTGTCTGGATGGTCCTGTTTGTCACCATGAGCTTTGCTCTGATCGGGTTTGCCGATGATTACGCCAAGGTGAAGAAACAGAACACGGCCGGTGTATCTGGTAAGGTGCGGTTGTTGCTGGGGTTTCTGATTGCGGGGATAGCAGGTTACTGGGCTGCGCAGTTCCATCCTGACGAGTTGACCAATCAGCTTGCCTTCCCGGTGTTCAAGGACACGCTGCTGAATCTTGGGTATCTCTTTGTGCCTTTCGCGGTGATCGTGATCGTCGGCGCGGCCAATGCGGTGAACCTGACGGACGGTCTCGACGGTTTGGCCATCATGCCGGTGATGATTGCGGCGGGCACATTGGGCGTGATCGCCTATGCGGTGGGCCGTGTCGATTTTACCGAGTATCTCGACGTGCATTACGTGCCGGGGACCGGGGAAATCCTGATCTTTACCGCAGGTCTGTTCGGCGGTGGCTTGGGCTTTCTGTGGTACAACGCTCCACCCGCCGCAGTGTTCATGGGGGATACCGGGTCACTGGCGCTGGGTGGCGCTTTGGGAGCCATTGCGGTGGCGACGAAGCACGAGATCGTTCTGGCGATTGTTGGTGGCTTGTTCGTGGTCGAGGCGCTCTCGGTGATCATTCAGGTGCTGTATTTCAAGCGCACAGGCAAGCGTGTGTTCCTGATGGCGCCCATCCATCACCACTATGAAAAGAAGGGCTGGGCCGAGCCGCAGATCGTGATCCGGTTCTGGATCATCTCGCTTATTCTGGCGCTGATCGGGCTGGCGACGTTGAAGGTGCGCTGACGCGCCCACCAAGTCTCGTCCTTTCGCCTGCGGCGACGTCCTCGGGAATGTATTGATGTGACGCCTTTCTCGGACGCCGCGCGGGTCGCGGTGGCGCGTTTGCATATTTGAGAAAAGAAGAAGCATGGACTCGCTTTTCGAGCAACTGTCAACTAAAGTTGACATGTTTCTGCTTTGGGAGTCTGACATGGATGGTGGGCGCATTGGTCTGACGGTGCCGGAGATCGGTGGCGCTCCGCGAGCGGGGCTGTGTACCGATTGCGGCGTGTCGCGGATGGGCGATGGCCGCGGCTGCGGCAAGGCCTGCCAGTTTATACAGCCAAATTACGAGAGCCTTGAGCGATCGGTGCATGGGCGGGTCGCCGGAGACGGCGACGAGGCGTTCTTTGGTGTGGCGCAGGCGATGTATCGCGCGCGGTTGGAGCCGGCGGCGGAGGGTGCTCAGTGGACCGGATTGACCACCGGTTTGGCGGCAGAGTTGCTGCGCGCGGGTGCTGTGGATGCGGTGCTGGCGACGGCGCCGGATCCGCTGGACCGCTGGAAACCGTTGCCGGTGATCGTGACCGAGGCAGAACAGATGGCCCAATGCCGGGGCATGCGGATGGGGTATGGTCCTCTTCTGGCGCTCTTGGAGCCGGCGCGGGCAGCGGGGCATCGGCGGATTGCCGTCGTGGGAGTGCCTTGTCAGGTCTACGCGCTGCGGGCGCTGGAGGCTGAGCTGGGGTTTGACGAGATCACGGTGATTGGCACGCCCTGTTCGGACAACACCACAACCGAGAATTTCCACGCGTTTCTGGCGCGCTTGGACGACAAACCGGAGACCGTGTCTTATTTGGAGTTCCGCGCGGATTACCGGGTGGAGTTGCGATTCGATGACGGGCGCAAGCCGCGTTTTGTGCCGTTCCTGAAGCTTCCGCTGTCGGACCTGCCGGCGGATTTCTTTCCCATGACCTGCAAGACCTGTGTCGATTACACCAACCGGCTGGCGGATATCACTGTGGGGTATATGGGCGGCGATGGTGACCAGTGGCTTATCGTGCGCAATGCGCGCGGAGCGGCGGTGCTTGACCGACTGGGTGACCTTGTGGTGCGGTGTGCTCTCACCGACAAGGGCAAGCGTGAAGCAGCGGTCAAAGGCTTCATGGTCAACACCGAACGTGCGGCGGGGGGATTGCCCTTGCGGCGGATGCCGGATTGGGTGCGGCCCATCGTGGCGTGGCTGCAGCCGCGCACAGGGCCTCGCGGTTTGGAGTTTGCCCGCGCGCGGGTCGAAATGAAGGCAATCGAGACCATTCTGCATCTCAGGCGGGCACATCCTGCCCGGATCAAAAACATGGTGCCAGCGCATGTCTGGCGTGTTGCCGCGCGCTATGGTCTGATGCCGTCAGGAGACGAAACGCGTGATTAAGCCCATTGGCGCGATTGCGTGCCATATCAACGCGCGATAGGGAGGTGCGCAGATCAAGGAACACCGCCCATGACACGCATTGCCCATATTGAGCTGGACGACGGCAATTTGCCCCCGCCCACACCCGAGATCGAACAGGAACGCCGCGTGGCGATGTTCGACCTGATGGAGCACAACACCTTTGAGCTGCCGGACCGCGACGGGCGCCCGGTGCCTTCGGGGCCGTATAATGTGGGCCTGTCGATCCGGGACAAACGGCTGGTCTTTGATGTGACCACCGAAAGCCATGAAAAGGCGGCGGAGTTTCACCTGTCGCTGTCGCCGTTTCGGCAGGTGGTGAAAGATTATTTCCAGATCTGTAAATCCTATTTTGATGCGGTGAAAACCCTGCCACCGAGCCAGATCGAAACCATCGACATGGCACGGCGCGGCATTCACAACGAAGGTGCGCGCATCCTGCAGGAGCGGCTTGAAGGTAAGGTGACGGTGGATGATGACACCGCCCGGCGGCTCTTTACGCTGGTCTGTGTGTTGCATTTCGGGGGCTGAACCTTGGGAGCCCTGCCGCAGTCGATTCTGTTTTGCTGCGACCACAATGCCGTCCGGTCTCCGATGGCCGAGGGGATCATGAAAAAGCTGTATGGCTTTGAGACTTATGTGCAGTCGGTGGGTGTGGTGAACGATCTCGAGATCGACGGATTTGCGATTGCCGCCTGTGACGAGATCGGCGTTGCGCTGAACCGGCACAAGTCGCGCTCGTTCGATGAGTTGGAAGAGAACGGTGAGGCGCTTTCGGGTTTCGATCTGATCGTTGCGCTGTCTCCGGCGTCGCAGCGGCGGGCGCTGGATCTCACGCGGTTCTACCATCTGACGGTGGAATATTGGCCGATCATGGACCCGACGGGATTGGGTGAGACGCGCGAGCAGAAGTTGAATGCCTATCGGCAGACGCGCGATCAACTGGTGGATCACTTGAAAACCAAATGGGGAGGGGCGCTATGAGCCGGGCCACAATCGAGCGTTATTTCGATGCGTTCAACCGTAAGGACATTGCAGGCATGCTGGACTGTCTGACCGAAGACGTCGCGCATCACGTCAACGAGGGCAATGTGCGGGTCGGGCGCGCAGCTTTCGAGGAATTCTGTGCCCACATGGCGCGGTGCTATGACGAGACATTGACCGAGATGGTGGTGTTTGTAGCCGAAGACGGGGCCCGCGGGGCGGCGGAATATATGGTCAATGGCACATACCTGGCGAATGATGCGGGGCTGCCCGAGGCCAAGGGTCAGGGGTACCGCTTGCCTGCCGGGTCATTCTTTTCGCTGTCAGATGGCAAGATCAGCCGCGTGGTGACCTATTACAATCTCAGCGACTGGATCAAACAGGTCTCCTGATGCGGATCGAAGCACTGACCGGTGAGTCGCTGGACGCGGCTCTGGACGATGTCGCAGGACTGCGCATCCGGGTGTTCCGGGATTGGCCATATCTTTACGACGGCGATCTTGAGTACGAGCGCGGATATCTGGAGACGTATCGCAATTCAGACGCAGCGATTCTGGTTGGCGCTTTCGACGGTAGGCGTTTGGTAGGCGCAGCGACCGGCACGCCAATGGTCGATCACGCGGATGACTTCGCGGCGGCGTTCGAGGGAACCAGGCTGGCGCTGAAGGACATCTTCTACTGTGCCGAGTCGGTTCTCTTGCCGGAATATCGCGGGCGCGGCGTGGGGCATCGGTTCTTTGATCTGCGCGAGGCGCATGGGCGCAGCCTGGGGGCCACGGTCTCGGCCTTTTGCGGCGTGGTTCGGCCAGAGGAGCATCCCTTGCGGCCCGAGGAGTATCGGCCTTTGGATGGGTTCTGGCGCAAGCGGGGGTATGCTCCGCTAGAGGGTGCTGTGGCGCGGTTTTCGTGGAAAGACATCGACCAAACCGAGGCGACGCGGAAGCCACTGCAGATCTGGACGAAGGTTTTGACAGAGGATGAAAGATGAGAGTTGCAGCGGCTGCCTATCCGATGGATTTCCTTTATTCTTTTGTATCTTATGAGGAAAAGCTCACGCAATGGGTGAACGAGGCTGCAGGCGCTGGGGCGGACCTTCTGGTGTTTCCGGAATACGGTGCGATGGAGCTGGCGACGCTCGCAGGGCGTGACGTGGCGCTGGATCTGGAGGCGTCGCTTCGCGCGGTGTCGGATCGGATACCTGAAGCGGACGCGCTGCATGCAAAGCTGGCGCAGGACTTTGGGGTACACATACTTGCGGCGTCAGCGCCGGTGTTTGACCCTGACTTGGGCGACCGCCCGGTGAACCGTGCGCGATTCTTTGCGCCGAACGGTGACTCAGCCCACCAGGACAAACAGATCATGACGCGATTCGAACGTGAGGAATGGGGTGTCGTCGCGGGTGGGCCGTTGCAGTTGTTCGATACCTCTTTGGGCAAGATCGGCATTCTGATTTGCTACGACAGCGAATTTCCGCTGCTCGGACGTGCGATGGCCGAGGCCGATCTTATCCTCGTGCCAAGCTGCACCGAAGCGCTTACGGGGTATTCGCGGGTGCGGATCGGCTCGATGGCGCGGGCGTTGGAGAATCAGTGTGTTACGGTCATGTCCTCCACGGTCGGGAGCTGTGATTGGTCCGAGGCTGTTGATGAAAATACCGGCATGGGTGGCATATTCGGCCCGCCTGACACCGGGTTTCCGGCAACCGGTGTCATCGCGGAAGGTACGCTGAACCAGCCCGGTTGGACCTATGCCGAGGTCGATCTGACGCGGGTCGCGCACGTGCGTGCGGATGGTGTTGTCCTCAATCGGCGGCATTGGGACGATCAAACGGGACGTGACGTGATTGCCGCAGCGCGGAAACTGGGTTGAATAGGCCTTGATAAATTGGCCGTTTGGCCCCATTTAGTAGCGCGCCTCGCTCTATGACGGGGTGATTTGTTAAGGAGAAACCATGGCCAAGGAAGATACGCTCGAATTTCCCGGTGTCGTTAAGGAACTCCTGCCTAACGCGACGTTTCGGGTCGAGCTGGAAAACGGCCATGAGATCATCGCGCATACGGCAGGCAAGATGCGTAAGAACCGCATCCGGGTTCTGGCTGGCGACAAGGTGCAAGTCGAAATGACGCCGTACGATCTGACCAAGGGTCGGATCAACTACCGCTTCAAGTAAGCGATTCATGAAGCTGATCCTCGGCTCCGGCAGCCCCCGGCGGCGGGAGCTTTTGGCTCAGATCGGGGTAGAGGCGGATGATATCCGCCCGCCCGATATCAACGAAGATCCTCGTACCGGTGAATTGCCGCGCCCCTATTGCGTGCGACTTGCGCGCGAAAAGGCATTGGCGATTACCGCGAGCGACGATGAGATCGTCCTGTCTGCAGACACCACTGTTGCGCTGGGTCGGCGCATTCTGGGCAAGCCTGCGGATGCCGCAGAGGCCGCTGAATTCCTGTTTGCGCTTTCCGGGCGTCGGCACCGGGTGGTCACGGCTGTGGCTGTGCGCCGGGGCGATAAGCTCTGGGAACGGGACGTGGTCACGCAGGTCAAGATGAAATCACTCAGCGATGCCGAGGTGAACGCCTATCTGTCCAGTGAAGACTGGCGCGGCAAGGCTGGGGGCTATGCCATCCAAGGCCCGGCGGGTGCATTTGTGCCCTGGATCAATGGCAGTTTCAGCGCGGTCGTTGGCTTGCCTCTGGCGGAAACGGCGAATCTGCTCGTTGCGGCGGGCTATCCGCTCTACGGGGGGACGTCATGAAAGGTCGGTTGATTGCGCTGGATCATGTCGGTGATCGCGAGGCGGCGGCGCTGATGGTTGATGGTTTGGTCGAGGACCTGTTCCTTGAGACCGATCAGCCTGCACCCGGTACAATTTACCGCGCCATCGTTGAACGCCCGATGAAGGGGCAGGGTGGTATGTTCCTGCGCACGCCTGACGGCTCTGGTTTCGTGCGGCAAGTCAAGGGCTTGGCCCCTGGGCAAACGCTGCTGGTGCAGGTCACCGGCTATGCCGAGCCGGGCAAGGCGATTCCCGTCACGAACAAGGTGCTGTTCAAAAGCCGCTATGCGATTGTCACTCCGGATGCGCCAGGCATCAACGTGTCCCGCCGGATCAAGGACGAGGATGCGCGCGAAGAGCTTTTGGCGGTTGCGCATGACATTCTGGATGCGGGTGATGGCTTTGGCCTGATCCTGCGGTCTTCCTGTGAAGGTGCTGATGCCGACGAGATTGCTGACGATATCGCAGCGATGGCCGATCTTGCGGGGCAGGTGATGGCGGATACCACGGGCGAAGCAGAGCTGCTGGTCGAAGGCGACAGGCCGCATCTTCTGGCGTGGCGCGAATGGACGGACACGGCCGAGATTGACAGCTCCGATGGCAGTTTCGAGCGGCACGGCGTTCTGGATGTGCTTGATGGGTTGCAGGCCCGCGATGTGCCTTTGGGGGGACATGCGTCGATGGCGATTGAACCCACGCGTGCTCTGGTGGCCGTCGATGTGAACACCGGCGGCGACACCAGCCCGGCGGCGGGTCTCAAAGCCAACTTGGCGGCGGTCAAAGACTTGCCGCGCCAATTGAGGCTGCGGGGTCTTGGCGGACAGATCGTGATTGATCCGGCACCTACGGCCAAAAAGGACCGCCGTCAGATCGAAAGCGCCCTGCGCAGCGCCTTGAAACGGGACAGTGTGGAAACCGTGTTCGTGGGGTGGACTCCGCTGGGGCATATCGAGTTACAACGCAAACGTGACCGACTGTCCTTAAGCGAGGTGCTGACATGAGCTGCCCCATCTGCGGCAAGGAAACCAACCAAGAGGTCCGTCCGTTTTGCTCCAAGCGTTGTGCGGATGTTGATCTGGCGCGCTGGCTGAACGGCAATTACGCGGTGCCGTCAGAGGATCCAGAAGACATCGAAGCCGCTATCGAGGCCGCAGAGCAGGCAGGTTCGACTCCGGACAAACTGCACTGATCAAGGTTTCAGAGAACCGATCAGGGCGCAATCAGAAGCACCTGCACATCAGCCACGTTTGTTCCCGTCGCACGGGTCATCAAGAGATCTCCACCGGCGGCGAGCGCCGCATAGCTGTCATTGTTTGCAAGGAGCGCTTTGGTGTCCTGACCGGCGGCGTTGATCCGAGGTAACGTGCCCGCATCGACAAGCCCGCCTGCCGCATCGGTGGGTCCGTCGCGGCCGTCTGTTCCGCCTGACAGAAAGACCCATTCTGCAGCGATATCAGGCGCTTGCAAAGCGACTCTGAGGGCCAGTTCCTGATTGCGGCCACCGCGGCCGCTGCCCTTGATCCGAACCGTGGTCTCGCCCCCGAACAGCAGAACTGTTGGTTCGGGACGCGGGACCAATTCGGACAGGACGACACGCGCGGCGTCGGCCACATCGCCTGTCAGGGCATCACTTACGATGCGGGCATTCAAACCAAGCCGTCCGGCCTCGGCGACCATTGCCTCGATCGACAGCCGGTTCGAGCCAACCAGGATGTTTGACACCTCTGGCACGGGGGCGCGGCTTTGGTTTTGCGCCTGCTCCAGATGGCTGCGAATCGTGTTTGGAACGGCGCCCCATATCCCTGCATCCTTTAATGTTTCGACCGCCTCTTTGGCGGTCCCGATGGGACTTACTGTGGGGCCAGATGCGATGGCGCGCAGATCGTCACCGATCACGTCGGACAGCAGATAAGCCGTCACGGATGCCGGAGTGGCGAGCCGCGCGAAGCCACCCCCTTTGAGCAGGCTAACCTGCTGGCGGACAAGATTCATTTGCACGATATCGAGTCCCGCTGAAAGGAGCAGGCTATTAAGGCGCGCCTTGTCTGCCAGGCTGACACCGGCAGGCGGTGCGGGCAGCAATGCTGACCCGCCACCGGACATCAAAGCGATGACGCGATCGTGCTCGGTGGCCTCTGCCAGAAGCTCCATCACACGTTGTGCCGCACGAGCGCCCGCTTCGTCGGGAACTGGATGGCCGGCGCGCAAAATTTCGGCGTCCTTCAGAGTTGCGTCATTTTCGTGATGTGTGACAGCGAGGGCTGCATAGGGATTTGGTAGCGCGTTCAGCGCTTCGCCAAGCATTGCAGGAGCCGCCTTGCCGACAGCGATCAGAAATGTCCGGCCTTCGGGTTTTTCCGCAGGCGGCGGGTTATGTGTCAAACCGTGCCGTACGGCTTTTGCGGGATCGGCTGCTGCCACGGCTGCATCAAAGAGCAGTCTTGCCTGAGTGCGAAGGGCGTCGGTCTTGGTCATGCAGGAATTAGGGCTGTAAACGCGCCCAAAGTCAAATGCTTGCGATGGTTACTTAGCGCAGCACATGAAGTTTGGAAAGCTGAGGGAAAGTGGTGGGCGACCCTGGAATCGAACCAGGCGTGCGTCTCCGCGAGGGAGTTACAGTCCCCTGCCACACCTTGCGGCCTGTCGCCCACTTCCCCAAGAGCCCGGCTCTTGGCGTGAGCGGGTGATTACAATTGCCCCCTTGCGGCGTCAACAGGAAAATCCCATCAAGCGGCAGGCACGAAAAACACGAAGTCAAAGGGGGCTGTGATGGCCAAGAAACCGAAATGGGTGGTGGCCAAGGAACAGTCCAAGAAAGCGGCTGCGGCTGAGACAGTGTGGCTGTTCGGCTTGCACGCGGTGCGCGATGCATTGGTTAATCCGAAGCGGGAGAAGCTGCGTCTTTTGGTAACGCGCAATGCGATGGATAAACTTGCAGATGCGATCCAAACCGCTGGAATCGAACCGGAAATGAGCGATCCACGCAAGTTTGCGGCGCCCATTGATCCGCAATCGGTGCACCAAGGGGCCGCGTTGGAGGTCAAGCCTCTGAACTGGGGCCGGCTGGAAGATGTGGCGCTTGGTGGCGCTGATGGCCCGCCTCGTGTCGTGCTGCTTGATCGGGTGACGGATCCACATAATGTGGGGGCGATTCTGCGATCCGCGGAAGTATTCGGTGCCGCCTGTGTTGTTGGAACATTGCATCACTCGGCACCGGAAACGGGAGCCTTGGCCAAAACGGCGTCCGGAGCCTTGGAACGCCAGCCTTACCTGCGGGAGCGCAACCTTGCGGATGCGATGGAGCGTTTGCGGACAATGGGTTACGTGATTTTCGGGCTGGATGGAGAGGCCGAGCAAACACTGGATGCAGCTTTAGAGCCTGTGCGCGACAGACCCATTGCGCTTGTTCTGGGAGCCGAGGGTCCGGGGCTGCGTCCGAAGACCAAGGCCACGTGTGATGCGCTGGTGAAAATTCCGTTTTCTCAGGAGTTTGGCTCGCTCAACGTATCGAATGCAGCGGCAGTGGCGCTCTACGCCGCACGGGGGTGAGGTTGCGGTTCTTCGCGCGCGTGCCAATATTCGTGACGAAGGAGATGCCATGCCCCACGGAACCAAAATCGCCACCTGCTGTTATTGCGGGACCCGTGCAGCCCTTGTTCTGAAAGGGAAAACCCGGCATGAGCTAAGCTGTTCCGCCTGTGGCGCGCCTTTGCATGATATGAAGATGTTGCGCAGTGATACCGGTGAGAAATCCGCCCCAGCACACCGCCATGCCAGCACACCAAAAACCGCGAGCACCGCGCCCTTTGGTGCCTGGGACGGCAAGTCTGGTGGGTCGAAAAAGAAAAAACCCAAGAAACGCAAGACATTGACACGCCGGTTCTTTGAAGAGGCGTTTGATGTTATTGAAGACATTTTTGACTGATCCGTACGGTACCGGCGAACGAACCGTCCGGTTTAAAGCGGTTTTCCCAATGGATTTCCGCAATTCGAACACAAACCTCTCGGCAATCCGTGTTGCCGTACGGTTCTACCCCGCGAAACGTAAGGTTCATCCGTACGGGACGTCGCACTGGTCAATTCCGCCATCCTGATTTAAGTGCCGGAGGGTAATGACGGAGGTCGGCGTGACAACATTTGAAACCCCCGGTCCGGTTGAGGAAAACTGGAAAGACGCGATTTCTTCGGTCGAGGAGATCATCGAGGACGCGCGCAACGGCAAGATGTTCATTCTTGTCGATCACGAGGATCGCGAGAATGAAGGCGATCTTGTGATTCCCGCGCAATGGGCGACGCCGGACGTGATCAATTTCATGGCGACGCATGGGCGTGGGCTGATCTGCCTTGCCCTGACGTCGCAGCGGATTGAGGAATTGGGTCTGGAGTTGATGTCCACCAATAACTCGTCGAGACATGAAACCGCGTTCACGGTGTCTATAGAAGCGCGGGAAGGTGTGACAACCGGGATCTCGGCGGCTGACCGGGCGCGGACCGTGTCGGTGGCCATTGACGGCACCAAGGGTGCGCAGGACATCGCGACGCCGGGGCACGTGTTTCCGCTGCGCGCCAAGGATGGTGGCGTATTGGTGCGTGCCGGTCATACCGAGGCAGCTGTCGATGTGAGTCGTCTTGCCGGGCTGAGTGCCGCGGGTGTGATCTGCGAGATCATGAATGATGACGGCTCAATGGCGCGTCTGCCGGAGTTGGTGGCGTTTGCACAGCGGCATGGCTTGAAGATCGGCACGATCAGTGACCTGATCGCCTATCGTCGCCGCAACGACAATCTGGTGCGGGTGTGCAAAGAAGAGACGATCACCTCGGAATATGGCGGTGAATGGCAAATGCGCATCTACACCGACGAAACCCACGGGGATGAACATATCGTGCTTTCCAAGGGGGATGTGTCCGGAGACGAGCCGGTTCTGGTGCGGATGCATGCGCTTGATCCGATGCTGGATATCGTCGGGTCTGGCCCGAGGGGCAGGGCAGATGAGTTCCAGCACGCCATGCAGGCGGTTGCCGACGAGGGGCGGGGCGTGGTCGTGTTGCTGCGCGATACGTCGATGAAGCTAGATGTGGGCGATGAGGTGTCGCCCAAGACGCTTCGGCAATACGGTCTGGGGGCGCAGATTTTGTCGTCGCTGGGGCTGTCAAAGCTGGTTCTGTTGACCAACTCGCCGACGCCAAAGGTCGTGGGGCTTGACGCCTATGGGCTTGAAATCGTGGGCACACGCAAAATCTCGGAGCTGGGCTGATGGCGGCATCGGAAGAGCATTACACGCTGGCGCGGCCGAGTTTCGACGCACCTGTTAAGCTTTTGATAGTGGTTGCGCCTTACTACAAGGACATCGCGGATCAGCTGATCGCTGGCGCGCGGGCCGAGATCAAGGCGTGTGGCGGCACACATGATTTGGTCGAGGTGCCCGGCGCTTTGGAGGTTCCGACCGCGATTGGCATTGCAGAACGCATGTCCAATTTCGATGGCTATGTGGCGCTTGGCTGCATTATTCGCGGAGAAACGACGCATTACGACACGGTATGCAACGACAGTTCGCGCGGCTTGACCCTGCTTGGTTTGCAGGGGCTTTGCATTGGCAATGGCATCCTGACGGTCGAGAATATGGCGCAGGCCGAAGTGCGCGCTCAGGCGGATGGTCAGAACAAAGGTGGCGGTGCTGCAGCTGCCGCCTTGCACCTGATCGCGCTCAGCCGTAAATGGGGCGCTGCCCGTAAGGGCGTTGGATTTGTCCCGGCGCGGGACGAGTACCAGATCGCTGGTGACACCAAGGACCCGAACATCGCATGACCCCTGCTGCCAAGCCGCCAAAAAAGGTGGATGAAAAACGTCAGAAACGCTCTGCTTCGCGGCTTTACGCGGTGCAGGCGCTGTTCCAGATGGAGCAGTCCGGCCAATCTGTCGACAAGGTCGCGGTCGAGTTTCTCGACCACCGCTTTGGGCTGGCGCAGGATGAGGGTGCAGAGCTGATCGAAGGCGATGTGGACCTGTTTCGCCGAATTACCGAAGAGGCGGTGAACTGGCAGGCGAAGATTGACCAGATGACAGACCGTGGACTGGTGGCGAAATGGCCCATCGCGCGCATCGATCCGACATTGCGGGCTTTGTTCCGCGCCGCAGGGTCCGAACTTGTGGCGTCGGAGACCCCGCCAAAAGTGGTGATCAACGAATACGTTGACGTTGCTCGCGCGTTCTTTCCCGAAGGAAAAGAGGCGCAATTTGTGAATGCGGTTCTAGATCATATGGCGCGCGAAGCCCGGCCCGAGTCGTTCTGAGAATTCGGAAATTTCTTGTGAGGGCGTGAAGCTCTTCGTGCCTTGGTGCCGTGACTTGGTCTTGAAAAGACCAGTGGCGGCAAGACATGTTCCAATCCCTTCAGGACTTCTTATGGGAAATCGTAGAAGATTTCCAATATTTCTATGGTCTTATGACCAAGGGCGATCCCGACGCACAGCCGAAAGCGCGCAACGCTGTGTCTGAGGAGGAAATCCGGGCGATGCTGGTCGAGGCGAAAGAAGACGATGCTGCAGACCCGCGTGACCGCGAGGTGTGACTGCAAGGCGCGGCAGCATGTCTTTGAAATTCGACGGGATAGACTTAGGTACGTTAGCATTCACCGAAAGTTCTGCCATGCCGCACCTTATCAAACACTACATTCGCCACAGCATCATCGGTTTCGGTCTTTCCGCCGTTTTCGTTGCCATGATTCTGACCCTCAACGTTGCCAACCTGTGGTATCTGGTGACGCACACGGATGTCGGATTTTTGGCGGTTTTCCTGCTGTGGCTGTTCAATGGAATCGTGTTTGCCGGGGTGCAGTTCGGCATCTCGATCATGCTCATGAAATATGACGAAGATGAGGATGACGACCCGCAAGGCGGGCGGCCGGTGGCGCTCGCTCCGGTGCCTGCGGATGCACCCACGCGACGCAAAAACATGCGAAACCTTGAGGTAAGGTAAGCGGCGGGAACCACGCCAACCGTGTGGTTCTCTCATTCCCGAGGACCTGTATATACAGGTGGGCGTCAGGTAACCGGACCAGGGCCCGGACAGAGCCAACTCCCTCGGAATTGCTTAAGGCCACCGGAATGCAACCTGTCACGAGAAGGGCAGAACCCGCCTGAGGCTCAGGTAGGCGCGATGTCGGTGTATGACAAGGGGCAATTTCGGATCAGGTACTGCCGTGCCTTGATTTTTGTTCACACTTTGTTCATGTTTGCGGAATATGACGATTGCGCTTGATCCCAGAACCGGCCGTTGTGCCGAACTGCAGCCTGGCCAGATGCTGGCGCGCGGGGTGTGTCGCCACCTTGCCAGCCACGGTTTTTCGGTGATCGAGGAATTTGTGCCGGATCGTGGCCTTCGGGTCGATGTAATGGCTCTCGGGCCGAAAGGCGAAATCTGGATTGTCGAATGCAAATCCTCGCGCGCGGATTTTCAGTCGGATCAAAAGTGGGAGGGATATCTGGAGTGGTGCGATCGCTATTTCTGGGCGGTTGATCTGGCGTTCCCGTCCGAGCTGTTGCCAGCAGAAAGCGGTTTGATCATCGCCGATGGGTATGACGCGGAAATTGTGCGGATGGCCCCCGAGGCCAAGCTTGCGTCGGCGCGGCGCAACAAGCTGATCCGTAAATTCGCGGTCCATGCTGCACGGCGCCTACAGGCGTTGCGTGATCCCGAGGCCGCTCTGGCGGCTTGGGGGTAGCCGTTTGTTCAGTGTCCGGCCTTCAGCAGGTATGACAGGGAGGCGTGGAGGATGCCGAAGCCAGCTTACTTGCGCTTGACCTTGCGGGCGGCTGTCGCCGCGAGGCGAATTTCTTCGGCGATCTCGTCAGCTTCCTCCGGTGAGAAATCCATCGGGATTTCAATGCCGTCCGCCAGCACGAACAGGCGGACCATGCCTAGGTCGGTCGGGCCGATCTGCAGGTTGGCTTCGATATCGCGTTCGGTGTTGATGCCCATGACAGGTCTCCGGCGGGTTTCAGGTCAGGACATGGGCCTTAGCGCCGGGGGGCTTGTTTTGCAAGCGCGGAGCGGGGCAGACTGAGCGCATGCCAGATCACGTGATACTGCGCGCCTATGGGCCCGACGATTTCGAATGGTTGGTAGACTTGCACCGGCACCACTACGCCCAAGCCGAGGGCTTTGACCACACATTTGCGCCGCTGGTTGCCGCGATCCTGAAAGCGTTTGAGGCCGAGCACGATCCAACCTGCGAGCGCGGCTGGATCGCCACGCAGGGTGAAACCCGCCTTGGCAGCATATTCTGCGTACGTCTGGACGAGCAGACGGCCAAGCTGCGTCTTTTTATCCTGTCGCCCGAGGCGCGGGGATTGGGGCTGGGCAGAAGACTGCTGGACAGTTGCATGGGCTTCGCACGCGCGACTGGCTATGCGCGGATGCAGTTGTGGACCCATGAAAGCCACCGCGCCGCCTGCGCACTCTATCAAAAGGCTGGCTGGACCTGCGTTTCGTCAAAGCCGGTCCATAGCTTTGGCGTCGATCTGATAGAACAGTCCTGGGAAGTGACACTATGAGGTGAGTTGGGGCTTGCAATGCCCGAACCGTCCCGTTATCTCGCCCCTCAGTGCCGACATAGCTCAGTTGGTTAGAGCGCTTGATTGTGGATCAAGAGGTCCCCCGTTCGAGCCGGGGTGTCGGTACCATTCCTTTATTTGGTTGATGAAGCGTGGTGGGGCGCTGGTGAGCGCGTGGTGCCGTCCGTTACCAAAGCGTCATCGTACTTGGATCGTGGATTGCAATGCGGACACCGCCGGCGTCGCGATATTTGGTATTTTCGCTGCAGGCTGCGTAACAGTCTGCAAGGTCGAATTCCTGGAAGTTCCTGTCGCCCCAGATGAATTTCCGGGTGCCCACGGTGGTCGATCCGGCCGGGTCAAATCCGTCGGTGTTGCTGCCAATCGCACGGCCATTGCCAATGATCACCGCCCAGTGGTTGACGTATTGCGCCCCCATCTTGGTTCTGTTGCGGAAGCTGATGATCTTGCCTCGAAGATTGCTGACGGCAGTGATGTTGGGGACTTCGGTCCCATTGCCCATCAGGTCAAAGCAGTTCGCTGCGTTCGACGCGCTGTACCAGGAGGCCAGCCACGGCACCGAGACATGCCCGGCCATAAACATGGCCAAGGTTACTGTCTGATAACAAATGGCGGCTTTGGTGCCGATGCTCGTCTGTGTGCGAACAAGGTTGTAGTAGTGCAGATCGGCTTGTGAAGGATTGCGGCCCAAACCTTCGAGCGCAGCCGCCATACATGTCGGGTGCCGGAGCCGATCGTACGCTTTCACACCTTCCATGATCGAGGCTTTGCTTTTGTGACGCCAGTGATTCTGCATCTTCTGTTTGCTGTCCATGGCTGCTTCGCCCCATGGCGTTATCTCGCCGAGCAACTTCTTTTCGACAAAGACATAGCGGCACAGCATGATGGCCTGACGGGCGCGGTCGCTGTCGGTCTTGATCCAGTAATCCATCTGGATCGCGTCACCGGCATCCGTTTTGCGCTGATCCGTGTTCAGAACCGTTTCGATCTTTTTCGCCAGCGATCTCGCACCGTTGGCTTTCATAAAAGAAATCGTGTCCGCCAGACGCGTAGCGCCGTCTTTCTTAGCCATTTCTGGATCCCTCAAGGCGGTCTACGCCAATGTCTCAGCATGTGCTGAAGTGCAGTTTTCGATCAAGAGAATTGATTGAAAAGAAGAGCGGGCGGCATGACAGGACCGCTTTAGTATGAAATGATGAAATCCGCCCCGAACAGGCGCGCTTCGCATGTCATGCTGAAATTTTCATTGGCGGCGTTTGTGACATCGGCCACCACGTAGACCAAGTGAAACTTTGCATCGAGTTGCTTTTCATCTGCATCGTGATCGGCGTGTTCCCGTTCCACATCCCCGATATGCTGAAATAATCTGGCGAACTCGCTTGAACTTTTCCAAGATTGAAGTTGTCCCGTTTCCAGGTTGATCCCCGCCAATTCGCGCATGGCGTTGATCCAGATCGTGCATTTCTGCATCGCCTCGGCTTCTATGATGGTGTGGCCATCGAAAAACCGATTGCTCACCACGATGCGATTGCTGTTCCAATCATAGGTGACGCGGGAGTAGCTGCTTTCGCCGGCGCCATTCAGGAATCGTTCCAGCCGGAAAATCCCGAAGTCCAACATGGTTGGTGCGTCATTCATCAACCGGATGATGGTTTGGTCAGGCTCGGCCTGGGTAGAGTGGCCAAAGCTGATTGCGGCCAGTGCTGCGAGACAGGTTTTTTTCAACATTTTGGATTCCAATCAAATTTTGGGTCGAAAAGCTGTCCCGGTTTTGAATCTCCGCATGGATCAGGACGCCGCGAGAATGCGCAGCGAGAGTGTGTCGGCGTTTTGCCGAGCGATCAAGGTTTCTTGCGTTTTGGGGGGCGTTTCAAAGGTCACGTGCGCCGAAGAACAGTTGTGTGTCTCAGTCGGTTGCGATTTCAAGCGTCTGCAGCAACCGACCGCTGTCACGGGCGAAGATGAGGATCTGGTCGTCCTCCGTCACCACAGCGTACCAGTTGCGCGCCTGGGTGAAGGCGGTCGCCTTGGTGCCGTCCGGAAGTGTGATGACATCGGGCAGCGGAGTCGCAGATTGATTGTAGCGGATGACAATCAGTGCGGTGATGAGTATGACCCCCCCGATCATAGTAGCGGTCAGGACCGTCACCAGTCGCCGCAGGAAACGCAGGTTGGCCGGTTCCGGGGCCTGATCTTCGGGGGCGTTGTCCATGTCTGACTCCATTTTGCGCGTGACCATTGGGGCCAATCCACCGCCGCGTCTTGATAAGGCCTTGGCGCGCGACGTGCCAGAGGAAGCGGCGCTGTCTCGGACACGGTTGGCAAAGCTGATTGAGGACGGCGCCGTGCGCATGGCGGGTGACGTGATAAGCAGCCCCAAGGCCTTCGTGGCGGAGGGAGACGTCATTGAGATTGCGCTTCCGGAAGTGATCGAGAGCCATATCGAGGCCGAAGACCTGCCGCTGGATGTGCGGTTCGAAGATGACGATCTGATCGTCGTGATGAAGCCGGCGGGCATGGTGGTGCATCCGGCACCGGGGACGCCTTCGGGCACACTGGTCAATGCGCTCTTGCATCATTTTGGTGGCAAGTTGTCTGGCGTCGGTGGTGTCGGGCGGCCGGGGATCGTGCACCGGATTGACAAGGACACCAGTGGGCTTTTGGTGATTGCAAAGTCGGATCGGGCGCATCACGGGTTGGCCGAGCAGTTTGCGGCGCACAGTGTCGAACGAGTGTATCTGACACTGGTACACGGCCATCCAGATCCCGCTGACCCGCGGTTGCGCGGGGTAAGGGGCGTGTCGATTGAACCGGGTGCAGTGATCAAGGTCACCAGTGACCTTGCACGGCACAAGACGGACCGGCAGAAGCAGGCCGTGTTCTTCGGACATGGCAAACATGCGATCACGCGCGCGCGTGTTCTGGAGGTATTCGGTATCCCGGCGCAGGTGTCGCTGGTGGAGTGCCGGTTGGAGACGGGGCGTACACATCAGATCCGGGTGCATATGGCGCATGCGGGGCATGGGTTGATTGGGGACCCTGTCTACGGTGGGCGGCGGAAGGTTGCAAAAGGGGCTTTGCCGGACGACGCGATGGCGCGTTTGGCGGCATTTGACCGTCAGGCGCTGCATGCGGCTATTTTGGGGTTTGTGCATCCCGTTTCCGGTGAAACCATCCGGTTCGAGTCTGCGTTACCCCAAGACATGGATGATCTGATCACAAGTTTGCGTGGCTGAAATAATCGTCCCATGTGCGTGAGCGCACTGACATGGCGCTTACAACTGCGTCGGTGTGCGTTAAATTAGGTTTAACGAAACGCAGATACTTGAAATTCACGGGCAGCTTCCCAAATTGGATGTTAAGCCCGTAAACATTGGAGGGACAAGGGTATGGCCAATTATGCGAATCTCCCGGCCCCGTCACCGGAAGCCGGACTGAGTCGCTATCTTCAGGAGATCCGGAAGTTTCCGCTTCTTGAGCCGGAAGAAGAGTACATGCTCGCCAAGCGCTGGGTTGAGCAGGAAGACACGGAAGCTGCGCACAAGATGGTCACGAGCCACCTGCGCCTCGCGGCAAAGATCGCGATGGGCTATCGCGGCTATGGTTTGCCGCAAGCCGAGGTGATCTCGGAGGCAAACGTCGGTCTGATGCAGGCGGTCAAACGGTTTGACCCGGAAAAGGGCTTCCGTCTGGCGACCTATGCGATGTGGTGGATCCGTGCCTCGATCCAGGAATATATCCTGCGGTCTTGGTCTCTGGTGAAGCTGGGCACAACCTCGGCTCAGAAAAAGCTTTTCTTCAACCTGCGCAAAGCCAAGTCGCGCATTGGTGCGCTTGAGGATGGGGACCTTCGCCCTGAGCACGTTGAGAAAATCGCCACGGATCTTGGTGTGACCGAGGACGAGGTGATCTCGATGAACCGGCGTCTGTCCGGGGGCGATGCGTCGTTGAATGCGACGGTCGGGTCCGAAGGCGAAGGCACGATGCAGTGGCAGGATTGGCTTGAAGACGAAAGCGCGGATCAGGCGGGCGACTACGAGGAGCGCGATGAGCTTGAGGCCCGCCGCGCGATGCTGGTGCAGGCGATGGACGTGCTCAATGATCGTGAGAAAGATATCCTCACGCAGCGGCGTCTGGCGGACAAGCCGGTGACCTTGGAAGAGCTTTCGGGTCAATATGACGTCAGCCGTGAGCGTATTCGCCAGATCGAAGTGCGGGCGTTTGAAAAGCTGCAGTCGCGGATGCGCGACCTTGCTAAAGAGCAGGGGCTTCTGAAAGCAAGCTGATCGAGCCATGAGGTGCAAGATTGATAACGCCGGGCCTGTGCCCGGCGTTTTTTCGTGTTAGGCCGGGGCAAACAGACAAAAGGGTTCCGGCATGACGACATTACGATGGGGTATTCTTGGAGCGGCGAAATTTGCGCGCGAGCAGATGGCTCCGGCCATCCATGCGGCGCGCCAGTCGAAACTCTCAATGCTGGCGACGTCGGATCCGGCCAAGGCGCTCCCTTTTCAGGCATTGGAGTCCGATCTGCGGGTGGCGGACAGTTATGACGCGGTGCTGTCGGACCCCGATGTTGATGCGGTGTATATCCCGTTGCCGAATTCGCTGCATGTCGATTGGACGCGGCGCGCTTTGGAAGCGGGCAAACATGTTTTGACTGAAAAGCCCATTGCGATGAAGGCGTCCGAGATCGACGAATTGGTCGATCTGCGGGATCGGACCGGCTTGGTGGCTGCCGAGGCCTATATGATCGTGCATCATCCCCAGTGGCACCAGGTGCGCCAGTGGGTTCAGAGTGGGGCAATTGGAGATCTGTGCCGCGTCAATGCGACCTTCACTTATGACAATTCCTCAGACCCCGGAAATATTCGGAATGCGGTGGAGACGGGTGGCGGCAGCCTGCCGGACATCGGTGTTTATACATTGGGGTGCACGCGTTTTGTGGCGGGGCAGGAGCCTCAGAACGTGCTCTTCGCCGATATCCGCCGCGAAAACGGTGTTGAGGTCCGCGCCGAGGCGTTGGTTCAGTTCGAGGGGTTCACGCTGACCTCGCTGACGTCGATGCGTATGCAGGGCTACCAGTCTGTGACGTTCCAAGGCACCGACGGCGTGATCGAAGTGTCAGTGCCGTTCACCCCGCTGCGAGATGGCGATGCCGAGATTCGTTTGATCCGGAAATCAGGGCCTGAAGAGGTGCTTCGCTATCCCGGCGTGAACCAGTATGTCGCTCAGGTCGAAGCATTTGGTGCAGCTGTGCGTGGTGAGGCACCTTATCCATGTCCGCTTGAGTTCAGTCAGGGCACGCAAGCCTTGATCGACATGATATGGGCTGCAGAGCGCTGACACCTGATCTGAGCGAGGGATTCGAAAAAGGGCTGATCAGAGGATCAGCCCTTTTTGCGTTACGCCGCGTTGGTATTCGCGGGTTTTGACTTGGTCCGTTTTTGGCCCGAATTGCTGTCGATAAAATCGAGCACCAGCGGCCGGATATTGTTGCGCCAGCTTTTGCCGGCAAAGATGCCGTAATGGCCAGCACCGGGTTCGACATGGCTGGCCTTCATGCTGTCAGGCAGGCCGGTGCAGAGACCAAGCGCCGCGAGGCATTGGCCTGGCGCGGAAATGTCGTCTTTCTCGCCCTCAACAGTTTTGACCGCAACTTTGGTGATGGCACCGAAATCGACCTTGTGACCGGCGACGACAAATTCGTTTTTCGCGATCTCGCGCTTCTTGAAAATCCGGTCGACGGTAGAGAGGTAGAACTCTGCAGGCATGTCCATCACGGCCAGGTATTCGTCATAGAAGCGGTTGTGCGGATCGTGGTCCGATGCTTCGCCGCGCATGACGTTCTGGATCTGGTTCGAGAAGGCAGACGCGTGACGTTCGCCATTCATCGAAATGAACGAGGCGAGCTGCAGGAGACCTGGATAGACCATGCGGCCGACGCCTTTGTACTTGAAGCCGACCCGCTGGATCATGGTCTCTTCTAGCTGGCCCATTGTCACGCGCGCACCAAAGTCGGTGACGTCGGTTGGGGTCGCGTCCGGGTCAACTGGCCCACCGATGAGGGTCAGCGTGCGCGGCTGGGCGTCCGGGTCAAGCTCTGCCAGATAGGCGGTAGCGGCGAGGGTCAGAGGAACCGGCTGGCACACGGCAACGACGTTGGTGTCGGGGCCAAGCTCGCGCATGAAATCCATGAGGTAGAGAGTGTAGTCTTCGACGTCGAACTTGCCTGCGCTGACGGGAATGTCGCGGGCATTATGCCAGTCTGTCACGTAGACTTCGCAATTGACGAGTAGCGACTTTACCGTGGAACGAAGGAGCGTTGCGTAGTGCCCCGACATCGGTGCGACGAGCAGGATCTTGCGCGGCTGTTCTTCGCGACCGGTTACGTTGAAATGGATCAGATCGCCGAAGGGACGTTCGACTATGGTCTTAATCTCGACGAGGTGATCTTTGCCGTCTTCGCAGGTGAATGTCCGAATCCCCCAGTCGGGTTTGACGATCATCCGCTCGAACGTGCGTTCTGTGACTTCACCCCAAGCGGCCATCCACTGCATGGCCGGATTTGGCATCATTGCCCATGCCGGGTAAGACGCCATAGTGCGCGCAGTTGCGCCAAGCCATTGATTCGTATTACGAAAAGTCTCCATGAGATCGTAGGTCATCATGTAGCGCATAGAGGCGTCTCCTTCAGCGTTTGCCCAAAAATCGGGCCAATTCGTCGCTTTGCCTCCCATCGCAGGCGACTGTATTCTGCATGGCAGCATGAATAGGGGGGAAAGTTGGCCATGACAACTAACGACGTTGCCGCACCGGAAATGAGCGCGGAACTTGAGGCCAATCTGCAAAAGATCGAAACGCTGACACAGCGGTTGATGTCTGCCCTTTCGCACAAGAAGCAGATCAATCCGTCTCTGCACGGTCCGGACACGATGTTGTACGGCAAAGCGATGCAAGCTTATTGGCAGGAATGGGTGCATAACCCTGCCAAGATCCTTGAGCATCAGCTGGAGTTCTGGGGCAAGTCGGTCACGCATTACGTCGAGGCGCAGCAGGCTCTGGCCAAGGGCAAGCTGCAACCTCCTGCGGATCCGGGCCCGAAGGACCGCCGCTTTAAAAACCCGCTCTGGGATGAGCATCCCTATTTCAACTTCATCAAGCAGCAATACCTGATCAATGCCGAGGCGATCCGGACCGCTGTGGAAGATGTGGCCGAACTGGATGAGACGGAAAAGAAGCGTCTGCGCTACTTTGCCCAACAGATCGTTGATATGTTCGCGCCGACCAACTTCTTTGCAACGAACCCGGATGCTTTGCAAAAAGCTTTGGAGACAGAAGGCGCGAGCCTTGTGCAGGGGCTGGAAAACCTTGTCTCCGATCTTGAGGCCAATAATGGTGAATTGGTCGTACGTCTGGCCGACGAGGGCGCGTTTGAGATCGGGACAAATATCGCGACCGCCGAGGGTGAGGTCGTCTATCGCAACCACATGATGGAGGTGATTCAATACACGCCCACGACCGAGGAAGTGCGAGAGACCCCGATCATCCTGTTCCCGCCGTGGATCAACAAATTCTACATTCTCGACCTCAAGCCGGAAAATTCTTTTATCCGCTGGGTCGTGGATCAGGGCTATACCCTGTTTGTGGTCAGCTGGATCAACCCAGATGAAAGCTACAAGGATGTGGGTCTCGATACCTATATCGAGGACGGCTATCTGCGGGCCATCGAAGAGGTCAAGTCCATCTGCAATGTGGAAAAGGTCAATGCCATTGGCTACTGCATCGCCGGGACAACGTTGAGCCTGACTCTGTCGCTGTTGAAAAAGCGCGGTGACAAATCCATCAAGTCGGCCACCTTCCTTACCACGTTGACCGATTTCTCGGATCAAGGCGAATTCACACCCTTCCTGCAGAATGATTTTATTGACGGGATCGAGGCCGAGATCGGGGATACAGGGATTCTGAAATCCTTCATCATGGCGCGCACCTTCAGTTTCCTGCGCTCCAACGACCTTGTGTATGGCCCTGCCATCAAAAGCTACATGATGGGTGAGACACCGCCGGCATTTGATCTTCTGTACTGGAACGGCGATGGAGCCAACCTTCCGGGTCGCATGGCGATGCAGTATCTTCGCGGGCTCTGTCAGTCCAACAAATTCGCCGAGGGCGATTTCGAGCTGATGGGCGAGACTCTGAGCCTGCGCGACGTAGACGTGCCTCTATGCTCCATTGCCTGCGAGACCGATCACATCGCAGCCTGGAAAGACTGCTACCGCGGCGTGCAGACCATGGGGTCGAAGTCCAAGCAGTTCATCTTGTCCGAGTCGGGCCATATTGCTGGGATCGTCAATCCGCCGACCAAGAAAAAATACGGCCACTACACCAATGAGGACCTGTCTTTATCGTCAGAAGATTGGAAATCTTCGGCCGATTACACCGAAGGGTCCTGGTGGCCAGTTTGGGAAAAATGGCTGGCCAAACGCTCGGGTAAATGGGTCAAGGCACGGGAGCTAGGGGATAAATCCCACCCGCCGCTCGCACCGGCACCGGGCACCTATGTGCGCATCAAGGCGCGGGCCTGAGCAGATCTTGACCTAAGGGCAAAGATTTTTGCTGCACCGCAGAAAAAGGGTTGAAATGCTGCGGTGCAGCATGTATATATTCTTCATCTGCACAGGACAGCGGGGTGGGCCCGCAGAGCAGGAAAGGATTTGAGAAATGGCTAAGACACCAGACATGACCGCGACGCTGAAAGAAATGATGGGTGCATTCCCGGTCGACTCGAAAGCAATGGAAGACGCATTTAAGACAACAGCAACTCTGAACGAGAAGCTGTCCCACGTTGCTCTCGAAGCAGCTGAAAAGTCGACCGAGATTTCCGCAAAGTGGACCAAAGACACGCTGGCCAAGCTGGGCGATATGTCAAAAGCCAAAACCGAGCCGGCAGACTACGCCAAGGCGATGACCGACTTTGCATCGGCTCAGGCTGAAGTTGCGGCCGAGAACATGGCTGCGTTCGCGGAAATCGCGAAGAAAGTCCAGATGGACACAGTCGAACTGATGATGGCAGCAGGCAAGGATTTCTCCGAAGACGCAACTGCTGCAGTCAAGAAAGCAACTTCTGACGCGACCGCTGCTGCCAAGAAGGCAACTGCTGCTGCGAAGTAAGTTTTAGGAATTAGCGTTCTCTCCTCCCAAATTGGAACGCTATATTCTGGCCGGGCTCCTTGTGAGTCCGGCCTTTTTTCTTTCTTGGCGGCTTTGCTTCAGCGGTTTGCAAGATCCCGAACGCTTGGTGCTTTCTTTTTGTGCTGCATGTGCTTAGGCTGCAATGCAGCAAAGACATTCCTTGGGAGGAGAGACCTTGGCAGAAGACCAGAAACCGCTTTTGATCAAGCGCTATGCAAGCCGTCGTCTCTATAACACAGAAACATCCGACTACGTGACCCTCGAGGATATCGCGGGCTTTATCCGCGCGGGACGGGAAGTGAAGATCGTCGATTTAAAGTCGGGCGATGACCTGACCCGGCAATATTTGCTGCAGATTATTGCCGAACACGAAAGTCGTGGCGAAAGCGTTTTGCCCACGAATGTTCTGAATGATCTTGTGCGCAGCTATACCACGCAAGCCACCAGCGCAGTGCCGCAGTTTCTCGCCGCCAGTTTCGAAATGTTCCGCGACAGCCAGTCGAAATGGATGGAGAACATGAACAAGGCCAACCCGATGTCGGGTGTGCCTGGGTTCGAGGCCATTCAGGCGCAGCAGGAGGCTTTCCTGAAAGCGATGACAGGCGGTATGTCCGGATCATGGTCAGGGCCGTCACCGGATGACAGTACGGCACAGGATGCGCCCGAGGCTCCAACCTCGGATACGGACGACCTTGATGCCATCAAGGTGCAGTTGGCAGAGCTTCAGAAAAAGCTGTCGAAACTCGACAAATAGATCAGACGCCCAACCGGTCTCGCATCGCGTACCAGGACATCGCCAGCGACAGAATAGGTGTGCGCAGCAGACCACCGCCGGGAAATGGCTGGTGCGGTATGGCGTTGAATGCGGCAAATCCCTCGGACGGGCCGCGCGTGGCTTCAGCCAAGAGCTTGCCCGCCTGGATAGCGTTTCCGACACCGTGCCCGGAATAACCCGAGGCCGAGAGGATATTGGGCCGCACACGCGCAAGATAGGGCATCCGCTTGATCGTGATGGCAAGCGTGCCGCCCCATGCATAGTCGATCTTGACGTCGCGCAGATGTGGGAAAATCACCGACATCGGCTTGCGCACGAGCGCAGCAATATCTGATGGAAAGCGGTAGCCATACGTCTCTCCGCCGCCAAAAATCAGCCGCCTGTCATGGCTGAGCCGGAAGTAATTGACCACAAATCGGGAATCCGAGACCGCCACATCCTGTGCGAGCACGTCATCGGCTTGATCGCCCAGGGGCTCGGTGGCAACGACGTAATTGTTGATTGGCATGACGCGCGCTGTCACCTGCCGGTCGAGCCCGCCCAGATAGCCATTTCCGGCGAGGATCACATGGTCCGCAACCACGTGCCCGGCATCTGTGCGGACGGTCACCTTGGCTCCGGGGCGGATGTCGTGCACATGGCTGCGCTCATGAATGCGCGCGCCAGCGACTGCAGCGGCTTCGGCCAGTCCCAGCGCAAGTCTCAAGGGATGCACATGCGCAGCGCCCATATCAAGGGTCCCCCCGACATAGTCGGGTGACGGACAGAGCGCGTGAAACGCGTTGCGGTCCAAAGCTTTGATCTTGGTATATCCGTAGCGTGTCCGAAGGTGTTCCGCATATTCATGCAGGTCTTTGACATCCGCAGGGCGCGACGCAGCCCAGGCAATACCGTCCTTCAGATAGCAGTCAATCCGGTGTTTCTCGATCAAGGATCGCACTAGCGTCTTGGCATCTTCACCCAAGTCCCAAAGCAGTCGGGCGGAGTCTGGCCCCACCATTTTTTCGAGCGTGATCTGGTCCTGCCGCTGCCCGCTGCCCAATTGCCCCCCGTTGCGCCCCGACGCGCCAAAGCCCACGCGATGCGCGTCAAGCAGAACGACATCAATACCCATCTCCGCCAGATGCAGAGCGGCGGATAGTCCGGTATAGCCCCCGCCGACGATGCAGACATCAGCTCGGGTTTCGCCCTGCAAAGGCGCGAACGGGTCCAATGGGGTCGCCGTGGCGGCGTACCAGCTTTGGGGATAGGCCCCACGGGTGTCATTGCTGAACAACAGGTTCAAAACGCAGTCCTGATCTTCTTCTTTTTCCAAATATGCCGGGGAGCGCGAGGGGCAGCGCCCCTCGCATCTGTCGGGCCGGCAGAGCCGGTCCGAAATCTCCGGGCTAGACGTTGAGCAGCAGGTGCTCACGCTCCCAGGGGCTGATCACCTGCAGAAACTCTTCGTATTCGGTGCGTTTGACAATCGAATAGACGCGGCAGAAATCCTCTCCCAATACCTCGCGCAAATCGGTTGAATCCTCAAACATCTGCAGCGCCTGTCCCAGCACCTGCGGGATATCCGCTTCGCCTTCATAAGCGTCTTTCTTGAGGGGTTTCGACGGCCAGTCTTCGTTCATCAGGCCGAGATACCCACAGGCGAGCGAGGCCGCGATGCCAAGATACGGGTTGCAATCCATCCCGGCCAAGCGGTTTTCAACGCGCCGGCTGGACGGGCCGGACAACGGGATGCGGATACCGGTGGTCCGGTTGTCTCGCCCCCAGGCGAGATTGATCGGGGCGGCATGTTCTTTCACGTAGCGGCGGTAGCTGTTCACATAAGGTGCCAGCACCGCGATGGCGGCAGGTGTGTATTGCTGCAGGCCGCCGATGAAGTGAAAGAACGCGTCGGTCTCTCCGCCTTGCGGCCCGGAAAAAATGTTGCGGCCGGTTTCGATATCCATGATCGAATGGTGGATATGCATGGCGCTGCCGGGTTCGTTGGCGATCGGCTTGGCCATGAAGGTCGCAAAGCAATCGTGGCGCAGGGCGGCCTCGCGGATCAGGCGTTTGAAGTAGAACACCTCATCGGCCAGCTTGACCGGATCGCCGTGGCGCAGGTTGATCTCCAATTGGCCTGCGCCGCCTTCCTGCGTGATGCCGTCAATTTCAAAGCCCTGGGCTTCTGCAAAGTCGTAAATGTCGTCGATGACGGGGCCGAATTCATCGACGGCAGTCATGGAATACGCCTGACGCGCCGCTGCCGGGCGGCCAGAGCGGCCCATCATCGGCTCAATCGGTTTGGCCGGGTCCAAATTTCGCGCTGTGAGGTAGAACTCCATTTCGGGGGCGACAACCGGCTCCCAGCCCTGATCCCGATAGAGTTGCACGACACGTTTGAGCACATTGCGTGGCGCGTAGGGGACGGTGTTGCCTTTGCGGTCATAGGCGTCGTGGATGACCTGCAGCGTCCAGTCACCTGTCCATGGCGCTGCGGTAGCGGTCGACATATCCGGACGCAGGATCATATCGCGTTCGATAAAACCGCCGTCACCCTCATCCGCGGCTTCGCCCCAATCCCCGGTGATTGTCTGAAAGAAGATTGAGTCGGGCAGGTGGAAATATTCCTGACGGGCAAATTTCGATGCAGGCACCGCCTTGCCACGCGCAATCCCGGGGAGGTCTGCAATCACACACTCCACTTCGTCCAGCCTGCGCCCTTCGAGGAAGGCACGGGCGGTTTCGGGCAGGTTGGCTGTCCAGTCGGTCATGCGAGGGTTCCTTCGCGGAAAAAATGGGCGAATTGGTCGGCCATGCGGGCATTGTCGAGTGGCCGTCCCATACGGTTTTTGGCCGCGTCCATCAGAGTGTCGGGTACGACACCGGGGCCACGGGTTTCAATCAGCCCTGCGATAAAGTCATCGCCATATTCTGGGTGCGGTTGCACCGTAAAGGCCTTGCCCGGATAGAGCAGCGCCGCATTGGCGCAATGGTTTCCGGTGGCCACTACCTGAGCACCTTCGGGGGCCTCAATCACCTGATCCTGATGCCAGGCGTTGATGGTCATTTTGTCGCCGCCGAAGTCATATTCCTGTTGGCCCACCACCCAGCCGCCGGGAAATTTTTCAACCCGTCCGCCGAGTGCCTGCGCAATGATCTGGTGACCAAAGCAGACACCGATCAGCGGACGGTTTGCGGCGACAATATCCCGGATCAGTTGTTCCAGTGGCGCAATCCACGGATGGTCTTCGTATGCGCCATGCTTTGAACCGGTAATCAGCCAGCCATCTGCGTCCTCAGGTCCGTTTGGGAAGACGTTTTCGACAACGGACCAGCTTTCAAAGGTGAAGCCCTTGCCTGCAAGCAGGCGTTCGAAGAAACCGGGATATTCACCGAACGATCCCTTGAGTTCGTCCGGCGCAAGGCCCGTCTGCAAAATTCCGATTTTCATGAAGCACCAAGGTGTTTGTCCGGCTAAGCTATGCGTTCCCCTGCCACGCAGCAAGGGGCGCCTAGACGGTGTCGAGATAGATTTCCACCCGTTCGGCGGGTGTCAGTTCATCCATGTAGTGACGTTCCTGTTTTTTTGTCAGGACGAGATTGCGGATCAGCTCTTCGTGGAAAATCCGCGGGATGATCTTGCTGTTCTCAAATGCCGAGATGGCTGGCGACCATTTGTCCGGGATCTGTGGCAGATCGCGCGCATAGGCATTGCCTTTGATCGGGGCGGGAGGTTCGGCTGCGTCTTCGATCCCGACCAGCGCGGCGCCCAGGATAGCCGCCAATGTCAGGTAAGGGTTCACATCCCCTCCTGCGACACGATGCTCGATCCGACGCGCGGATGGGCTGCCCGAGGGGACACGGATGGCCGTTGTGCGGTTTTCGTAGGCCCAGGCGATACCTGTCGGCGCGTGGGCTCCGGGCACGAGGCGGTCGTAGCTGTTCCAGTGCGGTGCAAAAAGCAGCGTGCTGTCGTACATCCCATTGAGGCAACCTGCGATGGCGTTGCGCAGCAGGTCAGTGCCTTCCGGTCCGCCATTGTCA
Source organism: Marivita sp. XM-24bin2 (assembly GCA_003149565.1). Classification (GTDB taxonomy): domain Bacteria; phylum Pseudomonadota; class Alphaproteobacteria; order Rhodobacterales; family Rhodobacteraceae; genus Marivita. The sequence continues at coordinate 78,832 of QCWH01000004.1, read as the reverse complement.
AAAACGTTGTTGCCGTGCTCGTCGAGCAACGAGAAATGAGTGTGCATGCCAGACCCGGAATAGTCTGGATAGGGCTTTGCCATAAACGAGGCGGCAAAGCCGTGACGGCGGGCAAGGCCCTTGACAAGCATCTTGAAGAGCCATGCATCGTCGGCGGCGCGCAGTGCGTCGTCGCAATGCATCAGGTTCATTTCGAACTGTCCCAGACCTGCTTCGGAGATCACTGTGTCGGCGGGAATGTCCATCGCTTCGCAGGCATCGTAGAGGTCGCTGAAGAAGCGGTCGAATTGGTCAATCAGGCGGATCGACAGAATCTCGCCCGCTTTGCGACGCTTGCCCGAACGGGGCGACGCGGGCACCTGCAGATTGCGCGTGCTGTCGTCGATCAGAAAGAACTCAAGCTCCATGGCCACAACGGGGGTCAAACCACGTGCGTTGAAACGCTGGACCACGGAATTCAGCGCGTGTCGCGGATCACCCTCGAATGGTTCCCCGTTGTCGCGGTACATCCAAAGAGGCAGAAGAGCGCTGGGTGCTTCGAGCCAGGGCATTGGCACAAAACCGCGCCGGGTGGGCATGAGCACACCGTCCGCATCGCCTGCGTCGAAGACCAAGGGGCTGTCGTCGATGTCTTCGCCCCAGATGTCGAGATTCAGAACCGAGAGCGGAAATCGCGTGCCGCCGTCGAGCACCTTGTCGGCGAACCGTGCCGGAACGCGTTTCCCACGTGCCTGACCGTTGAGGTCCGATGCGGCCACCCGGATGGTGCGCACCTGCGGGTTTTTGCGGAGCCAGTTACGTATATGGGTGTCCATTGAAGAGCCGTTTTCAATAATTTGATCAAATTTATGAATAGGCTGTCGTGACCGGGCTTAGCAAGGTGAATCTCAGCGAATGACGTTGAGTTTCAGTTTCATCTTTGACCGGGACTCCTGCGGCAGGTGCCGGTTCAGGCGACGATTGATCAAACCGAAGAGACTGATGATCAGCAGGGTCAGCAGGATGAAATAGAAGGCCAGAATGGGGTAGGGTACAAATGGGTTGAACGTCTTGTCGGCAAAGAAATTTGCGTAATAGAGCGCATCTCCACGTTGCTGCCATGCCGGAAAGCCTGAGAAGTACACAAGCGTTGTGGCGTGGAAGAGAAAGATCGCTTCGTTGGTATAGGCCGGCCATGCCAGCCGTAGCATGGTGGGCCAGGTGATCCGTTTGAAACGCGACCATCCCGACATGCCGTAGGCGTCCGCGGCCTCGATATCGCCCTTGGGCACGGACTGCAAAGCACCGTAGAAAATCTCGCCCGAATAGGCGGCGGTGTTCAGGAAGAGCACTATGAGCGCACCGAGCCACGCTGAGGTGAAGGGGTCGAAAACGGGCGAGATGGGTTTGAGGGTCAGGAACAGGAAATAGGCGAAAAAGAACTGAATAAAGAGCGGAGACCCTCGGAAGAGGAAGATGAACCACGCGCTGAGTTTTTGCAGAACCCGGTTATTCGACGCCTTGCCCAAGGCGACAGCGGTGGCCAGAAAGAAGCCCGTACAGAGCGCCACAACGCCGAAATAGATGTTCCAGATCATGCCTGAGCCGATCAGCGTGAACTGCTGGCAAAGTGTGTAGCCTTCGCGCGGCAGCACACGTTCGCCGATCCCGATGGAGCGCAGACCGTAATCGGCGATGGTTTCCCAGCAACTCATGCTGCGGCCTTTCGCTGGGCTTCACCGGCCATTGTGGCCTGTCCGTGGGTCAGTTTGAGCATCAGCTTGTCGAGCACGATTTCGGAGACACGGGTGAAGAGCAGATAGAAGATCAGCAGCGCAAGGAAGTACCACATGCGCCAGTCTCCATGCGGGTAGTCGGTAAATCGGGCCGTCTTGGCGCCGCCCAGTTCGCGCGCCCAGTAGACGATGTCTTCGACACCCAGCAGGAACAGCAGTGGCGTGGCCTTGATCAGCACCATCCAGAGGTTCGACAACCCGGGCAGCGCAAAGACCCACATTTGCGGCACCAGAATACGCCAGAACACCTGTCTGCGCGTCATCCCATAGGCTTCTGCAGTTTCGAGTTGGCTCTGTGGCACCGCGCGCATCGCGCCATACAATACATTGGCTGCGAACGCGCCGAAGACGATCGCAAACGTCAGTACGGCGAGAAAGAACCCGTAGGTTTCATGCACCCACTGAGGCGCATTGCCCAAAGGAAGCTTGGCGATGTCGCAAACGACGAAATCATTGCCCTGCCAGATGCTTTCGGTCCAGTCCGGACATTTGATCTCATGGCGGATCCATTCGAAAAGCTGGTCAAGCGCGATGACGAAGAAGAGAAAAAAGGCAATGTCAGGCACACCGCGGACAATCGCGATATAGGCTTTGCCAATCCAGCTGATGGGCGGGAACGGTGACCGGGCGCTTGAGGCGCCTAGGAAGCCAAAGATCAAGGCCGACGGGGCGGTGATGGCCAGCAGCGACAGCACTGTGAACAGCGATGTATAAATCGCCATGTGTTTGCCAGTGGT
>QCWH01000004.1:49998-75676 GCA_003149565.1 Marivita sp. XM-24bin2 | reverse complement strand
CAAGCCAAGCTGTCAAGCGATGCGGGATCAACACAAAAACTAAACATCAGCTTCCTTGCGCGGCATTGCGTTGGGCAAGTTTTGCACGTCCATGTTGCAGTTGACAATTCCTACGCGGTCCAAACCGTTGCCGGGTTTCAGAAATGCCATTGCCGTGCAAGTCTCTTGCGCGGAAACGCAAAGGGGCCGCAGCGGCGACCCCTTTGGTGTTTCAGTAAGAACCGGCTCAGAAGCCCGGGCCGATTTCCCACTTTTCAAGCAGGGCATTGAGCGAGCCGTCATCCTTCATGGATTGGATCGCTGCGTTGAACTTTTCCTTCAACTCGGTGTCGGATTCACGCACACCCATGCCAACGCCGCCGCCGATCAGTTCCTGCTTGTCGAGCAGCACGAGGTCAGCGTTTTCGTCGGCAATCGGGCGCAGGTAGGCGTCATCCGCCAGAACCGCGTCTGCTTCGCCGCTGCGAACGGCAGCGATGGTTTCGTCCGGTGTCGCGAATTCAACCAGCGTTGCACCGCTGGACGCGATGAAGGCGGCTTGAATGGTGTTGGCCTGAGCTGCGATCACGCCGCCTTCAAAATCGACATCCGTGCCGTCGAGGGTAAGATAAGAGGACGGGTCCGGCTGTGTATAGTTCTGGGTAAAGTCGATGACCTCGTCGCGTTCGTCGGTGATCGACATGCCCGCGATGATGGTGTCGTAGTTGCCCGACACAAGGTTCGGGATGATGCTGTCCCATTCGTTGGTCACCCACTCGCAGGTGAGCTCGGCGCGGGCGCAAAGCTCGTCGCCCAGTTCGCGCTCAAAGCCGTCGACCTCGCCGGCATCGTTGATGAAGTTGTACGGAGGGTAGGCGCCCTCGGTGCCCATGCGGACCACGGAGTGGCTGCCGGCAAAGGCGACAGAAGCCGTGATCGCCAGCGCGGCGGTGCCGAGTAGAATAGATTTCATGTTAGAGTCTCCCGCTGTTTGAGTGGTTATTCGGCCATTGTCGAGGACAGAAAGCCCCGCAGCCGTTCCGATGTCGGAGCGCCGAACAGAGCGTCAGGCGCGCCTTCCTCTTCGATCAGACCCTGATGCAGAAACACCACGTGATTGCTCACATCGCGGGCCATTTTCATGTCGTGGGTGACGATCAGCATGGTCCGGCCCTCGGAGGCCAGCTCCTTGATGACGCGTACCACTTCTTGTTCCAGTTCCGGATCGAGAGCCGATGTCGGTTCGTCGAACAAGAGTGCCTCGGGCTCCATGCACAGCGCGCGGGCAATCGCGGCGCGCTGCTGCTGACCGCCTGACAGCTGGGCTGGATAGACATCGCATTTGTCACCGATGCCTACCTTGTCGAGGTATCCACGGGCCGCGTCTTCAACCTCGACCCGGTCCCGACCGAGCACCGTCAGGGGGGCCTCCATGACGTTTTGAAGGATCGTCATATGGGACCAGAGATTGAATTGCTGGAACACCATCGACAGGTTCGTACGGATGCGCAGCACCTGTTTTGGGTCGGCCGGCTGGCGGCTTAGGCCAGAGCCCTTCCAGGTCACCGCTTCGCCTTTGAAAAGGATATCGCCTTGCTGACTGTCTTCGAGCAGGTTTGCGCATCGCAGGATGGTCGATTTCCCGGAACCCGACGACCCGATCAGCGACACCACATCGCCGCGATGCGCCGTGATATCGACGCCCTTGATCACCTCAAGGCTGCCATACTGCTTGTGCAGATTGCGGATGTCGAGAACAGGCGTATCGGTCACAGAGCGGTCGGCCTTTATGGAACAAAGATGGGGGACAGGATGAAGCCAAAATCGCATCCGATGCAATGCGGAAATCATATTCCTGGGCCGGATTGCAGGTTATGACCCGGCGTCAGCCCGAATTCAGCCAGCAGGTCGCGCAGGAATGGGCTCTGAGTAATAGTCCTGCTCGTCGAGCACACAGAAGGTCATCCGTCCACCCAAATCGGCTGGGTCATCTGGTTTGAAACGCTCGGTTGCGGTGCGCAGCGCGGCACGCAGCGGTATGGGGTCGGCCGCCAACGCCGTGATCAGTGGAAGGCCCGGTGTCGGGCGCGTTCTGCCGACGCGAGTGATGCGGCTGGCATTCGGATCAAAGCGCTCCAGCAGCCGCCAGGTGATTGCGTCAATGCAAGCGATGTCTGCCCGTCCTTCGGCGACGGCAGCCAGAGACGCGGCATGTGCGCCTGTCGGGACCGTTTCGGTGATTTCAGAGATTACAGGCAGGTCTTGGGCTGCAGCCCACCCGGACTGGCTGTCACCGCTGTTATAGGCCAACCGTCTTGGTGGCCCTGACAGCCCCATGCGGGCAATGACTTGCGACTGGTAGTGACCGAAGGGCGTGCCTAGACCAAAATCCAGCGTTCCTACGTACCGCACCTTGCCGCGCAGAAAGCTTCTGAGGGGCAAACCACAGGTCATGGACAATACAAGGTCAGGGTCAGTCCAGTGTTGCTCTAGATCCTTTGGCAATGCCGCTGGATCGGTCAGATCAGGCAATGTGATGCCTTCGGCCTTGGCGCTGTCCTGAACCACCGACCAGAACGCCCGCCAAGCCCCTGCGTTTTCCGCCCGCCAGTACATTGGCAGGCTGGCAACGCTCATGCGCCGTCGACCCGTTGTCGGGCCAGCGCACTGTCGCGGTCGTTGACGCCCAGCAAATTGGCAACCAAGCGCAGCAAGGCGTCTTCCTCGGCTTCGCGAACGCCATCCGCAAGGACCACCTCCCACAGGGCTTCAATCACGCCAATCCGATCTTCGTAGGGCACGGCGGCCTTGATCGCTGTCGTGAAACGGACCGTGTCGGGGGCTTCCGCTTCCAATGTTTCTGCCTCGCCGCGCAGTTTGGTCGCTTCAAAAGGCGAAAGCCCATAGCGTGCGCCGGCGATCCGGTCGATGCGGGTCTTTTCGCTGTCGTCATATTCGCCATCGGTGCGTGCCACGCGCACCAAAAGCGCGGTCAGGGCAAGTCGGGCATCGGTGTCCGGAAGCGGGGCGGGGTCGGGCGCGGTCAAGCGCTTGAGAAAATCAGCAAACATGCGATGCATATATGCCGGACGTCTCGTTTCGCCAATGGGTCTCAGCCCGAGAGGTCTTCAACGTTGTAAAGAACGTCGTCCAATGTGATGCCGCCCGGGTCGATGTTTTCGATCGTCACTGCCGTAACGCCAACGCCACTCCGCCACGCGAGTGAGATCACACCGCGTTGCAAAGGCAGTATGACTTCGGTGATCAGCCGGGCATCCGCATCGTAAAGCGCGATGTCGGCGGTACGAGGCATGGGGCGCTGGCCCATCGGATCCGGGTATTCCGCATGCAAGCGAAACCCGAACGCGAACTGCGGATCATCAAAGATCAAAGCGATGCTGCCTTCTCCACGTCCTTCTGCATCGGTAAAACCGAGCGGGCCAAGCGGGAAGAGAGCGTTTGAGCCAAAGCCAGCATGATCGGCAATGGTGAAATTCTGGCCTGTCGTACCCGGCACCACGTGCGGCGGTGTGCTGGGAGAGCCGGTCAATTGGTCGAAGCGGCCGTATTCAGTTGTGGTCTCTGCCAATGCCTGCCCCAAAAGACGTTCCGCGATGGAGAGGCCCGGAGCGCGCCAATGGTGGTCAAAATTGATCCCAGGTTCAGGCGTGTTTGGCAGGCCGTCGAACGTTTCGATACGGTGTGGCAGGGCGCGCAGACTGTCATACGGAACCAAGCGCAGATCGCTCGCCATTGTAAGGCCGGGCAGGCAAAAAAGGACAACAGCGACGCGGATCACGTGAGCTTACGAAACAGTGCTCCAAGCGGCTTGAGCGCCGGACCAAGGCCATAGGGTGGATTGACGACAAAGAGGCCGGATCCCATCATGCGGTGCCCTTCGCGCGCCGGGGGAAAGCCGACTTCGTGTGTCAGTGCCTCTGGGTGATCGGCCTGCAGCGCACGCAGCATCGGACGGTGTGCGCCAGAATTCAGAATTGGGTACCAGATCATTACAACGCCGACGTTCCACTTGCGCGTGATCGCGGTCAGCCATTTCGGAAGCTGGCTATACTCGGCTTTGATTTCGTAGCTGGGGTCCACAAGCATCAGCCCCCGGCGTGGCGTGGGCGGGCAGAGGCTCTGGGCCAGTTCAAGACCGTCCTGATGATGAACATGAGTGTTGGGCGCGCGCAGATTGGCTCGCAGAGCGGCGTGTTCCTGCGGGTGCAGTTCTGCCAGGTGCAGGCTGTCCTCTGGGCGCAAAAGCGCCTGTGCGATGGCCGGAGAGCCCGGGTAAAAACCCTCTGGTTGGGCATTCAGTGCACGGACGTACGGGTGATCCTTTGCAAACCCGTCGCGCAGCCGGGCAATGCCTTGTGCCGCCTCTCCGGTCTTGACCGCTTCGGGCGCGCTCAGATCATATCGCCCGCGCCCGGCATGGGTTTCGATATAGCTAAGCGGCTTGGGCTTTTGCGTCAGGTAATCCAGCGCCAGCGCAAGGGCGGCGTGTTTGTGGACATCGGCGGCGTTGCCCGCGTGGTAGAGATGTTGATAAGACAGCATGGGGTCCTGATAAGACAGATGATCGGGCTGCGATAGTGGGCACAGACCCTCGTTAAGGGGTTGATCCTTTTCCGTGATCCTTCAAACTGCAGATGGGGGGCGATCGGAGAGTAAGCCGTGGGATTTTTCAAGCCCGTCCAGCGCGTGGCTCAAAAACTGAACAATCGCATCGCGCGCGGCTTGACCAACCAGCGCATAAAAAGCGGCGTGCATGTGGTGCATGGGCCAAAGATGACGAAGCTGGGCGAGAACGACGTTGCACTCGTTCTGGTCGGTCGGGATGTTGCATATTTCCTGGACCATCATATTGCGCGTCATCGCCGTTTGGGTGTGTCACATATCGTCTATGTGGACAACGGCTCGACTGACGGATCAATCGACATCGCGCGAAAGTGGACCGACATCACAATCGCGACGTGTGATGCAAATTTCAAAGAGCACGAAGGTCAGATCCGGTTTCTTGCGAATACGATGTTTCTTGACGGTGGGTGGCGGCTGGCCATCGATCCGGACGAATTACTCGACTATCCGAACGCGGGGAACGTGCCTTTGCCGGATCTGGCGCGGCGCATGGCGGCGCGCGGGCATACGGCACTTGTGGCGCAGATGCTCGACATGGCGTTTGACGGGCCGATCTCCGAGACGAGTGCGTTGTCCTACGAGGAGGCGGAACAACGGTTTGACCGATACAACACCGCTGATTTGACCCGTTTTCCCTATCTGGGATCGGCGTTGCCCTGGGCGTGGTTTCTGGAGCGGAACCAAATCTCGAATCCGAATATCCCGATCCTCTACGATGGGTTGCGTCGGAAAGCCTTCGGCGAAAACTGCTGTCTCACAAAACACGCGCTGTTCCGTATGGGGCCGGGCGTGGTGCCGCAGCCGCATCCTCATGTGTCGACCGGCGTGACGTGCACGGATTTCTCGGCTGTCCTCAAGCACTACAAATTGGCGGGCGGAGTGGTGCGCCGTGAGCAAAAGCTGCTTGAGGAAAACCGTGTGGCGCATGGGGAAACAGAACTGCGGATGAAACGGCTGGCAAGCGAGGATCTGAACCTCGGGACATATGGCGAGCACCAAGGGCCGACGGTCGAGAAGCTGATCGAACAAGACGTCCTGCAGATCACCGACGCTGCGCGCGAGATGCTGGACTGACGGGTGTCAGCCGCTGGCGGTGGTGTCGATCCAGTTAAGGAAACTCTCCGAGCCATCCGTCATCTCGACCGCCCAGAGTGCTGGTTCGTCATAGGGATGGTCGTTCAGGATAAGGGCCTTGAGCGCGGGCCATGCGGCGGCACTGGTCTTGAAGAGCAGGCGGTATTCCGGCTCCTCCTGCACACCGTTCCACTCGTAGACCGAGGTGATCTTTTCGATCTGCACACAGGCGGCGAGTTTGGCCGTGACGGCCGCGCGCGCAAGGCTGCGTGCGGCGTCTTCGCTGTCGATCGTGGTGAAGGCGGCGAGAGGCATGGCTGGAGCGTAGCGGGTGTGGGTGGTTTGGGGAAGGGCCTCGCCGCGTCGACGCGGCGAAGCGCGGCCTCGAGGCCGCGTTTGGCGGTGCGTGCGAGCACGCACCCTACGACCGTTGAGCCAAGCCCGGCGCGAGTAGCACCGCAGGTGCCCGGCCATTGGTCACGCCAGAGGCGTGCCTCCGGCACGATCCGCCCACCGGGGTTGGTGATTTGGCAGGTCTGGGCGCGACGTTCAATTCTGCGCGCGGGACTGGCTGGATTAAAGCGCCGTCGTTCGACGGGAGGATCTCCATCCCGCGGTCTGGCGATGTCGCGTTAAACCAACCTGCTCACATCCTTCGCCGCCCGGACAAAATCCTTGAACAGCGGATGCGGGTCAAACGGTTTCGACTTCAATTCCGGGTGGAACTGCACGCCGATGAACCACGGGTGGTCGGGCCATTCGACGATCTCGGGCAGGCGGCCGTCTGGGCTCATGCCCGAAAAACAGAGGCCGCCGTCCTCAAGCGCGGTGCGGTACTTGATGTCGACCTCGTAGCGGTGGCGGTGGCGTTCGTCGATGGTGGTGGTGCCGTAGACCCCGGCCACCTTTGAGCCTTCGGTCAGAACGGCGTCATAGGCGCCAAGGCGCATCGTGCCGCCCTTGTCGTCTGCCACGCTGCGGTTGACGGTCTGGTTGCCCTGCACCCATTCCTTGAGGTGGTAGACCACCGGCGTGAACCGCTTTTTCCCGGCCTCGTGGTCGAACTCCTCGGAGCCCGCATCGGGCAATTTTGCGACGTTGCGCGCGGCTTCGATGACCGCCATCTGCATGCCAAGGCAGATGCCCAGATACGGCACTTGATGTTCGCGGGCGAATTGCGCTGCCTTGATCTTGCCCTCGGTGCCGCGTTCGCCAAAGCCGCCGGGCACGAGGATGGCATGGAAGCCTTCGAGATGGGGGGCAGGGTCTTCGCGTTCGAAAATCTCGGCATCGACCCATTCGATATTGACCTTCACCCGGTTCGCCATGCCGCCATGGGTGAGCGCCTCGGCGATGGATTTATAGGCGTCCTCAAGCTGGATGTACTTGCCCACGATGGCGACCTTCACTTCGCCTTCGGGGTTATAGATGCGGTCTGCGACGTCTTCCCATTTCTCAAGATTGGGCTTCGGCGCGGGTGTGATCTGGAACGCGTCGAGCACCGCCTGATCCAGACCCTCGCGATGATAGGCGAGCGGCGCTTCGTAGATTGACTTGAGGTCCTGCGCGGCGATCACAGAATCAGGGCGCACGTTGCAGAAGAGCGCCAGCTTCTCGCGTTCCTTCTGTGGGATCGGCCCTTCGGAGCGGCAGACGAGGATGTCCGGAGCCAGTCCGATGGAACGCAGCTCTTTCACCGAGTGCTGCGTCGGCTTGGTTTTCAGCTCTCCGGACGCCTTGATGTAGGGCAGCAATGTCAGGTGCATGAAAATGCACTGTCCGCGCGGTTTGTCCTGCGAAAACTGGCGGATCGCCTCGAAGAAGGGCAGGCCTTCAATGTCGCCCACGGTGCCGCCGATTTCGCACAGCATGAAATCAACCTCATCTTCACCGATGGAGATGAAGTCTTTGATTTCATTGGTGACATGCGGGATCACCTGGATCGTTTTGCCAAGGTAGTCGCCCCGGCGTTCCTTCTCGAGCACGTTGGTGTAGATGCGCCCCGACGAGATGCTGTCAGTCTTGCGCGCGGGCACGCCGGTGAAGCGTTCATAATGACCGAGGTCAAGGTCGGTTTCCGCGCCATCGTCGGTGACAAATACTTCGCCATGCTCGAACGGCGACATCGTGCCGGGATCGACGTTCAGGTAGGGGTCGAGCTTGCGGAGGCGGACGGAAAAGCCGCGCGCCTGCAGAAGCGCGCCAAGAGCGGCCGACGCCAGGCCTTTGCCAAGGGAGGACACCACGCCGCCGGTGATGAAGATAAAGCGTGCCATGTGAGGAAACCTCCCGGGATGTGCCTGCAAATCAAGCGATCTGCGCAGCCAGCGCCACACAGCATCACGGGATTTGAGCGGTAGAGGATTCGGCGAAAAAAGGCAATACCGAACCCAAGATGATGTTGCGTTAGATTTGCGCGCCTCAAGGGGTGGTGGGCCTTTGGCGCAAAGAAAAACGCGCGGCCCAAGGCGACCGCGCGTCGGTTCTGCGGGGACGTTGCGTCAGTCTGCGCGCGGCACCAGCGGCGCGTTCGGATCGACCGACGACGGTGGCGGCAGCAGACCATCCGTATCCAGAGAGTCTGTCCCGGTCTCATCTGCCGGTGCATCGCCACCGGTTGTGAGCCGGTCCATGATCGACGTGCCAGAGGCGTTCTGCGCTGCGATCACCGTGAGGGTGAGCGAGGTACAGATGAACGCGATGGCGAGGATCCAGGTCAGCTTGCCGAGGCCCGTGGCCGCGCTGCGGGTGCTGATCGCTCCGCCACCGCCGCCACCCATGGCGCCAAGCCCACCGCCGTCTGAGCGCTGCAGCAGCACAACGCCAATCAGCGCGAGCGCGAGAAGAAGGTGGATGATGAGAACGACGTTTTCCATGGCTGTCCCGGATCTCTTCGTGAATGGGGGGTATCTAAGGCCAAGCGCAGCGTGGTGCAACCCGTGTTGGTGGTGTGCGTTACCGATCCGGGCGCTGTTGTTGCGCGGAGTGTTCGCATATTTGGAAAAAGAAGAAGTTGCTATTCTTCGACGTCGTCCACATCAGCCTGACCCGAAAGTTTGCGGCGTATGATGGACCAGCTGAGCCCGATACCCAAAACCAGGGACAGGGCGAGAATGCCGAGCCAGACGCTCAGGGTGCGGTTTTGCAAATCGAGAAATCCGAAATCGAAAGCGACCCAGAGCAGAGCGCCGACCAGTGCGAGGATCAGGATCATCCCGAATGCCCCGATAGAGCGCAGCGTGGCGCGCAGATAGATGATGTAGCCGACCAACAGCACCAGCCCGGCGAGCACGGTAACGGACAAGTGCTCTTGCCCGTCGGTCATCGCCCAGCGGGCAAAGTTGTACGGCGTCGGGTTGTAGGTGGCGGCGACAAGCGCAAAGGCGAAGAGCCAACGCAGAAAGAATCCCATGAGTGTTCGCCTTTCGTGATCGCAGGTGCGGTTTGATCGCCCAAAGCGGGGCGCAGTGTCCAGAGCGCTATGCGTGGGGCTGAGAGCCTGTGGCAAACGGGCAGGGACAACTCGTGTTTCACGCAGCATGGTGAAATGTCGCGCAAAGGTTTCCGAAAACCGGTTCCCCCCGCGCGGATTGCGCTCTATACGGGCGCGGGTTTGACGGATGGAACTCCAGCAAAGGTCTAAAGACATGGCGAATGTGGTGGTCGTGGGTGCCCAGTGGGGCGACGAGGGCAAAGGCAAGATCGTGGACTGGCTCTCGGAGCGGGCAGATGTCATCTGCCGCTTTCAGGGCGGGCACAATGCGGGTCACACGCTGGTGATCGACGGCAAGGTCTACAAGCTGCACGCGCTGCCGTCCGGCGTGGTGCGCGGGGGCAAGCTGTCGGTAATCGGTAATGGTGTGGTGCTTGACCCGTGGCACCTGATGAAAGAGATCGAGACCATTCGCGCTCAGGGCGTGGAGATAACTCCAGAGACGCTGATGATCGCGGAGAACACGCCGCTGATCCTGCCGATTCATGGCGAATTGGATCGGGCGCGCGAAGAGGCAGCGAGCAAGGGCACCAAGATTGGCACCACCGGGCGCGGCATCGGGCCGGCCTATGAGGACAAGGTGGGTCGTCGGTCCGTGCGCGTTGCCGATCTGGCGGACCGCGCCACGCTGGAAGCACGTGTGGACCGCGCGCTGCAGCACCATGATCCGCTGCGCAAAGGTCTGGGTTTCGAACCGGTGGATCGGGACGCGCTGCTGACGCAGCTGACTGAGGTCGCAGATCTCATCCTGCCTTTTGCTGCGCCGGTCTGGAAAGTGCTCAACGAGAAACGCAAAGCAGGCAGGCGCATTCTCTTCGAAGGCGCGCAGGGCGCGCTTCTGGATATCGACTTCGGCACCTATCCGTTTGTCACTTCGTCCAACGTAATTGCCGGGCAGGCGGCAACGGGTGTCGGCCTCGGGCCGGGTGCGATTGATTACGTTTTGGGAATCGTCAAGGCCTACACCACTCGTGTTGGCGAAGGCCCGTTCCCGACCGAATTGCATGACGACGACGGTCAGCGCTTGGGCGAGCGTGGACATGAGTTCGGCACCACCACCGGTCGTAAGCGCCGCTGCGGCTGGTTCGATGCCTGCCTCGTGCGCCAGACCTGCGCCACCAGCGGCGTGAACGGGATTTCCCTGACCAAGCTCGACGTGCTGGACGGGTTCGAGACGCTGAAGATCTGCGTCGGTTACGAGCTGGACGGCCAGCGTTATGACTACCTGCCGACCGCCGCGGAAGAGCAGGCCCGCTGCACACCGATCTACGAGGAAATGCCCGGCTGGTCGGAATCGACCGAAGGCGCGCGGTCATGGGTCGATCTACCCGGCGAGGCCATCAAGTATGTCCGCCGGATCGAGGAATTGATCGAATGCCCGGTCGCCCTACTTTCCACCTCACCCGAGCGGGAGGACACGATCCTCGTGACCGATCCGTTCGCGGACTGACGGAAAGGAGGCGCGCATGGCGCTGAGCTACAAAGCCCGCAAACGGTGGTCCCTGGTCATTCTGCTGATCGGAATGCCGGCTTATGTGGTGGCCTGCGTGACGGTGATCAACTGGCTGGACCGGCCGTCGTTTTTGGTCGAATTGCTGGTCTATGTCGTGCTGGGGATACTCTGGGCCTTACCGTTCAAATTTGTGTTTAAAGGGATCGGTCAAGCCGATCCCGACGCGGAAGACTGAGGATTGGTCTTAACCTGTCTTTTGCGCCATGACGACGAATTGGGTCATGGAAAAGAAAAACCGGCCTTCTGACGCCAGATTGAGCTGTTCGTCAAACCACGCCTCGGCTGTCTCGGCATCCACATGCCGGTTCGCGACCGCATACGCCTTCATCAGGTGCATCATCGTCACCGCCAGACCGTCAGATTTCAGGACGTGATCTGTCATGGTATGGGCATGTACGTCTGACACTTTGTGGCCTTTGGCGGCCAGAAGCGCGGAGAGCTTTGCGCTGACATCGCGGTGCACGCAGTGCTGGTCCCATGACGCCATCATGTTGTCCATACGCTTTGGGTCGTCGCTGAACCACGTGAACGTGTCGAAATGGATGTCGCTGATGACAATCCGGCCGCCCGGTTTCAAAACGCGCAGCACTTCAGTCAAGGCGCTTTCAATGTCGTCAATATACTCGAACACTTGCACCGACACCGCGCGATCGACGCTCGTATCTTGGAGAGGTAGGTCGTGGGCCGTTCCGGCAATGAGTTCTACGCAATCCAAACCCGTACAGCGCTTGTCAGCCGAGGCCCGCATATCCTCACTTGGGTCAATCCCAATGACCTTTCCAGTGGTACCGACAGCGCGGGCCAGTTCCTCTGTCAGAAGGCCATTGCCGCAGCCGATATCGAGGATGGTGTCTCCGGGTCTTGGAGCCAGTGCATCGAAGGACGCCTGCCGTCTTCGCGTCAGATCAGCCCCTACGTAGGCTGTGTCCAATACGCGTGTGGTCTCGGCGTCGAATGATAGCATGAGCCTTTTCCCCCAACACGACGTTACCAGATTTTGCGCTTGCGGGCGACCTGACTTTGACCTGTTGGTTCATCACAGCGGCTCTGAAGGCATAAACGTGCAAAAGGCGGGAGATGTCCCCCGCCTTTTTCGCAAATTGTCAGTTTGGCTCAGCCTGCGGCACGGGCATCGGGTTTGAAGCCGATGCTGTCGGACGCGGCAAAGCGACCGCCGCCCTTCTTCTCGATCTTCCCGTCGCGCAGAAGCTGACCAAAGCTGCGCAGACGTTCTTCTCGCGAACTGGCTTCGCTTTCGGCCTGCAGCAGTTTGGTCATCAACTGCGGGCGCGAGAACTGATCGCGACCCTCGACAAAGGACATATACGCAGCGGCAGCCTCAAGCAGTTCCGGCAGAGTGTGCGCGCCCTGGCTTTCTGCGAAGTCGGCAAATCCTGTGTCATCGCCGGCCATGACGTCAGCAGTCTCGACGGGCTCGATGGAACGGGTCACACGGCGCGGACGCACGGGAGGCGCGTCTGCCTCTGCCTCGACATCGATGCGCTGTTCGGCAACCAGCTTGAGCGGTGCAGGGCGGACCGGTGCGGGCCGCGCTGAGCGGGCTTCAGTGACTTTCGGGCGACGTGGACGCACGGCATCTGCGAGGTCTTCGCGGTAAGGCTCTTCTTCGTCGACCGTCTTTTTGCCGAAGCCAAGAATGCGGTCCGCCTTGGTCGCGGCCACCGCCGCGCGCAGATGTGCGATGGCACTGCGACGGCGGTTGCCCTCGGGCTCTTCCATCTCGCTGTCAGTCTTGTCGGCAAGACGGTCGACAGAATCGCCATCTTCTTCGATAGACGTATCGGTCAGCATGGCGCGGGCCGGGCTGGACAGTTTGACTGCTTTGCGGACGCTGGCATGTGCCGCCTGTTCCTCTTCTTCGGAGAGGGTCAGATCGTCGTCTTCTTCGTCATCGTCGTCAAAGTTCCAGTCATCGTCATCTTCGATTTCGGCATGCAGGTCTGCCAACTCTTGTGCAAGTTCGGCTTCCTGTTCGGGCGTCAGGGTGCTGTCTTCGAGGCCGGGCAATGCCGTGGCAATGGCCACAGGTTCATCCTCATACTCGTCCTCGTCTTCGTCTTCGTATTCTTCCAGTGTTCCCTTGGCGAGAGCCGCTTCCACATCTGCGCGTTTGGCGGTCGCGACACGCGCAACCAACGGAGCAGGAGATACAGCTTCGTCTTCATCGTCCTTTTCGGCTGTTTCATCCGAGGTCACGACAAGCGGTACCTCTGCGTCATCCTCGTCGTCTTCTTCGTGAGCAACGATGCCGTTGTCTTGCGTCTCCTCCGAGACTGCGTCGAGTTCGCTGAACCCATCTTCTTCCATGTCGGCTTGGGCGGCAAAGCCGAGGCCATCGTCATCAACCTGGGGGTCGGCAGTATCCGTGTCCTGCTTTGCGGCAACAGCCAGTGCTTCAAGCTCGGCGATCTTGGCGCGCAGTGCGGCAAGCTCATTTTGAGTGTCGTCGTCCTGCGCAGCCGTTGCAACGGCGACATCTTCGTCCATGTCGTCGTCATCCGATAGGTCGAACAGGATCGGGTCATCCTCAGCAGCCTCGTGCTCGTCGGCGACAATCGCGGCGACCGTGTCGGCAAAGAGGTTGTCGTCCAGCGTGTCACTGTCGTCGACGTCAATTGCATCGTTATCGGTGACACCATCTCCATCGGGCCCCGACGTGGCGTGTTCGTCTTCAATATATTCCGGCTTTGCCTGCGACTTGGCAGCGACAACTGCACGGATCCGCTGCAATTTATCCGCAACGCTGTCTGTCACAGCCGGTGCCGTGATTTCGTCTTCGACAATCTCTGCTGCAGCTGGTTGACTTGTCTTCGCCTCCTGTGCGGCAATCAGATCGTCGATGCTTTGGTCTTCGGAGGTGTCATTGTCTTCACCCAGAATATCGTCGGCGCGGATACTGGGCGCCTCATCCGGACCGGTGGCGATATCTTCGATGTCAGCTGGCGTGGCGTCGGACAGGTCCATATCTGAAAGGTCAATGGAAACCTCCTCTATCTGATCTGCTTCCTCCTGAGCCACGGTTTCAGGCGCGGTGTCGGTCGCCTCTGCGGCAGATGTGGACACAGTGATATCGTTGATATCGTCCGCCTGAAGGTCGTCTTGTGCCTCTGCCTTTTGGGCCGCGACAGCAAGTGCGGTGGCAGCCGCTCCTGCTGTCGCGGCCTTGAGAGCTGCGTCCGTCGATGAATGCGGCGCGACATCCCCTTGCGGCGACTCGACATCATCGGACGGACGCAGAACCAGGTTGCCCTTTTCAAATCGGGCCTCGACCCGGCGGGCGATTTCACGCTCCGCAATCCGGGCCAGCATCTCGGCATCGGGTGTCGGGGGTTCGGCCCCGAAATATCGATCATCCTGCGCGAGGTCGCGAAAATACTCCGCGATCGCTTTCATGGTGTCGAAGGAATTGTCGAACCCTTCGAGTGTACATGAAAAGGTACCATAGGATACCGTGAGTATCTTGTTCGAACTCACCATTCTGTCACCCGCTTTCCATACTTCTGCGAAGGTTGTCCTAGCATGGTTACCAAGACCAAAGCGCAACGAATCTGTGCCCGGTACGGTATCATTTCATGACCTGATTGTGATCTGTTTCACCTTTCGCCATTAATCCGACATGGATGATCCGATTGTTCTTTCGCAGGAACCAGTCCTGCTTGTCGGTGGCGCGCATGGCGACAATGCGCAGCTTTTGGCAGTATTGGTCGAGGCTGGAACCGTGGTTGCGGCGGACAGTGGAGCCGATTGGATCGCTTCGACCGGCCGCTTGCCGGATGTGCTTATCGGTGATCTTGATTCCGTGTCAGACGCCACGCGCGGGGCGATGCCACCGACGGCAGTGCATCAGATTGCCGAACAGGACAGCACCGATCTCGATAAAGCCATTCGTTCGATTTCGGCGCCCCTCATCCTTGGCATCGGTTTTCTCGGCGGGCAGGTGGATCATTTGTTGGCCGCGATGACCGTCCTTTCCCGCTATCCTGACCGCGCCATCATGCTAATTGGCGATCACGACGTGGTTGCGCATGTCCCGCCGCGCCTTGATCTTTGGCTTGAGGTGGGCACACGTGTATCGCTCTTTCCCATGCGCCTTGTTCGCGGAAGGTCGACTGGGTTGCATTGGCCGATCGACGGATTGGACCTGTCTCCTTACGATCGTGTTGGCACGTCGAACCGAGCTGATGGACCGGTTTCGATACAGGCGGAGGAGCCGGGGCTGCTGATTATTCTGCCGGTGTCTGAGAGGAACGTTCTGCAACAGGCACTGTTACAGGCTTCCGACCGATGGCCTGCTCTCTGAACACAATATAGAGGCCCGAGGCGATCACGATTGCGATGCCGAATGACGCCATTTTGTCAGGCAGGTCACCGAAGACCGCAAATCCGATGATCGTGGCAATCGGTATTTCCAGATATTGCATCGGCGCCAAAGTCGCAGATGGTGCGTAGCGCAGCGACCATGTCATCAGAAGATGCGCCACTGTCCCCGAGACCCCGATGGCAATCATAAGCTGCCAGGTTGCGCTTGAAAGCCCTGTGTCCCATGCAAGCAGCGAGATTGCGCTGTCGGGCACAAAAAAGAGCACCGGTGCCATCATCACAATCGCCATGACCCCCGAGACCGCCTGCAGTCCGATCGGATCGGTTTCCTTGGCAATTTTCCTTGTCACGAGCATGAAAAGCGCAAAATTGATTGCAACGCACAAGGGCAGTAGAGCGGGCCAGCCGACCTCTTGAAACGAGGGCTGGATCACGAGGAGTGTGCCCCCGAATCCAACCGCGCAGGCCACCATGCGGCGCATGCCGACCTCTTCACCCAAAACGTAGTGTCCAAGCAGAAGCATGATGAAGGGCATGACAAAAGCAATCGCGATGGCGTCAGCCAGCGGCAGGTAATAGAGCGCGGAGACCATAGTGCCGATCCCGATAATATGCATCACCGTGCGCAGCAGCGTCAGAGCAAACACGCGCCGCGACATGCGCCAGATACGCCCGGTCAAGGCAATGATGGGAATAAGGACAACCGCCTGAACGCCAAAACGCACAAACACAAGCTGACCAAGAGCTACCTTGCTGGACAGGATCTTGGCCAACGCGTCGCCCATCGGGGCCACGACGCAAAAGCCGAGCATAAGAGCGATTCCAAGGGTGGGCCTGTCCTGTGTCATACGAAACGCTACTCTTGGTTGTGTTTTCCTGTCAACGCTCTCCTTGAGTTCGCGCCGGGCCTGTCAAAATCAGTGTTTTCAGCAGGACTTAGGCCAATCTAGCAGTTCGGAATGTTAACAGCCAACCCACCGAGTGACGTCTCTTTGTACTTCTCATGCATATCGGCCCCGGTCTGGCGCATGGTCTCGATGGCCGAATCGAGCGGCACGAAATGGGTGCCATCTCCGCGCAGCGCAAGGCTCGCGGCACTTACGGCCTTGATCGCACCCAGTCCGTTGCGTTCGATGCACGGGACCTGCACCAGTCCCTTGACCGGATCGCACGTCATCCCGAGATGGTGTTCCAGCGCGATTTCAGCGGCATTCTCGATTTGCTCAGGAGTACCGCCCATGACGGCGCACAACCCGGCTGCGGCCATCGCGCTGGCGCTTCCGACTTCCGCCTGGCACCCGGCCTCGGCCCCGCTGATCGACGCGTTGAACTTCACAAGCCCGCCAATTGCGGCGGCTGTCAGCAGGAAGTCCGGTATTCGAGAGGTTGTCGCGCCGGGGACGTGATCAAGATAGTAGCGCAATGTTGCTGGCACAACGCCCGCCGCGCCGTTGGTCGGAGCGGTCACGACCTGGCCGCCAGCGGCGTTTTCCTCGTTGACCGCCATCGCGTAGACGCTCATCCAATCGTTGATCGTGTGCGGCGCGGTCAGGTTCATGCCTCGTTCTGCCAGAAGCTTCTCGTGAATCCCCTTTGCCCGCCGCTTGACCTTCAGCCCACCAGGCAAGATGCCGTCCGAATGCAGCCCCCGCTCAATACAGTTGTTCATCACATCCCAAAGCTGTTGAATGCCGCCGTCCAGATCACGGACCGACCTGCGCGAGAGTTCATTGGCACGCTTCATTTCTGCGATGCTGAGACCCGAGATTTTCGCCATGTCCAGCATTTCGGCGGCAGATTTGAACGGGTAGGGTACCGGCGCGCCATCATCTGTATCTTTGCCCGCGTCCAATTCGGCTTGGGTCATCACGAATCCGCCGCCGATGGAGTAGTAGGTCTCTTGCAGAATGACGTCACCCTGAGCATCCGTGGCACTCAGGATCATGCCATTGGCATGACCTGGCAGGTTGGGTCCGAAATTGAAGGTCAGATCGGCCTCCGGATCGAACTTCAGAACAGGTAAACCATAGGGTTCCAGCGTCTTGCTTTCCTTGATCCTGTCCAGTGCCGCATCGGCAGCTTCGCGATCATAGGTGGCGGGGACAAACCCGGCGAGACCCAGAATCGTGGCGCGGTCAGTGGCGTGGCCAACCCCGGTAAACGCCAAAGAGCCGTGCAGCGACGCGCGGACCCCGGCAGTGGTGAATGGCGCTTTGCGCAAACGGTCGAGAAACCGCGCGGCAGCGACCATCGGACCCATCGTATGTGACGAAGACGGGCCGATGCCGACTTTGAACATGTCGAAGACTGAGAGAAACATGATTAAAGCGCGCTCCCTTCGGGCGGTGTGGCGGGATGTGGATTGGACAATGGCGTTGGTCCAAGACCCTCGGCTAATGCGGCAGCGCGGGCACTGTCGCGCGCCTCGATCCTTTGGGCAAGACCCTGCAGATTTGGCCAACGGGATAGATCGAACCAACCGTGATCCGCGTCGACAGGATAAAGTACAGGCCACCGTAGCAGCACCGCGCAATAGATGTCGCAGCAGTCTGTTTTAGTCCGACCGGATGCAAAAGCAGTATTCAAAAGGTCGAAATGTTTCGCAAGGGAGGCCTCGATCTGCAAGCGCGCGGTTCCCTGCTGCTCGATGTCATCGCCTGCGACAAGTGCGGGATAGAACAAGGTTCGCATCTCTGCATGGACCGTGTTCGACAAGAAAAACAGCCAACTCAGAAAATCACCCCGGTACGGAGCGTCCGGATCTGGCGACAACTGCACGCGGTCACGATGGCGGTCTGCCAGCCACAAACAAATCGCAGCAGTTTCAAAGATCGGACCTGTCGGGGTCTCTAGCGCTGGAATGCGGCCAACCGGGTTCAATCGCCTGTAGGCCGCGCCATGCTGCGCTGACACCTTACGGTCTACCAACGCGGTTTGGTACGGCAGGCGCAATTCCTCCAACACCAGTCGAACCACCAGCGATGCATTGTCGGGGGCATAATGCAGAACATAGCTCATGTCGCCCATGTACCGTGCTGCCCGTCCTTTGAAAGCAGCGAAAGCGGCGCGTGGCGGTGAAAAAACGATGCGCTTAACTTTGGCTTTACCTTCAAAAGGCAGATTGCTGGCACAGAAGTCTCACGGCATTGGGCGTTTCATTGCAGAATAGGGGCATTTATGATGACCGACTATGACAGATTGGCTTGGGGGCGGCCTTCCTCGCAATTGTAGCGTGGGCTGTTTTTCCGCAAGTCGTGTCCGCAAATGCGGTTGTATTCCCGAAGCTGTCGCTATCGGATACTTTGACCCTCCCGCCTGAGGTACCGGTCGCCCCGTTTGAATTGAAACGGTGATCGCGGTTTAACACCCAGGTTCGGGCAAGCGTGAATTCGGCCTCGCACCACGCGGCATGACACCTTATATGATGACCAAGACTGCCCAAGGAGCCGCGCTCATGACCGGAGAATTGTCGCCCATCGACAAGGCAAAATTTTCTGCCGCAAAACGTGCGGCGGAATTGGTCGAGGATGGGATGCGGGTTGGCTTGGGTACTGGTTCGACGGCCGCTTGGCTTGTCCGGCATCTCGGGGATCGCGTGCGCGATGAAGGCCTGCGCATTCGCGGCGTTCCGACGTCGTCCCGCACGGCGCAGCTCGCTCGTCAGGTCGGCATAGACGTCATAACCCTCGATGAAGCAGGTACGCTCAGCATCACAATTGACGGTGCCGATGAATTTGACCGCAATCTGAATCTTATCAAAGGTGGCGGCGGTGCGCTCTTGCAGGAAAAAATTGTCGCGGCGGCCAGCGAAGAGGTTGTGATCATCGCCGATGCTGCCAAAGAGGTCGGCACGCTCGGCGCCTTTCCCTTACCGATCGAGGTTATCCCGTTCGGTTGGACCACCACCCAGATGCTGGTTGAGGAGTTGTTGGTTTCGGCCGATGTGATGGGGCGGCGCATCACCCTGCGAATGAATGCGGGCAAACCGTTTGTAACGGACGAGGGCAATTACATTCTTGATCTGCACTTGAGCCGCATCGGCAACGCTCGTCAACTTGCGATGGCCCTGAACCAGATGCCGGGAGTTGTAGAGAACGGCCTGTTCATTGACCTGTGCGACAAGGTCATCATCGGTTACAGTGATGGTCGGGTTGAAACGCGGGACATCAATCAGGGCACTGTTGAGGAAGGCCATATCGACCTGATCGAAAACGACAATCTGTTTTCGGACATCTGACATCTTTAACCGGCGGCCGGTTCCAGGGCAGATACCTAGTGCATGGCCAAGCCATGAACCGCCTGCGTGCCCACCAGAGCGGGTCTGCGCAACGCAAGCAGATGCTTAGCCTCTCCGTCCTTGCCTTGTTTGAGAAGCGCGGCAAGCAGCGCGAATTCCAGCAGGTCGCGCTGGGCGCGGCTGCCGCCAAGCCGTGCGTGATCTCCCATAGCGCTGATCATCAAAGATGTGGCTTCGGGCCATTTTTGTTGTGCCAACGCGTGGAAGGCCTCTGCCAAAGGTGTGACCACATCCCCTGTGCTTGGGTTTGGGGACGTGATGATCCGCATCAGCGCGTCGCCATCGCCAGCCATCGCGTGCGCCAGCGCGGCGTGGATGTCGATAAAGCCGATGCCAGTCTTCGGGAAAAACTCCAGTGCGTAGGCGCTGACCTCTTTCCACCGCGCTTGCGGCACGTTGACACCAGCCAGCTCCGCGCGGAAGAGAAGCGACGCGGCATCCGTTAGCACATTGATAGGAAGGCTTTGGGACACGTCCGGTAGAATGTCGGTCTCCAACCGGTGCCAGATCGTCTGCGTATCGCCCTGTTCCAGGGCCCAAAGCGCCGCATGCCAGGAAAGGTGCCCATGCATGTACCCGGACCGATCATAAGGCCCTAGCCAGTCGGTCAGATAGGACACGCCAAGCTCAATATCTCCGGTTTCATAATAGATGTGACTGCGCACATGCGCGCCGTTTGCATTGCGCGGGTTCCGCGCAAGCGAGCGGTCGATATAGATATCCGCCTCATTCAGATTGCCGGTCTCGCATAGTGCAAAAGCGTATTGACTCAGGCACCACCAGTCTTCGCCATAATGGGGCAGCAGCATGGCGTTGCAGGCCAGCGTTTCCGCTTCGCGTCCGGGTTTGCCGGAAAAGCCGATCAACCCAAACACGGACGAACAGGTCTGCGCCAGTAGCGCGTCGCGGGGATACTGATCCACGTGCGCTCGGATCGCCGGGTAAGCCTCTGTCGTGTTGCCCGCGACCAGCAGATCAAACGCTGCAACATGGCTGGCCTCGCGCTCGGTCAAAGAGCCCTTGGCCTTACGCGCAGCAGCAATCGCGTCTTTGGCTGCCTGCGGCTTGCCTTCGTATTGCAGACCGCGTGCAAGACCCACATGGGCCAGGACAAAATCCGGGTCATTGTCGATGGCGCTTTGAAAACCGTCTGAAATGCCGGGTTGGCCAGCGAGCAGCAGATCCGTTGCAGCGACATAGTGATCGCGTGCCGCGTCCGATGTGGTGGACAGTGGATTGTCGTACCGATCCCGCTTCATTTCATGCCCCCCAGTCTGTTCACCATAAGCGCAAATGCAAATTCCGACAACGCGCGTGTGACATGGTGTGATCATCCCTCTCTGGCGTTCCCCGTCGCCTTATGAAATACCTTTGCGCGCAAGCAGAAGGAGCCGACCATGAGCACATTCGACTACGATCTTTTTGTGATCGGAGGCGGCTCCGGAGGTGTGCGCGCCGCACGCGTTGCGGCTGGCGAAGCCGGGGCCAAAGTCGCACTGGCCGAAGAAGACCGATATGGCGGGACCTGTGTGATCCGGGGCTGTGTGCCGAAAAAGCTGATGGTCTTTGCCAGCAGCTATGGTGGCATGGTGGAAGAAGCCACACATTACGGCTGGGACCTGCTGAACAAGGGTTTCGATTGGACAACCTTTTCGGGTCATCTGAACAAGGAACTGGATCGGCTCGAGGACGTTTATCGCAAACTTCTCGCCGGCTCTGGTGTGACCACGTACGACGCACGCGCTCGGGTCAAGGACCCGCACACCGTCGAACTGTCCAGCGGCGAAACCTTCACCGCAAAACATATCCTGATCGCCTCTGGCGGACGTCCGATCCGACCCGACTTGCCCAATGCACATCTCGGAATAGTCTCGGATGACATTTTCCATATGGAAAGCCTGCCGAAATCCATGCTGATTATCGGTGGCGGGTACATTGCTTGCGAATTTGCCTGCATCCTTGCGGGTCTTGGAGTGGAGGTGACGCAATATTATCGCGGGGCGCAAATCTTGCGCGGCTTCGATGAAGAGGCACGCGGCCTGATTGCGGACTCGATGCGTGAGTTGGGCGTCGATCTGCATACCGGCACCAATATCGTGGGAATGGACTGCTACCGCGGTGAAGACGACGAGGGCATGGATGCGCCGGTCGAGGTCACGCAATACGCCATGCCCGCAAAGGACGGGCCGAAAGACGGACCACTCAAGGTCAAGGCGACCAACGGGGATGTCAAAGTGTTCGATCAGGTGCTCTTCGCCACCGGCCGGCGCCCGAACAGCGATGACATGGGGCTGGAAGAGGCTGGCGTCACACTCGGGCGCGGAGGTGCCATCGAGGTTGATGAATACAGCCAGACCAAAGTGCCATCGATCTATGCCATTGGCGACGTGACCGACCGGGTCAACCTGACCCCGGTTGCGATCCGCGAAGGCATGGCGTTCGTCGAAACCGTGTTCCACGGCAACCCAACGCCAGTGGATCACACGTTGATACCGTCCGCAGTGTTCACCCAACCCGAACTCGGCACCGTCGGTTTGACCGAGGAACAGGCGCGGGACCAGGAGCCGATTGAGGTTTACTGCACCTCGTTCCGTCCCATGCAATCGGCATTCGCGGACAAGCATGGCCGGGTTCTCATGAAATTGATCGTCAGTCAGGAAAGCCGTAAGGTGCTGGGCTGTCACATCGTCGCGCCCGGGGCGGGTGAGATGATCCAGATGGCGGGCATCGCGATCAAGATGGGCGCAACAAAAGAAGATTTTGACCGCACGGTTGCTGTTCACCCGACCATGTCGGAAGAGATAGTAACCATGCGCAAACCGATGCGGACGGCTTGAATTTCCAGGCTTTGCCCACAGGTAAGAAAGTGACATGAAAGACCGAATGTTCCGAGAGGGGAAAAGACCAGATGGCAGGTAACAGTGGCGGCCCGTGGGGCGGCGGCGGTAACAACGGTGGAAACCGTGGCGACGATCGTCCACGCGGCGGCAACAACGGTGGGGGGCGTCGTCCCGATGATGACAACCAGCCACAGATACCCGAAATTGATGAATTGATGAAAAAGGGCCAGGAACGTCTTCGCGTTCTGATGGGCGGGCGCGGAAATGGCGGCGGCATGAACGGCTCTGGTGGCGGCTCTGGTGGCGGCGGCTTCAAATTCACGCGTGGGACGATCGGTCTGGGCGTTGTCGGTGCGATCGCGCTCTGGGCCATGGCCAGCTTTTACACGGTCCGTCCGGAAGAACAGTCCGTCGAACTTTTTCTTGGTGAGTACTACGCCACAGGGAATCCGGGTCTGAACTTTGCACCGTGGCCGTTGGTCACCGCCGAGGTCATCCCGGTCACCCGCGAACAGACAGAAGACATTGGTACCGGAGCCCGTGGCTCTGATGCAGGCCTCATGCTGACGGGTGATGAAAACATCGTCGATATTGATTTCCAGGTGGTCTGGAACATCAACGATCCGGCGGAATTCCTGTTCAACCTTCGTGACCCGCGTCCGACGATCCGCGCGGTAAGTGAATCCGCGATGCGCGAAATTATTGCGCAGTCCGATCTTGCGCCGATCCTGAACCGCGACCGTGGCGCTATTGCATCGCGTCTTCAGGACCTGATTCAGTCAACGCTCGACAGCTATGACAGTGGCGTGACGATCATCCGTGTGAACTTTGACAAGGCCGACCCGCCCGAGCCGGTGATTGCGGCATTCCGCGACGTTCAGGCGGCGGAGCAGGAACGTGACCGTCTGCGCAACGTTGCTGACGCATATGCCAACCGCGTTCTCGCGGAAGCGCGAGGTGAAGCGGCACAGGTTCTTGAAGAAGCCGAAGGATACCGTGCCCGTGTCGTGAACGAAGCGGAAGGTGAAGCCAGCCGCTTCCTCGCCGTTCTTGGCGAGTATCGAAACGCCCCGGAAGTGACGCGCAAGCGTCTGTATCTTGAAACGATGGAAGAAGTGCTTGGCCGTGTGGACAAGATCATCCTTGACGAAAATGGCGAAGGCGGAGGCAACGGTGTCGTGCCGTACCTGCCGCTCAACGAACTGCGCCGCAACTCTAGCAGCGGAGGGTCAAACTGATGCGTAAGACAACGTACCTTTTGCCGGTTTTCGTCCTGATTATTGCCGGCCTGCTTTCGTCTGTGTTCATTGTTGATGAACGCGAAAACGCGCTTGTGCTTCAATTCGGCCGGGTTGTTTCGGTCAAGGAAGACCCGGGCTTGGCCTTCAAGATCCCGCTCATCCAGGAAGTCGTGCGCTATGACGACCGTATCCTGAGCCGCGACATCGACCCACTTGAGATCACGCCGCTCGATGACCGTCGTCTGGTTGTCGACGCCTTCGCCCGTTACCGGATCGCCGATGTGAATCAGTTCCGGCAGGCGGTGGGTGTCGGCGGTATTCCGGCTGCGGAAACCCGTCTGGACTCGATCCTGCGCTCCGAGACGCGGGAAATCCTCGGCTCGGTGTCGTCGAACGACATCCTGAGCACGGACCGTGCCGCACTGATGCTGCGTATCCGCAATGGGGCGATCGAAGAGGCGAATGCCCTGGGGCTCGAGATCATCGACGTGCGTCTCAAGCGCACCGACCTTCCGGCGGAAAACCTCGATGCGACCTTCGACCGGATGCGCGCCGAGCGTGAGCGCGAAGCGACGGACGAACGTGCTCGTGGTAACGAGGCGGCGCAGCGTATTCGTGCGCAGGCCGACCGGACCGTGGTCGAACTCGTGTCGGACGCCAACCGAGAGGCCGAGATCATCCGAGGTGAAGCTGATGCGCGCCGCAACAACATCTTTGCGACGGCTTTTAGCCAAGACGCGGAATTCTTTGAGTTCTACCGGTCTCTAACGGCGTATCAGCGTGCGCTGCGGGGCGAAAACTCGACCTTCGTGATTGCGCCTGACAGCGAATTCTTCAACTACCTGAAATCGGCTGAAGGTCTTGGTGGCGGAATCTCGGAGTCCGACGCTGCGCGGATCGCACTGCCGACCGATCCCGCTGCGGAGAGCACGGCTGTGCAGACCGAAGGCGAAGCGGAAGTAACCGACGACAGTGCCGACAGCGACACAGGAGCTGGCAATTGATCGACACAATCCTGACCGGGATTGCAATGGTTCTGATTTTCGAGGGGCTGGCCTATGCGCTGGCCCCTTCGCTTATCGAACGGCTGCTTGAAGCGATGCGCGACATGCCGCTCGACATGCGCCGGCTTGTCGGGCTCACTGGCCTGACTGCGGGCGTGGCGATGCTCTGGGCTGTTCAGGCGTTCTGATCGGCCGGTTCCCGTAACGGTCGTCACGATCAAGTCACATAAGCTTGAGGTGCGGGTTTCTTGTTTGCGTGTTGCGCAGGCGCACCTACATTGTCGCCATGACAGGCAGGTGCCGGTTGACAACCGGGCACCCATCACGAAGGAGTTTCCCTTGACCTCACAGGCAAAAACAATCCAACGAGACCAGAGCACACCATTGCGCATGTTCTGGCTGACCTCGTTATCCATGATCCTTATTGTGGCGCAGTCGCTTATGGGGCATGCGCAGGAAAGCTTTGCAGATCTTGCAGAAAAAATCAGCCCGTCTGTGGTGAACATCACGACCTCCACAACGGTGGCCGGTCGGACTGGTCCGCAGGGGATCGTTCCCGAAGGTTCGCCGTTCGAAGATTTCTTCCGGGAATTCCAGGACCGCAACGGGCCTGGCGACCGTCCGCGTCGCTCGTCGGCACTCGGCTCCGGTTTCGTCATCTCCGAAGACGGCTTCATCGTGACCAACAATCACGTGATCGAAGGTGCGGACGAAGTGATGATCGAATTCTTCGAAGGTTTCGAACTGCCCGCAGAAATCGTTGGCACAGATCCCAACACAGACATCGCGCTGCTTAAGGTCGAAAGCGAAACGCCGCTGAAATTCGTCAAGTTCGGCGACAGTGACACCGCCCGCGTCGGTGACTGGGTGATGGCAATGGGCAACCCGTTGGGGCAGGGCTTCTCGGTGTCCGCAGGCATCGTGTCGGCTCGCAATCGTGCGCTCAGCGGCACCTACGACGACTACATCCAGACCGACGCCGCCATCAACCGTGGGAACTCGGGTGGTCCGCTCTTTAACATGGACGGCGAAGTGATCGGTGTGAACACGGCCATTCTGTCGCCCAACGGTGGCTCGATTGGCATCGGTTTCTCGATGGCGTCGAATGTCGTGACCCGCGTCGTCGACCAGCTCAAGGAGTTCGGTGAAACCCGCCGCGGCTGGCTTGGTGTCCGTATTCAAGACGTGACAGAGGATGTTGCCGAAGCGCTCGGACTGGCCTCCGCCAAAGGCGCTCTGGTCTCAGACGTGC
>QCWH01000004.1:0-48916 GCA_003149565.1 Marivita sp. XM-24bin2 | reverse complement strand
AACACCGAGGTCGGCAAGTCCGTGCGCGTTGTTGTCAATCGTGACGGCGAAACCCAGACGCTGCTGGTGACGCTTGGCCGCCGTGAAGAGGCGGAAAGCGCGGTGCCCGCGTCGCAGCCCGGCCCGGACGAGGAAGAAGCTCCGATGTCGATGGAACTGATGGGCCTCACTCTTAGCCCGTTGTCCTCGGAAATCCGTGAGCAGCTTGAACTGCCGGAAAGTGCAAAGGGCCTTGCTGTGATGGATGTGGACGAAACATCCGAGGCCTTCGAGAAAGGTCTCCGCGCCGGAGACGTGATCACCGAAGCAGGTCAGGCACAGGTGCTTGCGATCAGCGATCTGGAAGACCGGATTGCCGAAGCCAAAGACGCCGGTCGCAAGTCGATCCTGCTTCTGGTCCGCCGCGCTGGCGATCCGCGCTTCGTCGCGCTGAGCATTGCGGAAGACGAGTAAGTAACTCCTTAAATCATGCAAAAGGGCGCCGCGTCAGTCGGCGCCCTTTTTGTTTGGCTGAGTTCTTTGCAAGGTCCTCGATCACGCGGCAGCGATCAATCCCAGTGCCGCATCTGATGCACTGCGTGAATATTTTTGGGCAGGCGGCCAGGGTCGCGTTCGCCAATCCGGCTCAAATACAAAGCTCGACACCTGCCGGCCCTCGGGCAGTGCGCCGTTGCCCGCTCCAAGCGCATAATCATAGTAAAGCTTTATGATCTCCTCGCGGCTTACCTGCTGGGTTGCCGGATGAGCAAGGCAAGCCTCACGCCACTGGCGCACCCGGGAATAATCCGAAGTGTCCGGCAGCTCGAACCCTTCATAATAGTCGAGAAACCAGAACCGCATAAACATCGGCGTGAACACTGCCTCGGCCAGTCCAAAGTCGTCGAACAGGAACGGGCCCTCCGGCGCATGCTGCGTCAGAAACGCGTCGATGTCCCGATAGAGGCCAAGCAATTTGTCGCGGTGGCTGTCGCGCGCCTCTGGATCCTGGTTCATCACAAACAGATATCCCGCCATCGTAAACGGTCCTTCGCGCCCGATCAGCATCTGTTCGACGGCGTGACGGTAGGGGTCGCTCTGGCGGAGCGGCTGTTCTCCTATGGTGCTGTCGAGATATTCAAGGATGACAAGGCTTTCCTTGATGATCTTTTCGCCGGGCAGTTCCAGCACCGGCAGCGCCGTAGTGCCGCGTGTTTTGCGCAGCAGCTCCGGATCGCGCGGTTTGGTGATGTCCACAACCTGGAACTCCACTGCATCGCTCTGGCCCTTGAGCGCCAGCATGATTTCGAGACGCTGGGAGAACGGACAGACGGGGATGTGATAAACGATGGGGCGGGTCATGGCGGTCTCCTTTGTCTGAGACCACCAAGAGTGCTGCTAAAGACGGTGACTGTAAACCATCACCGCCCGAGTGCCGAGGGACCCGCACCCTCGGAGCAATGTTTTCCCGTCAACGGGAAAACCGGATGCGTTGACGCACCCGGACCTGGCCTCAGCCCTTCGCGTAGCCCATACTCTGCAGCGCCACTTTGATCTCGTCCAGAATGGCCGGGTCGTCGATGGTTGCGGGCAGCTTGAACTCTTCGCTGTCGGCGATCTTGACCATCGTCGCCCGCAGGATCTTGCCCGACCGGGTCTTGGGCAGACGATCCACCACGGCACACAGCTTGAAAGCTGCCACTGGTCCGATCTTGTCACGGACCAGTTTCACACATTCCTTGACGATCTCGTCATGCGGCCGGTTGACACCAGTGGTCAGGCAGACAAACCCCATCGGCAACTGGCCCTTCAACTCGTCCGTGACGCCGATCACCGCGCATTCTGCCACGTCGGGGTGCGAGGCCAGCACCTCTTCCATGCCGCCGGTGGACAGGCGGTGGCCCGCGACATTGATCACATCATCGGTGCGCGCCATGATGTAGAGATAGCCATCCTCGTCGATCATGCCGGCGTCGCCGGTCTCGTAGTAGCCGGGGAAATGCGACAGATAGGATTTGCGGAACCGGTCCTCGGCATTCCACAGCGTGGGCAGCGTTCCCGGGGGCAGGGGCAGCTTGACCGCAATCGCGCCCAGCTCGCCCGGTTTCATGGGGTGGCCTGCCTCGTCAAGGATCTGCACATCGTAGCCTGGCATCGGCACCGAAGGAGAACCGATCTTGACCGGAAGCGCTTCGATCCCCGCTGGCATGCCGGCGATGGTCCAGCCGGTCTCGGTCTGCCACCAGTGGTCATAAATCGGCTTGCCGGTGACTTTCTGCGCCCATTCGATCGTGTCGGGGTCGGCCCGTTCACCCGCGAGGTAAATCGCCTTCAAGCAGGAAATATCGTATTTGCCGACATATTCCCCTTTGGGATCGTCCCGCTTCACCGCGCGGAACGCGGTCGGTGCGGTGAAGAAGCTGCGCACATTGTGCTCGGAAATCACCCGCCAGAACGTGCCTGCATCCGGCGTGCCCACAGGCTTGCCTTCGAACACGATCGTGGTGTTGCCGTGGATCAGCGGCGCGTAGCAAATGTAGCTGTGGCCAACGACCCAGCCGACATCCGATGCGGCCCAGAACACGTCGCCCGGATCGACATTGTAGATGTTCTTCATCGTCCAGTTCAGCGCCACCAGATGACCGCCTGTGTGGCGGATCACACCCTTGGGCGCGCCCGTGGTGCCGGAAGTGTGAAGGATATAGGCGGGGTGGTTGCCTTCGACCGGCACGCAGTCGGCCGGCTCGACACCGTATTGGAAGCCGTGCCAATCATGGTCTCGGCCCTCTTCCAGATGTGCCACTTCCTGTTCGCGCTGGAAGATCACGCAGAAGTCGGGCTTGTGTTTTGCCTGTTCGATGGCCCCGTCGAGGAGCGGCTTGTAATGCACGACGCGACCGGGTTCGAGCCCGCAGGACGCGGCGACAATCGCTTTCGGTTTGGCATCGTCGATGCGGACGGCAAGTTCGTTGGCTGCAAAGCCTCCGAAGACCACCGAATGGATCGCGCCAAGCCGCGCGCAGGCCAGCATCGCTTCGAGCGCCTCGGGCACCATCGGCATGTAGATGATGACGCGGTCGCCTTTCTCGATCCCCTTGGCGCGCAGCGCCCCGGCAAGCCGGGCGACGCGATTGCGAAGCTCGGCATAGGTGATCTTGTGCAGCGTGCCGGTGATCGGGCTGTCATGTATGATGGCAACCTGTCCGCCGCGGCCAGCTTCGACATGGCGGTCAACGGCGTTCCAGCAGGTGTTGGTCTGACCGTCTGAGAACCATTCGTACAGGTTGTCGCCGACCTCAAATAGCGCTTTGCTGGGTTTCTGATCCCAATCAATCGCTTCGGCCTGCTGCATCCAGAACCCCTCGGGGTCGGATTTCCAGCTTTCATACACCTCTTGGTAGCCCATGCCGATCTCCTCCTGAAACGTGTTGGCATTGGCGTACGGCGCGCGGGACCTTGCGGCAAGTCTTGCAATCCGGCGCGCGGCAGAAGGCCGCAAAAACTTTGCAGTTTTGCCTGGTCGGGATTGCAAACTTTTGCAAACTCTGCCCCATTATGCAGAGTTGCATTTCATGAAGTGCGATTTTGCAAAGTTGCAAACTCTAAGGTGCAAACTCTGCTGAGCTGAGTCGCCCGATCAGAGCTGATCGCGCGGTGTCGCCAAGAGCCCCAGCCCACGCGCCGATTGAATCGACAGCAATCCGCTCGGCAGACCATTGCTTGTCTGATAGCGGCGCACCGCGCGCCGGGTGAGCACATCCATCTCGCCTGTGATCGGCCCGCGATAGAGCCCGCGCGCCTCCAGAGCTCGTTGCAGTGTCGAGATCAGCGTGGGGGTCAGCGCCTCGGGGCAGGGGGTTTCGAAAATCAGTTCCTGCCGTTCTCGCAGGATCACCTGTGCGGTCTCGGTGCGAAACCGGGCCGGGCTGATCTGTTGTCCATTGGCATTGTAGCGCGCAGGGGCGACCTCGATCTGGCGGGTGACGGTTTCCAGCTCGGCCGGAGCGACGTCGCGGACCCAGCAGCCATCGGGGCGCACGCCCGGTGGTGGGTCGATCCGGGCGGATGCGAAATCAGGCACCGGGGCCTCAAGCCCGTCTTCAGGAAATCCGGATGCGTCTCCGCAGCCTGTCAGGACGGCCAAGGCCACGGCCCACAGAGCCCGGATCGCTGACGGGAAGGGGATCACTGAGACTGCGCGCCTGTTTGCCTGTTTCTTCTTGTGTGCAGTCTAGCCTGTTTGTGCTCCTGGCGAAAGCGCCTCTGGCAGGTCGTCTGGTGCGGGCGCAAGAAGCTGGTCCAGCAGGGGCGAGATGTCTTCGATGACCTCGGCAATCACATGGATCACGTCTCCTTCGCCTTGCAGCCGCCCGGTGACCCGCAACATGCGCCCCGCGATCACCGCGCGGCGATAGCGTTCGTAAAGCTTGCGCCAGACGATGATGTTGACCGTACCGGTCTCGTCTTCCAGCGTGAGAAAGATCACGCCTTTTGCAGTGCCAGGCCGCTGCCGCAGGATCACCAGCCCCGCCACCGTGATCCGGGCATTGTCGGGCGGCAGGCGCAGCTGGTCGGCGCGCAGGCACGAGGGTGGGCGGGGCCAGTCGGTTTGTTTGGGGCGGGGGGTGGCAACACGCATAGGAACAAAAATAGAACATTTGCCAGAGCGTGCAAGCCCGCGATTTCCGCAGAATTCGGATCGCTTTGGAACGCTTAATCCGGCCTTAAGGACGGAACACACGCCCATGTGGGAGTGTCAGGACAGACATCAACACAGAGACCAATGAGGGCAACATGGCTTACTTCGACACCGGCAAGATCGCAGACACCGCCACCAGTACCGACGCGCGGAGCATTTTTGACCGTCTGGTAAAATTCATTGCAACCCGCGCGACCGCCATCACCACGCGCCCCGGCATATCGCCAAAGCAGATCGTCGCGGCTCAGAAACGCGCCGAAGCGCACCGCCGCGCCGTTGACAAGTTGATGCGTTAATCCTCGGGAAAGCCGTTGGAGCGAAGAGCGCCGATAACGGCATCCCGGTAGGCCTCGCTGTTTTGGGGACGGGTACGACGAAACAGGGAAACAGACATGTCAGGAACCTTTTGCCGAAACCAGCCCGCCATCTGGGCGGATTTTTCAAAGTCTCCCAATCTCCAATAGCATCCCATGAGCCCAAGCTGGATCGTCGCAAACTCGGGGTACTCGGTCAGGGCCTGTTCGTAATATTTGGTCGCCTCCGCGATGTCGCCTTTCTGAAACAGCGCATTGCCTATGCCCGATGTCATGATGCCAACTTGTGGATGCAGCGGGCTGATGCGAATGGCGCGGCGCAGATGCTCGATCGCAAGGTCGCTTTGGTCGATGTAATTATAGACCCAGCCCAGCAGCATTTCGATATTGGCGGAATTCGGATTGAGCGAGTGGGCACGTTTCAGGGCAGTGAGACCTGTATTTGTATCATGACCCATATAGGCAATGTAGTGTCCAACATAGCACAGCGCCAGTGGGTCGTCTGAATTGCTGTCCAGAACCTCATGTGCAAGAGGCAACGCGGCTTGTGCCTGTTCAAAGGGCCACCAGCGCGCCGCGAAGGCCCCGGTATGAGCGTAGCATATCAGTGCCTTGGCGTATGTGTAATTTGGATCCAGCACCAATGCTTTACGCAGCAGGGTCAGACCATCCTCCAGATTTTCCAGAGCATTCTGCCGGTAGACCAACGGCGCAGCTTTCATGCACAGGTCGTAGGCCTTGAGGTTGTCGGTGGGTTTTGCCTGTGCCCGCGCGGCCTCGGCCCAGATCAGTTTCGGCTCGATTGCCGCCGCAACGCTTTCGGCGACGGTATCTTGCAGATCGAAAATGTCTTCGCTGCTGCCATCGAACCGGTCATGCCAGATCATACGAGAGGTCTTGGCCTCGACCAGCTGGGTAAAAATCCGAAGCCGGTTGCCTGCCTTTTGGATACTGCCTTCGAGGACGTAGCGGACCCCCAGATCGCGCCCGACCTCTGCCAGATCAACGGCCTTGCCGCGATAGGTGAAGGTGGAGGTGTTGGAGATCACAAAGAATGACGACACCCGCGCAAGGGCGGATGTGATCTCGTTTACAATCCCGTCCACCATATAGGCGTTTTCGTCTGCTCCGGTCAGGTTGGCAAAAGGCAGAACGGCGAGCGATGGAATTGAGGGAACCGCGGGCGCGTCTTTCTGAGTTTCGGCACTGGAGTCGTCGGGCATGGCGGCCAGCGTGAATTTGTACCCGATCCCGGGCACGGTTTTGATGGCCCCCTTGCCAAGCACCTTGCGCAAGCCAGCGATCTGAACGGTCAGATTGCTTTCTTCGACCAGCGTTCCGGCCCAGACCTTGTCAAGAAGCTCTTCCTTGGAGATCACCCGGTTTGAATTGTGGTGCAGGTGGTTCAGCACATCAAAAGCCCGTGCGCCCAGCGAAATCTCGGCTCCATCCAGACGTGCGCTGCGGGTGCTTTCGTCGATCTTCAGGACGGGCATATGCACTCCAATTGGCCACGCTGTGCGCAAGAATAGTCTGAAAAGTCGATTTGGGCCAACGCTTTCCCGGAACGCACGGGTACGGATTTGTGCCGCAAAATGCCTGCCAGTGCGTCAATCCCCAGCTGCTGCGCCAAAATGCTAGAAAAGGGGCTGGCAGGCGGCGCTTGGCCGGACTAGGTAAGACCCGATTTGTGAGACGGAGAGTGCTGAAATGGCAAAGATCACTTATATTGAGCATGGCGGCACAGAGCATGTCGTGGATGTGGCCAACGGGCTGACTGTGATGGAAGGCGCGCGCGACAATGGCATTCCGGGCATTGAAGCCGATTGTGGGGGCGCATGTGCCTGTTCCACCTGCCACGTCTATGTACATCCCGACTGGGTGGGCAAGCTGCCGCCGAAGGAAGACATGGAAGAAGACATGCTCGATTTCGCGTATGAGCCGAACCCGGAGCGGTCGCGTCTGACCTGCCAGCTTAAGGTGTCCGATGCGCTGGACGGTCTGATCGTGCAGATGCCCGAAAAGCAGATCTGAGCTGATGCGGGCGCCGCGTCGACCGTTGCGCCTTTTGAGCGGCTTCGCCCGCGGCGCGGGTCTGATGCTGGCGCTTGTGGGGGCGTCGCAGGCGGCGGCGCTCGAGATTGTGTCGGCGCGGTATGACGGGCCGACTACGCGATATCCACATGGCGTGCTGGGCGATGACGTGGAGTATGACACGCTGTCGGTTCGGTTGAGCGACGGGCGAGAAATTTCGACCCGCTGGGCCGAGGACATCGTCTTCGAAGATCTGGCACCGCGCGTGGTGGATGTCACCGGAGATGGCGCGCCCGAAATCGTCACCATCGAAAGCCATGCCCGCGCCGGCGCGCGTCTTGCGATCTGGGGTTTGGTGGACGGAACCGTGCAGCAGATTGCGACGACCCCGCATATCGGCACGCGGTTTCGCTGGCTTGCTCCTGTCGCGATTGTCGATCTGGACGGGGATGGCCGTGTCGAGCTTGCCTATGTCGACCGGCCGCATCTGGCCAAGGTTCTGCGCGTTTGGCGGTTTGATCCGTCTCGGAGCGATCCTCTGACGCAGGTTGCGTCGATGGACGGTGTGACAAACCATCAGATCGGCTGGGACTATATCGCTGGTGGCGTTCGTGACTGTGACATGGACCCCGAGATGGTTCTGGCCGATGCCAGATGGACAGATGTTGTCGCGGTGCGATTTGACGGTGCCATGCTGTCTCAGGAGCGGCTTGGGGCCTATTCGCCTGAGGCTCTTGAGGCCGCCTTGACCTGTTAAGGCGCTTAATTGCGCAGTAGGGTCACTCTTGTGTTTGCGCGAGATCGAGCGATGTGCGCGGCTTGGCCTCGGGGTCGGCGTCGAGAACGGCGTGCATGGCTTCCATCACGTCGAAGAATGTCTTCAGGTCGTCCGGGCTGACAGCATGTGTCAGCGATTCTTCGATCCGGGTGGCGACAGGCAGGATGTCCGCCAGAGCCGCGTGTCCTTTTTTGGTGAGGCTGATCGCCACCAATCTGCCGTCGTGGGCACCAGGCGTTTTTTGCACCAGCCCTTCAGCTTCGAGCCGGGTCACGGCGCGGCTGACACGGGGCTTTTCCAGATTGACGCAGTTGTGGATATCGCGGACCGACACCGCACCACATCGCAGCAGATGCACGAGCACCCGCCACTCGGCCACGGCCAATCCGTGTGTGCGACCATATTCAACCGACAGCCGTTTGCTGACCCGCTCAGAGAGCACGGCGAGGCGGTAGGGCAGGAATGTCGAGAGGTGAAAATCATCTAAGCTCATGGCCGGTCCTAAAAATCGTTGCAAATGAAATGATATTGACTTTCACTGTTCGTGCAATGAGAAAAGTCATGACCTCTGCTGGTGGCGAGGGACGCATTTGAGGGAGATACGCAGACATGGCTTTTGCATCGCAAGGCGACACCGCGGAAAAGCAGATATCCTTTACCGAGATCGGAGACGGGCTTTATGCCTTCACCGCGGAGGGAGATCCGAATTCCGGTGTGATTATCGGCGATGACAGTGTGATGATCGTTGAGGCGCAAGCAACGCCGCGTCTTGCGCAGAAGGTCATCGATTGCGTGCGCGGCGTCACAGACAAGCCGATTTCGCACGTGGTGCTGACCCACTACCACGCAGTGCGCGTGCTGGGAGCAAGTGCGTTCAACGCCGATCAGATCATCATGTCGGATGCTGCTAGGGGTATGGTGGTTGAGCGGGGGCAGGAGGACTGGGACAGTGAATTCCAGCGCTTTCCGCGCCTTTTTGAAGGACATGAAAGCATCCCCGGTCTGACATGGCCGACAACCACCTTCAGCGACAGCATGACTGTCTACCTCGGCAAGAGGAAGGTCGAGATCAAACAGATCGGTCGCGCGCATACGGCGGGGGACAGCGTGATCTGGGTGCCGGATAGTCAGACCATGTTCACCGGCGATATCGTGGAATACCACTCCGCCTGCTACTGTGGTGATGGTTATTTCGAAGATTGGGGTGCGACGCTGGACGCGGTCAAAGCCTATGATCCGCAGAGCATCGCGCCGGGTCGCGGTGACGCTTTGGTGGGCCGCGAGATGGTCGATGCAGCACTCGCCAACACGCGGGACTTCGTCGACAGCACCTATAACGCGGTCAAACCGATTGCTGCGAAGGGCGGGAGCCTCAAGGATGCCTGGGATGCCGTGCGCGACGCCTGCGATCCCAAGTTCAAGGATTACGCGATCTACGAACACTGCCTGCCGTTCAACGTTTCCCGCGCTTATGACGAAGCGCGCGGGATCACTCATCCGCGCATCTGGACGGCTGAACGTGATCTGGAGATGTGGGAGCAACTGCAAGGCTGAAGGCCGAATGAAGGGGGAGGAGACCCATCATGCCGCTCGATGACCGTTATCAGCTGGCGTTCAAGTTATACCCTTACACGCGCAGCACAGATCAGGATGCGTCTGCGCCCATGCGCCATCCAGTGGTTGTGCTGGGCGGTGGTCCGATTGGCGTGGCGACCGCGCTTGACCTTGGCTTGCAGGGCATTCCGGTCGTGTTGCTGGACGATCACGAGGGCGTCGGGCAAGGGTCGCGGGCCATCTGTTTTGCGAAACGCACGCTTGAGATTGCCCATCGGTACGGTTGCGCGCAGCCGATGCTGGATAAGGGTGTGGTGTGGAACCTTGGCAAGGTTTTTCACGATGATCGGCAGGTTTACGAGTTCAACCTGCTGCCGGAACAGGGTCACCGCTACCCGGCTTTCATCAATTTGCAACAACCCTATTTTGAGCGCTTTCTTGTCGAACGCGTCCGCGAGGCACAGGCGCAAGGTGCACCTATTGATCTGCGTGGCAAGAACCGGGTGGATGCGGTTGAGGTTAAGGACGATCATGTGGTTCTCGACATCACCACACCGGACGGTCCCTATCGGATCAGTGCAGACTGGCTGATCGGCTGTGACGGGGCGTCCAGCCCACTGCGCAAGATGATGGGCCTCGATTTCGAAGGCCGGGTGTTTGAGGACAATTTCCTGATCGCCGACATCACCATGAAAGCGAATTTCCCGACGGAACGCTGGTTCTGGTTCGAGCCATATTTCAAATCCGGCGACAGCGCTCTTCTGCACAAGCAGCCCGATGGGGTCTGGCGGATCGACTTCCAGCTAGGTTGGGATATCGACCGCAAAGAAGAACTGAAGGAAGAAAACGTCTGCCGCCGTCTGGATGCGATGCTGGGGACGGATGTGGAGTACGAGCTGGTCTGGACGTCAATCTACACGTTCCAGTGTCGCCGTATGAAGAAGTTCCGCCACGGTCGGGTGATCTTTGCCGGGGATGCCGCGCATCAGGTGTCACCCTTCGGCGCGCGCGGTGCCAATTCCGGCATTCAGGATGTGGACAATCTGGGGTGGAAGCTTGGGTTGGTGTTGAATGGGACCGCGCCTGAAAGCTTGCTTGATAGCTATGATGTCGAACGCAGGCACGGGGCGGATGAGAATATTCTCAACTCCTCACGCTCGACCGATTTCATCACCCCGAAGTCGAAGATCAGCCATGTGTTCCGCAATGCGGTGCTGGATCTGGCCGAGCATCACGCGTTTGCGCGTCCGCTGGTCAATTCCGGCAGGTTGTCCGTTCCCTGCGTCTATGACGGCCTGCCGCTCAACACGCCTGATGCGCTGCCCGAAGGCCCGGCCCGGACGCGCCCCGGTGCGCCGTGCCCGGACGCACCTTTGGGGCAGGGGTTTCTGCTGGATCACCTTGGCGGGGAGTTTGTGCTGCTGGGCATAGGCGTTGATGTGCCGGACCAATTGAAGATCGACGCTGTGGCGCTGCGCGGTCTGCCCGTGCCAACGGAGGGCGACATACAGGACAGGTATCTGGGCGGTGCTGCAGGCGCTGTCTACCTGATCCGCCCCGATCAGCACGTCGCGGCGCGCTGGCCTGTTTATGACGAAGCAATGGTACGCGCCGCCTTGGCCCGCGCTATCGGAAAGGACTGACGCGATGGCTTTGAACACCGATCCGAATATCCCCGATCCGGATGACTTCTATGCCGAATTGCTGGCCGCACATGAGGGGCTAAGCGACGATGACAGCATCGCTCTGAACGCCCGTCTGATCCTGATCCTTGCCAACCATATCGGCGACCGCGCGGTGCTGACCGAAGCGCTGGCCGCTGCTGCGAAAGGAGACACAAAATGAATGCTCCGCACACATCCGGTCTGATCCAGGCCAAAGGCACCCTGACCGAACCGGGATACATGCCGGGATGGGCCAACGACTTTGAAACCGAGGCTTTGCCGGACGCCCTGCCGCGCGGCATGAACAGCCCGCAGAAATGCAATTACGGGCTTTATGGCGAACAATTGTCCGGCACCGCCTTCACCGCAAACCCGCCCGAACGCACCTGGTCCTACCGCATCCGACCGTCCGTCAAACATTCGGCGCGTTATACGCGGATTGACCTGCCTTACTGGAAGAGCGCTCCGCATATCCCTGAAGATGTGACAAGCCTTGGCCAGTACCGCTGGGATCCGGTGCCATATACCGATGAAGCTCTTACATGGCTGACGGGCATGCGAACGATGACAACGGCGGGGGATGTGAACACGCAGGTCGGGATGGCCAGCCACATCTACCTTGTCACCGAGAGTATGAAGGACGCCTATTTCTTCAGTGCCGACAGCGAGTTACTGGTTGTGCCTCAGGAAGGGCGTCTGCGTTTTGCCACCGAACTCGGGATTATCGATATCGAACCCAAGGAGATCGCGATCATCCCACGCGGGCTGGTTTATCGGGTTGAGGTTCTCGATGGTCCATGCCGGGGCTTTGTCTGCGAGAATTATGGTCAGAAATTCGAACTGCCGGGGCGCGGTCCTATCGGCGCGAACTGTATGGCCAACCCGCGCGATTTCAAAGCGCCGGTTGCGGCCTTTGAGGATCGCGAGGTCCCGTCGACCCTGACGGTCAAATGGGCAGGACAATTCCATGAAACGCAGATCGGGCAAAGCCCGCTCGATGTGGTGGCGTGGCATGGTAATTACGCGCCCTATAAATACGACCTGCGCACTTACTGTCCGGTCGGTGCGATCCTGTTCGACCATCCCGACCCGTCGATCTTCACCGTTCTGACCGCCCCCTCGGGCGTGCCGGGCACGGCAAATATCGATTTCGTTCTGTTCCGTGAACGCTGGATGGTGGCGGAAGATACATTCCGCCCGCCGTGGTATCACAAGAACATCATGTCCGAGCTGATGGGCAATATTTACGGCCAATACGACGCCAAACCACAGGGCTTCATCCCCGGCGGCATGAGCCTGCATAACATGATGCTGCCCCATGGCCCGGATCGCGAAGCATTTGAAAAGGCGTCGAATGCCAATCTCGGCCCCGACAAGCTGGACCGCACGATGTCCTTCATGTTCGAGACAAGGTTTCCGCAACATCTCACTGAATTTGCAGGGAAAGAAGCGCCGTTGCAGGATGACTACATCGACTGCTGGGACAGTCTGGAAAAGAAGTTCGACGGAACGCCGGGGACGAAATAACCGATGGTGTTACATCGATCCTGGCTGGAGAGTGCCAACGCGCCGGAGGGTGAGTTCCCGCTAAACAATCTGCCCTACGGCGTGTTCTCGGTCGGTGAGAGCGACCTGCGCTGCGGTGTCGCCATAGGCGACCGGATCGTTGATGCCACCGGATTGGAGGCGGCAGGATTTTTGCGCGCCGACCCGGATGCCGATGTTTTAGACGCGCCGTACTGGAACGACTTTATGGAACTGGGCCGCGCGGCGTGGTCCCGCTACCGCGCGGCGCTGGCCTCCATGTTGGCCGAAGGTGCCGATGAGGTGGTGCAGGACCAGATCATCACCCACTCGGTTCCGATGAAGGATGCGGCGCTGCATATGCCGTTCCGGGTGAGCGAATTCACCGATTTCTACTCCAGCCGTCACCACGCCACCAACGTGGGCACGATGTTCCGGGGCGCGGAGAACGCGCTGCCGCCGAATTGGCTGCACATTCCGATTGGTTACAATGGTCGGGCTTCCTCGGTTGTGGTGTCCGGCACGCCGGTCACGCGCCCGCATGGTCAAATAATGGGACCGGACGACGCCACACCGCACTTTGCGCCCTCAGCCCGGTTCGACATCGAACTCGAAATGGGCGCGATTGTGGGGCAGGCGTCGGACGGGCCGATCAGCGTGGCCGAGGCGTTCGACAACATCTTCGGCTACGTGCTTCTGAACGACTGGTCCGCTCGGGATATTCAAGCCTGGGAGTACCAGCCGCTTGGCCCTTTCCAGTCCAAGGCCACGGCTACCACGATCAGCCCGTGGATCGTGACCGCCGCCGCATTGGAGCCGTTCCGCAGCAGCACACCCGCGCGGGAAAAGCCGCTGTTGGACTACCTGACAGAGCCCGGGCCAATGCTCTACGACATTGCGCTTGAGGTGGGGCTGACGCCTGATGGCGGCTCCGAGACCGTGATCGCGGAAACCAACTACAATGAGATGTATTATTCCGCGGCACAGCAACTGGCGCATCACAGCAGTTCAGGTTGTCCGATGCGGGTGGGGGACTTGTTGGGGTCAGGCACGATCTCGGGTCCCAAACGGGAAAACCGGGGATCCTTGCTGGAATTAAGCTGGGGCGGCAAGGAGCCGATCACGCTGGACACTGGCGAAACGCGAAGTTTTGTCGAGGATGGTGATACGCTTACCTTGCGCGGCCATGCGCAGGGCAGCGGATACCGGGTTGGTTTCGGCGCGTGTTCCGGTACGGTCCGTCCAAAGCGGTGAGACCAACAAGACAGGTGGACCTTTCAGAATGACCGTCACTTTGCAGCGGCACGGTGCGATTGCCGTCGTCAGAATCGACAATCCTCCGGTGAACGCCGTTTCACATGCGGTACGGCAAGCATTGATGGACGCGGTGGCGCAGACAGAGAGCGACGCCAAAATCGGTGCCGTCGTACTTGCCTGCGCCGGACGGACCTTTGTTGCCGGAGCGGATGTCAAAGAGTTCGACGCGCCGCCGGTCGAACCTCATCTTCCGGATGTCATCGCGGCAATCGAAGCTGCTGACACGCCTTGGGTGGCCGCACTTCACGGGACGGCGCTCGGGGGCGGATTGGAAATCGCGATGGGGTGTCACTAT
Source organism: Marivita sp. XM-24bin2 (assembly GCA_003149565.1). Classification (GTDB taxonomy): domain Bacteria; phylum Pseudomonadota; class Alphaproteobacteria; order Rhodobacterales; family Rhodobacteraceae; genus Marivita. The sequence continues at coordinate 34,761 of QCWH01000004.1, read as the reverse complement.
CGCATTGCCGACCCGAAGGCGCGCATGGGTTTGCCCGAGGTGACTCTGGGTCTTGTGCCTGGGGCTGGCGGGACGGTTAGGCTGCCGCGTCTTGTGTCGGCGGACCTGGCGGTTGCGATGGTGGCGGGGGGCAAACCCATAACCGCTCGGGCCGCGCTGGATGCCGGGCTGGTTGATGCGCTGGCCGAGGGCGATTTGCTTGAGGCTGCGCTTGCTTTTGCTGAGACCCGTCCCGAGCCGCGCCGCACGCTTGATCTTCCTGTGGTTGGCAAAACCGACCCAGAGGCATTTGACAAGATTGCGGCCAACTTGCGGCGCAAGGCCCGCGGGCAGAGTTCTGTTGCCATTGCCGTCGAGGCTCTGGAGCGCGGTTTGACTCTGCCGCCAGCCGAAGCACTGGCAGAAGAGCGCGCCACCTTCCTGTCCTTGAAGACCAGCGATCAGGCGCGCGGCTTGCGCCATATCTTTTTTGCCGAACGCGCGACGCTTGCCGATCCTCGCACCAAAATCGAACCTCGGGCGCTGACGCACATTGGCGTGGTTGGGGGCGGCACAATGGGGGCAGGAATTGCCTCTCTGTGCCTGATGCGAGGATTGAGCGTGACGCTGATCGAACGGGATGATGTCAGTGTTGAGGCTGGTGCTGAGCGCGTCCGTGCAACATTGGAAGGCAGCGCCAATCGCGGATTGCTGAACGACCTCGATGGCGCATGGGCACGGTTTCAAAGCGCGACCGACTACAACGCCTTGGCTGAGGCCGATCTGGTGATCGAAGCCGTGTTTGAGGACATGAGCGTCAAGAAAGAGGTCTTTGCTGGGCTCGATGCGGCGACAAAGCCCGACGCGATCCTTGCCACCAATACGTCTTACCTCGACGTCAACGATATTGCTGCCTGTCTGAAGGATCCCTCGCGGGCCATCGGCCTACATTTCTTTTCGCCCGCGCATATTATGAAACTGCTGGAAATTGTGTTGCCCGATGCTGTGGCCGATGACGTGGTCGCAACTGCGGCGAGATTGTCAAAGTCACTGGGCAAGATCGGTGTGTTCTCGGGTGTCTGTGACGGCTTTATCGGCAATCGCATCATGTCATCCTACCGCAGTGAAGCGGATCGCTTGTTGCTTGATGGCGCTTGGCCTTCAGAGGTCGACGCCGCGATGCGGACCTTTGGGTTCCCGATGGGCATTTTCGAGATGCAAGACCTTGCGGGCCTCGACATCGCATGGGCGATGCGCAAGCGGCGTCGGGCCGAAGGCAAGCTGACGGGCAATGAAAGCCGGATCGCGGATCGTCTCTGCGAGGAGGGTCGCTTTGGCCGCAAGACCAATGGTGGATGGTATGACTATGTGGATGGCCGGGCTCAGCCGTCGCAACACGTGGCCAAAGTTATTGACGAGGAACGCGACGCCGAAAGGATGGCATTGTCCCAAGATGACATTGTCTCGCGGATCTTGGGGGCATTGCGCCGTGAAGCAGAAGCTCTCCTTGAGGAAGGAATAGCGCGATCGGCCGATGACATAGACGTTGTTATGGTCAACGGATACGGCTTCCCGCGCTGGACAGGCGGGCCGATGTTTTCCGCGTGGAGTGGTTCGTAGACCAAAAAGCGCGGCACCTTATACGGATGCCGCGCTTGGTAAGTAAGCGTGTATGTGTTGAGGGGTGTCAGGCCAGAACCGGCACCCGTTTCCATGCGGCCGGGCCGATGTTGTGAATGGACGCGCCATTGGTATCGACTGCGACGGTGACCGGCATATCTTCGACCTCGAGCTTGTAAATCGCTTCCATACCCAGATCCTGGAACGCGACTGGTTCGGCTTGCTTGATGGCTTTGGAGACCAGATAGGCAGCGCCGCCCACAGCAATGAGGTACGCGGCCTTGTGTTTGGCAATTGCTTCCAGCGCCACTGGACCCCGTTCCGCCTTGCCGATCATCAGCTTCAAGCCGGTATCCGACAGAATGCGGTCGGTGAATTTGTCCATTCGGGTCGATGTTGTGGGGCCCGCCGGGCCGATGGCCTCGTCGCCCACGGCGTCGACCGGACCGACATAATAAATTGCACGCCCTCTAAGATCGACAGGCAGTTGTGCGCCCTTGTCCAGCATGTCGATCATGCGCTTATGGGCGGCGTCGCGGCCTGTGAACAAGGTGCCGGAAAGCAGCAGGGTCTGTCCCGGTTCCAGCGAGGCGAGAACCTCATCGGACAGGTTGTTGAGGTCAATCTTGCGCGCATGGGCGCTCGCCTGATCCAGCAGGATCTCGGGGTAGTCTGCCAAGTCCGGCGGCGTGAATTGCGCCGGGCCCGAACCGTCAAGTGTGAAATGAACGTGGCGCGTCGCAGCGCAGTTGGGGATCAGTCCAACCGGCAATGAGGCCGCATGCGTCGGGAAGCTCTTGATCTTGACATCGAGCACGGTTGTGACGCCGCCCAGACCTTGCGCGCCGATGCCAAGGGCGTTCACCCGTTCGGCGATCTCAAGCCGCAGTTCTTCTTGGGTGTTTGATGGTCCCCGACGCTGCAATTCGTGCAGGTCGATCGGTTCAGAAAGCGCCGCCTTTGCCAACGCCATCGCTTTGTCCGCATTGCCGCCGACACCTATGCCCAGAATTCCCGGCGGGCACCACCCTGCGCCAAGGGTCTCGACTGTTTGCACAACCCAATCCGCGACTGATCCCGAGGGGTTCAGTGTGGTGAATTTGGACTTGTTCTCCGAGCCGCCGCCTTTGGCCGCAACCTCGACCTCAATCGTGTCACCGGCGACCATCTCGACCGTGAGCATGCAGGGAGTGTTGTCACCCGAGTTCTTGCGCGTCCCGAACGGATCCACGACCACAGAGGCGCGCAGCGGGTTGCTGTCGCGCAGATACCCCTGACGGGTGCCTTCATCGCAGATGTCCTGCAACGACCTTCTGAAATCGGTTTTCGCTTCGACGCCATATTTTACGTGAATATTGGCCGCGCCAGTGTCCTGACAAATCGGGCGCCTTCCGATGGCGCACATGCGGCTGTTGACGAGGATCTGCGCCATTGCCTGCTTCGCGCCGGGGTTCTCTTCGCGCTCCCAAGCTGCGGACATGGCGCGGATGAAATCTGGCGGATGGAAATACGAGATGTACTGCAGCGCCTCGGCAATGGAAGCGATGAGGTCATCTTCTCGGATCAGGGTCATGGCGGGCCTCGTCTATGCGTCAAAGATCGTCGATGATTGCACCATCGCGGCATTTCGGGACGGCGACAACCGGACCACTGTCCTATGACGTAAAAGCACCAGTGCAGTCTCTGCGGCTTTTTGTGCCCGTACTGAACTGCGGAATTCGCATCACAGGCAGTTGGCCTGCCAAAGCATCTCGCAACTTGCAATAGGCACTGTTAGACATGCATAGACACGACTGCCCATCACAGGAGACAGCTATGGTCCCGCAAAACGTGCCAGAGGCCACTTTCCACACTCGCATGCGCAACGAGGCATTGGGCGGGGAAAATCCGTTTGAATGGAAAGCGCTGTCGCGTGACGATATCTTTGCGGGCAAGACAGTCGTTCTCTTCGCGCTGCCGGGGGCATTTACGCCGGCCTGTTCTGACAGCCACCTTCCGGGGTTCGAGCGGCTCTATGCGGATATCGTGGCGCAGGGGGTGGATTCCGTGGTCTGTCTCGCGGTCAATGATGCCTTTGTGATGTTCCAGTGGGCTAAATCCAAAGACATCAAAAACGTGTTCATGTTGCCGGATGGGAACGGAGAATTCACGCGTAAGATGGGGATGCTGGTGGATCGCTCGGCCCAAGGTATGGGGATGCGCAGTTGGCGCTATTCCATGCTGGTCGAGGATGGCGTGATCACAAAGCTTTTTGCGGAGCCGGGGTTTAAGGACAATCCGCCGGGTGTGCCACTTGAGGTCTCAAGCGCAGAGGTCATGCTGGAGTATCTTCAGAACAGTCGCTAAGTCTCTTGGCAACGCAGATAAGATCAGAAAACTCTATCGCTATGTCTTTGGTGCCATTCATCATATGAATGGCATATGACCTTCGATCAGATCAGAACCTTTCTCTGGGTTGCCCGTTTGGGTGGCTTTCGTAAGGCCGCAGAACGGCTGCATTTGTCTCAGCCCGCCGTATCGACCCGCATTTCCAATCTCGAAGACGAATTGCGCGTCCAACTCTTTGAACGCGGTCCAGGTGAGTTGGTTCTGACCAAGCACGGCACGCTCTTGCTGTCTTACGCCGAACAGATGCTCTTCGTGGAAGAAGAGATCAAGCAGCGCGTGGCCAATCCATCCGAGACAGAAGGCCTGTTCCGGGTCGGAGCGTCAGAAACCATAGCGCAATCCTGGCTGCCGGAGTTCCTCAAGGCGTTCAGCGAGCAATATCCGCGCGTCAATGTGGATTTAACGGTCGATATCTCCCTGAACCTCCGGTCCGCGTTGCTTGAACGCAAGCTTGATCTGGCGCTTCTTATGGGGCCGATTTCGGAGTTCTCGGTCGAAAATGTAGAGCTGCCGGTCTTTGATCTGCATTGGTATCGCTCGACCTCAAACGACCAGACTGACCTGCGAAAGATTCCGGTTATTTCCTATTCCAGCAAAACGCGGCCTTATCGTGAATTGATGTCTGAACTGTCGCGTCGGATTGGTCCGAAACTGCGGGTGTATTCCTCGGCCTCACTTTCGGCGAGCCTCAAGATGATTGCCGCGGGAATCGCAGTGGGACCTTATCCAAGAGCGTTGGCGAATGATTTTCTGGAGGCGGGCAAGATCGTCGAATTCGATCCGGGTTTCCGACCCAAGCCCTTGGCGTTCACCGCATCCTATCTTTCCGAGCCACGCAGCTTTCTAATTGAAAATAGCGCAGAAATGGCCAGTCAAGTCGCGCGGTTGTGGGATGCGACGCATCCCAAGTGATCAAATAAATCTATCACTCATGATATAAAATGATAATTTGCGTGAAATGATCTGCCCATGTGATGCTGACGTGAGTTTTGGGGATCGCGCTCATGTCAAAAACGACAGTGTCACATTCCAGTCTGATATCCGCCTCTGCATCCGAGGTTCGGGCCGCGATCCGCTCCGGCTCTTATGACGGTCACACCGCGGGTTTGGCGGCTGGGCACCTGCAATGCAATCTGGCCATTTTGCCGGAAGCATTTGCGTTGGATTTCCTGCGCTTCTGTCAACGCAATCCGAAACCCTGTCCGGTTGTCGGAGTGGGGGATACCGGTAATCCGGCCCTGCCGACTCTGGGCCGCGATATCGACATTAGCACTGATGTCTCGAAATACAGGATCTTCCGAAACGGCACTTTGAATGACGAAGTCACGGATATCACTGAGGTCTGGTCGGATGATCTGGTGACAGTTGCTTTGGGGTGTTCGTTTACGTTTGAAAATGCGCTTTTGCGGGCAGGCATTCCGGTGCGCCATATTGAAACCGGTTGCAATGTGCCGATGTTCCGGACCTCGATCGATCTTGAACCTGCTGGACCGTTTTCGGGGCACATGGTGGTGACGATGCGCCCGATCCCCGAAGCCCAGGTGGAAGAGACCCGGGCGATCTGCGCGCGTTACCCGCAGGCGCATGGCGCGCCGATTGCTTTTGGTGATCCCGCGGACATCGGCATCTCGGATTTGGCGCAGCCCGATTGGGGCGAGGCGGTGGACATCTACCCGGGCGAAATGCCCGTTTACTGGGCTTGCGGTGTCACGCCGCAAAACGTTCTGCTCGATGCGGGTTTGCCGATCTGCATTACCCATTCCCCCGGCCACATGCTGATCGCGGATGTCGCTGAGGATGCAGAAACGCCCATTCTCAAAAGAGATATTCCGATCCAACAAGGAGACTGACCGATGAAAAAGACACTGAGCCTGCTTGTGGCAAGTACCGCACTGGCGACACCCGCCTTTGCTGAAGACCTGTCTGTGGTTGGCAGCTGGTCAAGCTTGCCGCTTCACAACCAGTATGAAGCACCGTTCTGGAGCGAGACCCTTCCAGCGACATCTGACGGGTCGATCAATGTGGAACTGACCACTCACAATCAGATGAGCCTTGGTTTGGGCGATATCTATCCGCTCCTGGGGCAGGGTGTTTATGACGTGGCGATGACCGTTGCCGACTATGCTGTCGCCGACGCACCTGAACTGGAAGGCCTTGATGTGCCGCTGATTGCGCTGACCGCAGACGAAGCGCGCGCGATGGTCGACGCGGCCCGCCCGATGGTTTTGGACATCTATCACGACCGTTTCAATTCGCATGTCCTTGCCATTGCACCATACCCGCCGCAGGTGGTGTTCTGTAACGCCGAAATCAGCAATCTCGCCGATCTCGAAGGCCTGAAAGTACGCGCCTCTGGCCGGATGACGGCCAAGCTGCTGGATGCGCTGGGCGCGGAAGGGGTCAATGTCTCCTTCGCAGAAGTCCCGGGCGCATTGCAGAACGGCGTGGTGGATTGCGCGGTGACGGGCGCGGGGTCCGGCTACAGCGCGGGTTGGTGGGAAGTGTCAACGCACCTGCTGCCTATCCCTCTGGGCGGCTGGGATTCTGTCGTGACGGCGATGAACCTGGACAAGTGGAACAGCCTTGATGCGGAAACGCAGGCACTGATCGCCTCCGAAATCAAAAGCGGTTTTGAAGATCCGGCCTGGGCCAGCGCGCAGGATGCTTTGGTCAATGACATCGCCTGCCTGACCGGCAATGGCGAATGCCCGGCCGGTGAGGCACGCTCGATGACACTTGTCGAGGTGAGCGACGCCGATTTCGAGCGGGCACGTGATATCCTGACCGGCGAAGTGTTGCCGGAATGGGCTGAGCGGGCTGGTGGCGACTGGGCCAAGCGCTGGAATGAGAGCGTTGGTCAAGTCGTTGGTGTGACGATCAACTAACCGCGCAGGCAGGGGACGGACCGATCATGGAACTGATGTTGATCCAACGCCTGCGGGCCATCAACAAGGGCGTCGCCCTTGTCGTCGGGCTCGGCTTGTTGGTCTGCGCGGCTTTCGTGCTGATCGACATCATCATGCGCCAGATCGGAACGTCCCTTGGCGGCACCGAGGAAATCGCGGGCTACGCAATGGCGCTCGCGACCTCTTGGGGTATGTCTTACACATTGCTGGAACTGGGGCACGTGCGGATTGACTTGCTTCGCAGTCGCACCGACAGCCTTGCGCGGTCGCTGTTCGACTTGTTTTCCATGATCGTCATGTCCGGTGTTGTGATCACCATCGCGATCAAGGCGTGGCCGGTTCTAGAGCGGTCGATCACCAATGGCTCGCGTGCCAACACACCGCTTGAGACGCCGCTCGTTCTGGTGCAGGCGCCGTGGTTTGCGGGCTGGGTCTGGTTCGCGGTGATGTCGGCACTGACGACGCTCGCAGCGCTAAGCCTTGTTCTCAAGCGACGCCATTCAGAAACCGAACCCTTTGTCGGGGCTTTTGCCGAACAGGATAGCCTGCAATGATCGCCTTCGTGTCTGTCGGGCTTCTGGGCCTTCTGGCGCTGTCCATTCCGGTTGGAATCGTGCTCTTCCTGCTTGGCTTTGGCATCGATACATTCTTTTCCGGATTTCCGCTGACGCGCGGGTTGGGAAACATGGTGTGGTCGTCGTCCAATTCGGCCACGCTGATCGCCATTCCGTTCTTTGTGCTGCTGGGGGAGATCCTCGTCCGGAGTGGTGTTGCGACGCGGACCTATGCCGCCTTGGATCGCTGGGTGTCGTGGCTTCCAGGCGGACTTGTGCATGCCAATGTGGCGACGGCCACGATGTTTTCCGCCACCTCGGGGTCATCCGTGGCGACCGCCGCAACAGTGGCCACCGTCGCAATGCCGCAGGCTGAAAAGCTGGGCTATGATCCAAAACTGTTTTCCGGCGCGATTGCGGCGGGTGGCACGCTCGGCATCATGATCCCGCCATCGATCAATCTGATCGTTTATGGCTTTCTGACCCAGTCCTCGATACCGCAACTCTTTCTTGCAGGCCTTGTGCCCGGGATCCTCCTTGCCTTGTCGTTTATGGCCGTCACGGCCATCATTTGCCTCATCCGCCCCGAGCTGGGCGGTGTGCGCCGCACATTTCCATTCGCAAAGATGCTGCGTGCTCTGATCGATCTGATCCCGATCATCATCCTCTTCGGTCTGATTGTCGGCTCAATCTATCGTGGCTGGGCCACGCCTACCGAGGCCGCTGCCGTCGGGGTCGCGGGAGCCTTTATCATCGCTTTGGCATTTGGCGGCGTCAGCAGGGATATGATCACGCAAAGCCTGCTGGGCACAGTTAAGATCACCTCGATGATCATGCTGATCGTGATCGGGGCCTCGTTCCTGAACTTCACGCTGGCCTCCGCCGGGCTGGGGCGGGAATTGACCGAGTTCATGACAGGCCTCGGCCTGACACCACTCAAGACGATCCTCGTGGTTGTGGTGCTCTACATTGTTCTGGGGTTTTTCATCGAAACCTTGTCGCTCATGGTGGTGACGATTCCGATCATTGTACCGCTTGTCGTCGCTCAGGGCTACGATGTGATCTGGTTTGGCATCCTCATGATCGTCCTGATCGAGATGGCGTTGATCACCCCGCCTGTTGGCTTGAACCTCTATGTGGTGCAAGGTGCGCGCAAATCGGGCAATCTGAACGAGGTCATGCTGGGCGCGTTGCCATACTGCCTGACCATGCTTGCGATGGCCTTCCTGCTTATAGCGTTCCCGAGCCTTGCGCTCTTCCTGCCGACTGCGTTGAACTGAAGATGTCTTACATTGATCTAAACTCTGACCTTGGCGAAGGCTACGGCCCTTGGGATATGGGCGACGACGCCCAAGTTCTGTCCATTGTAACCTCGGCCAATATCGCTTGCGGCGGTCATGCCAGCGATCCTGAAACCATGTACAAGACGCTTGTCTTGGCGCGGGAGCGGGGCGTTTCAGTGGGCGCGCATCCTGGTTTTGCCGATCCGCTTGGCTTTGGCAGACGCATCATCCCGATGGCGCCGGAAGAGATTGGACGGATGTGTGCGGCACAAATCGGTGCGTTGACGGGGGTTGCGGCTCTTGCCGGGACACGTATTGCCTATGTTAAGACTCATGGCGCACTGGCCAATCTGGCGGCGCGTGACCGCGAAGTAGCAGATGCCATTGTGGCCGCTATAAGAAAGATGGATCCGGCACTGCCAATCCTTGCCATTTCCGGGACGCAATCTGAACAGGCCGCCCGTGCTGCAGGACATCCTGTCTATTCCGAGATTTTCGCGGACCGGGGTTACCTGTCCTCTGGCCAGTTGGTGCCGCGCGGACAGGCGGGGGCAATGATTGAAGACGCGGCCAGCGCAGCCGACCGTTTGGTCTCGTATCTGGACACGGGATTGATGCCGGTGATCGATGGCGACCCGATCCCGCTTGAGGCCCAGTCTATTTGCGTTCATGGCGATAGCGCACATGCTGTGGCGATGGCCGCCGAAATCCGCAACCGTCTTGCCGCGCACGGTGTCACCATAAAGGCGTTTGTGGAGCCCTGATGCCGGAACATGCGCCAAAATTCGATGCCATCGCGGATCATGCTGTTCTTGTGGGCTTTGCCGACACAATCAGTGAAGAGGCACATGCGCAGGTTGTCGCTCTGGATCAGGCGCTGGCGGACAATCCGCCCAAGGGGTTTGTCGAAGCCGTGCCTGCATTGGTCAATTTGCTGGTCAGCTTTGACGTCATGGCAACCGACCATGCGGCTGTGATCGCGCATCTCAAGTCGCTGCTCGATGCCCTTGAGGTGAACTCTGTATCCGGGCGCGCACGAGAGGTTCTGGTCTGTTATGATGCAGAGCTGGGCCCTGATTTGGACGCGATCGCGTCTGCGACGGGTTTGTCAGTCGATGCGGTGATCAATGCGCATCTCTCTGGGGACTACCGTGTTCTGATGTACGGGTTTGCCCCCGGATATGCGTATCTCTCCGGCGTGGCGGATGAGATCCAGGTGCCACGCAAGACCAAACCAGTGCGCGATGTCCCGGCAGGCAGCGTCATTATTGCGGGGCCGCAATGTCTGGTCACAACGCTGACGATGCCCACAGGTTGGTCGATCATCGGTCAGTCGCCAACCCGCATTCTGACAGGGGATCCAGACGCACCGTTCCTATTTGATGTCGGCGACCAAGTCACATTCCGCAGGATCGACCGTGCCGCCTTCGAGCGGATGAAGGACGAAACAGTTCATGCCTGACGCAAAGTTTTCCGTCTCGTTTGCCGGTCCTCTGGTTACCCTGCAAGACGCGGGCCGTCCCGGCAACATGCGATATGGTGTTGCCGCGTCTGGACCGATGGATCGTTTGGCCTTTGACGCGGCACATGCTGCGCTGGGCAACTCGGTCGCTGGCACGGCAATCGAGGTCTCCCTTGGTGGTGTCATTCTGAACTGCACGTCGGGGGCTGTGACCTTGGCTGTGACCGGAGGCGATTTTGTTGTGGAGCACGGCGGCCAAAAGCGCGGGTCGTGGACCGTTCTCACGGTGTCAGAAGGTGACCGCTTGACCATACGCGCCGGACGTGCCGGAAGCTGGGCCTATCTGGCCTTTGCCGGCGATCTTTTGGCCCAATCATGGCTTGGCAGTCATGCCACCCACGCTCCCGCCGGATTTGGGGGCGGCGCGGTTCTTTCCGGACGCAGTATTGAGGTTAAAAATGCTGCGCTGAGAGAGGATCGTCTGGGAGATATTCCCCAGCCCGAATTCACACCTGACGGACCGATCCGGGTCGTGACCGGACCGCAGGATCGATATTTTGCAGAAGGCGCCGTCGACCGGTTTCTCTCTGCGCCCTACGCGGTTACCGATGCGTTTGACCGGATGGGCATGCGGTTAGACGGGCCGGAGTTGGACCTGAAAGCGGCTTTGTCCATTCCTTCTGAGCCGATTGCACGAGGCTCTGTTCAGGTGTCCGGCGACGGGGTGCCAACGGTACTCTTGTCCGACCATCAGACGACCGGCGGGTACCCGAAGATCGCAACGGTAATTTCCTGCGACACTGACCGTCTTGCTCAGCTGCGGGCCAAGGACAAGCTGCGCTTTGCGGCGGTGTCCTCCGAACAGGCTGTCGCCACGTGCCGTACTTATCTGGAAAACAAGCAAGCCTATCTCGATCACATCGCGATTGCCCGAGGCACGCTTGAACAGCGGCTGATGCGCGAGAACCTGATCTCAGGCTGGTCCGAGGAAGATATGAGCGCCGCGACCTGACGGTCACATCAGCAGATGCGCGGCAACTGTTCACCAACCAGCGTATCAACCAATCTTTGACCACCAAACAGTGTGGACATCGTCACCCGGCCTGCAACACCGATTTTCGCTCGTCCAATGGCCGTTGCATTGCGCCCGGCCTCGACGCCTTGCATCGCAGCCAGCGCGGCTTCGGCCTCGTCCGGTGGGACAAATAGCACCAGTGTGCCTTCATTGGCAAGGTAGAGCGGGTCCAGTCCCAGTACCTCGCATACCCCTTTGACCTCGGGTCGCAGGGGCAGGGCGGTCTCGTCGATTTCGATCTGCACGCCTGCAGCTTCGGCCATCTCGTTCAGCGCCGAGGCCACCCCGCCGCGCGTCGCATCGCGGGCGGCACGGGTGTTGGGAGCGGCCTCAAGTACTGCTTCGATCAACGTGTTCAGGCTTTGGCAATCTGACTGGATGTCAGTGCTCAGCGCCATGTCGCCCCGCGCGGCCAAAATGGTCGCTCCATGATCGCCCAGCACACCATTGACGAGGGCCACATCGCCAGCGCGGATGTTGTCCGCCCGCATGTCACGCCCCGCCGGAATGACCCCGACGCCTGAGGTCGTGACAAAGACCTTGTCCGCAGCACCCCGTTCCACAACCTTGGTGTCGCCGGTGACGATCCGAACACCTGCCTTTTCAGCCTCAGCCTGCATCGATGCCACGATCCGGCGGAGAAGGGCAAACTCGCACCCTTCCTCGATGATGAACGCGGCAGACAGCCAGAGCGGTTTCGCTCCGCCGACCGCCAGATCGTTCACCGTACCGCAGACCGCGATCTTGCCGATGTCGCCACCGGGAAATTCGGGGGGAGACACTACAAAACTGTCCGTCGTGAAGGCCAGTTGCGCACCGGGTTCGCGCAGCGCGTCCGAGGTCAGCCGCGCCTGATCTTCCGACCCCGGCGGCAGGAAGACATCGGTGAAGATTTCTTCGATCAGGTCACGCATCGCCTTGCCGCCGCCACCATGCGCCATGGTCACGCGGTCGCCACGCAGGCGGGCGGGTTTGATCGGGGTGCTCATGTTCATTCTGCTGCCTCCAGCGTGTCATCTGTCGCGCCATATTGGTAATAGGCGGCGCAGGCGCCTTCGGAGCTGACCATCAGCGCGCCAAGCGGCATTTCGGGGGTGCAGCCGGTGCCGTATTGTGGACAGCCTGTCGGTTTGATCCGCCCGGTCATCACCTGACCACAGGCGCAACCTTCGGGTTCGGCGACGATGCGCGGTCCGGCCCCGTATCCGACACTGAATTTTTCCTCCGCATCGAAGGCGGCGTATTTGCCCCGGATGCGCAGCCCGCTCGCGTCGATCTCACCCAGCCCGCGCCATTCGAAGGTGGGGCGTGGCTCGTAAACATCGGCGATTGCGGCCAGTGACACTGGATTGCCATGCTCCGGCACCACCCGCGCATACTGGTTTTCGACCTCGGCCCGACCATCTCGGATCTGGCGCAGCACCATCAGGACCGACTGAAGCAGGTCCAGCGGTTCGAACCCTGCGACAACAATCGGCTTGCCGTACGTTTCGGCGATGAAATCGTACGGATGCGTGCCGATCACCATCGACACATGACCGGGGCCGACAAAGCCATCCAGCACCATATGCGGATCGTCGAGCAGCGCCTTGATGGGCGGTGGGACGGTGATGTGATTGCAAAACACGCTGAAATTGCCCAACCCTTCGCGCGCCGCTTGTTGGATCGACAGGGCGGTTGACGGCGTCGTGGTCTCGAACCCGAGCCCAAAGAACACCACCTCCCGTTCGGGGTTGCGCCGCGCGATTTCCAGCGCGTCCAGCGGTGAATAGACCATGCGAATATCCGCGCCATCGGCCTTGGCCTGCAACAGCGATTTGCGTGTGCCGGGCACCCGCATCGCATCCCCGAAGGTGCAGAAGATCACTTCGCGCCGTTCGGCGATTTCGACGCATTCGTCGATGCGGCTCATCGGCAGCACGCAGACCGGGCAGCCGGGGCCGTGGATGAACTCGATGCCCTTTGGCGTCAGACGGTCCAGCCCGTAGCGGAAAATCGCGTGCGTATGCCCGCCGCAGATCTCCATGATATGGACGGGTTTTTCAGCCGTTGCACCGATCTCTTCGACCAATGCTTCAATAGCCAACAGCACAGCTTTCGCGGCCACCGGATCGCGGAATTCCTCGACATATCTCATTGTGCGCCCTCTAGTGCTGCGGTCCCTTCGGCCATCGCCTCCAGCGTTTCCTGCGCCTCGCCAAGCCCGCGCAAAGCTTCCAACGTCTTTTCCGCCTCATCCGCGTCGATCACGCTCATCGCGAAACCCACATGGATCAGCGCCCATTCTCCCAGCAGATCATTCAGGTTGGGCGTCGCAACGCAGGCGACTGACACTTCGCGGCGCACGCCGGAAATATCCGCCATCGCCATCAGGCGGTCGGCATCGGTGATTTCGATGATCTGTCCCGGTATTCCCAGACACATGGCTCAATCCTCCTCTTCGGGGGTTGTCGTCTTGCCCGGTTGATGCACGCCGTAGCGGTCCAGCTTGGAGCGCAGGCCAACACGGCTCAGACCCAACTCGTCGGCGGCACGGCTCTTGTTCCATTTCAGCCGGGTCAGCGTTTCGCGCAGGATGCGGGCCTCGATGGCTTCAATCCGGTCCTTCAAAGTGCCTTCTGACACCAGCAGATCGGTTTCGCGCGGGTCGGGGCGCGCCGATACGGACGGGTCGGCCTGCAGGATGTGGCGCGAGATCAGTTCCGGCCCAAGGCGGGGCTCTTGACTCAGGATGAGCATGCGCGTCAGTTCGTTGGTAAACTCGGGCAGGTTACCCGGCCACTCGTAATTGCCTAAAAATTCCAGCGCGAGTTTCGACAGCCCTTCAACGGGCTTTGCATGTTCGCTCGCCAGATCGCCGAGAATGTGCCGCGACAGAATGTCGAGGTCGTCCAACCGCGCCCGCAGGGGCGGCAGGGACAGTTCTGTGGTTGCCAGCGCATAGTATAGGTCCGACCGGAATTCGCCTGCGGCCACGGCAACAGACAGATCACTGTGACTGCCGGTGATCAGCCGCGCGTTCGTGGTCTGCGTCTCCATCCCGCCGATCGGCTCAAAGCTGCCTTCGGTTGCCACGCGCAGCAAAACAAGCTGCATTTGAGGGCTGAGCGTATCGACCCCATTCAGGAACAGCGTTCCGCGTGTCGCCTTTTGCAAGAGCCCGATCTTGGTGTTCGGCTGGCCGTGCAGCGCACCCTTCTTGGCGCCCAGCAATTCCAGTTTGAGCACCTCATCCGGCAGACCAGCACAGTTCAGTTCGTAGAACGACTGGTCCGAACGCAACGACGCATAGTGCATCGCCCGCGCCATGATGTCTTTACCGGTTCCGGCCTCACCGGTGATGAGGACCGGCACATCAAAGCTCGCCACCTGCCGTGCCAATTCGACCGTCGTGTTCATCGGAGAGTTGGGCGCGCGCAGGATACGCTCGAACCCGAAGCCTTCCCGCAAGGTCCGCCGCCGCGCTTCGACCTTGGTTTCCGCTGTCTTGCCCATGAACCGCATCTCAAGCGACATGCGGTCATGATCGCGCGCCAGCTGGAAAAGTTGCGCCGCATTCTTCGCCGCCATGACCAGCTGATCCGGATGCCAGGGCTTGGTCAGAAACTGGTAGATCCCGGCTTCGTTGATTGCCGAAATCATATCGTTGGTTTCGGTATAACCGGTGATGATGATGCGCACCGTGTCGGGCCAGCGTTCGCGCACTTCGGCCAGAAATTCGACACCGGTCTTGCCGGGCATCCGCTGGTCGCAAAAGATTGCCTGAACGAAGTTTTCCTCCATCAGCCGCATCGCGTCATCGGCATTGGTGGCCGCCAGACAGTCGAAATCGTCCTCCAGCGCCATCCGCATGGCGGCCAGCGAATGCTCTTCGTCATCCACCAGCAGGAGGGTGGGCAGGCTGGTCATTGCGCCGCCTCTTGAATGGCTTTCTCGGCCAGATGGGTGCGCAGCCACGCGAGCCACTCGCCCATGCCCTCGCCGGTGCGGGCCGACAGGTGGAGGATCTCGATGTCCGGATTCACACGGCGCAGGTTGGTCTCGTAAAGGTCGAGGTCGACGTCGCAATGCGGCGCAAGGTCAATCTTGTTCAGGATCGCCAGCCGCGCGGCGGTGAACATATCGGGGTATTTCAATGGCTTGTCTTCGCCTTCCGTCACCGAAAGTATCGCGACCTTGGCGTCTTCGCCCAGATCAAAGGCGGCGGGGCACACAAGGTTGCCGACGTTCTCGATGAAAAGGATCGAGCCGGGTTCCAGCGCCAGATGTTCCATCGCGTGGCCCACCATGTGACCGTCCAGATGGCAGCCCTTGCCGGTGTTGACCTGCACCGCCCGCGCGCCGGTGGCCCGGATGCGGTCGGCGTCGTTCTGGGTCTGCTGGTCGCCTTCGATCACCGCCAGCGGCTGATCCCCAAGCGCTTCGATCGTCTTGCAGAGCAAGGTGGTCTTGCCCGAACCGGGCGACGACACGAGGTTCAGAGCCAAAACGCCCTGCGCCGTCAGAGCTGCGCGATTGGCCTTCGCAAACCGGTCGTTCTTGGACAGGATGTCGGTCTCGATCTCGATCAGCCGCTCCTGCGACATGCCCGGCACTTCGGTGCCCGCGGGGCCGTGGCCATAGTGATGATGATCGTGGTGATGGTGGTGATGATCCCCTTGGTGATGGTGGTGATCATGGCTGTCCCCATGCACCTTGGTTTCGCCGTCCGAGCATCCGCAAACAGTGCACATTATGCCACCTCCAAATCCTTGATCCGCATTTCGTCGCCGCCCTGCGGCATCAGTTTTCCACCGCCACACAAAGGGCAGGGGTCGAGGCGGGCATCAATCTCCACCTCTTTCATACAATCGTAACACAGCGCCCGTCCGGGCAGGTCGAGCGTGACGAGCTCCGCACCCTCGGCCACCGATCCGCGCATCACCACGTCAAAGGCAAAATGCAGTGCCTTGGTCTCGACCCCTGCGAAACGACCGATCTCAACCCGCACGCGGGTGATCTGCGTGACATTGTGCTGGCGGGCCTGATCTTCGATCACGCTGCGCATGCCTTCGCAAAGCGACATCTCATGCATGCTCCGGCTCCCTTTGTTGGGCAGATTCCACGGAAACTGGATAGCAGGGATCAAGAATTGACAAGAGCAACGGGGCCAGTGCCTGCGCCCGCCCGGCCGGCAGACTGGCCAGCGACTGGTCCAGCGCACCGCCCCTTGCAGTCAGGTGATCGGTTGGCGTGATCCGCGTGAAGGCTGCCACATGCCCGTCCTGAACGATTGCGGTGATCCCGTAAAGCCCGCGTGCCGCTTCGACGATAGCGCCGTTTTCAAGCCACCAAAGCCTCGGTCGTTCGCCCGCCAGCAGCGCGTCCAACTCGAATGCCACGGCCAAAGCCTGCCACATCGGCCCGCGCCCGTGCGTGGCGGCAATGTGGCGCAGAACCGGATGGTCAGCGCGGCGCGCGGCAACCGAGTTTTCCTGAACGTCATCGCTGAAAACGGTGTCCGGGCCGACATGGGGCAGGGTTGACCGGCACCCCTCGCCGGGTTGGAACAGGTCCGAGATCGCGCGCAGGATCGGCGCTATGCTGGTGTCCTGCGCAAGGAAATCGCGCAGATCCTCAATCGAATGCGGCATCCCCGCATGACATCCAAACAGCGCCTGCCGCGCCGCGTCCGAACCCGTCATCCAGTCCTTTGGCAAAGCCACCGCGGGCCGCGACATCAGCGCAGGCCATTTCAGGCAGAGCTTTGCCACATGCTCGCGCAGGATTTCCTGCCGCAGCGCCTCTTGCCACCCGGACTCGAGCTCCAGCCCCAAAGCTGCCCGCACCGCCACGCCCTGCGCAACGCGGCACAGGTTGAAGAGGCGCGGCAGCAGGGCTGCGACCTCGTCCACCGGCTTGCCCAGCACCATCCGTGCCACGGGCAGAACAGGCACCGGCTTGGCGCGCAGGGGATATGCGAGGGGCTGGTTCATGGCCTAGCGGGTCTCTGCCAAACCGCCAGAGATCACCGCACGGCGGGTCGGCACATCGGTCAGGATCGGCACGTCATCTTCTTCAACCGGCGCAAGGGCCGCCTCGCGTTCGGCGCGGATGTCGGCGGCGCGATCCGTCTCGGCGCGGTTGCCCTCGTCGAATAGCGCCACCATCACGGCACGCGCCACCTCTTGCGCCTGCATCTGGGTCGAGAAATCCCCCATCGGCGAGAACAGGGAACAGGCCTTGTAGCCGCCGATCATATCGCGGGTGTTGTGGATGAATTCATACTCACCGGACGGGAAGGCGATCAGTTCCTTCGCTCCGGGCACCAGACCCGACCAATCCTCGTCCTCGGCGGGAAGCTGGATCAGGTTCATGAACCACGGCGAAATCAGCACACCCAACGGCCGTCCATCCACCATCCGGAACCCTACGGCCTCGACCGACAAAAGCTTGTTCACCATCGGCAGATCACGCATCTTGGCGTGCCAGATCTCGCGGAACTCGGCCACCAGCTTGGCGGTCAGAGCGTCAAGCCGCGCGCTCTCGGCGATATGCTCCGCGCCGGGGTCTTCCAGCACCATGAATTGCTCTTTCGGAGCGCCGCAATTCGGGCAGGACCAGTCGTCGGGCAGCGCCAGAAACGGTGTCCCTGCCTCGACCTGGCGGTAGTCGTCACCGTCGGCCGGATCGTAGGGCGTCCAGCAGATCTTGCACTCCATGATCGCCTGGGCGCTGATCTTGTCCTCCGCGCCCAGAAAACTGCCCTCGAACCTGCTCATCGGATCGCCTCGAGCACGTTGACCAGACGATTGGCGCTGTCGCTCAGATCTTCGGGTGCGGCGCAGGCCACTTCGGGAATGGTGGTTACTTCGAACGTATCGAGGATCAGCGTGTCCTGCGAATTGAAGAACTGCACGCGCCACACATGCGGCATGGCGGTCGCGGTCACACGACAATTGCCATACCCGCGCGACAGAATGGTCACTGCGCCTTCACCCACCGCCTGATCCAGCCAGACAAGGTCTTCCTCGGTATGGGGCAGCAGCGACAGGTTGATGACGTGCAATTCGGCGTCTGGCGTGAAGGCGGCGGATTTGTCGGCCAGTTCGATCTGCAGGGGCGGGGCATTGACCACGCCACCCGCCAAAGGCGCGTCCTTGCCAAGCGCCTGTCGCACGGGTGCAAACGGCGCGCGGGTGATGCAAGACGGAATGGCGGCGACTTCGATCATATCGGAGGATGCGGATTTCAGCGTCCAGATTCCGGCAAACACGCTTTCCTGCACGGCGATCGCCGGGATCGCGCGGACCTTGGCCGACACCTCGCCACTGCCCATGGTCTCTGCAGTCAACACGCGGTTCGCGGCATCGAGACCAGCGAGATCGAACTGCCGCGTCCCTCCCTGAACACTCACCTCTTGCGCCGCGCCTGCGACCTGCGCCATCAGCGTCAGCGCGGGCGACAGATCGGCACCGCCCAGATCCTCGATTTCCGGGATGCGCGGGGAATAGGTGCGCATGTCCTGCGGCAGCGGCATGTATTCCAGCGCCTCGTCCTGCTGGTCGAGCGGTTGCGAGCCGGGGCCGAAACCTGTGGGGGGCAACATGAAGGGGTTTGTCATGGTCTCGTCCTTTTATTCGGCAGCGACAGGCTGGGACAGAAAATGCGTGATCCGTTCCACGTATTCGGACCAGTCACGCACCTTCGGAATGCCGCCGATGCAGTCGCCGTCGCGGAAAAAGATCAGGCTCGGGGTTTTGAGCACACCCGCGCTTTCCCGCAACTCGGTCTCTATGGCGTCCGTGGCGATTGCACAGTCGAACCGTCCTTGAAACGCCTGACGCAGCTCGGGGAGGATAACCGCCACATCAGGCGTCTCAAGGTTGCGCCGCGCGTCACCTGGCACAAAGATCACATGCGTGCCGGGGGCCTCGGTAAAGCTGGCGACATCCGCCATGCTGTGCAGCGCGGGGTATCCGAAGTCTTCGGTCAGTCGGGTGACAAGAGGGTGGGTCATGTCCAATCCTTGTTTATCGGTTTCAACCAGTGCTCTGGCCCGCGTCGAGCGCGGCTTGTAGGTGCGGTGGCAATTGCGGGGCACGGGCGTCGAGATCGGCAAACGCATCGCCCAACTCTTGACCCGACATAAGCGCACGCAGCCCATCGAGCGCTGCGCTGATCTTTGCGGCCTCATCGGCCGTGATGACCTCTCGCGCCGCACCCAGAAAGGTCAGGACCCAGTCACCAACCTGCGCCTCGGGGGTGAGTGACAGGTCGATAAGATCGGCGCACTCCCGAACGGTGGCGGCAATGCCGGTGATCGTCGTGATCTGCATGGGGACGCCGACGCACATGGCCTATTCCGCCACCGGAAAGAAGCGCGCGTCACCGATGCGGCAGGCGTCATCCTCGGACGGTCGGCCCTCTTCGTAGGCGTTGTGCATGATGGCGGGATCGGCCAGCAGGTCGCTTTCGGTGCGGCCCGGTTTGGCAACATGGCCCATCTGCGCAAGCCGGGTCAGCGCCACTGCTACCGCCGGTTCGATCTGTGCTTTCACCACATCGCGCAAGCCGCCGCCGTAGTCTTCCAGCTCTTCAGGCTGGCATCCGATCAGTAGCAGGCGGGCGGGGCAGTAGCCCATCAGCTGCGCGGTCGCGATCACGTCCTGAAAGCCGGTCTGGTGCAGAGACATCTTCTTTGCGCCCATGAAGCGCGGCACCTCGTCATCCTCGACGATCTTGAGCGTGCCCGGTTCCAGCCCGTAATCCACCGCGTCAAAGACAATCAGCGTGTCGGCTTCTTCAAGGAAGGGAAGCAGGTACAGACCCTGCGTGCCGCCATCAAGCAACGTCACACCCTCTGGCAGTTCCCAATGTGCTGCAAGATGTTCGATACAGCGGACGCCAAAGCCTTCATCGGCCCAAAGCACGTTGCCAATGCCCATGATCAGTACCTGATCTGCCATGCGTTCCTCCCTTTTTCGGACCGGAAAGTGCGTTTCCATCCGTGGCTGAATTCGAGCCTAGCTTACCGGTTTGATCGTCGGGATTAAAAAATATGCGCTTGGTACATTTTTCTAAATATATGAAATTATTGTGTATTCTTTGGTATGCCGAAATTTGCGCCATTATCGGATGGAAAGAAATCGTCCATTTTTTTGGAAAATTGAAACAGTGGTGATCACAATGAAAAAGCGGGCGACTCGCGCCCGCTTTTCCGTTTTTGGTAAAACCGAGGAATGTCAGTTCGGATCGTCATCCTTGAACGTCCGCGTCCCTGAAATCATCGTCGATACCATCGACTGACGGGACATGATGTCCTCGCGCACCGCGGCGTAGATGTGGATCATCACGAATACCACGATGGCCCACATACCCAGATGGTGAATCTGGTGCATCGTCTGCGATCCGCCGACAAAATCCAGCAACGGGCCAAACATCGTATCGAGGATGCCATCGCGCCCTACGCCCTCGGAATACAAGGCAAAGCCGGTGACGATCATGAAGGTCATGCCCACCGTCATGAAGAAGAACATCGCGATCTGCGCCAGCGGGTTGTGGCCGACATATTTGCGCGGGTTCTTTTTCAGAAAGGCGTACCATTTCACCTCGTCCAGCACTTCCGACCACCATTTCCCGCTCCACAGCGGCAGCTTGAACATCTGCTTGGCGTGGTGATTGCCCACGAAGGCCCAATAGATGCGCCCGAAGAACCCGACCGTCATGATCATGCCGGCGGCGAAATGGGCAAAGCGGATGTAACCAAACAGGAACTGGTTCGTGGCCTCCGCCATCTCGACCGACGGCAGGGGTGAACCGATGAAATAACCGGTGACACACAGAACGAGGATCGCCGCCGCGTTGATCCAGTGCCAGAGCCGCACGGGCGCCTCGTAGACATAGACCGATGTGTTGCGGGTGATCGTCGCCCTGTCCGCCTCCGTGGCGTCGCCGGTCAGGGGCGCGACGGGGTAGAACTCCATCTTGCGCTCCATCTCGGCCGGGATGTCTGTCACCTTGGTTTTCATGGGAGCCACCGGCTCCGGAGGGCAAGGACAGCAGCCACCGCAGCCACTGCGATCCCCAAAAGCGGGGCTGCATGGGTCATGCCGTGGGCAGCCTCGGGCAGAGGGGCGTGCCCCCCATGCGCAAAGGCGGCTCCGGGCAGAACGACAGCAAACGTGAGAAGTGGTTTCATGGATCGGTCCTCCCTTAACGGACTTTGACGGTGGTCAGTTCGTCCCCATCGGGCGACATGACATGGGTGGAACAGGCAAGGCACGGATCGAAACTGTGCAGGGTGCGCAGGATTTCGACCGGCTCTTCGGGGCGCTCCATCTTGGTGTTCATGAGGCTGGCCTCGAACGCGCCGATATTGCCCTGAGTGTCGCGGGGCGAGCCGTTCCACGTGGTTGGAACCACACACTGGTAGTTCTCGATGCGCCCGTCCTTGATGCGCACCCAGTGGCCCAATGCCCCGCGTGGCGCTTCGGTCATCCCCACGCCCTTGGCCTCTTTCGGCCACGTGCTGGGATCCCATTTGGCCACGTTTGCGGTGCTTTCGTCGCCATTCTTGATGTTGGTCACCAGCTTGTCGAAGAAATACCGCTGAAGCCGTCCGCAATATTCGCTTTCCAGCGCTCGCGCGGCTGTTCGGCCAAGGGTCGAGAACAACGCGTCCACCGGCAGATCCATCTTGCGCAGAAGGCCGTCGACCTGATCCTTGATCTCTTCATGGCCCTTGGCGTAGCCGACGATGTAGCGGGCCAGCGGGCCGACCTCCATCGCGTTGCCGCGCCAGCGAGGCGCCTTGATCCAGCTGTATTTCGCGCCTTCGTCGATTTCCTTGATGTTGGTACGCGTGCCCTTGAGGTTCGGTCCCAACTCGAACTTGGCCTGCGTCTCACCATCCCAGGGGTGAAGCCCCTTGCCGGGCTCACCGTATTCGTACCACGAATGGTCCACGAATTCCTGGATCTGTTCGGGGTCGCGGACATCGACGTCATGCACGGTGCTCATGTCACCATTGATGATCGCGCCGCGCGGCAGGTGAAGCTGCTCGGGCGAGAAATCGTTGGGGTGTTCGGGAATATCGCCATAGGCCAGGCAGGCCTGCGACGACAGTCCACCACCGTAAAGCCAGTTCTTGTAGAACCCGCCGATGGCAATGACATCCGGCAGATAGACGTTGCGGTTGAACTCGTCGCATTTCTCGATGATCGACGAAACGAGGTTCAGCCGTTCCATATTGATCGCGCCGACCGCTCCGGTGGAATGCACGTTGATGGGGCAGGGCACACCGCCGACAAGCCAGTTGGGATGCGGGTTCTTGCCGCCAAAGATGGTGTGAACCTTCACGATCTCCTTTTGCAGGTCGAGCGCTTCGAGATAGTGCGTCGTCGCCATCAGGTCCGCCTCGGGCGGCAAAAGATAGGCCGGGTTGTCCCAATACCCGTTCTTGAACAGACCCAGTTGGCCGCTTTCGACAAACTGCTTGAGCCGGTTCTGCACGTCCCGGAAATACCCCGGCGATGACATCGGATGGCTGGGGCTGACCGCCTGCTGCAACTCGCTTGTGGCCTTGGGATCGGCACGCAGCGCGTTCACAGGGTTCACCCAGTCCAGCGCGTGCAGATGGTAGAAATGCACGACGTGGTCGTGAATTTCGAGGTTGAGCTGCATGATATTGCGGATCGAGTTCGCGTTTTCCGGGATCTCGATCCCCAGCGCATCCTCGACCGCGCGCACGGATGTCAGCGCATGCGTGCCGGTGCAAACGCCGCAGATGCGTTCGGTAAAGGCCCAGGCATCGCGCGGGTCGCGGCCCTTGAGGATCACCTCGAGCCCGCGCCACATGGTGCCGGTCGATACCGCGTTGCGAATATAGCCCTCGTCGTCGACATTCACTTCACAGCGCATATGTCCTTCGATCCGGGTGACCGGATCCACCACGATACGCTTGCCGCTATTGTCGAGATTGAAGCCGTTTGGCGTCTGAACAACCATGTTCAGGCCTCCTCATTTGTCGATGTTGGGGTTTTCTGCGCCTTGGACTGCGCCGATTTGAGAGCGGAAATCGCGGCATGGGCGGCGATGCCACCCCCAACGACACCGGCTGCGGCCATACCGATCTGGTCGGCGTTTTTCTCCACACCGAACTGCGTCAGGTCGGTGACGCGGTCATAGAAGGTGCCCTGATCCCAGAACCCGTCTTCGGAACAGCCGATACAGCCATGTCCCGACTGGATCGGAAAGCTGACGCCTTCGTTCCAGCGCACGGTCGAACAGGCATTGTAGGTGGTCGGCCCCTTGCACCCCATCTTGTAGAGGCAATAGCCCTTGCGCGCGCCCTCGTCGTCCCATTCCTCGACGAACTGACCGGCGTCGAAATGCGGGCGGCGGTAGCATTTGTCGTGAATGCGCTGGCCGTAGAACATCGCCGGCCGGCCCTGCCGATCCAACTCCGGCAGGCGGTCAAAGGTCAGCATATAGGTGATCACCCCGGTCATCACCTCGGCAATGGGCGGGCAGCCCGGCACCTTGATGATAGGCTTGTCGGTGATGACCTTGTGCACCGGCGTGGCCTGCGTCGGGTTCGGCTTCGCGGCCTGAACGCAGCCATAAGACGCGCAGGCCCCCCAGCTGATGACGGCTTTTGCGTCTTTTGCAGCCATCTTGAGCTTTTCGACAAAGGGTTTGCCGCCCGAAATGCAGAACATCCCGTCTTCGTTGAGCGGCGGGTTGCCTTCGACGGCCAGAATATACTGACCTTTATATTTTTCGATCGTGTCCATCATCGCCGCCTCGGCCGCATGGCCGGCGGCCGCCATCAGCGTGTCGTCGTAATCGAGGCTGATCATCGACAGGACCACGTCTTTCGCCAGCGGGTGCGCCGAGCGGATAAAGGATTCCGAACAGCACGTGCATTCCAGCCCATGCACCCAGATCACGGGCGTGCGCGGTTTGGTTTCCATCGCGTTGGCGATCTTCGGAACGAAAGCAGGGCCAAGCCCCAGAGCGCTGGCAGTCAGCGCGCAGTATTTCATGAAGCTGCGCCGGGTAATCCCCTGACTGCGCATGACATCGTAGAAGGTTTCTATATCGGCCAAACCGGTCTCCTCCGCGGTGAATCTGACGACACAAGCCGTCAGTGAAAAAGGTCCATTCTCTTGATGGGGCGGACCGGAGCGGAAGGGTTTGAAAAAGTGCAGCAGCACCGAAGGTTGGATATTACATAATTATATCAATTTCTTGGAGGATTTTTCCTGAAGGCTAAAGGTGTTTCCTTCGGCTGGATGATAACCGTTTGGCGACAGGGGTGGTTGCGCTCTTACCGGTCGCCGGAATCAAGAGCTGCCGCAATCAGCGCCTGTCCCAACGCCAGCCCGCCATCATTTGCCGGCACCTTGGTGTGCAGCAGGATAGGGGCGTCGCCCAAGGCTTTGATCGTCATCTCAAGCAGAAGCGCATTCTGGAAACAGCCACCAGACAGGGCCACCGCCTTGGCGTGATCGTCCTCTAGCAACTGTTTGGCAGTGGTGGCAAACGCCTGAGCCAGGCCCGCATGAAACCGCAAGGCCATCTTCTCTTTTCCCGTTCCCTTATGCAGGTCGGCCAGCGCCGCGTCCCACATCGGCGCGGGGTCGATCACGCCATCCGTTTCAGCAAACGGGTAGGGGCTGCCCACAGCAGACCCCGCGCGCAGGGCCATCGCCTCCAACTGCATTGCGGCCTCACCTTCGAAACTCTGCGCACCTGAAAACCCAAGGAGCGCTGCAAAGGCATCGAATAGCCGACCTGCGGACGACGACAGCGGCGCGTTCACCCCTTTGGCTATCGCCTGCCTTAGTACGTCGCGCGGAGCGTCCGCCAGCATCGTATCAGCCACAACCGACAACCCCGCCTGATCCAGTCGCGCCAACAGGTTGCGCCACGGCTCCCGGCTCGCCATATCGCCGCCGGGCAGCGGGGCGGGTTGCAGATGCGCAGCACGGGTGAACCCGGCATAATCGCCCAGCAATACCTCGCCGCCCCAGATCGTACCATCCGACCCAAGGCCCAACCCGTCCAGAATGATCCCTGCCACGGGACCACCATCCAGTGGCCAGTCATTTTCGGCGAGACAGGAGGCCAGATGGGCATGGTGGTGCTGCACCTCGACCAAGGCATCCCCCGCTCGCGCCGCTGCGTGCTGCGAGGACCGGTAGCCGGGATGCAAGTCGCATGCGAAGACCTCGGGGTGATGATCGAACAGCGCCGCATAATCCGCATCGGCCTTCACGAACTCGTCCCATGTCAGCGGGTCGTCCAGATCGCCCAGATGATGAGAGAGAAGCGCCTGACCGTTCTTCACAAGGCAGATCGCGGATTTCAGATGCGCGCCGAAGGCCACGACCTGTGGGGCCTCTTCAAACCCCGGCGGCAGTCGCAGCGTGTCCGGCACCATCCCACGGGCACGGCGCAGGATCATCGGGCCGTATTTGGTCACTTGCATTACGCTGTCATCCAAACGCCGCGCGATGTCGCGGTTGTGGCACAGGATGCCATCGGCAAACCCGCCCAATTTCTCCACCGCTTCGTCATTGCCGATCACCTGAGGCTCTCCCGACAGGTTGCCCGAGGTCATCACCAACGGGCACCGCACTGTGTCGAGCAGCAGGTGGTGTAACGGGGTATAGGGCAACATCCAGCCCAGCCGGTCCTGACCGGGGGCGAGTGCGTCGGGCAGGGTGCCTTGATGGGACAGCAGCACAATGGGTGCGGCGCTTGAGGACAAAGCGGTACGTTCCTCTGGCGAGGGGGAGGCGTGCGCTTCGATCTCCTCCCAACGCCCCATCAGAGCCAGCGGCTTGGTTGGCCGGTGTTTGCGCGTGCGGAGCGTGGCAATCGCCTCGGCATTGGTCGCATCGCAACACAGGTGAAACCCGCCTAGCCCCTTGATGGCGAGGATCTCGCCCGCCAAGAGCCGTTCGGCAGCGCGCGCCACCACGTCCTCGCCGTGGTCCAGACAAAGCTGCGGGCCACAGACCGCGCAAGCCACAGGCTGCGCATGGAAACGGCGGTCGGCCGGGTCGGCATATTCGGCAGCGCAGTCGTCGCACATCCCGAAGACACCCATCGTCGTCTTTGCGCGGTCATAAGGCAGGCCGTGCAGGATGGTGAAACGCGGCCCGCAATGGGTGCAATTGGTGAACGCATACCCCGAGCGCCGGGGATCGGAGCCGCGAATATCAGCAAGGCAATCGGGGCAGGTCGCGGCATCGGGCGTCACCCGTGTTTCCGCGCCGCTGCCCTGGCTGGCGGTGATCTCAAACGTGCTCGGCTTTGCGTCAAAGATATGCGGTGCTGTCTCGACCGCATCCACCCGCGCCAAGGGCGGTGCGTCGCTGGCGATGGCCGCAACAAAGGCATCGAGATCAGGCCCGCAGGCGTGAATCAATACCCCCTCAGGGTCGTTCAACACGTCTCCCGTGATCCCGAACCGCCGCGCCAGCTGCCAGATGAAAGGGCGGAACCCGACCCCCTGAACCTGCCCGCGCACGCGGATGCGCAGACCGTCCATCAGTGCACCGTACACACCATGCATGGGTCAAAGCTGCGCACGATGTGCTGCACGGTGAGCGGCGTGTCCTCGGCCTCACCCACCTTAGCGCCGACCAATGCCGCCTCGACCGGGCCGGGCTGTCCCGCCGCGTCGCGCGGGCTGAAATTCCATGTCGTCGGCGCGATGATCTGGTAGCCGCTGATCCGTCCGTTCTCGACGCTGATCCAATGCCCCAACGCCCCGCGTGCTGCCTCGACCAGCCCTTCGCCAGAGCCATGGCCGGGCAGGGGCACATCCTCGATAAACCGCGCTTCGGGCTTAAGCGCCGCCACCCAGCGTTCCAGCAGGATCTGCGTGCGCGCGATTTCGAGCAGCCGCCCCGCCACGCGGGCGCGGACGTTCGATCCCTGCGCGGCCAACTCCAATGCCGCAGGGTGCCCATCCACCACTTGGCGAGCGAAGGCGCCGGTCTCCATGCTCTGCCCGGCAAAGCGCGGCGCCTTGCACCAGCTATAGGCGGGGGCCTGCATGTCTTCGTCCGGGTGCGTTTCGCCTTTGGACGGGTGCGCGGTGTCGCCATGCATCCAGGCATGGCTCAGGTCCTCGCGGATCGCGCTGGTGTCCACCGGCGACAGCGTGCCGTCCTGCCAGACGCCCTGCGCAAAAACGCGGCCCTCGGGCAGGGGATAAGCGCCAAAAGACAGGTAACGCCCGGGACCAAATCCCATTTTGTCCAGTGCCAGATCGTCGGCGATCTCCATGAAAAGACCGGCATCGCCCTTGTCCCACCCGCACAGCGCTTCCGCGCTGGGCAGTTCGGCGAAGGTCTCGACCGGCGCGCCAAAAAGCGTGGTTTCCAGATAGCGGCGGAAGGACGACAGCGTGCTGCCCATGCGGATACGGTCCCGCATTGTCGGCGCACGGGTCACGCCACCGGGCTGGATCGCCAGGGTGTGGGGCCACTTGCCGCCCAGAAGGCCAACAATGTGCAGGATGTCTGCCCGTGCCGCGATGCAGGCCCGCACCGCCGAGCCGTCCATCGCGGTGAACCGCGCCACCGCCCGGTCATGCCACGGGCGACCCGCATAGGCCGGGCGGGCGAAATCGGCGCAGAAGAACAGATTGAAGTGGGTCAGGTGATCGCAAACATTTTCGATCCCGTGCATGATCGCGGTCGCCAAAGCGCCTTGCGGCAGTTGCGCGCGACCCGCCAGATGACCCAGCGCAGCCGAAGCCGCCGCCGACTGGCTGATCGAACAGATGCCACAAATGCGCGGCGTGATGGTGAGCGCATCCATCGGGTCCTTGCCCAGCATCATCACCTCGAAGCCCCGGAACATCGGAGAGTTGGCATAGGCCGCCGACACATGGCCGTCCGCGACCTCGAGCCGGATTTCAAGATCGCCCTCAACGCGGTTGAACGGGCCGACAAGCAGGGATCGCGTGGTCATTTCTGTTTGATCCTGAGAGTCGGCGTGACCTTGATCCGGTCCGCCACGGCGTTGTCTGACAGCCGTTTGGGTGTCGCCGCCTTGGACAAAGAGGCCAGCGCCATGAACCAGGCTTTCGGCATGTCCGACGGCAGGCCAACCGGGATGCCTGCGAATTTCGGGGTCTCGCTGAACGGGTGACTGGGTTCTTCGAATTCGGGTGCCGTGCAGTTGATGCAGGCATAGCCCGCGCGGGTGCAGGAACTGCCACCGTTCCAGCCGCGAATGTTGCAATCGCCGACCGCCTGCGTGCCGACGCAGCCCAGATGCTCCATCATGCAACCCATCTGGCCGGGCTTTTCAGCGCTGGCCTTGTATTCGTAAAACTCGTTTTTTGGACAAGCGTGGTGGACAAGGTTCTCGGCATAAAAGAGCGGGCGTTGAAGTGCGTCCAGCGCATCGGCCCGCATCTCGCCCGCCGCGATCAGCATCAGGGTTTCCGTCACCCAATCAGGATGCGTCGGACAGCCTGCGACATTGATTACAGGGAGGCCCGATCCGCTGCGAAAGCTTTCGGGCAGGGCGCCGCCGGGGTTACGGCCGTCATACTGCACACCGATGGCCCCCGCTGGATTGCCACCAGCCGAGGTCACACCTCCATAGGTCGCGCATGTGCCCACAGCCACCACATGCGCGGCGCGCGGTGCAAGGCTTTGCACCCAATCGAGCATGGAACGCCCGGTGCCAGACAGCATCTGGAACCGCCCTGTGCCCTTGGGACCAGTCAGGATCGAGCCTTCGATGCAGAGGATATCGAGCGGCAAGCGCCCGGTCTCCACGTCGTCCAGTATCCGCCGCACCTCGCCGCCGGTCTCCTGCGACAGGGCTGGGTGCCAGAGGAATCGCAGACCGGCATTGTCGAGAAGGTCGAACACGCCCGGGGATTCCGCGTTCAGAAGCGACATCGTGCAGCCGCCGCAGCCTGCCGATTGCAGCCAGAGGATGTTCATTCAGGGTCTCCCGCGGGCAGGCTCAGTTCGAAACAGCTACCATCTGGGCCTGTTCGGGCAAGGGTCAGCGTCCCGCCGTTTTCCTGCGCGATCTTCTGCGAGATCGATAGGCCCAGCCCGGTACCTTTGCCGACCGGTTTGGTGGTGAAGAAGGGGTCGAAAATGGCCGTGGCATCGGTGTTGGAAATGCCCGGACCGTTATCCGTAACCTGGAGTACGGCTTTTCCCTCGTGCTCTTTGGCGCTCAGAGTGACCAACGGATCCGTGGTGTCGGCCAGCGCGTCGATGGCGTTCTGAACGAGGTTCATCACGATCTGCTGGACATGACCGGGATTGCCGATGGCACATGCCTGCTCTGCGCCGTACACGGCAATACGGACAGGTGTCTTGGTGCCACGCACCACCCAGTCGGCGGCGGTGCGGGCGGTCTGGACCACGTCAAAGCGCACCTTCTCGCCCGACCCGTCAGCGCTCAGGCGGCGCAGGTCCTCGACGATGTCGCGCACCCGCTCGGCACCGTCCTTGGCCCCATCGATCGCGCCACGCAGATTTTTTACCGTCCGGTCAAGTTTCAACTCATCCCGCAGGGCCACCAGTTCGGGGCGGCTTTTGCCCGCCTGCACCGCATCAAAATAGGTCTCGAAACGCCGGGTGTATTTCTCAAGCGCGTGGGTGTTGGCGTAGACAAAGCTGATCGGGTTGTTCAGCTCATGCGCCACGCCCGCCACCAGTCGACCCAGCGAGGCCAGCTTTTCGTGTTGCACCAGTTGCGCCTGTGCGTTTTGCAGCGCGGTGTGGCTGGCTTCCAACTCGCGATAGGCGTTGCGGAGCTCGCCTAGGGGACGGCCCACCAACACAACTCCTTGGCTGCGGCCGCGCTGGTCAAGCCTTGGGCTGACGCTCACCTCAAGGGGTGTCGGGCCATCAGGCGTGAGGAACCCCACCTCGACAACGCGGGGGCGGCGGTCGCGCATCGCCTCAGTGATCACGCCGCGCAGGACTGTGTCTGCCTTAGCATCCAGCAGCGCGCCAAGCGGCGTGTCGGGCTCAAGCGCCGTCTCAAGGCCCAGAATAGCCGAGAACGCCCCGCCGGTGCGTTCGATTGTGAGTGTCCGGTCTACGACAATCAGCAGTTCGGAAATCGACGACAGCACCGACCCCATGAACTGGCGCATCTCATCAAGTTCACGGTTCTGAGCCTCGAGCCGTTCCTGATAATCCACCAGTTCTGAATACGTCCGGTCCATCGCCGCAACGACATCTCGCCACGTCTGATCGTCAAACGCCTGCAGGGGTTCATCTGGTGTCAGCGCGGTCATGGACCCTCCTTGGAGCTACACTAACCGCAGGTCTTGCGTAGCTGCAACACGCCCGCGCAAGGATGGCACGCGATACAGCTTTGCCAAACTGCGGCAAGACGCTGCATCGCATGCTAGCCTGCGGGTGCCGGGCAACGAGGCAGCTCGCTGCGGTTCGCGGCCGCTGACCAAAGCACCATGACTGTCGCGCCATTCGGCGTTGTCATGTATGACCTCCGGCTTGGCGAAGTGTACGTAGTCCCGCGCGTCCTCGGCCTTTTTGAAATCAAAATGCCGCGTCATCAGGAACTTCAGGAATTCTCTCATTGCCCCAATCGTGCGCCCAAAGCCTGGGGTCAGGTGCGACCGGCTTTCGACATGGCGGCGGACGATCGTTTCAAAGGTTTCGGGCATGTGTCCGCTGACCCGGAATACATTGTGGGTGGGTGCCGCTACGGCAAACGCGCTCCGGTGGTATTCGTCGGCATAGAGCGCCAATTGCGTCACGGCTGCGACCGAATAGTTTGAGGCGGCCCGGCCTTCAGCGCTTTGAGCATAATACGTTTGAATTGTCCTTGTAATGGACCTTTCGCCCCAATGCGCGGCCCATCGCCGCCGCGATGTCGTTTGGCGACAAATGCTCAGGCCCCGTCGGACGGTAGGGTTGTCCTGCATGGCTTGCCGGATTCACAAGCGCGACTGCTACACGCGGGCGATGTCGGTGCTTTACGGTGCGGGGTTCTTTTTCACCGTCCCGTCGCCGAGGGGGATCGTGAACACACCCAGATGTGCCGCCATGGATTTGTCAGCGGATATTGGAGTGATCGACATGGGATTTTTGAGCGTCATTCGACTTTGGGCTTTGCGAGACAAGATGCCCATCCGCAAGGTTGCGCGGCGGGCTGGGCTATCGCGTGACACCATCCAAGAAGTATCTGCGGGCAGGGATCGTTGAGCCCCAGTTCAAGACACCTGCGCGGCCGAGCAAGCTCGACCCTTATGCCGAGAAGTTGACAGGTTGGCTGATGACGGAGCAGCGCAAGTCGCTCAAGAACCGTCGCAGCGCGTGCAAGTCGCCTCCGGTGCGACGTCCGCGGGGTTACAGGGGCAGATCACCGGTGACGAGATCGTGGACTATCTGCTGGATGCGGCGGCCGGCCAGCGCATGACGATCGACTTCCGGACGGACAATCCATCGGCCTACTTCAACCTCACGGCGGGCTCGGATCCGACGGCGCTGCAAGTCGGATCGACCAGTGGCAACAGCTATGACGGCACGTTGATCTGGTCCGGCACCTACCGGGTACGCGTCTATCTGATGCGCAACGCCGCGCGCCGCAACGAGACGGCGTCTTAAACGATGGAGGTTGCGATCACCGTCGCGGGCGCGGCGACCGCGCGTCCCGATTTCGCCGACGGTCTCGCGGTCGGGCCGGACTTCCTGAAGGTCGTGGGCGTTTCGGCCAATGACATCCTGAACATCCGGTCCGGACCCGGCATCGGGAACCCGGTTGTCATGCGCGCGCCCAGCGGGGTCATCTTCCGAAATCTCGGCTGCAAGAGCTTTGGCACCGCGCGCTGGTGCAAGGTGGAGACGACCGACGGGCGGATCCAGGGTTGGGGCTCCGGCCGCTACCTGGTGGAGAGCGATCCTCCGGGGAATGCCGCTCCGGCCAAACCCGATGTGCCGGAACTGCGCCAACGAACGTCCGGAGAGGTCGAGGTCCTGTTCGCGACCGGGTGCACTGCCCTCTATTCGGCGGCTGGCAGGCGGATCACTGCGGGAAGCTCCTGTTCGACCGGCCAACTGGCCCGGGCAGATGACGCGGTTCGACGTTGCTTGCGGGAGCAGGGCATTGGGCCAGGCGCAGGTTTCGGAACGTCCTGCCATGGAGATGAAGATGAAATCGCTTCTGGCCTGTACCATAACGCTTCTGCTCGTTGCCGTGCCGGTCTCAGCCGCCCCACTCGATCTCGGCATGGTCGAAGCCGTGCCCTGTCCCGTCAAGCTGCCCTACGAGACCGAGAAGGAAGGCAGGACCTACGATTGCGGTATCGTCGTGGTGCCCGAAAACCATGACGACCCCGAAGGTCGAAGCATCGAACTGGCATGGCTCAGGCTGCAATCGACCGGCGAGGCGACAGAAAGCGATCCCTTGATCTACCCTTCCGGCGGGCCCGGCGCCTCCGCGCTCCATGAACTGGCGACCATTCCGCAACTGCACCAGAACCTGCAACCGGCACGAGAACCAGGGGATATCATCCTTTTCGATCAGCGGGGAACGACTTCGCCCGGCATTGCCGGCCTCGGCGCGAACCTCCTTGGCCTGCCCGAGCGCGATTTCGTTTCGCAGGGCGCTCTCTGGTCGATCAACTGCCAAGAGGACATCGGCTTCAACCCGCCCGAGGTGGCGCAGGCCTTCATTGCCGCGACACCCTATCCGGGCCTTCTGACCCAGTCTTTGGACACGTACAGGCGCTTCCACGAGGTCTGCGGCCATTTTCCTCAGTCTTTCACCCGCGAGTAGATGTTCGCCCATGTGAAAAGCGACATCCCGACGCTCATCTACGGGGGCGGTCTCGATACGCAGACGGCGGTGGTATATGGCCGCGAAGTGCACCGCCACCTGCCACGATCGATGCTGCTTGAATGGCCGGCCAACGGCCATATCCTGATATCGATGAGCCTCGACATCTGCGCGGGCACCATCGCCGCAGCCTTCCTCGATGCCCCAGACACCTCGCCGGACACAGCCTGCGCGACAACCGCAGACTATAAAATTCCATTTGAGAAATACTATCGGATCATGGCGGACAAGCTCGCTGGAGATAAGTGAACCAGCATTGCTTTTCATGGCTGGCCAAATGTCGCACGTGACGACCGCTATCGTGGATATTCGTTAAAATCGGACGGCGCCCTTGGCCGCAGCTTTCTGCCTATGTCGACTTGGTCCGAGACGTATTCCCGACGCACGAATTGAATGGAGTGGCGGTACTTTGGATTGATCATGGACGAATGGATTTTTGGACCTGGCCACTGTTCCTGCCCGCGCAACAACTGAATGGTGCGGCATTGCCATGTTGTTTGTGGCTGTCGAAGCCGGTCGAGGCCTGGCATGCTGATCCCATTTACCACGCCGCGCTTAAAGGGCTTTCGTTTCCCGTGTGAGGCCGTGGCCTATGTGGTTTGGGCTCACCACCGCTTTGCCCTGAGCACTGCGGATGTGAAAGATCTTTTGGCGGAGCGTGGCGTCATCGTTAGCCGCGAAACAATCCGCCTTTGGGTGAACCGATTTGGGGCGCATTTTGCCGATTGTATCCGTCGCGGACGACCGTTTTCGAACGACAAATGGCACATGGACGAGGTTGTGATCCCGATCAATGGCGTGAAGCACTGGCTGTGGCGTGCGGTCGACGCCAATGGCGACACGCTCGACATTCTGGTTCAGACACGCCGCAATGCGAAGGCCGCCAAACGCTTTCTATCAAGGCTGATTGCTCAATTCAGCCATCAAAGAGTCGTCATCACCGATAAGCTGCGCAGCTACATAAAGCCGATCGCCCGCCAGGCACCAGATGCCGATCACTGGGCACACAAGGGCCTCAACAACAGGATCGAGGGCAGCCACAGGCCGACGGCGGCGGCGAGAGAAAATCATGGGGCGTTTAAAGTCACCCAGGCAGGCGCAGCGGTTCCTCGCCGCCCACGACTAAATCGACACCATCTTCAGATCCCGCCGTTATCGCCTCACCGCCAACTCCTATCGTCATGTCCTGGCTGATGCGTTCAGTCTGTGGACAGCCGATGCTCGCGAGATGCCCGCGTGACTGACTTGGGCCAGGCCGCACTCGGCCAGCCGAAAACAACTTGGCAATGCCCCGACGGTCGTTTGCGATCGTTCAGGCGTCCGGCGTCTGGCGAACCCACTCCAGTCTCAAGACATGCGGGTCGTTGCCCATTCCGTCAGCACATCACATGCCGCCGCGAAATCGCTGAAATCCATGTGTTCGTCCGGATTGTGGCTGCCATTTCGATTTCGGATGAACACCATGGCCGAGGGAATCCCGAGGCTCGCGAAGGTTGCACAGTCATGGCCGCCGCCAGAGGGGAGTTCTTTGTGGGGGACATTGCGAGAGCGGGCGGCGCTGGCGAGAGCGTTGCGCATGTCGACACACATCGCGGCGGAAGCGGCTTGGGTGTATCGGCCAAGATCAATCATGACACGTCGT
>QCWH01000003.1:158904-174625 GCA_003149565.1 Marivita sp. XM-24bin2 | reverse complement strand
CACGGCAGGGCTTTCGGTGGTGGATTGATCTTTCATGGTCTTGGTCTCCCTCGCGCAGCCCGATCCTCCTCGGGCGCTTCAGACTGCGATCACAGACGTGTTATCGCGGCTTGGCGGGATCATACGCGATGATGAAAACAAATAAATAAGCAAATAAAAATCATATAGTTAGATGTAAATATTTTTCATATATGTTGGAAAAGGTGTAAATTAATTTACCCGACATTGCGTAAATCCCTCAAAAACAAGACAAGTTGCCGAAAGGCTGGTTTTGTCTGTTTGCGATAACGTAAGACGGAAACGTGCTCCCGACGGCTCGCCTTCCGGGTGTGACATATTGATCCGGTATGCCGTGGTGTACTAAACAAGGTGCCCGATTTTCCGTCGGCGGCTCAAAATTACGGCTTTCCTGATGGTCTGAGTCGTTACCGCTAAAATCACAGGCTTGGTGATTGCTGAGCGCGTGGCATAGTCTGGTTCAAACGCAACAGGAGCCAAACCCATATGTCTCATTCCAGACCCCTGGACCGCCGTATCGCCGTTGGCCGCGGCGACGCGCCTGCCGACCTTGTTCTGCGGGGTGCCAAGACGCTTGATTTGGTGACGGGCGATCTGCTCGATGGGGATATCGCGATCTGCGACGGTATGATCGCGGGCACCTGCGGGACGTATGATGGCGCCGAGATCCGCGACATGTCGGGCCTGATCCTGGTGCCCGGTTTCATCGATACGCATTTGCACATCGAAAGCTCTTTGGTCACGCCTTACGAATTCGACCGCTGCGTCGCGCCGCACGGTGTCACAACGGCGATCTGTGACCCGCATGAGATCGCCAATGTCATCGGCGCGGCGGGCATCCGGTATTTTCAGGAGGCAAGCCGCCACACATTGATGGATATCCGCGTGCAATTGTCATCCTGCGTGCCGTCCACCCATATGGAAACCGCCGGGGCAGAGTTGCTGGCGACAGATCTGGAAAACCTTATGGGCCATCCGTCGGGCATTGGGCTCGCGGAATTCATGAATTATCCCGGCGTGATCCATCGTGATCCTCAGGTCATGGAAAAGCTGCATCTGTTCGAGGGCGGTCATATCGACGGCCATTGTCCGCAACTGCGCGGCATGGATCTCAACGCTTATATCGCCGCCGGGATCTCCACGGAACACGAAGCGACCACCGCCGAAGAAGCGCGCGAGAAGCTGCAAAAGGGGATGCGCGTTTTGATACGCGAGGGCTCCGTCTCGAAAGACCTGCATGCGCTGCAACCGCTGCTGACCGAGCGCACCTCTGCGTATATGTGCCTCTGTACGGACGATCGGAACCCGCTCGACATCGCGGAGGAGGGGCATCTGGATCATATGATCCGAACATTGATCGCCCTTGGCACGCCGCCGCTCGCCGCGTATCGCGCCGCGTCGCTGTCGGGAGCCGAGGCGTTTGGGCTCAAGGATCGCGGGTTGATCGCGCCGGGCAGGCGGGCGGATATCGTTGCGGTTCGGTCGTTGGACGCCTGTGATGTGCAGACCGTGTTCTGCGCCGGGGTGGAGGCCTCGGCGGGGAATTTTACCAAACGGTCAAAAATCGAACCCGTAGGCACAGGCTCGGTCCACGCGCCGCATCTGACCCCCGAGGATTTCCGCGCCAAGGGCAACCGGTCCGGGACGGATGTGATCGGCATCGTCGAGGGCAAGATCATCACTGAGCATCTGCATGAGTCCATTGCGGTCGAGGACGGCGACAAGCGGCCCGACCCGGAACGCGACCTGATCCGCATCGCGGTGATCGAACGGCATGGCAAGAACGGCAACATCGCCACCGGCTTCGTGCGGGGCTTTGGGCTACTACGCGGGGCGATTGCCTCGACCGTCTGCCACGATCACCACAACATCGCTTGCGTCGGGGTTGATTATGCCGACATGGCGGTGGCAGCGAACCGACTGTCCGAGATCGAGGGCGGGTTTGTCGTGGCGGCGGAGGGCGAGGTGCTGGCTGAACTGGCGCTGCCGGTGGCCGGGCTGATGAGCCTTGAGCCGTTTGAAGAGGTGCATGACCGGCTGGTGGACCTGCGTGCGGCGGCCAAAAGCCTGGGCGTCACGCTCAACGAGCCGTTCCTGCAACTGGCGTTTCTGGCGCTGCCGGTCATTCCGGCGCTCAAGATCACCGACCGGGGAATGGTCGATGTGATGAAGTTCGAGATCATTCCCTGAATGAACATTTGAGTCGGACAGAGAGCAAGCGCCCACCCGGGCGGACGCGTCGCCGCCGCTTTGCGACGGCGGGAGTCAGCGCCCAGCTACCTCCAGCAACTCCTTCAGAAGCGGGTTCGGATAGCGCCGGTCCAGCGTGACCGCGTAGAACAGCTCATGGAGATCCAGCATCGCCGCCTGCACCAATTCCCCGCGCGCCAATTCGTCCTTCACGACGATGGGCGGCACTACGGCCAGTCCGGTGCCCCGCAGGGCAAGAAGCCGGATCATGGCCATGTCATCAACCTCGGCCGCGATTGTAGGTTTGGCTTGGACCCGCGCCAAGAGTGTGTCGAAGGCGTTGCGGATCTGTGTGTCGCGGGTGGGCAGGATCAGCGGATGGTCAGCCACCAGTTCTTCGAACGGGCGCTTGCCGCGCACCCGGTCGGGCGTGCCAAAGAGGCCCACGGTCTGATCGGCCAGTTTCTGTGTCAGGTAGGGGCTGATCGCGTCGCGGGACGGGGGCGTGTTGGTCAGAACGACATCGAGGTTCAGCGCATCCAGAGCGGCGTAGAGCTCTGCCGCGCTGCCGGAGCGCAGGATAACTTCGACATCGGGGCGGCCAAGGACCGGTTCCAAAAAGGTGATTTGGAAGTTGCGCGACAGGGTAGAGAGCGCACCGACGCGCAAGGCGCGGGCGGGGCGGGCGGTTTCGCGCAAGGTGTCGAGCAGTTCTTTGCCAGCGGAAAAGATCGTGTCCGCATGGTCCAAAGCAATGCGACCCGCTTCGGTCAGGTGCAGGGCGCGGCCCCGGCGTTCAAAAAGTGTCTGGCCTAGGCGCTCTTCCAATTGTTTGATTTGCGACGACAAAGCCGATTGCGACAGATTCAGCCGCTCGGCCGTCCGCGTGAGGTTGCCGTCATGGGCCACGGCCCAGAAATAGCGCAGGTGGTGGTAATTGAGATCCGACATTCGTTCTATTTAAATGAACGATTGATACCAAACAATGTATTTTTCTTCACTAAAGCCGCAGGCTACCTCCCCGGTCAAGATCACGCCCTCAAAGGAGACCGTATCATGATCACCGCCTTGCCGCTTCTTGCGCCATTGTTCTTCGCCCTGATTGGCGCGTTCTATATGAACCGTGACCTGCCGCGCGGATCAGCGCTTTTGCGACTTGGCGAATATGCCGGTCTGGCCGCGATGGTCGTGTCGCTGGGCGTGTTGGCGCTGCTGATTACCAACGGATCAGCGACCAGCCCATTGATCGGCGCGGCCGAGATGGGTTTTGCCGCCCGGATCGACGCGGTGAGCGTGACCATGCTGATGCTGGTAAGTTTCATCGGCTGGGTCGTGATGCGGTTTGCAGTGACCTACACGGATGGTGAACAGAACCAGACGAGGTTCCTGGGCTGGTTGAGCCTTGGTCTGGCGTCGGTTCTTCTGCTTGTCACCGCGGGCAATCTGATCCAGCTGATCATCGGCTGGGGGGCGGTGGGCCTATGTGTGAACCGGCTTCTGCTGACCTACCCCGAACGGGCGGCGGCACAACGGGCGGCGCGGAAGAAGGCGCTGTGTTCGGCAGCGTCGGACGCAGGCCTGATCGCAGGTGCCTTCGCTTTGGCGGCGGCCTACGGCACGGCGGACATCCACACGATCATCGAGGCTGCACGCGCAGGTGAGGGCGGCGGTGCCGCGATCCTTGCGGCTGGACTGCTGGCGATTTCGGCGCTGTTCAAATCGGCGCAGGTGCCGACCCATGGCTGGCTGACCGAGGTGATGGAAGCGCCGACGCCGGTCTCGGCCCTGCTGCACGCAGGTGTGGTGAACGCGGGGGGCTTCCTGCTGATCCGGTTTGCCGACGTGATGCTGCTGGCCCCCGGCGTGCTTTCGGTTCTGGTGATCCTCGGTGGGTTCTCGGCTTTGTTCGGCGGTCTGGTCATGCTGACCCAGCCTTCGGTCAAAACCTCGCTTGCATGGTCAACCGTTGCGCAGATGGGCTTCATGATCCTGCAATGTGGTCTCGCGCTGTTCCCACTGGCGCTGCTGCACATCGTGGCGCATTCGCTTTACAAGGCGCATGCCTTCCTTGCCTCGGGCGGTGCCGTCGCACAGGTGGCGTCGATCCGGCGGCCGGGCCCTGTGGCGATCCCGAATGGTAAGGCGGTGCTCAAGGCCTTCGCCATTGCACTGGCGATCTACGGCACGCTGGGCCTGCTGCTGGGCATCGACGGCAAGTCGGCACAGGCGATTGCGCTGGGTGCGGTGCTGGTGATGGGCGTGGCCTATCTGCTGGCGCAAGGTCTGGCCGATCACGCGCCCGAGGTTCTGACCCGGCGTATGGCGGCCTATTCGGTGGCGACGACGCTCAGCTACTTCGCGTTGCAATCCATCGCGATCTGGCTGACCACGGGCGCGCTGCCCGCAACCCCGGTCCCCGGCCCGCTGCAATGGGCGCTGATGGTGCTGACGATCCTCAGTTTCGGCACAGTGGCGCTTGCACAGGCGACCTTCCCGAATTGGGCCAGCCATCCGGCAGCACAAGGCCTGCGGGTGCATCTTTCGAACGGCTTTTACCTCAACGCGGTGTTTGACCGGCTGACAGGCGGCTGGGCCGCGCGGTCACGGTAATGGACAGGACAGGAGATCAAGACATGCTGACAATGGTTGAACGGTTTTCGGGTCCGGCCCTCGAGATCATGGCAGGCGCCAAGAACGCTGCCGCACATATCCCGCCCCTCTGGTCGCTTGAGGCAACGGTCGCGGTAAACCCCTATGTCGGGCAGGCGGGCGAGCCTTTGCAGGTGGCCGCCGCACGGCTGGCGCGGGTCGCGGGGGTGCGCACGGTGCCAGAGAGGGCGCATTTCAAGGCCAAGTTCGCTTCGGGCGAGTTGAGTGTGGCAGACCTTGAGGCCGGTTTGGCCGAGGTGCCGGATCTGGCGGCAACGGTAGACGACCTGATCGCTGCGATGGACAAGACCGTGCCTGCGCCCGAGACCCTTCCGACACTGGCCGATCTGGCCGAAGAGGTGTCGGACATCAACTGGCCGGATTTCGTCGCCGAACGGATCGGCCACTGGGCGGGTGGGCATTACGACACGGGTCAGGCGCTTTGGCCCGCGCCCAAGACGCGGGCGTGGTTGTCGTGGCGGTCCTTCGCGCAGCGCGACCTGACGCCCGAGATCTTCGGCCTGACCGGGTTTGCGTCGCGGGTGGCGTCGATGTCTATGTCGGCACGGGGCGCGCTGACCAAATGCGCCGAGGACATGGGGATCACGGCAGACGCTTGCGAGAGCTATTTCCACACGCTGCTGATGCGGCTCGGTGGCTGGGCGCAGCTTGCCTCGGGCGAGGCGTTTCGCGCGAACCTGAAGGGCGATGGCAACAACGACATCACCGACCTTTTGACCGCCAAGCTGGTTTTCGAGGCGGCGCTTCTGGCGCGGTACAAAGACCAGATCGGCGCTAAATGGGGGAAAGTGCTCGAGGCGCATGCCCAGCCCATCATCCCGACCGAGGACGATCTGATCGACGCGGCGCTTCAGGCGGCAGCCGATCACGCGGCGGCGCGCGCGCTGGACAAGACGTTGGCGCAGCCGGTGGCGACCAAAGATGATGTGCCGAACGTGCAGGCGGCGTTCTGCATCGACGTGCGGTCCGAAGTGTTCCGCCGGGCGCTGGAGGCTTCGGGCGATGGGATCGAGACCATCGGTTTCGCAGGTTTCTTCGGCATCGCGGCGGCGCATCACGGCTTTGCCTCGGACGTCTTGGAAACACGCGGTCCGGTTCTGATCAATCCCGGTGCGACCTCGGCTGCAACCGACCCGCAGGACAGCGACATGCTGACCCGTGTGGCAAAGCGGGTAACGCGGGCCTGGGGTCGGTTCCGGCTGGCGGCGGTGTCGAGTTTTGCTTTCGTCGAGGCGACCGGGCCCTTGTACCTCGGCAAACTGGTGCGGGATTCACTGGCCCAGAAGCATCCGAGCCTTGGCAATGATCCGGCACCGGCCTTATCTGACAACCTGACGCTTGAGGACAGGATCGGCATGGCGGCAACGATCCTGTCGGCGATGTCGATGAAATCGGGCTTTGCCAAGGTGATCCTGCTGGCGGGTCACGGCGCGGGGGTGGTCAACAATCCCCATGCGAGTGCGTTGCAGTGCGGGGCCTGCGGCGGACATGCGGGCGATGTGAACGCGCGGCTGGTGGCCCTTTTGCTGAACGAACCCGAGGTGCGGGCTGGGTTGGTCGAGAAGGGCATCGAGGTACCCGCCGACACCGTGTTCCTTGCCGGTCTGCATGACACGGTGACCGATGAGGTGCGGCTTTACGAAGATGATCTGCCTGCGGGACACACGCAGGGGACGACGATTGCCGCGTTGAAACAGGCGCTGTCGGTGGCGGCCAAAGTGACGCGCACGGAACGGTCGGCGCGTCTGCCACGGGCAACAGATCAGGCGGCGGTGATGGAGCGCGCGAAGAACTGGTCGGAAACCCGGCCCGAATGGGGGCTTGCAGGGTGTTCGGCCTTCATTGCGGCACCCCGGTCGCGCACCGCGGGGCGGAGCCTTGAGGGGCGGTCGTTCCTGCACAGCTATGACTGGCGGCAGGACAAGAATTTCCAGGTGCTGGAACTGATCCTGACCGCGCCGGTGGTCGTGGCGAGTTGGATCAGCCTGCAATATTACGGCTCGTCCGTTGCCCCCGATGCGTTCGGGGCAGGCAACAAGCTGCTGCACAACGTGACCGGCGGGATCGGTGTGGTCGAGGGCAATGGTGGCGTGTTGCGCGGCGGTTTGCCTTGGCAGTCGGTGCATGACGGTGAGAAATTCATGCATGATCCGCTGCGGTTGTCAGTTGCTGTCGAAGCGCCGCGCGAGGCGATCAGCGAGATCCTGAAGCGGCATGCGGGCGTTGCAGCGCTTTTCGACAATGGCTGGCTGAAGCTGTTTGCCATGGACGACGAAGGGCGGCTCGGCTGGAGGTACACCGGCGGTGGCGAATGGGTGTCGTTGCGGGGTGACACGGCGGCGGCGCAGATCGCTGCGGAGTGAGTCGTCAGCACACGCAACGCCCGGTCAGCGCCGTCCCGGCCCACCTGGGGCGGCGCTTTCAGCACCACCCCGACAGGACGGCGCTACCCTGATTCAAAGGCTCAGTTCTCGCTGATCTCAACCTCAACTCCGAGCCCACGCAGCACATCCCAATAATTGGGGAATGTCTTGGACACGCAGTAGGGGTCTTCGATCCGCACGCCTTTGACCTTCATCGCGGCCAAAGCAAAGCACATGGCGATGCGGTGGTCGGCATGGCTGTCGATAAGCCCGTCGCTCACATGGTTGGTCAGTGCGGGATCGGCATGCACGATCAGGTCGTCACCTTCGACCGACGCCAGGCCTTCGCGTACTTGCAACAGCCCCTTGTGCACAGCATCAATCCGGTCACATTCCTTGACCCGCAGATTCTCGATCCCGGTAAACCGCACGGGCGTTTCGTTGAACGCGGCCAGCACGGCAAGGGTCGGGATGGCGTCCTGCATCTGTGATCCGTTGATCTCGGCTGGCATCTGCGGGAATGCGGCGATCATGTGGTATGCTTTGGCGTCGGGTTGGTTCATGTCGCCAGGGGCGGTGCCGATGTCGATGTCGCCGCTGGTCAATTTTTCCGCCGCCCACAAGTATGTTGCAGCACTGGCGTCGGGTTCGACGTGGTAATCGGCGGCAGAATAACCGCCGGGGGCGACGATGATCTGGTTTTCGGATGGGAAGTTCACCGTCGCGCCAAACGCGCGCATGACAGCGGCTGTAATGTGCAGATACCCCACCGCGCCGATCTTGCCGCCTCCGATGGTGATGCGGGTTTCCCCGTCGCCCATCGCGGCCAGCATCATGATGGCCGAGATATACTGGCTTGAGAGTTTGCCGCTGACTTCGATCTCGCCGTTTTGAAAGGTGCTCGTACCCTTGACCGTGACAGGCGGACAGCCGGTCTCGGAGGTGGCGTCAACGCCCATCGTTTGCAATGTGTCGAGTAGCGGCGCGATCGGGCGCTTTTGCATGTGCTCGTCACCGGTGACGATGGTGGTGCCATTCACCAAAGCGACCGCGGCGGTCAGAAACCGGGTCGCGGTGCCGGCATTTCCGAGGAAGAGCGGCTCGGCCGTCGGGTGCAGGGTGCCGGAGCCTGTGACCTCAACCGTGGTCTCGTCGATTTCGGTGATCCCGACGCCCATCTGGCGGAGGGCGGTCATCATGTAATGCGTATCGTCGCTGCGCAGGATGCCCGTCAGACGGCTGGTGCCACGTGCCAGTGCCGCCACCAGTAGCGCGCGGTTGGTGACGGATTTGGAGCCGGGCAGGGTCACACGGCCCACAAGAGGCTGGGTCACAGGGGTGATCTTGGCGATGGGCAGCGACATGGCTTGTCTCCGGTCGAAACGTCAGAAGCGGGTTTACGGGTTTTGCCGCGCGTCGCAATGCGAAAGTCACGTGGCGCATCTGTACGGTTTGCTCTGCTGAACTGTACGGTTTTCGGCTCAGCGTTACAAAACTGTGACCTTCATCATGTTATGAGCGCGCGACTCTCATGGGGATGACCGAAGATGACGACATACGCGCTGAACGGGCTTGGCCGCATTGGCAAGCTTGCCTTGAAACCCCTGTTGGAGCGGGGGGCGGAGATCGCGTGGATCAATGATGCGGTGGGCGATCCGGCAATGCACGCGCATCTGTTCGAGTTCGACACGGTGCATGGACGTTGGCAGGCCGAGTTCTCGCATGACGCGGACAGCATCACCATTGATGGTGTGCGCCTGCCTTTTGTCGGCGCGAAAGACCTGACGGCGCTGCCGATGGACGGCGTGGACGTGGTGATCGACTGCACCGGCGTTTTCAAATCAGAGGCGAAGATCGCGCCCTATTTTCAAATGGGAGCGAAGAAAGTCGTGGTCTCGGCTCCGGTCAAGGATGGGCCGACGGCAAACATCGTCTACGGTGTGAATGACGACATCTATGATGCTGAAATTCATGATATTGTTACGGCAGCGAGTTGTACGACAAACTGCTTGGCGCCCGTTGTGAAAGTGTTGCATGAGAACATCGGGATAAGTCACGGATCAATAACAACAATCCACGATGTGACAAACACGCAGACCATCGTGGACCGTCCAGCCAAAGACCTGCGCCGAGCGCGGTCGGCTTTGAATTCACTGATCCCGACAACCACGGGCAGCGCGACGGCAATCACGCTGATCTATCCCGAACTCAAGGGGCGGCTGAACGGCCATGCGGTGCGCGTGCCGCTGTTGAATGCGTCGCTGACCGATTGCGTGTTCGAGATGGATCGCGCAACCACCGTGGAAGAGGTCAACGCGCTGTTCAAGGCGGCGGCAGAGGGATCGCTGAAGGATATTCTGGGGTACGAAGAACGGCCGCTTGTGTCGACCGACTACACAAATGACACCCGCTCGAGCATCGTTGATGCGCCGTCAACGATGGTGGTGAACGGTTCGCAGGTGAAGGTCTACGCGTGGTATGACAACGAGATGGGCTATGCGCATCGCTTGGTCGATGTCGCTTTTATGGTGGGCGGTCGGCTGTGAGCAAACCCGAGGGTCTTTCCGCCTATATCGCCGTTACAGCGGCCTATTGGGCGTTCATGCTGACCGATGGCGCGTTGCGGATGTTGGTGCTTTTGCACTTTCACACGTTGGGCTTTTCGCCGGTTCAGTTGGCCTATCTCTTTGTGCTCTACGAGATCGCCGGGATGGTCACGAACCTGTCCGCCGGGTGGATCGCGGCGCGGTTTGGGCTGACCTCGACGTTGTATGCCGGGCTTGGATTGCAGGTGGTGGCGTTGCTGGCGCTGGCGCAATTGGACCCGACATGGGCCATCACCGCCTCGGTCGCATTCGTCATGTGTGTGCAGGGCGCGTCGGGCGTGGCCAAGGATCTGGCCAAGATGTCGTCCAAGTCGGCGGTCAAACTGCTTGCCCCCACTGAGGCCGGAGGTTTGTTCCGCTGGGT
The DNA here is from genome assembly GCA_003149565.1 of Marivita sp. XM-24bin2. Lineage (GTDB taxonomy): Bacteria > Pseudomonadota > Alphaproteobacteria > Rhodobacterales > Rhodobacteraceae > Marivita. Next base: position 164,414 of record QCWH01000003.1, on the reverse strand, counting down.
CGCCATACTGACCGGATCGAAAAACGCGGTGAAAGGTGTGGGGTTCCTGCTGGGTGCCGCGCTCTTGGCGACGTTTGGCTTTGTCGCGGCGATCTATGCGATGGCGGCTGTGCTGGCGGTGATCCTTCTGGCGATCATCATCTTCATGCCGTCGGGTCTGCCGAAGGGGCGCAAAGGCGCGAAGTTTTCAGAGGTCTTTTCGAAATCCGCCAATGTGAACTGGTTGTCGGCGGCACGGGTGTTCCTGTTCGGCGCGCGCGATGTGTGGTTCGTGGTGGGCATTCCGATCTATTTCTACGCGGTCCTGTCGGATGGCACGACAGAGGGCAACCGTGCGGCCTTTTTCCTGATCGGGACGTTCATGGCGGTTTGGGTCATCCTTTACGGGATTGTGCAGGCCAATACGCCAAAGCTGCTGCGCGCGGCGGACCGGCGCGAGGAGACACTGATCGCGGACGCCCGGAAATGGGCGTTCCTGCTGCTGGTGGTGCCGATCGCGTTGACCGCCGCGGCGCTGATGTCGCCGGAGCCGCAGACGTGGCTGACGGTGACCTTGGTGGTCGGACTGCTGGTGTTTGGCGCGCTTTTCGCGATCAATTCAGCGCTGCATTCCTATCTGATCCTTGCTTTCACCCAGAGCGAAAGGGTGACGATGGATGTGGGGTTCTACTACATGGCCAATGCGGGTGGGCGGCTGTTGGGTACGGTTCTATCCGGCCTCAGCTATCAGGTCGGTGGGTTGCCGTTGGTGCTGGGTACGGCGTCGGTGATGGTGGCTTTGGCTGCGCTGGCGTCGGGGCGGTTGCGCAGCGAAGCTGTACCGCAGACAGTTTAGGCGGCGGCCCTCGACACGGGCCGGAAAGACAGGCACATCTCGGGGCAAGACCTTGACCTGGGAGTGCCCGATGACCGCTTTTGCCTTTGCCACAGCAGACTTGATCAGGTTCGGACGCGGTGAGGCGTTGCAGGCAGTGCCCGTATTGGCGGCGCTGGGTGCGCGGGTTCTGCTGGTCACAGGGGCAACGCCCCAGCGGGCGGCATGGCTCAAAGCGGCGCTTGAAGATGAGGGCGTTGTGGCGACGGGGTTTGCCGTCGCCAAAGAGCCGGATGTGGCTTTGATTGAGGCCGGGGTTGCGCAGGCACGGGAGGCGGGTGCCACGGCCGTGATCGCCATTGGCGGTGGTGCTGTGGTCGATGCAGGCAAGGCGATTGCTGCACTGACGCCTGCGACGGGGCCGATGCTTGACCATCTGGAAGTGGTGGGCAAAGGTCTGCCGCTTGTGGCTGAGCCATTGCCCTTTGCGGCTTTGCCGACAACTGCTGGAACCGGGGCCGAAGTCACCAAGAATGCGGTGATCGCGGTTCCCGAATCGCAGCGCAAGGTGAGCCTGCGCGATCCGCGCATGTTGCCGACACTGGCGATTGTCGATCCGGCGCTGACGGACGGCTGTCCGCGCGGGGTGACGCTGGCCTCGGGGCTGGATGCAGTCACACAGGTGATCGAACCGTATCTGTCGTCCAAGGCCAATCCGCTGACTGACGCGATATGCCGCGAGGCAATTCCCAAGGGGCTGGTGGCGATCCGCCGGATCATGGCAGGCGAAGACCCCGAGGCGCGGGATGCGCTGGCCTGGGTCAGCCTGTGCGGTGGATTGGCTTTGGCGAATTCCGGTCTTGGCGTCGTGCACGGGTTGGCCGGGCCGCTGGGCGGGCTCTCCAACGCGGCACATGGGGCGATTTGCGGCGCGCTCTTGCCACATGGGTTGCGGACCAATGGCGAAGCCGGGGACCATCCGGTTTTGCAGGCGCGGATTGCCGAGGTGCAGGGCTGGATCGCACAGGCCTTTGGTGGTGCGCCGGATGAGGCGTATGGCACGCTGCACGACTGGTCGCGCGAAGCGGGTTTGCCGGGACTGGATGCGCAGGGCATTACCGATGCCGCGCGGGCGCAGGCGGCCAAGGATGCGGTGAGTTCGTCGTCGATGAAGGCAAACCCCGTGGCGCTGTCTGAGACGCAGCTATTGGACCTGATGGAGCGGGCGCGATGACCGATCACACCACAACCCATGATGCGGAAGAGGATGCGCGCAACCGCGATATTCTTATCTACATCAATGGCGAGCTTTATCCGCGCGAGGAGGCGAAGGTCTCGGTCTACGATTCCGGCTTCCTGCTGGGCGACGGCATGTGGGAAGGCATGCGCCTTTATGACGGGGTCTGGGCATTCTTTGACGAACACATGGACCGGCTTTTCGACAGCTGCTTCGCGGTGGGCCTTGATGTGGGCATGGACCGCGAAGGGATCGCCGAAGCGCTGCGGATGACGGCGGAAGCAAACGGCATGACGACAGATGTGCACTGCCGGTTGATGTTGACGCGGGGCACCAAGGTGAAGCCGTTTCAGCATCCGAGCCTGTCGCGATCCGGGCCGACGCTGGTGATCATCATGGAGCACTCAAAACCGGCGCAGGCTTTGCGGGCGCAGGGCATCCGTCTGGCCTCGGTCCCGCAGGTGCGGGGCTTGCCGCACAGCCAGGACGCCAAGTTCAACAGCCATTCCAAACTGAACTGCGTGATCGCCTGCCTTCAGGCCGAGGCGGCAGGGGCGGATGAGGCACTGATGCTTGACCCGCATGGGTTTGTGAACACAACCAACGCCTGCAACTTCTTCATCGTGCGCAAGGGCGAAGTTTGGACTTCGACCGGGGATTATTGCATGAACGGGGTGACGCGGCAGAAGGTGATCGACCTTTGCCAGGAAAACGGAATCCCGGTGTTCGAAAAGAACTATTCGCTCTACGAAGCCTATTCAGCGGATGAGGCGTTTCTGACGGGAACGTTTGGTGCGCAGACGCCCGTTGCGTCGATTGATGGCAAGGCGATTGGATCGGGTGAGCGCCCGCTGACTCACCGGATCCGTACCCTGTACAAAGAAGCGATTGCCAAGGACATTGCGGCGCAGACTGCGCGTCAGGATATGGCGTAGAGCTCGACCTGCACGCTGGACTGGTTGCGTGCCCCAACCCCCACAAAAAGCGTGCGATTGACCCACGCATAACGGTCGTCGCCGGTCTCTAACCGCGCATGAGTACGCATGTAGTAGGATGTGGGGTCCACGGGTTCGCCACGTGCGACAGCCTCCAGCACATCTTTGGGGCCGTGGCGGTAACCGTAATTGATGATTTCGATTGTCGCGCCATCGTCGGTCTCCATCGCGTAGCGGGTGTCCAGCTCGGCGAGACCATCGGAAAAGAGTGTCTGCCAGTCGGCACCAACATTCAGGATGCGCCCGCTTAGGCGGGGGCCACTGACTGTCCCGCCGACAATCGGAATGATGCGACGTGCGCCGGCGCGGCCAGCACCCATTTCGCGGATCGGGTCGAGCGTCACGTTGAGCGTGCAGACGTGGTCAAGTTTGGGGTCAGGGAGGTTCATGCTAACCCTTTCGGAGATAAACTGTTTACTAGATTAACAATATGGGATAATTCTTGCTGGGACAACAGGAGATGACAGATGGCATCGGTGCGTAAGACGGACAAACGGATCGAAGACGAGGCGCTTGTCGAAACCCCGGACCTTGAAGAGTTCATCGGCTACAATCTCAAGCGGGCTTATGTCATCGTTCAATCCGATTTCCGTCGGACCCTTGGCGAAGACGGGTTTGCGCCAAGGGTTTTTTCGGCCCTGTCGCTGGTTGTGCAATACCCGAATGTCACCTCAAGCGGGCTGGCCCGGATGCTTGGGATCGAACGCTCCGGGCTGGTAGCGATTGTTGATGAGCTCGAAGGGCGCGGTTTGCTGAAGCGCACCAATGTTCCCGGGGATCGCCGGGTGCAGGCACTGGTTCCGACGGCCAAAGGCAAGACGGCCTATGCTGAGGCGCGCGCTGCTGTGCGTGCACACGAAGACAGGCTGTTGTCGAACCTGAGCGACGACGAGAAGGCGACGTTGATGTCCCTGTTGGGAAAAATCCGCGCGACTGAGGCGTGACGATGCAGGATTGGTCCGGATGCGCGGCGATTGTCACCGGGGGTGCGTCCGGGCTTGGGGCCGCGACGGCGCGGAGGCTGGCGGAGGGGGGGCTAAAGGTCACTCTGTTTGATCGGGATGTGGAGAAGGCTGCTTCGCATGCATCTGCTATCGGTGGAGCTTATGCCGAAGTGGATGTCTCGGACCCCGCGTCGGTGGCAGCAGGACTTGACGCTGCTGTCGCGGACTTCGGTGTGCCGAGGGTCCTTGTCAATTGCGCCGGGATCGGTGGGGCTGCCAAGACGGTGTCGCGAGGGGCGGCACATGATCCGGCCCTGTTCGAGCGGACCATTCGCGTGAACCTTATCGGAAGCTTCAACTGCGCAAGCCAGGTGGCGGCTCGGATGGCCGCGGCAGATCCGGTGGACGGAGACAGCGCGCGCGGGGTGATTGTGAACACAGCCTCTGTCGCTGCGTTTGACGGGCAGGTTGGGCAGCTGGCCTATGCCGCATCAAAGGGGGGCATCGTGTCGATGACGTTGCCGATGGCGCGCGACTTGGCAGACAAGGGTATCCGGGTTTGTACCATCGCGCCAGGGCTGTTCCTGACGCCGTTGCTTGAGGAATTGCCCGACGAGGTTCAGACCTCATTGGGGGCGCAGGTGCCGTTTCCCTCCCGGTTGGGAGATCCGGCGGAATATGCGGAGCTGGTGGCGCAGATCACTCAAAACCCCATGCTGAATGGAGAGGTGATCCGTCTCGATGGGGCAATCCGCATGGCACCTCGGTAATTGTGCTCAAAGGGAGGGGAGCATGAACATCACGGCAGATTTTGGGAACGCCGATTTCTGGCAGCCCGAATTCGATGTTGAAACCCGTGACGACGGCACGATCCTGATGCGACAGCCGGGTGAATTGACGGGCTATCTGCCGACATTGGCGGATTATCTCGACAAGTGGGCCAACCTCACGCCGCAGCAGCCTTGGATCGCAAGGCGCGGCGAGGATGGCCAGTGGATCAAGATTGCCTACGGAGAGGCGCGGGATCAGGCCCGGCGGATCGGCGGTGCTCTTCTAGAGATGGGGCTTGGGCCTGACCGGCCCTTGCTGATCCTGTCGGAGAACAGTCTCGAGCACGCGTTGCTGGGGGCGGCGTGCTTCTACGTGGGTATCCCCTATGCGCCTGTCTCGCCTGCCTATTCGCTGGTGTCGAAGGACCACGGAAAGCTGCGTGATATCGCGGCGACCCTGCAGCCGGGCGCCATTTTCGCGGATCGGGGTGCGCCATTTGGGGCCGCGATCAATGCGATTTCTTCTGATGGCTGTCATGTTGTGACCGCACGCGAGCATTACGCGGGGGCCGTTGCTTTTGACGACTTGTTGAACGGGGAGCCGCAGCAAGCTGATGCCGCGCGGGGTGAAGTGTCGGCGGACACGGTGGTGAAGTATCTCTTTACCTCAGGCTCCACTGGATCGCCCAAAGCGGTGATCAACACCAATGGCATGATCTGTGCGATGCAGGCGATGGTTCGGGATTGCTA